>CAITDI010000065.1 GCA_903891095.1 uncultured bacterium | reverse complement strand
CCTGCGCATCGAGCTCGACGCGAAGAGCCGCGAGCTGGTGCTCGTCGGCAGCGCGCAGTCGATCACGCGGTTCACCGAGCTGCTCAACCAGGTCGACGCGGCGCATGTGGTCGAGCGCGAGACGCAGCAGGTCGCCGTCGCCAACGCGCTGCCGAGCGCGATCCTCGCGCAGGCGCGCGAGCTGTCCAAGCAGGTGCTCGATCCGCGCGACGGAACGCAGTTCGTTCCGCCGACGATCGAAGCGGTCGACGCGATGAAGGCGCTGCTCGTCTCGGGCACGCCCGAGCAGGTCGCGCAGGTCAAGTCGCTCGTCGCCGGACTCGACCGTCCCGCGCGCGATGCGTTCGCGTTCCGCGCGATTCCCGCGCCGGGCGCTGATTCCGCCAAGCTCGTCGAGCGTGCGAAGATGATCTTCGCGCAGCTCTCGAAGGGTTCCGAAGCCGAGCTCCCGATGCCGTCGGTCGAGGTCGATCCGTCGAGCGGCGCGCTCCTCGTGAGCGGCCGCAGCCCCGCGGTCGCGCTGTTCGAGCAGGGACTCGCGCAGGCGCGCCAGCTCATGCCGCCGCCGCGCAACGCGAAGATCATCCCGATGCGCGCCGCGAAGGCCGCCGATGTCGCGGCCAAGCTGCAGCCGCTCCTCGCGTCGGCCGTGCCGGTCGATGCATCGCGCACCGTGCCCGCCGCCGAGATCAAGGTCATCGAGCCGACGAACTCGCTGTACGTGATCGGCGAGGTTCCGCAGCTCGCGATGATCGACGCGTTCGTGCGCGACCTCGACATCACTTCGCCTGAGGAACTTCCGCCGCTGCGTCTCCTGCAGCTCCGCGGCGGCGACGCGGCGCAGGTGGCCGCGATGCTCGCCAAGCGCTACGACGAGCGCGCGCCCGAAGAGCGCCGCCTCAAGCCCGTGCGCATCGAGGCCGATGCGACGACCAACACGCTCATCGTCACCGCGCATCCGTCGGTGTTCGACGACATCCGCAGCTTCGTGAGCGAGCTCAACCGCTCGGGCGACACGGGCGCCGCGCCCACGCGCGAGACGTTCGTCATGCCGCTCAAGGCCGCGAAGGCGACCGATCTCGCCGCCGCGCTCGACAAGCTGTATCCCGCGCCGCCGGTGCCGCTCGACGCGCGCGGCCGTCCGCTGCCGCATCTCCAGAAGCCGAAGGACATCTTCGTCACCGCCGACGCGACGACGAACACGCTCATCGTCGAGGCGCCGGCCGAGCGCCGCGCGAGCTTCGAGCAGCTCGTGATGACGCTCGACCGCACGCCGGTCCCGCCGCAGGCGCAGCTGCGCACCTACCACGTTGAGAAGGGCGACATCGAGCGCATCGCATCGAGCCTGCGCGACCTCGCGGCGCGCGGCATGCTCGCCAAGCCCGGCCAGGACGGCGCGAAGCCCGTCGATGTGATCGTGCAGACCGAGGCGATGAGCCGCACGCTCATCGTCGCCGGCGACGACATGACGTTCGACAAGACCGAGCAGCTCCTCAAGCAGCTGCAGGTCGTGCCCGTCAAGCGCGGCGTGCGCGTGATCGACGTCGGCGCGGGCGATCCTGCGCAGGTCGTCGCGAAGGCGCTCAAGCTCGCCTCGCTCGAACCGCGCGAAGGCGAGAAGTGCGTGATCGAGACCGAGATCGACGCGCCCAACGGAACCATCGTCGCCAGCGGCGACGAGGAGCCGCTCGCGCGCTTCAACGATGCCTGCCGCCAGCTCGTGACGGCGATCTCGCCGAGCGCCGATGTGCGCGTGATCCCGCTCGCGCACGCGAAGGCCGCCGACGCCAAGGCGTACCTCGAGGGTCTCGCCGCAGGCAAGCTCGGCCAGAGCGCCGGTTTTGCGCGCGAGCCCGTGATCGAGGTGCTCGACAAGACCAACTCGATCCTGGTCGCGGCCGACGGCCGCCAGCACGAGCTCCTCGCGGTGCTCGTCAAGAACCTCGATGTGCCGAGCGGCAACACGCCGCCGCTGCGCATCCTCCAGCTCCGCAGCGCCGACGCGGCCACGCTCGCCAACGCGCTCATGCAGACCTACGCGCAGCGCTCGCCCGAGGAGAAGGGCGCGAAGCCCGTGCAGATCACGGCGGAGTCGCAGACCAACGCGCTCATCGTGGCCGCGCATCCCGATCTCCTGCCCGAGATCCAGAAGATCGTCGAGGACCTCAACGGCGCGACCAAGCAGTCGGCGTCGGACCGCGAGATCCGCATCTTCTCGCTCAAGGTCGCGCGCGCGGGTGAACTCGCCAAGACCATCGACGAGATGTATCCGCAGCCGCCCGTGCCGGTCGATCCGCGCGGACGCGCGCGTCCCGAGCTGCAGCCGCCGCGCGAAGTCGTCGTGCGCGCCGATGCGCAGACCAACTCGCTCATCGTCGACGCGCCGCTCGCGCGCATGGCGGGCTTTGAGAAGCTCGTCGAGCAGCTCGACCGCACGCAGTCGATGCCCGAGGCGGAGATCCGCACCTGGCGTCTCGCCGACGGCAACCTCGAGGGCATCGCGAAGACCATCCGCGACCTCGCGACCGCAGGCAAGCTCGGCACCGAGGGCAGCTCGACCGTCGTGACCATCGAGCCCGTGTCGAAGACGCTCGTGATCAGCGCGCCGGCAAGCGTGTTCCCCCGCGTCGAGCAGGTGCTGCGCGGCGTCGAAGGCGCGCCGCAGCCGTCGACCACGCTGCGCGTGTTCAAGCTCAAGAGCGCCAAGGCCGAGGGCCTCGCCACGCTCGTGCGCAGCTCGCTCGAGGGGCGTCTCGCGCAGATCGAGCCGTCGCTCGTGGGCAAGCAGTCGCGCGTGCTCGACATCGCGGCCGAGCGCCGCTCGAACGCGCTCATCGTGAGCGCGCCCGACGTGCTCATGCCCGTGGTCGAGGAACTCGTGCGCCAGCTCGACGACGGAACCGCGTCGACGGGCGAACCCGTCGTCCGCGTGCGTCCGCTGCTCTACGCCGATGCGCCCGAAGTCGCGGCCAGCCTCTCGCAGGCGCTCGCGGCCGCGACCAATCCCAGCACGCGCGAGCCGCTCGCCGTCAAGGTGATCGCCGCGACCGGCTCGAACGCGCTGCTTCTCGTCGGTCCGCAGAGCGACCTCGAGGAAGCGGAGAAGCTCATCACGCCGCTCGACGAGCGTCCGTCGCTCGACGCGGTCGACGCGAAGACCTTCGTGCTCAAGAACGCGGACAGCGCGCGCGTCGCGCCGCTCGTGCAGCGGCTGCTCGCCGACCAGCAGGACACCGATCCGCGCATGGCGCTCGAGCGCATGCGCCGCAACCGCGGGCAGACTCCGCCGCCGCCGGTGCGCGTCGAGCCCGATCCGCGCACGAACTCGCTCATCGTCTCGGGTGCCGCGCGCATCATGAGCGTGGCCGAGGGACTCATCAGGGAACTCGACCGCGACAGCGACGCCGCGAGCCGCTCGTGGCTCGTGTTCACGGCGACCAAGGCGCCGGTCGCGACGCTCGTCGACGAGGCGCGCCGCGTGCTCGACACGACGGGCTCGGGCGGCGCTTCGCGCGTCGATCTCTCCGCGATGACGCAGTCGGGCACGATCATCGTCGTCGGCAGCGCCGAAGGAACCGCGCGCGCCAAGCAGGTGCTCGAGGATCTCGACAGCAAGGCGTTCACCGCGCCGCAGGCTGATTTCCGCGTGATCCAGCTGCATCACGTCGCGCCCGACGTGGTCGTGAGCGCGCTCACGGCGGTGCTGTCGGACCGCTCGCGCTGGCCGGCGACGCTCGTCGCCGCCGCGAAGGCGGGCGCAGCGATCGTCGAACCCAAGGTCGTCGCCGATCCGCTCAACGCGCGCGTGATCATCACCGCGCCCAACGAGCTCATGTCGGTTGCGTCCGAAGTCGTCACCCAGCTCGACAAGGCGCGCGAGGGCGATGGCCCCGCGGAGATCCGCGTGTATCCGCTCTCGCAGGCGAACGCGCCCGATGTCGCGAAGGCGATCGAGCAGGCGGTCGCGGCCCGCGCGGCCACGCGCATCGGCCGAGCCAAGCCGTCGATCAGCGCCGAAGTCACCAGCAACTCCATCGTCGTCGCCGCCGATCCGTCGCAACTCGACGAGATCGACGCCGTCGTGCGCGCGATCGACGTGCGCGGGCCGCGCGATGCGGCGCGCGTGCGCACCGTGTTCCTCAAGAACGCGCGCGCGGGACAGATGGCGCCGCTTGTCGAGCAGCTGCTCGCGAGCGAGGCGCGCAAGGCCGACCGCGGCCGCCCCGCGACGCCGGGCCTCACCGAGCCCGCGCTGCGCGTGATCGCCGACGAGCGCCTCAACGCCGTCGTGATCTCCGCGACGCCGAGTGCGCTCGACGCCGCCGAGGAGATGCTCCGTCAGCTGGACGTGGGCCCTGGCGCCGGCGTTGCTTCGGAAACCGCGCGCACCGTGCGCGTGATCTCGCTCCGCAACGGCGACGCGGCGGAAGTCGCGAAGAGCCTCGTCGATGTGTTCGAGACCGATGAAGGCACGCAGACGCCGCCGGTGATCCGCGTGAACGCCGCGAGCAACAGCCTGCTCGTGCGCGCGACCGACAAGCAGTACGCGACCATCGAGGCGATCGTGTCCAAGCTCGACGGCGCGTCGATCGCGAGCTCGCGCTCGCTGCGCTCCGTGCCGCTCGATCCGACCAAGGGCGACGCCGAGGACATGGCGCGTCTTCTCCGCAAGCTGATGGAGAGCAAGTCGGGCGAGGTCGAGGTCATCTCCGTCGAGGAACTCCTCAAGCGCTACGACGCGCCCAAGAAGCCCGCGGCGAATTCGCAGAGCAGCAGCGAGATCACGCTGCCCGTTGGCGGCGTGCCCGTGTGGCCGCCGCTGATGCCCGCGCGACTCGCGTTCCTCACCGAGGCGTTCGCGCAGGTGCCGCCGGTTTCGGCGAAGGATCCGACGCAGATTCCTCCCAAGGAAGAGGCCACCCAGTCCGACGAGGCCGGCGTGACCGTCGCCGTCGACAAGGAATCGAACTCGCTCCTCTTGCTCGGCTCGCCGCGCGAAATCGAGCGCGCGATGAAGCTCGTCGAGCAGGCGTCGAAGACGCTGCCGTCCGAGGCGTCGCACATCCGTTCGATCAAGCTGCCTGCGTCGTCCGACCCCGCCAAGATCGCATCGATCGTGACGGGCGCGATCGCGCGCATCACGCCGCCTGGCGGCACGCCGGGCGATCTCGCCAAGCGCGTCGCCGTCGTCGCCGACGAAGAGACGCGCTCGCTGCTGGTTGTTGCGGGCGACCGCGACTTCGAGACCGTCGGTCAGCTGATCGCTGCGCTCGCGCGCGGCCAGCAGACGCAGCAGATCATGGTCAAGAGCTTCGTGCTCCGCAACGCGGGCGCCGAGCGCGTGGCCGAAGCGCTGCGCTCCGTCGTCTCGCAGACGGGCGGCACGCGGCTCAAGTCGGTCGCGGTCACGCTCTCGGATGACAGCGCGAAGGCGGGCGACGGCGCGAAGGCGGGAGACAACGCGAAGGCGGGCGATCCGGCCGCGGTCGACGCGTCGTTCGATCCGTCCAACGTGCGCGTGTTCGCCGAGCGCGGCGCCAACGCGATCACCGTCGTCGGTTCGCCCGAGGCGGTCGCGTTCGCGGAGCGCTTCGTTGCGTTCACCGATCGCGGCGACCGTTCGCCCGTGCCCGAGCTGCGGCTCGTGCCCGTCAAGCACGCGAAGGCCAGCGATGTCGTCAAGAGCATGCAGACCGCGTTCACCGCGCGCAGCCGCACGCTCAGCCAGCAGGGCATCGTGTCGAGCATTCCCGAGTTCACCGCCGACGACCGCACCAACATGGTGGTGATCGCGGGCGGCGCGGAGGCTTCGGTGGAGATCGAGCGCCTGCTCGGCATCCTCGACGCCGCGAATCCGCTGGGCAATCTTCCGCTCGAGACCGTCGCGCTGACCAGCGTCAAGCCGAGCGAAGCGATCGCGACGATCGAGAAGGTCGTGTTCAGCGCCGATCCGCCGCTGCGTGAGCGCACGCAGCTCGTGGCCGACGATGCGTCGGGCGTGCTGCTCGTGCGCGCCGAACCCGCGGTGCGCACCGAGATCGCGCGCGTCCTGAGCGAGATCGACCGCAGCGCGGCCAAGCAGTACGCGATCCGCCAGATCAAGCTCGAGCGCGCCGACGCGCAGCGCGTGTCGACGGCGCTGCAGAAGCTCTTCGACGACCGCGCGCAGATCGCCTCTGGCGGCCGTGGCCGCGGCGGGCAGCGCTCCGTCTCGATCGTGGGCGATGTGCGCAGCGCGTCGATCTTCGTGACGGCAAACGACTCCGACTACAACGAGATCACCGAGCTCGTGAAGGGCTTCGACGCGCCCGAAGTCGCGAAATCGCTTGATTTCAAGGTGTTCCCGCTCGCCTACGGCCGCGCGACCGAGGTCGCGACCTCCGTCGAGCAGATGCTGCAGCAGATGGGCGGCGCGGGTCCCGACGACATGGTGAGCGTGCGCGCCGACGAGCGCCGCAACTCGATCGTGGTCGCGGGCCGCGGCGACCGCTTCGCGTTCGCCGTCGACTTCGTGACCGCGCTCGACGTCAAGCCCGCCGAGGGCGATGTGCGCACGGTCAGGATCTACGACGTCAAGTCGGGCGATGTCGACCAGATCGCGGGCCTCGTGCGCGACTCGATCGGCGAGCGCCAGGTGCGTCCGTGGGAGCAGCAGCCGACCGGTTCCGGTTCGCGCGTGCTGCCGATCGCGCGCTCGCGCAAGCTCGTGGTCCGCGCGACCGCGGGCCAGCACACCGAGATCGGCTCGCTCCTCGACTCGCTGTCGAAGACGCTCGTCCAGGAAGGCCGCCAGACCGCGGTGATTCCCGTCGAGTTCGCGCCACCGGCCGAGCTCGCGGCGACGCTGCGTCAGTTCCTCGACGACCGCGCGAGCGGCAACAGCGGCGGCACCAGCACCGCGACGATCGTCGCGTCGGCTTCGGGCGGCGCGCTTCTCGTCGCGGGCTCGAACGACGAGCTCTCGACGGTGCGCGACCTCGTCACGCGCCTCGACCAGCCCACGTCGGGCGGCGACCGCAAGAGCGACATCATCGTGCTCCGCAAGGGCCAGGCCGCGGACATCGCGCGCATGGTCGGCGAGCAGTTCCGTGGCCGCGGCAGCGTCCAGGGCGTGAGCATCACGCCCGATGTGCGCACGAACAGCATCATCGTCTCCGCGACGCCGGTGCAGCTCACGCAGGTCAAGTCGCTCATCGAGCGCCTCGATGCGCCCGCGAGCGCCGAGGAATCGCTCATCCGCACCTTCACGCTCAAGAACGCGAAGGCCGAGGAAGCGGTGCGCATCCTCACGACCTCGCTGCAGCTCGACACGAAGGGCCGCACGCAGGGCGTCGCGGTCCAGCTCGATCCAGGTCGTCCGCCCGTGCAGGTCAACGCGCGCGTCGTCGCCGACTCGCGCTCGAACTCGCTGGTCGTGACCGCGACACCCGAGAGCTACCCCGTGATCGAGAAGCTGCTCTCGCAGCTCGAGGAATCGCCGGTCAAGAATCCCGTCGAGTACCGCCTGATCGCGCTGCAGAACGCCGCGGCCGAGGACGTCGCGCGCACGCTCGAGCGTCTCGTGTCGGGCAAGTCGGCGTCGGGCGCAGGCGCATCGTCTGCCGCCGCGGGCAAGGAAGATCCGCCGCGCATCGAGGCCGATCGCGCGGAGAACCGCCTGATCGTCGCCGCGACGAGCGAGCAGTTCCGCACCATCCAGGACGTCGTCAAGGCGATCGACGTCAAGAGCGACAAGAAGCGCGTCACCGAATTCGTCGGCCTCGAGCACGCGAAGGCGCGCGGCATCCAGGAAGCGCTCAGCTACTTCTACGGCGCGACGGCGATGAACGTCGACTCGCCCGGCAAGCAGTCGGTGCGCATCGTCGGCGACGACGCGACCAACTCGCTCGTGATCTCCGCCGAGGCCGCCGAGTGGCCCGGCATCCGCGAGCTCGTGAACAAGCTCGACAGCGAGCAGTACGACGGCTCGCGCCAGCTGCGCGTGGTCGGACTCAAGCACGCCGACGCGAAGAGCGTGGCGAAGGCGATCAACGACGCGTTCGACGACCGCCGGCCCAACCAGCCGGGACAGCCGAACCAGCCGCAGCCGCAGCCGAATCCGCAGTTCCCGCAGCAGCCCGCGGTCATCGTGCAGCACAAGCCCGAGGACTACGTGAACGCGAGCGCCGACGAGTACTCGAACAACCTCGTGGTCGCGGCCAACCCCGCGAACATGAAGAAGATCGAGGCGATCATCGCGCAGCTCGACCAGCCCGATTTCGCGCAGATGCCTGCGCCCAGGCTGATTCCCGTGCGCTACGGCAACCCCGAGCAGCTCGCGCAGGCGATCCAGCGCGTGTACGGCCCCGACCGCGCGTCGGGCCGCGAGCGCGGGCTCCGCATCGTGGGCGACGCGACGAGCAACGCGCTCATCGTGCGTGCGACCGACGAGGACTTCGCGCGCATCTCGGCGATCGCCGAGGCGCTGCAGCAGCAGGCGACCGAGCAGGGACTCCAGGTGCAGATCCTGCGGCTCAAGAGCGCGCCCGCCGTGCGCGTCGCGACCGCGATCCGCGAGGCGTTCACGCAGCGCGCCAAGCAGGCCGGCCTCACGCTCTCGATCCAGATCGACCCCGTGTCGAACGGCCTCGTGATCGCGTCGACCGGTCCGATCTTCGACGAGATCAAGACGCTCGTCGAGCAGATGGACTCGCTCGCGCCCGACTCGACCAAGGGCATCTTCATCATCGATCTCTCGAATACCTCGCCCGAGTCGGCGAAGAAGATCATCGAGGAGATCGGGCTCGACCGCGCGCAGCCGATGGACAGCGTGGCGAAGGTCATCTCCGAGCCGCTCAAGGTCTCGGTGGCGGCCAACCGCAGCGCGCTGGTGATCGTCGCGAATCCTGCGGACCGCGACACGATCCTCTCGCTCATCAAGTCGATCGACGCCGATCCGCCGATGGCGGACGCCGACGTGCGCATCGTGCGCATGAAGCACACGCCCGCGGTCGCGATCGCGGAGACGCTGCGTTCGATCGTTTCCCAGGGTTCGGGCGCGGGTTCGGGCACAGGTGCCTCCGCTGCCGGCGCGAACAAGCAGCAGGGCGAGCTCGCCCGCGCGCTGCAGGAGCAGGTGCGTCGTCTGCGCATCCAGCCCGACGGCGCGACCGCGCCCATCGCGCTCGACCTGCAGAAGCCGATCAAGATCCTCGCCGACGCGACCAGCAACTGCGTGATCATCGCGTCGACCGCCGACAACGCGCGCGCGATCGAGGAAGCGGCGCAGATGTTCGACAAGCTGCCGATGACCGACGCGGCCGTCGTGCGCATCTATCCGCTGCAGAACATCCAGGCGACGCAGTTCTCGCGCATCGTGCGCGAGCTCTTCGCGCAGGGCAAGCAGATCGGCGGCCTCACCGGCACGCAGGTCAAGGCGCAGGCCGCGGGCGCGACGGGCCAGGCGCTCGCGCAGGATGTCGCGATCTCCGTCGACGACCGCACCAACACCGTGATCGTCGCCGGCAAGGAAGAAGCCGTTGCGTTCGTCGAAGTGCTGCGCGAGCGGCTCGACTCGGCGGTCGCGCTCGGCTGGATCGAGCCGCGCATCGTCAAGCTGCAGTACGCAGACGCGCGTGATCTCGCCGACACGCTGCGCGCGGTGCTGGTCGAAGGCTCGACCAAGCTCCCCGAGAGCGGCCCGCTGCAGAAGCAGATCGGCCGCATCCGCATGGCGCGTCAGCCGCAGGGCGACAAGCCGGCGGCTGCGATCGAGAGCGACGTGTTCGTTCCGTTCGCGCAGCTCGTGATCCGTCCCGACCTGCCGACCAACTCGCTCGTGCTCGTCGGCAGCACGCAGAACCTCGAGATCGTGCAGGAGCTCATCCGCCAGCTCGACACCGAGGCCGCCGCGCCCGGCTCGATCGTGCGCGTGTATCCGCTCGAGAACGCGAGCGCCTCGCGCATCGGCCCGATGCTCGTGCAGCTGTTCGACCAGCAGATCGCGTCGAAGGTCATCCGCGCCGAGGACAAGGTGCGCGTCGTTCCCGACGACCGCCTCAACTCGCTCGTGATCTCGACCAGCGCGCGCTCGTTTGCGATCGTCGAGGAGATCCTCAAGAACCTCGACCGCAAGGTCGCGCCCGAGTACCGCGAGATCCGCACGATGGACCTCAAGAACGCGAGCGCACCGCGCCTCGCCGCGCTGATCCAGAAGATGATGGACGCGCGCGTCGACCGCCTGCAGAAGTCGCAGCCGCAGACCGCCGACCTCGAGCGCGTGATCGTCACCGCCGACGAGCGCACCAACCAGCTCGTCGTCGCCGCGGGCGCCGATTCGTTCGACGTGATCAAGTCGCTGCTCAAGGATCTCGACACCGATCGGCTCCTCGAGCAGTCGGCCGTCGAGGTCGTGCCGGTCAAGAAGACCAACATCGACCGCCTTGCCAGCGCGATCACGCAGATCCTCAACCGCCGCTACGCCGAGCTCACGCCCGAAGTCGCCAAGCGCGTCAAGCCGCTCGTGATCTCCGATCCGCGCACGTCGAGCCTGCTCGTCGCGGGCGGTCCCGAGGACACCGCGCTCGTGCAGCAGCTCGTCAAGAAGCTCGACGAGATCCCCGAGAACCCCGCGATCGGCGTGCACGTGCTGCCGCTCGCGGCCGCGCGCGCGGAGACCACCGCGCCGCGCATCCAGCAGCTCATGCGCGATCGCGCCAAGTCGCTCGGCACCGCGGAGACTCCGTCGGACGCCGTGTCGATCGCGCCCGACGTCGCGTCGAACGCGCTCATCGTCGCATCGAGCGAGGAGAACTACGAGGTCGTGAAGGGCCTCGTCGACCTCCTCGCGAAGGCGGCCGAGGCGCAGCTCGGCGACAAGCCGTTCGAGATCATCGTGCTCAGCAAGACCGCGGCGCCCGACATGGCCCGCATGCTCGACGAGATGTACGTCGCCGAGGAAAACCGCCGTCGCGGCGCGAACGTGATCACCGTGCGTCCCGACCAGCGTCTCAACGCGATCGTGGCGAGCGGTCCCGACGCCGACCTCACGGCGATCAAGAAGCTCGTCGCCGACCTCGACGGCGCCAAGCCGAACTCGGTCGTCGAGATCAAGTACCTCACGCTCAAGGGCGCGAACGTGCAGGAGACCGTCGGCCTGATCCAGAGCGTCCTCTCGGGCAACTCGCTCGCGGGCCGCGGCGGACAGCAGGCGACGATCCTCAAGTACCTGCGCGAGATCGACGGCAAGCCGGGCGAAGGCGTCGAGATGGAGATCTCCGCGGCGACGCGGCAGTCGATCTCGCTCACGCCGGACATCCGCACCAACACGATCATCGTCCGCGCGCCGCGCGAGTCGATGGCGCTCATCGAGAAGATGGTCGCCGACCTCGACGGCTCGACGAGCGGCAGCCAGAACATCCGCATCTTCAAGCTTGCGAACGCGGATGCGAGCCAGATGGCGCGCATCCTCAAGGAGCTGTTCAGCCTGCGTCAGCAGGGAAGCCTGTATGTGCTCAAGCCGCGCGAGAGCGGCGACGCGACGGCGGGCGCTGCACCCGGCGCTCCCGCGCAGGCAGCTTCGTCGGCCGCGGCGATGGCGGCAGCCGGACAGCAGGCGGGCACGCTCGGCGCGGACCTCACGCTCGTGCCCGACGATCGCCAGCAGCTCTCGATCACCGTCGACGACCGCACGAACTCGCTCCTGGTCTCGGGCACGCCGAACTACCTCGAGCTCGTCGAGAAGGTCGTCAAGGAGCTCGACCAGCAGCAGGCCAACGAGCGCGAGACCTTTGCGTACAAGCTCAAGAACGCCACGGCCACCGAGGTCGCGAAGGTCGTCAACGACTTCGTGAGCGAGGACCAGAAGAAGATCCTGCAGACGCTCTCGGCGAACGAACTCCCCAGCGCATCCAAGCTCCTCGAGCGCGAGGTCACGGTCGTCGGCGACATGAAGTCGAACACCGTGCTCGTGAACGCGAGCCCGCGCTACATGGAGAAGGTGCAGGACATCATCAAGGAGCTCGACGTCGATCCGCCGCAGGTGCTGATCCAGGTGCTGCTCGCCGAAGTCTCGCTCGACTCGACCGAATCGCTCGGACCGGAGCTCGGCCGCGCGAACATCGGTGAGTTCAAGGTCGCGGCGGGCATGGGCAACATCCCGGGTTCGGGCGGCAAGACGGGCACGCAGCTGCTCGGCTCGCTGTTCACCAACTCGGGCACGCCCAATGTCGCGATCGGCTCCGACGACTTCGAGCTGCTCATCAACGCGCTCGCATCGCAGAGCCGCGTGCAGGTGCTGTCGAATCCGTCGGTGATGGTCGAGAACAACTCGAAGGGCTACCTGCAGGTGGGCGAGACGATTCGCCTGCCCTCGGGCGTGAGCTTCTCGAGCGCGGGCCAGCAGTCGAGCGTGTCGCCCGAGGACATCGGCGTCATCCTCACGGTCACGCCGTCGATCAACCCCGAGGGCTTCGTGCGCATGCAGCTCGAGCCTGAGATCTCGCGCCTCTCGCTGCAGACGACGCAGATCTCGGAGAACTTCAACTCGCCCGTCGTCACGCGTCGCCGCGCGACCACG
The DNA here is from genome assembly GCA_903891095.1 of uncultured bacterium. GTDB lineage: Bacteria > Planctomycetota > Phycisphaerae > Phycisphaerales > SM1A02 > QWPT01. The sequence continues at coordinate 18,863 of CAITDI010000065.1, read as the reverse complement.
ACCGTGACCGTCAAGGACGGCCAGACCGTCGTGATCGGCGGACTCATCAGCGACCGCTTCGAGCGCGTCGACAAGAAGATCCCGCTGCTCGGCGACATCCCGCTGGTCGGCACGCTGTTCCGTCAGTTCAAGGAGAGCACGTCCAAGACCGAGCTGCTGATCGTGCTCACGCCGCACGTCGTTCGCTCGCCCGCGCAGGGCGGCGGCAACAAGGCGGCGGAGCTCACCGAGCAGGGCATCCATTCGCTCTCGCTGCCGCCCGCGCTGATCGAGCAGATCCGCAAGGGTCAGCTCGAGGGTCGCGGCGTCAACTCGATGCGCGGCAACGAGGAAGAGCAGCCTGCGCGCAAGCCCGACGCGGCCGCGGATCCGAGCGCGGCGGGGCAGGGCTCTGCGAGCAAAGCCAACGCGGCATCGCAGACGCCGGACAAGACGGCGATGAAGGGGAACCCGTGATGCGGTCGTGGATGCAACGATGGATGCAACGATGGATGCAACGATGGATGCAGCGTTCGACGCGCGCTTCGATCACGAGCGGCGCGATGGCGGCGCTGCTCCTCGTGGGCGCGTCGTGCCAGACCACGGTCACGACCGCCGACGGCACGCCGCCCGCACCGAAGCCGACCGAAGGCCCCGAAACGCCGCACGCCGCGAAGGTCAACGCGTTCGCGATCACCTTCGCGCCCAAGCCCGCCGACACCAACGGCAACCAGCTTCCCGACACGCTGAGCGTGACGGCGTACCTGTTCTCGCGGCCGCATCCGTCGCCGATGTTCTGCGATGGCAAGTTCCACTTTGCGATCTATCGCTCTGGCATGTCGGGAACGCCCGATCAGCCGGGTCCGGATCCGCTGCGGCAGTGGTCGTTCTCGGTGGCCGAGTCGCAGGCCGCGCGCTCGACGGCGATGGTCGGCCCGTGCTACGAGTTCTCGCTGTCGCTGCTCGCGAACCGCGGATCGGATGTGCTGCCTGTCGAAGCGGTCGACCTCGTCGCGTGGTTCGAGCCGAGCGACGGCAGCGACGCGGTGTGGATGCGCGGGATTCGAAGCGTGCCGTTCCCCAAGCCTGGGAACTAGGGGCCTGGCAACGAAGGCCGCCTCGCACACAAGCCAAAAACAAGCGCGGGTCGCTGATGCGACCCGCGCTTGTTTGATCTGTGCTTTGAACTGGGGATCCTAGATTCGAACTAGGACAAAGTGAACCAGAATCACTTGTGCTACCGTTACACCAATCCCCAAGATTGGAGCGGCATAGTAGCCAACATGCCGCATTCTTCAAGTCGGCAGGACGGTGGGACGGCGTGAAGAGTTCGAGCTTTTCCGCGTCCGCGTGGGATTATCTCGCCGCGCCAACAGCAGTTCCGACGCGGCTCGTGAGGTGAACGCCGCCCTTCGGCCCCGCACCCGCCGGCATGAAGCACTCCGCGATCTGGATCGCGTTGAGCGCCGCGCCCTTGCGGATCTGGTCGCCGCAAACAAAGAGCGCCACTCCGCGATTGCCCGCCACGCTGTGGTCCATGCGGATGCGCCCGACGAGGACATCGTCGCCGCCCGCCGCCGCCAACGGCTCGGGGAACTTGTTGCCCGCGCGGTCGTCGACGACCTGCACGCCAGGCGCCTTCGCGAGCAGCGCGCGGACCTCGTCCTCGCTGGTCGCGCGCGCGAACTCAAGGTGCAGCGCCTCGGCATGCGCGCGCAGCGTCGGCACGCGCACGCAGGTCGCGCTGATGCGGACCGCGTCGCTCTCCCACATGCGGCGCGTCTCGGTGAGCAGCTTGCGCTCCTCCTCGTTGTAGCCATCGGGGCCGACCGACGAGTTGTGGCTGAACACGTTGAACAGGTACTGCCGGCCGAAGATCGTCGTGTCCATCGGCGTGCCGTTGGCGAACGCGTGCGCCTGCGACTCGAGCTCGGCCATCGCGGCGGCGCCTGCGCCCGACGCGGCCTGGTAGGTCGCCGCGACCATGCGCTCGAGGCCGATCGCGCGGTGCAGCGGCGTGACCGCGACCAGCGCGATGATCGTCGAGCAATTCGGGTTGGCGATGATCGCGGGCAGGTCGATCGCGGCCAGCGCGTGCGGGTTCACTTCGGGCACGACAAGCGGGCACGCGGGATCGGCGCGGAACGCGCTCGAGTTGTCGACCACGAGCGCGCCTGCAGCGCGGAACTTGGGCGCCCACTCCTTCGAGATGCCTTTGCCCGCCGAGAACAGCACGAGATCAACGCCGCTCGGCATCCCATGCTCGAGCGCCTCGCACGCGATCGACTCGCCGCGGAACGGAATCCGCGTGCCGACCGAACGCGGCGACGCGAAGAGACGGAGCTTGGAGATCGGGAACGCGCGCTGTTCGAGGATGGCGAGCATCTCGCGGCCGACCGCGCCGGTGGCGCCGACGATCGCAACATCGGGATTCTGTGGCAGCTGCAGCATGGCGTCGCGATGCTAGCGGCTTCGCGCGTCGTCGTGTCGCGTCTATGCTGCGCGAATGCCTGCGACCACGACGACGACCACGCCTTCACCGCGACACGGATCCGACATCGTCACCGACGGCGTGCGCGTGACCGTGCAGCCTGCGTACATGCCGCGGCAATCGTCGCCCGAAGATCGGCGATTCCTCTTCAGCTACAGCATCACGATCCGCAATGAAGGATCGTCGCCGATCCGCCTCGCGACGCGCCACTGGCGCATCGTCGACAGCGACGGCGAAGAGCGCGTGATCGAGGGGCCTGGCGTGGTCGGGCTGCATCCTGAGATCGCGCCGGGAGATAGTTTCGAGTACTCGAGCTTCTGCCCGATGCTCACCGCGTGGGGCACGATGGAAGGCCACTACACCTTCGAACGCGACGGCGCGAAGTTCGAGGCAAAGGTGGGGCGGTTCTATCTCGTTGCGAAGTGATCGGAGGCGTCGGACACCCATCGACAACGGGGTGCCCTCAGTCCGGCCAGTCGGGGGCCGCCGTCGTTCACATCCATCGTCATGGCCGAAGACTGAGGGTGGGCGTGAGGAGACTCGACAACCGAGTCGACTCGGCCATCGTGAGTCCCAACCCCCACCCTTAGGCTTCGCCGCTGATATCAAGCCAACTTCCACATCACTCGACTCGGCGGCCTAAGGGCACCCCCAGAATCGAGTCGACGATTCGAGTTCATCGTTGAAGTCACGGGTGAGTCGACTCGGCCTCCGCCCACCCCCGCGTCGCGACGCATCTCACACGTACGACACGCGCCGCGGCCACGACACGAGATTGGCGCGCGCCTTCACCTGCTCGAGCGTCGCCTCCGCAAGCTTGTTCGCGCGCTCGCATCCGGCCTTGAGGATCTCGAGCACGAGATCGTCGCGACCCTCGTATTTTGCGCGGCGCTCGCGCATCGGCTCGAGCAGCTCGTTGATCGCAGCCGCGACCTCGAGCTTCACATGCCCGTCGCCGATGTTGTCGCCCTTGGCGTACTTCTCCTCGAGCTCGGCCACGCGCGCCTTGTCCTTCATGAACGTGCGCACATACTGGAACAGCACGTTGTTGATGTCGCCCGGCTCGGTCGCGCTCTGGCGGCCGGTGAAGATCTTCTTGACCTTCTTCTCGACCTCCTTCGCGGGGTCGCTGATGAAGATCGCGTTGTTGAGCGACTTCGACATCTTGTTCACGCCGTCGATGCCCGCGAGGCGGCCGACTTCGCCGACATCCGCGCGCGGGATCGGGAACACGCCGCCGAGCTTGACATGGTCCTCGTCCTCGGCCTGCTCATCGACGCCGCAGAAGATCTGGTTGAAGCGCCGCGCGACCTCGCGCGTGAGCTCGAGGTGCGGCACCTGGTCCTCGCCCACCGGCACGCCGACGGGGCGGAACGCGAGGATGTCCGCCGTCTGCCCGACCGCGTACAGCGGGAAGCCGAACGAGTACGTCTCGCCGAGGCCCTTGACCTCGATCTCGGTCTTGAGCGTGGGATTGCGCATCACGCGGTTGAACGGCAGCAGCATCGCGAAGAGGAACGTGAGCTCCGCGATCGCGGGCACTTCGCTCTGCAGGAAGATCGTCGCGGTCTCGGGGTCGATGCCCATCGCGAGGTAGTCGCGCACGATGCCGATCGAGTCGCGGCGGATCTCGTCCGACTTCGCGAGGCGCGTGGTGTACGCGTGCATGTTGGCGATGATGAAGAAGCAGTCGTGCGAGCGCTGCAGCTCGACGCGGCGCTTGACGCTGCCGACCCAGTGGCCGAGGTGGAGGCTTCCCGTCGGCGTGTCGCCGGTGAGGATGCGTGGCTTGCCGTGCCTGGAATCGCCGTTGGAGTCGACTGCGCTCATGGCGCGGGAAGATACGGCAACGCGCCGCGCTTAGGAGAGCGCGACCGCGACATTCACCGCGTTGAACAGCGCGTGCACGGTGATCGGCGCGACGATTCCGCCCGTGCGCTCGCGCAGGATTCCCATCGCCATCGAGAGCGTGAAGAGCATCGAGAGTCCCGTCACGCGGCCGTCGGCGGGAAGAATCGTCCAGTGCACCGACGCGAACAGCAGCGAGGTCAGGCACGCCGACGCGAGCCCGTTGAGCCCCGCGCGGCGGAACGACGGCTGCAGAAGTCCGCGCCAGCCGCCTTCTTCGGCGATCGGCACCAGCAGCGTGACATGCGCGAAGGTGAGCGTCGAGAGCCACGGGTCCTTGCGTTCGAGCAGGATCGCGAGCGTCTCGTGAGACGCTTGCGGAGCCGCGGGATAGCCGAGCTTCACAAGCAGCGAGTTGATCGCCATCGCCAGCGCCATGACGATCGGCATCACCAGCATGAACGCGAGCACGCCGATGCCCGTGGCCTTCGCGGCCGAAGCGGGCTTGCGTTCGGCCGCCACGAACAGCGCCGTCCGCGCCGCGAGCACCACGACCGCGATCTGGAGGATGTTGCCCAGCGCGCCCCGAGCCTCGCGCGCGTACGCGTCGTCCGCGATGCCGAGACTCGCGCCAGCCGACGCGCCCAGGGCGCCCGCGAGCACGAACAAGACCATCGCCGCCGCGCCAAACGCAGGATCCCGCGGTTGCACTCCCGATGGCTCGGCAGGGCATTTCCACAGCCGGAACCGCCCGATCAGCAGGATCGCGATCACCGCGCAGAGGAACGCGACTGCGAATCCGAGGGCACTCCACGCCGCTTCGTCATTCGACTGAAGAAGGAGCGCAGGCATGTCGATGGAGGGAGCGGCTATAACTCGCATCGGTTTCCACGTCGGTCTCCGCATCGGTTTCTTTGCGGCAGACCGAACCGTACCCGCTCGGTCGCATTCATGCACTCAGTCCTGAAGGACATTGTCGAAAGGAAGTTCCGCGAGGTGGCCGCCGCCCGCGAGGCTGTGCCGCTCGAGGTCCTCAAGGAGCGCATCTCCGAGCTCGGGCGCCCGCGCAACTTCTTCAACGCGCTGGTCGACCGCCGCCATCCCGATCTCACGCATGTGATCGCGGAGGTCAAGCGCAAGAGTCCGTCGGCTGGGGTGATTCGCGAGGACTTCGATCCGGTCGCGATCGCGCGCGCCTACGCCGCGAACGGCGCGAGCGCGATCTCGTGCCTCACGGACGAGTACGACTTCGGCGGCAAGCTCGAGTACATCCACCAGATCCGCGACGCGGTCAAGCTGCCCGTGCTGCGGAAGGACTTCATCGTCGACATCTACCAGGTGTGGGAATCGCGCGCCGCCGGCGCCGACGCGATCCTGCTCATCGCCGAGGCGATTCCCGAGAGCGACATCATCGACTTTCAGATCCTCGCGACCGAGCTCGGCATGACCACGCTGCTCGAGGTGCACGATGTCGAGCATCTGCTGCGCGCGGTGAACATCGTGGGATTCCCGCACGCGAGCTACTCGCTGCTCGGGATCAACAACCGCGACCTGCGCACGATGAAGACTTCGATCGAGCACTCGATGCGCCTTGCCGAGATGCTTGACGACACGAGCGTGCTGGTTTCGGAGAGCGGCATCCGCACGCCCGACGACCTGCGCCGCCTGCGCGCGCACGGCGTGCACATCGTGCTCGTCGGCGAGCACCTGATGCGGCAGCCCGATCCCGGCGTTGCGCTCAAGCAGCTGCTGGCGTGACGCGGAACACGAACGATGGGTCGGTCGGGGCACGGACACTCGATGGCCGAGTCGACTCTCGCCCACCTGTGGTCTTCGTCTCACACACGACGTGTCATTCGGGGGTGCCCTTAGGCCGCCGATTCGATCGACGATGAAGTTGGCTTGATTCCAGCGGCGAAGCCTAAGGGTGGGGGTGAGGACTCTCGACGGCCGAGTCGACTCGGCCTTCGAGTCTCCTCACGCCCACCCTCAGTCTCGGCCCTGACGATGGATGTGGAACACGCCGTCCCTCGACTGGCCGGACTGAGGGCACCCCCAGTCTCGGCCCCAACGACGGATGTGGAACACGCCGTCTCCCGATTGGTCTCACACACGACGTGTCATTCGGGGGTGGGGGTGAGGAGACTCGACAGCCGAGTCGACTCGGCCTTCGATTCCAGTGACATCCACCTTCAGTCTTGCGCTCACCACCTCAACTCAGAACGCAAACACCGCATCAAGGATCCTCGCGAGGAAGCCCTTCTCGCTCGTGTCGCGGAGCTGGCCGGTCGTCATCTTCTTGACCACCGCATCGGCCACGCGCTGCGAGAGCACCTGGTTGTTCGTGTCGATGTCCTCGGGGCGGCAGATGCCGGAGAGCTGGATCACCTGCGACTCGCCGTCGTTCACGATCTCGCGGCGCGCCTCGAGCACGAGCAGGCCGTTCGGGCGGATCTCCACGATCTCGGCCGTCACGCGCGCCGTGAAGTCGTCGGAGCGGTTGAAGTTGCCCTTGCCCTTGAAGCCCTTCTTGCTCGAGACCTCGAATGCAGGCAGGTCCTCGGGCGCGAGCTGCACGCCGTCGCTGAGACTGGTCGGGTCGAGCGTCATGAACGCGCCGACCTCCGACGCCATCGAGTAGTCCTTGTCGGCCTTCGCGTCGGCGGTGCTCTTCGACTTGCTCGACTCGCTCACGACGATGGTCACGAGATCATGGATCGCGAACTGACGCGGCTTGGGCTCCTCGGGCTCGAAGATGCAGCCGGTCGTCAGGTGTCCGCGCACCGTCACATGCGCAGCCGCGGCCTGCGAATCAAGCGCAGCAGCCGTCGCCGAGCGCGTCGCGCGGGCCACGGGCTTCTCGTCCTCGCGCAGCACGCGTGCGGGCGTGTTGGCGGGCGCGCTCGCAGGCAGCGGCGACGAGACCGCCTCGTTCGACGGGAACGAACCCGGAACATCGGCGGCCAGGCAGAGCGAGATGAGAAGTGCGGTGTGCATGATGGATGCTCCTGTGCGTGTCGTTCGCAGTCTGTTCCCTGCGGTCAGCGGATGACCGCGCGTCCCGGTCCGACGATCTCCGCGGAGAGCGGCGATGCGCCGCGTGCGCGATGCTTGGTGCCGCGCTCGAGCGCGATCACGTCGCCGACCGCGCCGTCCTCGATCGCGATCGCGTCGAACTCGATCGCGACCGTGCCGACCTCGTGGCGCACGATGACCTTGTCGTTGCGGTGGATCTCGACATTGCGCGAGGTGTCGCCCTGTCCGACGATCGAGCCACGCGGCAGCGTGCGCGTGATCGTCGCATCGCCGAGCGAGCCAGGCGCGACCGCGTCGTCGGCCTCGTCGAGCGAGAGGACGCGCGTCTCGACCGCGGTGGTCTTGGAGTCGACGCGCGTGCCGCGCTTGGCGTCGACCGTCGTCACCAGCACCTCGCGCTCGAGGCGCGGGATCAGCCGCACGCGCTCGCGCTTGGCCGTGCCGTCGGCGCTGTGGGCGATCACTTCAAACTCCACGCGCTCGCTGCGGAGCGTGGTCTTGGCGGCGACTTCGTAGCGCATGCCCGTGACGGGCGCGAGCTTGGCGAGGTGCGCGTCGGTGATCTCGAGCCGCAGTCCGCACGCCTTGGCGCCGAACGCGTTGTGCATCATCTCGCAGATGATCGCGAGCGGCGTGGCCGTGCCCGCGAGCAGCGCGGGATCGATCACGCGCATGCCGTCGGCCGAAGCGGGTAGCGTGGGAATCGTCGCGGGAACAGCCGCGGAACTCGCCGCGGCCGGCGCAGCCGGAATCACCGTCTGCGCATTCGCCACCACGATCGGCGCGGGCGACGCGACGGCAAGCGCACCCGCGCGCAACGGACGCACGATCGTCGTCGTGCCGACGAGCTTGAGCCGCGCGACATCCGCACCTGCGACGACGAGCGACTGGCGCACCTTGTCGAGCGAGATCTCGAACGCGCCCGAATCGCCGCGGCCGACGGTCACATGGCCGAACTTGCGCGCGGCATCGCCGTCGAGATCCGCGATGTCCTCGAGCTTGACCGCCGCGCCCACGGCGACGCGCGCCGACGGACGAAGCGTGACCGAATCCGCGACCGCGCTCGCGGCGGCGAACCATGCGCTGGCGACGGCGAGAAGGATGGTGGTGGTGGCGTTCTTCATGGCGTGTGCTCCGATGGATCAGAAGCTGCGGATGTTCGAGATGTTGCGGAGCGTTTCGTTCGCAGCCTGGATGACCTGGCTGTTCATCTCGAAGATGCGCTGCGTCTTGATGAGCGTGACGAGTTCGGTGACCGGATCGACGTTCGACGCTTCGAGCGCGCCCTGGCGGATTCCGCCGAGGCCGTCGGTGGTCGCTTCGCCCTCGAGCGGCTCGCCGCTTGCTTCGGTCGGGATGTAGATGTTGTTGCCGACGGTCTGCAGGCCGGCCGGATTCACAAAGCGCGCAAGCAGGATCTGGCCGAAGTCGACGGGCGTCGTCTGGCCGGGCACGCTGCCGCTCACGGTGCCGTTCTGCGCGATGGTGATGTTGCTCGCGTTCTCAGGAATCGCGAAGCCCGCCGTCAGCTTGTAGCCAGGCGAGTTGCCCATCACGATCTCGCCGTTCTGGTTGAGCGTGAAGTTGCCCGCGCGCGTGTAGCCGATGCCGTTGCCGACATCCGACGGCACGTCGACCTGGAAGAAGCCGTCGCCCTCGATCATGAGGTCGTACGCCTGGCCCGTCGTCTCCGCGGGACCCTGCTCGAAGTTGAGCTGCGTGCCCGACACCTGCGTGCCGAGTCCGACGTAGAGGCCGGTCGGCCGCTGCAGGCCGGAGCCGCTCGGGATGCCCGGCTGCGCGAGCTGCTGGTAGAAGATGTCCTCGAAGTTCGCGCGCGAGCTCTTGAAGCCCGTCGTGTTCGCGTTGGCAAGGTTGTTCGCCGTCACGTCGAGGCTCGTCGAGAGCGCCGACATACCAGTGGCTGCGGTGTTGAGTGCGATGTAGCTCATGGTTCGTTCCTAAGACCTACTGGTTCAGTTGAAGCGTCCGAAGGTGTCGAGCAGGCGGCCCGTCATCTGGTCCTGTGACTGCATGAGGCGCGTCGAGAACTCGATGCCGCGCGACACGCGCACGAGCTCCGCGAGGGTCACGACCGGATCGACCGTGCTGTCCTCGAGGGTGTTCTGGTGGAGGCGCGTCGCGCCCGGCGTGGGCTTGATCTTGCCGCCGACGAGGCGAATCGCGTCGCGGCCTTCCTTGCGGAGGTCGGCGACGTTCGCGGGGTTGACGATCGCGAGCTGCCCGATCTCGTCGTCGCCTTGGAAGATCGAGCCGTTCTCGTCGATGCGCACCTTCGAGGTGTCGTTCGAGAGCACGATCGGGTTGCCGTCGGTGCCGAGGACAGGCGCGCCGCTGGTCGCGAGCACGAGCCGGCCCTGCGTGTCGCGGGCGAGCGCGCCGGCGCGGGTCAGGAGCAGGTCGTTGGACTTGGCGCCGTTCGCGGCCTTCGGCGACTCAAGCTGGAGAAAGCCGTCGCCCTCGATGGCGACATCGAGCGGGTTCTCCGTGCGGCGCATCGAGCCCTGGCTCAGGTCGATCGCGTTCGGCTGGAAGAGCGACCCGCCGCCGAGCGCATCGAGCGCCGCGTTGGTGTCGGAGTAGGCGCCGGGGTTCTCGAGGTTCTCCGGCTTGCGGGCCATGAGATTGAGCAGGTCGCCCTTGAATCCCACGGTCGTCGAGTTCGCGAGGTTGTTCGCGAGCGTGTCGAGCCGACGCATTCCGGTGATCACGCCGGCGGTCGAAAGGTGGAATCCGTAGTTCATGAGTAGGTCGCTCCGTCCGCCTGCGAAGCAATGCGCGATCCAGCCTCGACGGGCGCCGGGTGGAAGCGCCACAGGAAGCCCGTCGGACCGTCGGTCGGCGGCACGATGCGACCCTCGTCGGGGTTGAGGTCCGCGAAGAGCGCGTTCATCTCGTCTTGAGAGGGGCGGAGGAGTCCGGCGGCCTGGGTGTTGGCCACGCCGAGGTGGGCGACACGCGCGCGGTCGTTGCTCGCGGCAAGCCGAGCCGATCGCGCAATGGCTGCGCCCACGAGCGTGAGGCTCGGCAGTTCCTGCGCCTGGTGGTTGCGCGACGCCGCGCTCCCCGAAATCACGGAGAACACGAGTCTTTGCGCTGAATCCTGCTGATTCTGCATGCGGCACTCCTTGCCAAGTCGAGCCTGTTCGAGCCCCCGCCTGGCCTCCTGCCGGGCGGTTCGATGGTGAGAAGGCAACGCGTGTGCCAGCGCGTGTGCCAGTACGTGTGTCGGTGCGTGTGTCGGTGCGTGGGCCGGTCTTGCCCGCCGCGCCACTTCTCGCGGGCGGGCATTGCGAATGCCGATCCTGTCCCGCCGCGGCTCTCCGCCGCCGTCCTCGATGAAGTCCACCGCGCCACTCCCCACCAGGCCCGCCCGCAAGAATGCCGCGCAGGTTGCCGCGAAGGTCGCAACGCCGGCTCCCGCACCCGCCGCCACCCCGATGGCGCCCAAGGGCACCGCCGCCGACTCCCCGGGCTTCACTGGTGCGATGCGCTCGTTCCTCACCTATATACGAGTCGAATGCGGCCTCGCCCCAGCGACGATCGCCACCTACGGCCGCGACGTCGACGACCTGGTCGGCGACCTGCTCTCCCGCGGGGTCAAGTCGCCCGCCGAGGTCGAGCCCGCGCACCTGGTCGAGCACGTTCGGTTCCTCTCGCGCGACCGCAGCCTCGATCCCGCGACGATCGTCCGCCATGTGTCGACCGTGCGCGTGTTCTTCCGGTTCCTGCACGCGAACCGCACCATCCCCGACAACCCCGCGCGGCTCCTCGAGCGCCCGACCAAGTGGCGCAAGATCCCCAACATCATCTCGCCCAGCCAGATGCGCAAGCTGGTCGAGGCGCCGTCGCACGACCACGGCGAACTCTGGGTGCGCGACCGCGCGATCCTCGAGCTCATGTACGCCGCGGGCCTGCGCGCGAGCGAAGTCGGCACCGTGCGCGTGAACCAGTGGTTCCCCACGATCGCCACGCTGTCGGTGGTCGGCAAGGGCAACAAGCAGCGCATGGTTCCCGTCGGCGGCGCGGCCGCGAAGGCCCTCGAGCGCTGGCTCGGCACGCAGCGCCCCGACCTCGTCAAGGGCAACGAGGCGCAGGCCGATCACCGGCTCTTCGTCTCCAACCGCGGCAAGCCGCTCGAGCGCGTCGCGGTGTGGATGCTCGTCAAGAAGTACGCCACCGTCGCGGGGCTCCACGATGTCCACCCGCATGTGCTGCGCCACAGCTTTGCGACCGACCTCCTGCGCGGCGGCTGCGACCTGCGCACCGTGCAGGAGTTCCTCGGGCACTCGAGCGTCGTCACGACGCAGATCTACACCCACGTCGACAAGTCGCGCCTCCGCGAGGTCGTGACCAAGTTCCACCCGCGATTCGACCGCTGATATTCACACACCGATACCCGCCCACGCGCTTCGGCCGCTCGGATACCTTCGAACCATGCTGCAGACTGATCCTTGCATCCTCGTGATCTTCGGCGCTTCCGGCGACCTCACCTCGCGCAAGCTGATCCCCGCGATGTACGAGATGCATGTGCTCGGCCAGCTGCACGCGTCGACGGTGATCCTCGGCGTCTCGCGCACGGCCAAGACCGACGACCAGTGGCGCGACGAGCTCAAGCCGTGGATCGCGCAGCAGGCGAAGGGCTTTGACGAGGCCAAGTGGAGCGACTTCGCCAAGCGCATCCATTACTTCGCCGGCGACGCGGCCAAGCCCGACTGCTATCCCGCGCTCGACACGCGCCTCGGCGAAATGGCGCAGCAGAAGGGCACGAAGGGCAACCTGCTCTTCTTCCTCTCCGTCGCCGAGAGCCTGTACGAGCCGATCGTGCAGCAGATCGACGAAGCCGGCCTCGTGACCGAAGGCAAGCGCTGGTGCTCGATCGATCCCGCGACCAAGAGCTGGCAGCGCATCATCGTCGAGAAGCCGTTCGGCCACGACGCCGTGAGCGCCGCGAGCCTCAACCGCGCGCTCGGCCGCGCGTTCGAGGAAGAGTCGATCTACCGCATCGACCACTACCTCGGCAAGGAGCTCGTGCAGTCGATGCTCGTGCTGCGCTTCGCGAACTCGATCTTCGAGCCGATCTGGAACGGGCAGTACATCGATCACGTGCAGATCAGCGCGCTCGAGACGGTGTCGGTCGGCCAGCGCACCGCGTTCTACGACCAGACGGGCGCGATCCGCGACATGATCCAGTCGCACCTCTTCCAGATCCTCGCGTTTGTCGCGATGGAGCCGCCGACGCTGTACACGCCTGAAAACGTGCGCGCCGAGAAGATCAAGATCATCGACTCGATCTCCGTCCCGACCGCCGACGAGGTCGCCGCGCACTGCGCGCTCGGCCAGTTCGCGTCCGACGGCAAGGAAGGCGCGTACCACGAGCTCGCGGGCGTCGCGCCCAACTCGACCACCGAGACCTACGCCGCGATCAAGGTGCACTTCGACAACTGGCGCTGGGGCGGCACGCCGTTCTACATCCGCTCGGGCAAGAAGGCCGCCGCCAAGCGCACCGAGGTCGTCGTGCAGTTCAAGCCGCCTGCCGCGAACCTGTTCCGCAAGGTCACGGGCTTCGGCGGCGAGGCGCCCAACCGACTCGTGATCGAGATCGCGCCGCGCGAGCGCTTCAACCTGCGCTTCGAGGTCAAGGTGCCGGGCTTCGGCCTGCGCGCCGCGGCCGTCGACATGCAGATGGACTACGGCAACGAGTTCAAGGCCGAGCCGATCGAGGCGTACGGGCCGCTCATCGTCGACGCGATGCGCGGCGACCAGACGCTGTTCAAGCACCGCATCGAGGTCGAAGGCGCGTGGAACGCGGTCATGCCGTTCCTCGACGATCGCTCGGCCAAGGCGCGCGCGAACATCCACGGCAACTACGCGTGCGGTTCGTGGGGTCCCGCATCGGCCGACGAGCTGCTCGGCCGCGACGGCCGCGCGTGGCGGAACGAGCCGTAAGCGCGCGCTTCGCCCGCGCCCGACGGTCGTGTACGCTGCGGCGATGTCCGACGGCAATCCCTACGAAATCATCGACGACACGCCCGAAACTCCGCGTTTGCCGGGTCAGGTCGTGCTGTCCGAGGACGCCGATCAGGCGCTCGACGCGATCGGCATGGACATCGTGCATCACGCCAAGGCGTGCGTGCGCGCGTTCGGCGACTTCCACCTCGCGCTCTCGGGCGGCTCGACGCCGATGCCGCTGTACGAACGCATGATGATCGACCCCGCGTACCGCGAGATGCCGTGGCGCCGCACGCACCTCTGGATCGTCGACGAGCGCTGCGTGCCCTTCGACCACGAGAAGTCGAACTTCGGGCAGATCAGCGAGCTCATCTGCGATCACTCCGACATCCCGCGCTCGCAGGTCCATCCGATCCACGCATACGAGCCCGACGCCGACGTGCGCTACGAGAAGGAGCTCCGCGAGGTCCTCGGCTGGCGCGAGAAGGGCCACGACCGCCTCGATTTCGTGCTGCTCGGCATGGGCGACGACGGCCACACGGCGAGCCTGTTCCCGCATTCGCCTGCGCTCGATGTGCGCGACCGGCTCGCGTGCTTCAACCGCGGCCCCGCGGTCACGCCGCCTGATCGCGTGACGATGACGTACGGGCTCATCAACAGCGCGCGCTTTGTCGGCGCGCTCGTCGTCGGCAAGAAGAAGGCGCCGATGGTCCATCGCATCGCCAACGGCATGGAGACGCCGCGCGAGATCCCGATCAAGGGCATCGCGCCCGTCGGCGGCGAGTTCCGCTGGTATCTCGATCCGGAGTCGGCGCGGTGGCCGGTCTGACCCGCGCAGCGACGCTGGGTTGGACTGGATTGCTCGCGGCGCGCGATGTGCCGCCCGTTCTGCGCACGCCAGCGCGGATCGCCCGTGTCTCGGGACTCCTGTTCGTCGCGGCGCTTGCGGGCTGGATCGCAACGCTGTTTCTCGCGACGGCGGATCGCCAGGCTCCGGTGGTCGTCGCGGCACTTGCGATGGGGTTCGTCGGGGCGGTGCACACCTTCGCCGCGGTCGGGCTGCGGGTGCGCGCGGTACGAGTCGCCGGGAAGCGCGCGTGCCTCGGCTGCGGTCACGCGCTCGCGCAGGGCGATCTCCGCAGCGAGGCGGATCCGCCGCGATCCGCGGTGTGCACCGAGTGCGGCCGCACCGATGACGGCACGCCCACTTCTCCGACGGTGCGCGATGTGTGGCCCGGTGCTCGAGGGCGGATCGAGGGCGTCGACACTCCAGTGACGAAGTTCCTGCCGGTGATCGCGGTGTTCGCAGGGCTCTTCGCCGCGTTGTCGATGCTGCCGTTCCGTTTCCCCGGGGTGCCGTTCTTCGACGCGGAAGGCCGCGTGTCCTCGCAGCTCGTGCTCGGCGTCGTCTTCTTCGCGTTCAACGCCACCCCGGTCGCGCGAACGCTCTGTGCGATGCGCGCCGCGCGGAACTGTCCGCCGGCGTGACGCGCGGTCAGCGCTTCGCCGCGCGAGCGACCTTGACGAGCTTTGCGGTCTTGTCGAGCTTTGCGGTCTTGTCGAGCTTTGCGGTCTTCTCCGGCTTCGCCAGCGCATCGCGCAGGAACCGCGACCGCTCTTCCTCGTTGCCGCAGCTCACGAAGCATGTCGTGCGCGCGCGCGTGATGCCGACGTAGAACAGCCGCCGCTCGCTCTCGACCGCGGGACTGCGGCCGAGCGTCACATCTTTCGCGCCCTTGTCAAAGCAGCCCGACTCCTCGTCGCCCGGCAGCGGCATCCAGCCTTCGTCGCACTCGGGCATGAACACGTAGTCCCACTCGAGTCCCTTGACGCGGTGGATCGTGGTCACGCGGATGCAGTTCTCCTTCGGCTCGCCTTGCGATGGATCGACATCGGCGAGCGCCGCCTCGAGCCCCGCGAGCCGGCAGCGCGTCGCGCGCGCGAAGTCCTCGAGCACCTCGAACGCGCGCAGGCACTCGGCCACGCTCGCTTCGCTGCGGTGCGCGGCGAGCGCGTCCTTGAAGTCGACCTCGGCGCGCAGGATGTGGATCGCGTCGGCCGCGCCCGTGTCGCCCGCGTCGCGGCGCAGCGCCTTGAGCAGCACGGTGCCGAGTCCCTTGAGCTCGATGCGCGCGCCGCCGTGAAAGCCCGCCATCTTGTGCAGGTCGTCGTCGAAGCAGATGTCGGCGATCGAAAGACCCTCGCGCTGCGCGTCGCGCACGAGCCGTTCGATTCCTTGCCGCGACACGCCGCGAAACGGGCGGTTGACGATCCGCAGCAGCGTCTTGGCGAGGTCGTCGTCGATCGGCGCACGCACGCTGCGCGCGGCACGCACATAGAGGAGCATGAGCGACAGCGACGGGTCGTTGGCAAACGCCGAATGCTCGTCCATCGCGAAGGGGATCTTGGCCGCGAGCATGCGCCATTCCATCGCGAGGAGCTGCGCCCACGAACGGCCGAGCACGACGATGTCGCGCGCGGGCGTGCCCGCGGCGCGCAGCTCGTCGAGCTTGGCGACCAGCGGATCAAGCGCGGCAGGGGAGTCGCCGCTCTCGGTCACGACCACGAGCTGCGAGTCCTGCTCGGGATCCGCCGCGACGATGCGCTTGGGCACGCGGCCTTCGCCGTGCACGATCGCGCGCTCGGCCGCGGCCGCGAGGTCGGGCCCAAAGCGGAAAGTCGTCGACAGCGCGAACGTGAGATGCCGATGCGTCGCGATGCGCCGCGCGAAATCGCCGCGGATGAACGCGCTGCGCGCGCCGCGCCACTCGTGGATCGTCTGGTCGTCGTCGCCGACGACGGTCACGCGCGCGCGCGAACCGGCGAGCAGCTCGAGCAGCCGGAACTGCGCGTGATCGACATCCTGGAACTCGTCGGCCACGATGTGCTCGAACCGGTCGGCGAGCCCGTGGCGCGTGTCGCTCTCCTCGAGCGCGCGCACGGCGTCGGTGATGAGGTCGTCGAACGTGCGGAAACCCTGCGATTTCCTGCGCTTCTCAAACCGCGCGTACACCGACGTGAGGAACTCGTCCGCCGCGTGGCCCGCGCGCTTGGGCGGCACGAGCATCGACTTCCACTCGCGGATCGCCTCGAGGCAGCTCTCCGCGTCGCGGCCGTCATCCTCGTCAGGATGCTCGTTGCGCTCGGCGAACTCCTCGCGGATGCAGTCGCCGACGATGCGCAGGATCTCGCCGCCATCGGTGATGAGCGGCATCTTGTCGACGACGCCGACCGACTCGAGATGCCGCACGATGCCGAAGCCGAGCGAGTGCCAGGTCTGCACGCGCAGCTCGCGCGTGTCGATGCCCGTCTTTGCAAGGCGTTCCTCGAACGACCGTTGCGCCGCCTTGTTGAACATCACCGCGCGCATCTGCGCGGGCTTGACGCCGCGGATCGCGAGCTCGGCCAGGCGATGCACCATCGTCGTGGTCTTGCCGCTGCCCGCGACCGCGAGCACGGTGAGGTGCGCGTCGTCGGGCGCCTCGACCACGGCGCGCTGCTCGTCGGTGAGATGGGCGCGGGCGCTCATGGTTCGCCTTCAGTCTCGTCGTCGTCCGCGGATTCATCGGCAGCGCGGGGCGCCGCATCGCCGCGCTTTGCCCGCAGGAAATCCTCGAGGATCGCGCACGCCGCGAGCGCGTCGCGGATCGCCTTCTTCTCGCCGTGCGTGCGGCCGGTGCGGTTGAGCCTTTCCTCGGCGGCAAAGCTCGAGAGGCGCTCGTCGTGGAACTCGATCCTCACGCGCGTGTACGGCCCGAGCGCGGCCTTGACCGCGGTCTCGAGCTCGACGGCGAACTCGCGCACGAGCTTCGCGCGCGGGCCTTCGCTGCCGTCCATGTTGAACGGCATGCCGAGCACGATGCGATCGGGCCCGTACTCCTCGATCGCCTTGACGGACGCCTTGATCTGCAGCGCGCGCGTGTGCGCCTCGGCCACGAACAGCGGCTGCACGAGTCCGATGACATCGTCGCCCGCAGCGAAGCCAGTGCGCTTGTCGCCGAGATCGATCGCGAGGTACCGCACGGCTACCTCCACTTCTCGGGAACGCGTTCGGCGAGTTCCTTCACGCGCTCGGCCTGCGCGCGCGGACAGACGAGCGTCGCGTCCTTGGTGTGCACGACGATCAGGTCCTCGCACGCGACCGTGGCCACGAGATGCGCGGGATCGTCGGAAATCACCGTCATGCCGCGCGAGCCGACATCGCACCAGTGCGCGTTCGAGCGGTTGCCCGCGTCGTCGGCGGCGACGGTCTCCGCGTAGCTCGACCAGCTGCCGACATCGAGCCAGGTGAGATCGAGCGAAAGCGTGCACACGGCAAACGCGCCGTCTGCCGACGCAGGCTCCATCACGCCGCGATCGACCGAGATCCTGGGCAGCGTCGGATACACGCGCGCGAGCACGGCGTCGCGCTGCGGCGTGTCGTACGCCGCGGCGATCTCCGCGAGTCCCGCGGCGCACGCGGGCTGGTAGCGCGCGATCGCGTCGCGCATCGTCGCGGCGGCGAACACGAACATCCCCGAGTTCCACGCAAACGC
The DNA here is from genome assembly GCA_903891095.1 of uncultured bacterium. GTDB lineage: Bacteria > Planctomycetota > Phycisphaerae > Phycisphaerales > SM1A02 > QWPT01. The sequence continues at coordinate 1,001 of CAITDI010000065.1, read as the reverse complement.
GCCCGAGCGCAGGTACTCCGCGGCACGCGCGGCGTCGGGCTTCTCGACAAACCGCTTGGCGCGAAACGCGCCGTCGAAACCAGCGATCGCCTCGCCGCGCTCGACGTAGCCGTAGCCCGTCGCCGCATGCGTGGGCGTCACGCCAAAGGTCACGATCCTGCGCGCGTCGGCCTCGACCACGCGAAACGCATCGCCAAGCCGCGCGCGGAACACATCCGCGGGCTCGATCAAGTGATCCGCCGTGAGCACCGCGAGCACCGCGCGCGGATCGCGCTGCGCGAGCACGAACGCCATCAGCCCGACCGCGTTGAGCGTGTCGCGGCCCACGGGCTCAGCGAGCAGGTTGTCCGCCGCAAGCTGCGGCAGCGCCGCACGAATCGCCGCGGCAAACCCAGCCGTGGTGCACACGAGCCTGCGCTCCGCAGACACCACGCCATCGACGCGCCGCCACGCATGCTCGAGCAACGACAGCCCGCCCGCGACCGGCAGCAGCTGCTTCGGCCGCGCCGCGCGCGAAGCAGGCCACAGCCGCGTGCCGGATCCCCCGGCCGCGATGCCCGCGTAGCGATGTGTCGCGATGTCGCTCATGTCTTTCGTCCGACTTCTCGTCTGATCTCTCGTCCGCTTGGTCCTTCTCGCTTCGCCGCGCGCGTGCTCATCCCACGCCGCGCGTGCGCAACGCACGCGTCACGATCTCATCCGCGCCGAGCGTCTCGCCGCCCGCGGCCGCGACCACGCGCTCGATCTTGGTGCGCGCTTGCGCGCGCTGCTCGCCGAGCGCAACCAGCACTTCCTCGGCGTCGGCCGCGGGTCCAGTCGCGATCACCGGCGCAGCGGCGACCGCGCTCTTCTCGAGCGCACGCCGCGTGGCCGACGGATCCTTGAGAAACGGATCCAGCTTGCCCTTGAGCTCGACGATCGTGCTCTCCGCCGTGCGCTTGCCGATCTCGGGCAGCGTCGACAGGAACTTCGCATCGCCCGCCGCGATCGCCTCGGCCATG
>CAITDI010000064.1 GCA_903891095.1 uncultured bacterium | reverse complement strand
CACTCCGCGGCACGTGCCGTGCACCAACCACCAGCGAATGAAAGCGCCTCCCCCCCGCTGAGCGGAGGAGAGGCGCTGCTGTGCGCGGCACGTGCCGTCCAGTGCCTGGCACTGCATGGCACGTGCCAGGCACCGATGTATCAGGTCCAGTTGTTCAGCATGATGGAAAGGTCGTCGGCCCCAACGACACCATCGCCGCTGATGTCGCCCGTGCCCGAACCACCCCAGTTGCCCAGCAGCATCGCAAGGTCGGTGCCGTTCACCGAGCAGTCGCTGTTGAGATCGCCCGGGGTATTGCAGACCTGGTCGACCTGGAAGATCGACAGCGTGCCGCTGATCTCGTTCGCGAGCAGGATCAGCGGCTTGCCATTCGGCGAATCAGCCGCGGACACGAACTGGATGCCCTCGGGTCCGAGGTCTCCCGCACCCGCGGTGTTGGTCGCCGCCGCGAAGTTGCGCATGTTGATGTACCCCTGGAATACCGGCGCTCCGGGGTTGTCGATCGACCACGCCATGATTCCGCCAATGCGCTCGAGCAGGCCGAACATGTAGCGCTTTCCACCGATCACGCCAGTGGTGACGCCCTCGGGCTCGGGGCCCTTCGCGCGGCTGCGGTTGTCACGCGTGTTGTTCGTATGGCTGGCGTTGAAGTAGCTCGGATACACCGACGCGGTGTGCTGCTCGATGAAGTCGCCCGAATCCCACACGCGCTGACCCGCCGCGTTCCAGATGGTGAAGCTGCGGCCGCCGTACGACACGATCCGGTCGTAGTCGCCGTCGCCGTCGAGATCGCCCAGGCTCTTGCGGATCTGAAGCCGGCCGAGTCGCGCGTTGTTCTTCAGCCAGGTCCGGTCGGGGAAGACCTGCGGATCGAGCGTCACCGCGCTCACCGTCGTCTGGTCGTCGAAGGGACCCCACACGCGCTGGTCGCCTTCGTTGGCGGTGATGTAGTAGTTCGCACCCGCGGCGCTGAACGACGTGATGCCGTCGGGCATGTACGCGCCCTGCACAGGCCATGCGCGGATCGAGTTCGAACCGTCCTGATCGCTCGGGTCGAGCCCATTGCCTGAGAACGTGATCATCCCGAGCGTCGTCTCCACGGCAGCCGGATTCGCGCGGAACGTTCCCGTCGCGATGTCGAACGTCAGCGGCATGCGGAAGTCGTTGTCATTGATGATGAAGACCGTCGACGGGTCGCGCATCGCGATGCCCTCTACCTTCTCGATGGAGTTCGCGTAGCCGGTCGCCGCGATGTCCACGAAGACGGACTTGGAGACAGGCACGATGCCCGCCGCGGCGAGCTGCGCGGGAGTCATCCGCTCGAGGGTTCCACCGGGTCCGACCACCGAAGGCGCGAGCGTGGAGATGTCGGTCGCGCCCGCGAGATTGACCTCGAAGATCTTCTTCAGCGAGCTCGAGCCCGTGGTGCTGTCGCGCTCGACGACGAGGAACTTGCCTGGCGCGAACGCGCACGCGTCGCCGAGCTTGTCGCTGGCGCCGCCCTCGAGCAGATAGACGTACTCGGCCACGACCGCGTTGGTGAGCGTGTTGAACTTCGCGATGCGCACGAGGCGCGACGCCTTCGAGTTCGCGTCGTTCGCGACGTCGGGGTTGTCGAGCGGGCTCTGCACGAAGCAGTAGACGTCGCTGTTCCACGCAGCGATCGCCTCGAATCCTCGGTTGTCACGGCGCTGCGCGTACACGGCGGGGAACGCCTCGGTGCCGAGGTCCACGCCGTACGAGTTCGACCCGACGGGCACGAACCGCGAGAGCATGAGGCCGGTCGCGTCGAACTTGTAGAGGGCGGGACGGTACTCGTCGCACATCCAGATGCTGCCGTCCGCGGTGCGCACGAGACCCTCGAGGTCGCCGCCGAGCGGATCAAGCGCAAGCGCGTTGCCGAAGAGATCGCACGGCTGCTCGTCCGAGTAGGCGAGGCCCGCGCCGAGCGCGTGCACGTTGGGGAGGCCGGTCATCGGCGTGCCATCGGGCTTGCGAAGCAGGATCTGCCCCGTGAGCGCGAGCGCGTTCGTCGTCGGGTTGTAGGTGAACGTGCAGATGCGCGGCTGGAAGTTCGGCAGCGCGAACGGACGCTCGAGCGCCGCATCCGCGTCGACGTTGACCGGATCGAGATTCGGACCGCGATCAGTGTTGGCCCAGAACGTGATCACGCCCGTCGTTGCATCGACCGAGTCAACCCAGAGGCCGCTGAAGCCGCCGAGCAGGATGTCCTGGCCCGCAGCGGTCGTGCCGATGACGGGGGGATTCTGCAGGGTTGCCGTCGTGAGGCTCGGCGTGCCGCGGCCATGGTCCTTGTAGCCGAGCGGACGGACGCTGGTGATGGACTTGGTGGCGAGGTCGACCACGGCCACCGCGCTGTGCTCCTGGAGCGTGACCCAAGCCGTCGAGCTGTCGGCGCTCACGGCGACGTACTCAGGCTCGAGGTCCTGTCCGATGCTCGGGCTGCCGTATCCAAACGGCACGATCGACGGATCGATCACCCCGGCTGCGAGCCCGTTGAACCCGAGCGTCGTCACGTTCGCCTGCGTGATGGTCTTGCCGCTGACGTCGATCACGCTGATGGATCCCTCGGGATCAACGGTGTAGGTCGCGTTGGGCTCGCCCTCGTTGGCGGTGATCACATGACTTCCGTCCGGCGTGAAGCAGATCATGTCGGGCAGTGCGCCGACCTGCAGGGACGCCACGAACGAGCCATCCGCTCGGAAGAACACGGCCTTGCCCGGATCCGTGGTGGTCACCGCGGAGATTGCCGCGACAAGAAGTCCATTCTTGACGGCCAAGCTCTGAACGCCGCCGCCGTACGGAAGCACGGAGATGGAGCCAGCGGCGACCGGCGCGTTCGGCGCAGTCAGGTCGAAGATATCGATGCCCGAGGTCAGGCCGTTGACGACGAACGCGCGGCGGGACACGGGATCGAACGTGACGATCTCCGCAGCGCCGACGTCGTAGCCGGCGCGCGGGGTGGTGGCCAGATGGGACATGGCGATGAACGGATCGCCTGCAAACGCCGCGGTCGCGATGATCGACGCGACTCCGAACGCAAGACTCGAATGGGACATGGAAGCCTCCTTGGAATAACGGAGGTTCGCGCGTCCGTGTTTGCGTCGTCAAAGGGCGCCGTCAAGACTCCGTGAGGGGACGGTGCCTGGCACGTGCCATGCAGTGCCAGGCACTCCGCGGCACGTGCCGTGCACCAACCACCAGCGAATGAAAGCGCCTCCCCCCGCTGAGCGGAGGAGAGGCGCTGCTGTGCGCGGCACGTGCCGTCCAGTTCCTGGCACTGCATGGCACGTGCCAGGCACCGTTTCACCAGGTGTAGACGACGGTGTACT
>CAITDI010000063.1 GCA_903891095.1 uncultured bacterium | reverse complement strand
CGCATGCTCCTCGCGCTGCGAGTAAGTGCATGTGCCAAAGTGATTTATGTGGGCTTTGGGGCGCCGCGTCTTGTGAGCGCGGCACGTGCCATGCAGTGCCAGGCACTGCACGGCATGTGCCGTGCACAGGGTCGTCGGGGGTCAGCGGGCGATGGCTTCGGCGCGGGTCTCGCGCAGGACCGTCACCTTGATCTCGCCGGGGAAGGTCATCTCCGCCTCGACGCGCTTCGCGATCGCCTCGGCGATCTGGAACGCGGTCGTGTCGTCCGCCTTCTTCGCGTTGAGGATCACGCGGATCTCGCGGCCCGCCTGGATCGCGTGCGCCTCGTCGACAAACGGCTGCTCGCGCGCGATCGTCTCGAGCTGCTCGAGGCGCTTGATGTACATCTCCATCGACTCGCGGCGCGCGCCCGGGCGTGCGCCCGAGATCGCGTCGGCGGCCATGATGATCGGCGTGTACGGCGTGGTCGCCGGGATGTCGCCGTGGTGACCACCGCAGGCGTTGAGCACGGCTTCGCTCTTCTCGCCGTACTTCTTGAGGAACTCCATGCCGATCGCGGGGTGGCCGCCTTCCATCTCGTGGTCCATCGCCTTGCCGATGTCGTGCAGGAGGCCTGCGCGCCGTGCGATGGCGCCGTTCATCCCGAGCTGGTCGGCGATCATCTGCGAGAGGAACGCGACTTCGATCGAGTGGCGCAGCACGTTCTGGCCGTAGCTGGTGCGGAAGTGCATCTTGCCGAGCGCCTCGATGACCTTCGGGTGGAGGCCACGCACGTCGGCCTCGACGACCGCCTCGTTGCCGACCTTGACGATCTTCTCCTCGATGTCGCGCTTGGTCTGCTCGACGAGTTCCTCGATGCGCGTCGGGTGGATGCGGCCGTCGGCGACGAGACGCTGCAGCGCCTCGGCGGCGATCGCCTGGCGCACGCGGTCGAAGCACGAGACGCTGATCACGCCCGGCGTGTCGTCGACGAGGATGTCGGCGCCGGTCGCCTTCTCGATCGCGCGGATGTTGCGGCCTTCGCGGCCGATGATGCGGCCCTTCATGTCTTCGCTCGTGATCTTGATCGAGCGCACCGTCGACTCGCCGACGTTCTCGGCGGCGTAGCGCTGGATCGACATGAGGGTGATCTCGCGCGCCTTGCCCTTGGCGTCGCGCTCGGCCTCGTCGAGGATCTTCTGGCGGAGGCCGGCGCCGTCGTGCGCGGCTTCCTCGCGGACTTCGGTCAGGTAGAGCTCACGCGCCTCTTCGCGGGACAGGCCCGACACCTTCGACAGCGCGCCGCGGAGTTCGGTGCGGGTGCGCTCGTTCTCCTCGGCCACGCGCTTGGTCTCGTCGTCCTGGCGCTTGAGGTCGGCTTCGCGGGCGTCGATGCGCTTCTCGCGGGCGTCGATCGACTCGAGCTTGCGGTCGAGCGTCTCCTCGCGCTTGGCGGCGCGGGCGAGGCTTTCGTCGAGCTTGGACTGGGTGGAACGCGCCTCCTGGTCGAGGGCGGCGCGCTTCTCGTTGGCGCGCTTTTCGGCGGCGAGCTCGATCTCGCGCGCCTTCTTCTCGGCCTCGCTGCGGACAGCGTCTGCGGAGAGCTCGGCCTGCGTCTTGGCGTCGGCGAGCATGCGGTCGGCCTCGGCGCGCGCGCTCTTGACGCCACGGCCCGAAGCGAAGTTGAACACGACGACGCCGACGACGGCACCGACCACGAGCGCGATGCCGGCTGCGACGAGGATCGCCGCGATGCCGAATTCACCTGCCGGCGGGGTCTGAAGAAGGATGGACACGCAAGCCTCCAAGCGGCGAATGCCGCAAACGAAATCCTGCGGCACGCTTGCCGCGAGGTGAACTACCCGCCGGGTGCTTCCTGCACCGGCCTTGCGTGCGCCGTTGTCGATCTTCCAGAGGAGTCGCGGGGTTTCAGCTCGTCATGATCCAGTCGCGGCCGCGCGCGCAGCGGTTGTCGTGCCGCGCGCAGGGCATCGCAAGTCGAGCCGCGGGCGCGCGTTCGACCGCGCGTGCGTGGCTCGTGCGTTCGCAGCCAGCCAGGGGAGCAATGTCCGCTGGACGCCGCGAGCGATGGAGTTGGTTGGAGGAGGAACCGGTCATGGACTCTGTCACGGGTGCCCGAGTTGGATCGACGGAGACCGTCGTGGGCGATGTGCTGGATCGATCTATCCCGACCGCGCGCCCGGAGGAGCGAGGCCGAGGGTGCGTTGTCGGAGAGGACTCGGCACCTGCAAACGGTCGCGAACGGCAAGGCCTGTTCGACGAGCCGGAATTGTTCGGACGACCAAATGCCCGCAAGCGAGCGCCGTCCGGTCCGCGTCCGCGGACCGAGGGAGTATCGGTGTCCTGCGGTTTCTGTCAAGGTACGATTCGACTTCCTCATGCCGCCCGTCGTCCGCTGGATGTCCGACCTGCTCCCGACCAACCCGATCGCGGTCCGTATTGTCGCGGGCGGGTCGAAGCGGCCGCGGCACCTCCTCCTCCGGGCGGGTTACCTCGCGGTGATGATCTCGATCCTGCTGCTCGGGCTGCTGGGCGGCGACAGCTCGATGAAGGCCCTCGCCACCCGCGGGTCGTCGGCGTTCGCGCTGGTCTCGTTCGGGCAGGTCGGGCTGATCTGCGTCCTGACCCCGATCTTCATGGCGGGCGCGATCGTCCAGGAGGCGAGCCCGCGGACCTGGGACATCCTGCTCACGACCCCGCTCGGAAATCTCCAGATCGTCCTCGGCAACCTGTTCGGGCGGCTGTTCTTCATCCTGGCGCTGCTGTTCTCGACGCTTCCGCTGTTCGTGCTCACGCAGTTCTTCGGCGGCGTGCCCGGGGCGGCGATCTTCACGAGCTACGCGATCGCGGCGTCGAGCGCGCTGATCGTCGCGACGACGGCGGTCACGCTGTCGGTCACGCGCAGCGCGGGCAAGCGCGCGGTGTTCGTGTTCTACGCGGCGGTGATCATGTACCTGTTCGCGACCTACGCGGCCGACGTCTACGCGGGCAAGCGCGCGATGATCGGCGTGGGAACGGGCGCGCGGCACACGTCGATCTTCACGGCGTTCAATCCGTTCCTCGCGCTCGAGAGCGCGCTGCATTCGACGAGCTACGCGGCGTACGCGCCGAGCGAAGTGCCGTTCAAGCCTGTGGCGGCGCTGTACACGGCGCCGGCGGCGAGCTTCTGCCTGATGTGCGTCGGGCTGAGCTTTGCGATGGTGCTCTGGTCGACGCTGCGCCTGCGGGTGATCGGCACGCGCGGCCCGCAGGTCTCGTGGTGGCGCGCGCTCCTCGGCAGCGGCCCGAATGCAGGCGGAACACGCCAATCGCGGCGCGTCGGCGCGAACCCGATCGCGTGGCGCGAGCGCATGCTCCGCTCGCAGTCGGTCGGCGGAATGTTCGGCCGCTGGGCGTTTCTCGCGCTCGGTGCGTGCCTGGGCATCGTGCTGTGCGGACTGCATCGGCAGGGGACGATCTCCTCGCCCGACCTGCAGCTGGCGCTCCTTGCGATCGTCGGCGCCGAGATCGCGGTGGTGCTGCTGACCGCGGTCAGCCTGAGCGCGACGGCCGTGAGCCGCGAGCGCGAGGACGGCACGCTCGACATCCTGCTCACGACGCCGATCCAGCCCGGGCCGTACCTCGCGGGCAAGCTCACGGGCATGGTGCAGTTCCTGATCCCGATGCTGCTCGTGCCGTTCGTCACGCTTGGCACGGTGGCGATCTACACGCTTGCGAAGGGCTTCGGCGCGCCGCAGGGCGTGACGATCACGCAGACGATCGGCCTCACCAGCACCGTGCTGCCGCTGATGCTGCCCGAGGGCGCGCTGCTCGTGCTGATCGACCTCGTGGCCGCGACGAGCTTCGCGATCATGGTCGGCTTGCAGTGGTCGCTGCGCACCAAGGGCACGATCGGCTCGGTGATGGCCGCGATCGGCGTCCTCGGCGTGATCGGGCTCGTGCTCGGCGTGTGCGCGGCGGCGCTCGGAAACTCGATCCCGTACGTCGGCGCGGCTGCGGCTGCGGCCAGCCCGCTGAACATGCTGTTTGCGACCGTCGACCCGAGCGCGTGGATCGGCGAGAGCATGAAGAGCGACGTCGGTGCCGCGCGGACGAGCCTGGCGATCGGCACGATCGTGGCGTCGGTCGTCTTCGGCGCGGCGTGCTTTGGCATGCATGCGGCGATGAAGCGGAGCTTCATGATGACGGTGCGGCGGCTCGCGGGTACGAATTGAGCGAGCGACCGACGGACCGGGCGAATTTGCCTGTTGCGCGGAAATGTCGAGACGGTCACCATGCCGTCCGCATCACTGCGCCTGCGCTTTCCTGCGCTTCAACGGAGGACTCCATCATGCTCACGCTCTCGCTTCTCGCTGCCGCCACGCTCGCCGCGAACACATCGACCGCACCCGACAAGCCGAAGGAGGGCGTGTCGCTCACGGTGTACTCGTCGGCGGATCCCGCGGGCTTCAACCCGCAGCAGTTCATCCAGCAGCAGCGGATGAGCGGACAGGACAACGTGTGGGGCGTGCCCGGCTACGGCGTGGTCAAGGCCGTGCGCCGCGTGCAGGTGCCGAAGGGCATGGGCGAGCTCGCGTTCACCGACGTCGCGGCGTGGATCGATCCGACGACGGTGTCGTTCAACGACCTCGACGACGCGAAGACCACGGTGCTCGAGCAGAACTTCCAGTTCGACCTCGTGAGCCCGATCAAGCTGATGGAGCGATACATCGGCCGCAACATCACGATGGCGGTGCCGATGGGCAACGGCGTGTCGAACGTGTCGGGCGAGCTGCTGAGCGCGAACTACGGGCAGCTCGTGCTCAAGACCGCCGACGGCGTGAAGATCGTCCCGATGACCGGCTCGCAGGTGCAGCTCGGCGAAGTCCCGGGCGGATTGCTCACGAAGCCGACGCTCGTGTGGAAGCTCGCGAGCGAGGCGGGCGGCGACCATCTCGTGCGCACCACGTACCAGACCGCGGGCATGACCTGGCGCGCCGACTACAACATCGTGCTCAACGGCAGCGACACGAAGGGCGACATCACCGGCTGGGTCACGCTGATGAACCTCTCGGGCGCGTCGTACGAGAACGCGGAGCTCAAGCTCGTCGCGGGCGACGTGCACAAGATCGAGCCGCAGCAGCCGATGTACATGGCGAGGGGCGCGATGGGGGGCAAGGCGATGGCGATGGCCGACGCGTCGGGTTTCGCGGAGAAGGAGTTCGCCGACTTCCATCTCTACACGCTGCCGCGCAAGACGGATGTGCTGCAGAACTCCACGCAGCAGATCGCGCTGTTCCCGCCGGTCGGCGGATTCAGGGTGAAGAAGGAGCTGGTGTTCGACTTCTCCGGCGGGATGGGCGCGCCTGCGCAGCCGATTCTCGATCGTGATTTCGTGATCGCGGCCAAGGTCAAGCCGTCGATCCTCGTGAGCTTCGAGAACAAGAAGGACAACGCGCTCGGCATGCCGCTGCCGAAGGGCAAGATCCGCGTCTACAAGGAAGACACGGCGGACGGAACGCTGGAGTTCATCGGCGAGGACCTGATCGACCACACGCCGCGCAACGAGACGGTCAAGATCCGGCTCGGCGAGGCGTTCGATGTGGTGGGCGAGCGCACGCGCACGGACTTCACGATCGACACCGGCGCGAAGCGGATCACGGAGACGTTCAAGATCGAGCTGCGCAACCAGAAGTCCGCGCAGCAGCGCGTGAAGGTGATCGAGCGGCTCTATCGCTGGACCAACTGGGAGATCACCAAGAAGAACCAGAACTTCGAGAAGCTGGATTCGAGCACGGTGGGGTTCGAGCTCGAGATTCCGAGCGAGGGCGTGAAGACGGTGGAGTACACCGTCGTCTACACCTGGTGAAACGGTGCCTGGCACGTGCCATGCAGTGCCAGGCACTGGACGGCACGTGCCGCGCACAGCCGCGCCTCTCCTCCGCTCAGCGGGGGGAGGCGCTTTCATTCGCTGGTGGTTGGTGCACGGCACGTGCCGCGGAGTG
>CAITDI010000062.1 GCA_903891095.1 uncultured bacterium | reverse complement strand
GTCTTCGCCTTCGAACTCTTCTTCGCAGCCGTCTTCTTCGACGCAGCAGGCTGCTTTGCGCTGGTGGTCGCGGCGCTCGCCTCGCTCGGCTCCCAGCCGTGCTCCCAGCTGCGCGGGTAGTTGAGGTCGTCGAGATCGAGCGCGGCCTTGGTCGGATACAGCGGCGCGAAGGTGTCGCACATCACCGCGAGCTCGTTCGTGTGCGTCGCGCCGATCGTCGCCTCGGGCGTGCCCGGGTGCGGACCGTGCGGAATGCCCTGCGGATGCAGCGACAGCGAGCCGACCTCGATGCCCTTGCGCGCCTTGTAGTTGCCCTCGACGTAGTAGAGGACTTCGTCGGAGTCGAGGTTCGAGTGGTTGTACGGCACCACGATCGCCTGCGGATGGAAGTCGAGCGGCCGCGGGCAGAACGAGCAGATCACGAAGTTGTGCGCCTCGAACGTCTGGTGCGTCGGCGGCGGCATGTGGTGCTTGCCGACGATCGGGCTGAAGTCGTCGATGTTGAAGCAGTACGGGTAGTAGCAGCCGTCCCAGCCGACGACATCGAGCGGGTGGTAGCTGTACTGGTAAGAATGCACGAGATCGCGGCTCTTGATGCGCACCTCGAACGAGCCCTTCTTGTCGAAGGTCATCGGCATCTCGGGCAGGCGCAGGTCGCGCTCGCAGTAGGGCGCGTGCTCGAGGAACTGCGCGGTCTTCTTCGAGAGGTATCGCGGTGGAGGAAGGATGTGCGAGCCGTTGACGCTCTCCATGAGCAGGAAGCGCGGCGCGGGATCGCCCTTGCCCGGCTTGTCGAACACGAACTGGTAGATCGTGCCCTTCGGGATCACGATGTAGTCCTTGGGACCGAACTTGAGCGCGCCGAACATGGTGAACACCGTGCCCGAGCCGAAGTGGATGAAGAAGCACTCGTCCGCCATCGCGTTCTTGAAGAAGTACTTCATCGGCTCGGCCGGGACGCACACGCTCATCTCGACGTCGTTGTTGCCGAACAGCACCACGCGGCCGGTCACGGCGTCGCCCTTCGGCGGCAGCGGCGCGCTCTTGACATGGCGCATGCGCATCGTGTCGCGCTCGACGTACTCGACCTTGGTCGAGTAGAGCTGCTTCCACCCGATCACCTGCGTCGGCGGATTGATGTGGTAGAGCGTCGACGTCGGGCCGACGAAGCCCTCGGTGCCGAAGACCTCTTCGGCGTACAGCTTGCCGTCGGGACGGCGGAACTGGATGTGGCGCTTGGAGGGGATCTTGCCGAGCTTGGTGTAGTAGGGCATGGTCGGGTCCTGAGAGGTCCCGAGTGTACTCCGCTCGGCGTGGCAAATCACCGCGTCGATGGCGGGGAAAATGCAGCGGCGCGGATCGCGGCGCGGTCGGCGTCGTCGATCGCTTCGGAGCGGCCCGCGACAAACGCGACCATTTGAGCGGCGATCACGCGGAACTCCGCGTTCGCGAAGTCGCCAGGATGGCCGAGCGAGGTGTAGGCGATGCGCTGCGGAGCGGAGCCGTGGGCCAGGTTCCGCACCCAGAGGATCGGCTGCTTCTGCGGCGCGTCCTTGCGTTCGCTGTCGATCGCTTCGCCCCACAGGAGGACGGTGCAATCCGCGGGCAGCGGCTCGACGTGGTAGAGCCAGCTCGGGACGACGATGCCTTCGGGCGGAATCGCGACGCCCGCGAGGATCGGGTGCTTCGCGGCCTCCGCGGTCGGCGCGAGCACGCGCGTGCGCGACGAGTGCCCGTGGTGGAACCGCCACGGGCTGCCGATGAACTTCGCGCCGAAGCCATCGTTGAGCGCGTGCTCGGGCGATTCGGCGGGATACGCGAACGCGTGCGTCGAGGTGCGGAACGCGACGAGCGGCACGCCGTGGTCGAGCGGCTCGAGGAACTCGCGCCGCGCGGAATCGCCGAGCTGCTCGAACCGCATGAACGCGACGATCGCATCGGCGGCGCCGAGCGCGCGCGCGTCGGTGAGCTGCGTCTTCGCCTCGACTTTCGGCGTCGTGCCGTCGTCGGAGGCGAGATGCGTGGACGCCGCGATGCCGAGCGGCTTCGCGACGAGCTCCGCGAGGAAAGGCATCGTGATCTCGCTGCGGTACTCGTCGTCGGCCGCGACGAACGCGACGCGCGGCGCGACCGGCTGCCAGCCGTTGGTGAAGTGCGGCTGGAGCGTGGTCGCGCTTCCGCTTGCGAAGAGCCGCGCGCGATCGCCCTTCGCGGGAAGGCCGTTCGGGCCGCGCCAGTCGCCGCGATGGCCGTTCGTGCCGGCCGTTCCTGGCGGATTGTCGTAGACGCGCGACACGACCGCGCTCTCGTCGCCGACCTTGAGTCCATCGCCGCGTTCGACGCGGTCGATGCGCACGCGGTGCCAGACGCTCGAGCCTGCGTGCGGCCCGGGCTTCTCCTCGACCGACAGCACCGTCACCTCGAGGATGAACGGCTCCTGCCGGAGCACGGACTTCGGCGACGGCATCTTCTCGGCGTGCGCGGGGACTGATGAGGCCAACGCCGTGAGCGCGGAAACCGCGAGGACCAAGCTCTTGGAGAAGCGGAGCAGCATGCGCATTCGGGTACAGTCGCGACCCCACGATGAGCACGCAAGATCCCGCCGCCGCGATTTCGATCCTCCATGAGCACGCGTCCTGGCTCGTCGTCGCCAAGCCCGCGGGCATGCACACGATCGCGCAGCAGGGGAGCGACGGCCCGTCGGTCGAGGCGTGGCTCGCGGCCGCGCGGCCCGAGCTCGCCGAACTCGACGAATGCGGCCTCGTCCACCGGCTCGACTTCGACACGAGCGGCTGCCTGATCGTCGCGAAGGACGCGGATTCGCGCGAACGCCTGCGCGACGCGTTCAGCGGCCGCGGCGGCGATGTCCGCAAGGTCTACCTCGCGCGCGTCGAGGGGCTCTACGACAACCGCGTGATGGCGGGCGCGTTCACGCTGAGCTTCACCAGCCGGCACAAGGGCAGCGCGAAGGTCTCCGTCCACACCCGCGGCGAGGCCGAGACGATCGGCCGCTGCCGCTGGCGCGTGCGTTCGGTGCGCGAGCGGACGACGCTCCTCGAGGTCGAGCTGCTCGGGCCGGGGCGGCGGCACCAGATCCGCGCGGGATTCGCGTACGAAGGCCACGCGCTCGTCGGCGACACGCTCTACGGCGCGGCGGAATCGCCCGAAACGGGGATCTGCCTGCACGCGTGGCGCGTCGAGGTCGACGGCACGCCGGTCGAGTGTCCGCCGCCGGCGTGGGCGTGAGCGGCGCCACATGGCGCGAACATCCGCCGTTCTCGAAATCGATTGTTGTATCTCGGCGACGTCCGCGTAGTCTCGTGGGACTGGAGGCCCGATGGCCCGACGTGTGGCGGAACCCTCGCCCTGCGCGCGCATGCGGCGCGCGACGGCGTTCATGACGGCGGCGACTGCTGCGCTCCTCAACGGGATCGCTGCGGCGGATGTCCCCGTGTTCCGCGACGAGGCCGTCAAGCGCGGGCTCGGCTACATCGTGACCGACGGCGAGTTCGGCGGGCTCGGGCAGTACGGATGCGGCGTCGCGCTCTGTGACCTCGACGGCGATGGCGACGACGACATCGTGGCGATGGGCGCGGCGAGCAACCAGATCGCGATCTTCGCGAACGACGGCAACGGCGCGGGCGCTGGGCGATTCATCGACCGCACTGCGGGCTCCGGCCTTCCGATCCTGAGCAAGGCGTCGGGCATCGTCGCGGCCGACTACGACGGCGACGGCGACCTCGACCTCTTCGTCACGCGCTGGCTCGCATCCGCGGTGCTCCTTCGCAACGACGGCGCGCTGCGCTTCACGAACGTCACCGCGCAGGCGCAGCTGTCGGGGATCTCGGGGCCGGGTTCGGGCTGCGCGTTCGGCGACTTCGACGGCGACGGCGACCTCGACCTCGCCGTCGGCATGCGCACGAGCTCCGCGGGCAACCTCGCGCGCAACCGCTTCTACCGCAACAACGGCGACGGGACCTTCACCGACATCGCCGCGAGCCTCGGCGTGAACGACGGCTTCGCGACCTTCCAGTGCATCCTGCAGGACCTCGACCGCGACGGCGACTGCGACCTCTATGTCTCGAACGACAAGGGCGTCGCGGGCATCTCGTGGAACCGCCTCTTCCGCAACCAGGGCGGCGCGTTTGCCGAGGACATCGCGTCGGGCGCGTGCATCTCGATCGACTCGATGGGCGTCTGCGCGGGCGACCTCGACATGAACGGTTTCGTCGACGTCTACTGCACGAACCTCCCCGCGACCGGACACGCGCTGCTCGCGTCGAACGACGGCATGCGCTACGAGCGACGCGATCTCGAGGCGGGCGTGGGCGGCGATGCGGTCGGCTTCGCGCCGCTGATCTTCGACGCCGACAACGACGGCGACCAGGATCTCTTCGCGTGCTCGATGTCGGGGGCGCCCGACTACCTGTGGCTCAACGAGACGGGCTTTCCGCTGGTCGAGCGCAGCGCCGCGTGCGGGATCGGCGATGCGGACGACTCGTACTGCCTCGCGTCAGGCGACATCGACGGCGATGGCGACGTCGATCTCCTCATGCAGAGCCGCGGCGTGAACCTGCGCCTCTACGTGAACAACGCGCCGGCGCAGAACCACTCGGTCGAGCTGCGCATCGTCGGCAGCGGCATGAACACGCACGCGGTCGGCGCGCTTGCCGACATCACCGTGCATGGGCGCACCGCGTTGCGCGAGGTCGCGGCGGGCTCGCTCTACAAGAGCCAGAGTTCGTACGTGCT
>CAITDI010000061.1 GCA_903891095.1 uncultured bacterium | reverse complement strand
TGGGGTTGACGACGGAACCGCGCGAGTCACTACTTCACGATCGCGCCGCGCGCATCGAGGAACACCATCACGCGGTCGACTGCGGCGCGCAGCGCGACATCCGGCGCGCCGAGCTCGTGCAGCGGGATCGTGAGCTCGGCGTTGGTCGGCGCCTCGTACTCGAAGTCCACGCCAGGCACGCCGTGCACGCTGCCAGCCGCGAGATCGCGATAGAGCCCCGAGGGGTCGCGCTTGCGGCATTCCTCGAGCGGCGTCGACACATGCACGAGCGCGAAGCGATCGCTCCCGACAAGTTCGCGCGCGCGCTCGCGCACCGACGCCTCGGGCGCGGTGAACACCGCGAGCGTGATCAGGCCCGCGTCGTTGATCGCCTTCGAAAGCTCCATGCCGCGGCGCAGGTTCTCGCTGCGTTCGCCCTTTGAGAAGCCGAGATCGCGGCTCATGCCCGCGCGCAGGCTCATGCCATCGACCACGGTCGCAAGTCGGCCCATGTCGAACAGGCGTCGCTCGACCGCGCGCGCGATCTTGCCCTTGCCCGAGCCCGAAAGTCCGACGAAGAGCAGCGTGAACGGCTTCTGCCCGAGCCGCGCCTGGCGCTCCTCGGGGGTGACGGTCGAGCGCACGGGACGCGCGCGGTCGATGTGCGGCGTGTCGGACCAGTGTCCATCGCTGGGGCCGCCGCTCGCGCTCGGATCGAGCAGCATGCCCGCGCCCGCCGTCGCGTTCGTAAGGCGGTCGATCAGGATGAACGCGCCCGTCTGCCGGTTGCGCGCGTACGCGTCGTACACCAGCGGGCGCTGCGTGCGAATCTCGACCTGGCCGATGTCGTTGAGCGCGAGCGCGGGAGCGCTCGTCTTGTCGAGCGTGTTCACGTCGACGCGATGCTCGATGCGCACGACGCTCGCGGGCGTCTTGTGCGGTCCGTGCTTGAGCAGGTACTCCTTGCCTGGGACGAGCGGCGACTGGTCGTCCATCCACACGACCATCGCGTGCACATCCTGCGACACATGCGGCTCGTTGCCGGGATGCACGAGCATGTCGCCGCGCGAGCAATCGATCTCGTCGGCGAGCGTGAGCGTCACGGACAGCGGGGCGGTCGCCTGCGCGAGGTCGCCGTCGAAGGTGACGACGCGCGTGACCGTCGAGGTCTTGCGCGTCGGCAGCACCATCACGCGGTCGCCAGGCTTGACGCATCCGCCGGCAACGGTGCCCGTGAAGCCGCGGAAATCCAGGTTCGGCCGATTGACCCACTGCACGGGAAAGCGGAAATCGACGCTGTTTCCCTGCGCGCCGAGCGGCACCGCGTCGAGATGCTCGAGCAGCGTCGGTCCGTCGTACCACGGCATCGCGGTGCTGCGGTGGACGACGTTGTCGCCGTTGAGCGCGGACATCGGGATGAACCGCATGTTGCGCGGCGAAAGGCGCGCGGCGAACGCGCTGTACTCGCGCACGATCTCGTCGAAGCGCGCCTGCGAGTGGCCGACGAGGTCCATCTTGTTGATCGCGACGACGATCTCGTCGATGCCGAGCAGGCTCGTGATGTACGAGTGCCGGCGCGTCTGCACCGCGACGCCGTGACGCGCGTCGACGAGCAGGATCGCGAGGTCGCACGTGCTCGCGCCCGTCGCCATGTTGCGCGTGAACTGCTCGTGCCCCGGCGTGTCGGCGATGATGAACTTGCGCGCCGCGGTCGTGAAGTACCGGTACGCGACGTCGATCGTGATCCCTTGCTCGCGCTCGCTCTTGAGTCCGTCGACGAGGAGCGCCATGTCGAGCGCGCCCGACTGCGTGCCCATCGACTTCGAGTCGCGCGCGGCGGCGGCGAGCGTGTCCTCGTGGATCATGTGCGTGTCGTGCAGGAGCCGCCCGATGAGCGTGCTCTTGCCGTCGTCGACCGATCCGCAGGTGAGAAAGCGGAGCAGCTGCTTGCGCTCGTGGCGCGCGAGATACTCCTCGATGTTGCTCTCGATAAGGGCGTTTTCCGCGGCGTTCTGATCGATGCGCATCAGAAGTAGCCCTCCTTCTTCTTCTCTTCCATGCTGCCCGCGCCGTCGTGGTCGATGACGCGGCCCTGGCGCTCGCTCTGCGTCGCCTGCAGCATTTCCTTGATGATCTCGGGGAGCGTCGCGGCCGGCGACTCGATTGCGCCCGAGAGCGGATAGCAGCCGAGCGTGCGGAAGCGGATCACCTTCATCTGCGGGACTTCGCCCGGCTCGAGCGGAAGGCGGTCGTCGTCGACCATGATCGGCACGCCGTGTCGGTACACGACGGGGCGCGGCGCTGCGAAATATAGCGGCACGATGCGGATCTTCTCGAGCCAGATGTACTGCCACACATCGAGCTCGGTCCAGTTCGACAGTGGGAACACGCGGATCGACTCGCCTCGGTTGACCTCGGTGTTGTAGATGTTCCACAGCTCGGGCCGCTGGTTGCGCGGATCCCAGCGGTGCTGCGCGTCGCGGAAGCTGAACACGCGCTCCTTCGCGCGCGACTTCTCCTCGTCGCGCCGCGCGCCGCCGAACGCTGCGTCGAAGCCGTACTTGTCGAGCGCCTGCTTGAGGCCCTGCGTCTTCATCACATCGGTGTGCTTGCGCGAGCCGTGCGTGATCGGATTGATGCCCGCGGCGACGCCATCGGGGTTGACGTGCACGAGCAGGTCGAGACCCAGTTCCTTGGCGACGTACTCGTCGCGGAGCTTGTACATCTCCCGGAACTTCCACTTGGTGTCGACGTGCAGCAGCGGGAACGGCGGCTTGGCGGGATAGAACGCCTTCATCGCCAGATGCAGCAGGACCGCGGAGTCCTTGCCGATCGAATACAGCATCACGGGGCGCTCGAAGCTCGCGACCACCTCGCGGAAGATCTGGATGCTCTCCGCTTCAAGTTGCTTGAGATGGGTCAGCCGGGTTTCTTCCATGCGCGCGGTCCGAAGGGCCGATACCGTATCGGCGAATCGGGGCGCGTTCCTGCCGCCGTTTCCTGCTTTCCGGAGGTTTGCGCATGGCCGGCGACTCCACCCACCGAAAGTCCTCCAATGCCGCGTCCGCCAACACTACTTGGCACGAGGGCGCGGTTTCCCGCGCGGACCGCGAGCGCCTTCTGGGGCAGCGCGGCGCGACCGTCTGGTTCACGGGCCTCTCGGGCTCGGGCAAGAGCACGATCGCAGTCGCTGTCGAATCGCGACTCGTCGGCGGTGGGCGCCTCTGCTACCGGATCGATGGTGACAATCTTCGTCATGGGCTCAACCGAAACCTCGGGTTCAGCCCTGATGATCGCGCGGAGAACGTGCGCCGCACGGGGGAAGTGTGCCGAATCCTCGCCGACTCCGGCGTGATCGTGCTCGCGAGCCTGGTGAGTCCGTACATCGCGGATCGCGCCGCGGTGCGCGCGCTGCACGACGAGTGGGGGATCCCTTTCCTCGAGGCGTTTGTCGATGTGCCGCTGGATGTCGCGGAGTCGCGCGATCCCAAGGGCCTGTACAAGAAGGCTCGCGCGGGCGAGATCCGCGACTTCACGGGCATTCATCAGCCGTATGAGCAGCCGCTTTGCGCGGAGCTCGTCATCGACTCCGCGCATCTCTCCGTTGCGGCGGCATCCGATTGCGTGATCGCGGAACTGCGCGCGCGCGGCATCAGCTGACGCGCGCGGCGAACGCCGCGACGAGACGATCGACGATCTCGGGATGGCCGGCGAACACGCCGCGGTTGTCCGTCAGTTCGCGCCCGCGGCTGAAATCAAGCGGTTTTCCGTCGACATCGCACACGCGCGCGCCAGCCTCGCTCGCGACGAGCGCGCCTGCGGCGTGATCCCAGATCTTCTCGCGGTAGTCGGCCTTGACGGGCAGGCGCATGTAGATGTCCGCGCCGCCGCGCGCGACTACGACGTACTTGCACTGGCTGTCGAGCCGCGCGGGCCGGCCTGGCGCGCCGATCGCGGCGAGAAGCTCCGCGCTGAGGTCCTGCTTGGAGTGTCCGCTCTCGACCGACTCGCAGGCGCGCACAGGCGCGCCGACGGTCCACGCCGCACCGTGGATCCGCTGCGGAGCGCCGTCGCCACGCTGGATGAACGCGCCGCGCCCGCGCTCGGCAAACGCGAGGCACCCGATCGGATCGGCGGAGTCGTAGTTGCCCGTGCTGTCATTGCCCGTGCCGTGGTCGCTCGCGTCGTCGGGCAGGTTCGGGCAGCCGACCACGCCGCGCACGACGATGCCGTTGTCGATGAGCGCGAGGGAGATCGCGTACTGCTGGCGCCGCAGGAATCCCTTGGTTCCGTCGACAGGATCCAGCGTGAAGTAGCGCGCGCACGGCGCCGCGCGGCCCGCGTCGATCGCGTCGAGGCACGCCGATTCGCTGGTCGCACGGCCGAGCGCGTGCGAGACGGCTTCGGCGACGCGCGCACGCAGCGACGCGCTCTCGGGCGCACGCAGCGTTGCCGCGTCCTCTTCGCCGACAAGCGGCACATCGGTCCCGAGGTGCATCGAGACCACCGCCTGGCTTGCCCAGTCGGCGATGGTGACGGGGGAGCGGTCGTCCTTCGAAACGCCCGCGAGCGACGTCGAGGCGTGGACAAAGCGGGTGGCGCGCGCTGCAGCAGCGACGGCGTCCTTCATGCGGTCGATCACGGATGCGCTCCTGCGTTTGACATCTGGAACCACACCGTCGCGATCGTCACGACGCCCGTGAGGATGCCGAGCGGAAGGCCGATTTTGACGAAGTCCATGAAGCGGTAGCCGCCTGGGCCCTGCACCATCAGGTTCGTCTGGTAGCCGATCGGCGTGGAGAAACTCGCGCTCGCACCGATCATCACCACGATCGCGGTGAGCTTTGGGTCGATGCCCTGCGTGTGCGCCGCCGCGATCGCCACCGGGAACACCAGTGCCGCGGCGGTTGCGTTCGAGAGCAGTTCGGTGAGCACGAACGTCGCGAGGTAGATCGCACCCAGCGTGGCGATCGGGCTGCCGTTGCTGATCGTGATCAGTCCGTCGGAGAACTGCTTGGCGACGCCCGATTTCTCGAGCGCGGTGCCGAGCGCGAGCGAGCCTGCGATGACAAAGATCATGCGCGCATTGAGCGCCTTGCGTGCCTGCGGTCCCGTGCAGCAGCGCGTGGCGATCATCGCCGCAGCGCCGGCAAACGCCGCATGGAACATCTTGAATCCAAACGGCTCGAACGCCGCGATGGCAATCACTCCGAGCAGGATCAGGCCCGCAAGCGGCGCGCGCTCGTGGCGCACGGGCGAGGAGTCCTCGATCTTGTTCACGAGCAGGAAGTCGCGCGAGCTTCCGTACGCGTTGAGGAACGCCTCGTGCGTCTCGAGCAGCAGCACGTCGCCGGTCTGCAGGGTGATCGTGCCGAGCTTGACGTTGGTGATGCGCTCGCCGTTGCGCGAGACGGCGATCACCACCGCGTCGTAGACGCTGCGAAAGCGCGCTTCCTTGATCGTGCGGCCAAGCAGGGGATTCGTGTCGGAGATCACGACTTCGACGAGGAAGCGGCGGTGGCGCTCGGCGCCGAGCTTGCGGGTCTGCTCGACTTCGGCCGAGAGTCCGCGCATCTTCTGCAGCGACACCACCGAGTTCACGTCGCCGATGAAGCAGAGACGGTCGCCTCCCAGGATGAGCGTGGTCGGCCCGACGGGCGCGATGATCTCGTCGCCACGGCGGATCTCGGAGAGGTAGAGGCCTTCGAGGCCGCGCAAACTCGCGCCTTCGACGGTGTTGCCCGCGATCGGCGCACCGGTGACGCGCATCTCGATCGAGTACGCGCGCGGGTCGACTCCCGCAAGGCTTGCGCCGCCGGTTGCGGGCAGGAGCCAGCGGCCCGCGATCACGACGTACGTCACACCGACGATCGCGACGGGCACGCCGATCGACGCGAGGTCAAACAGGGCAAACGACGGGTGGCCTGCCTTGACCCACATCTCGTTCACCACGAGGTTGGTGCTGGTGCCGATCAGCGTGCACACCCCGCCGAGCGTCGCCGCGTAGGTCAGCGGGATGAACAGCTTGCCCGGTGGGATCTTGCTGCGCTTGGCAAAGTCCTGCACCACGGGGATGCACATCGCGACCAATGGCGTGTTGTTGATGAACGCCGAGATCGCCGCGACCGGCAGCATCAGGCGGATCTGCGCGGCGGTCGCGCTGCGGGCGCGGCCAAACAGCGCGGGACCGACCCATTGCACGAGCCCCGTTTCGATCACGCCTTGCGACACGACGAGCAGCAGCGCGATCGTGATGATCGACGGGCTCGCGAGACCCGCGAATGCGTCCTCCGGCTTGATCACGCCCGTGAGCACGAGCAGGCCGATGCCGCCGGCCATCACCAGATCGCTGCCGATGCGGCCGCGCACGAGCAAAGCAAGCGTGATGCCGACGCAGGCCAGTGCGAGAATGGAATCGGTGCCGGTCGGCATGGGCGCTCAGTGATCGGCTGCGGTGGCGAACTTCACGCTGTCGCGCTTGATTTCCTCGGCGACGCGCACGACCAGCTGCTCTTGGAAGGTCCGCGCGTTGGTGAGCTTGCCTTCGGCCTTCCAGTTGTCCGATCGGCAGAGGATCGAGTAGACCATCGCCTTGCCTCCGGGGCCGACGACGAGACCGCTCAGGCAGCTCGCGCAGTCGATATAGCCGGACTTGCCGAAGACATCCACGCCGTTGAAATCAACGCCATCGAAGCGCTTCTTGAGCGTGCCCGGCTCGTGCGGCCGCGCGAAGCTGTTGTAGTAGATGCCAACCTTCGTCGAGTCGCACGCGAGCGCGCGAAGCCAGCCGGCGATGACCGCGGGCGAGACCATGTTCTCCTTCGAGAGGCCGGATCCGTCGAACAACTTGATCTGCTGATTGCCCACCGCGCCGATGCGGGCGGTGATCGCGCTCTGCACGGCCTCGCGGCCGGTGACCCAGCTGCCGGCCTTTCCGGAACGCGCGGCGCCGACACGCTTCGCGAGCGCTTCGGCGTAGAGGTTGACGCTGTCGGTGTTGGCGCGCTTGATGACGGTGGCGATCGGGGTGGTCAGGACCGGCGGCACGACCGCGCCCGTCGTCGCGGGATCGGTCGGCTGTGCCACACGGAACGCGCCCTGCGGAACCACGATGCCGCAGCGGCGGAACTCGGTGGCGAACATCTCGGCGGCGAGCAGCGGGGTGTTGCGCACGGAGATCGACTTGTCCTTGTCGCCCTCGGTGTTGGTCATGTTGCCTTGGAGGACGAGCTGGCCCGGCGTGTTGCCGTTCTGCACATCGAACGTCGACTTGGTTCCCGCGACGCAGCGCGAGCGGCTTTCCGCGCTGCTGCGCAGCGGGAACGGCGGGTCGACCGAGGCGATCTTGGGCGCCGCGCCGCTTTGCCATCCGAATCCGACGCGTGCGGTGTTGGCCGCGATGTTGAGGCCCCAGAGCTCGACGGCGTAGGTGCCGTTGAGATTGGTGGCCCACTTCTCGTCGCCGGTGGGGATGGGCTCGCTGTCAAAGATGCGCGCGTCGACGACGACTTCTTCCACTTGAACAACGCCAGACGCCTTGAGGTTGGCCGCCCAGGCGTTGACCGCGTCCGAGACGGTGGTCCAGTTGCCGCCGTGCGCTTCGGGATCGAACAGCGCGGGGTCACCGTCGCCGACGATGGTGAGCGTGGTCTTGCCCGCGTTGGTCGCGGCGACCAGCCGCGTTCGGAACTCGAAGTTCGGTCCCAGTACATCGAGCGCAGCGCCCGTCGTGAGCACCTTCATGTTGCTCGCAGGAATGCGCGCGATGGTCTCGTTGTGCGACGCGACGGTCTTGCCCGTCGCGACGTCGATCACCACGTAGCCGACGTTCGCCTCATTGAGCTGTGATGTCTTGAGCTTGAGCCTGACGTCACTCGCGAGGTCGCCCGCACATGCGGCAGCAGCGAGCAGAAGGGCGGTGGCCGCAGGGGCGACTCGAAATAGTGCATGGATGCGACGAATGGACATGGCACGCTGACTCCTGGCGGCGCGGGTGATGGGGCTCTGGCAATTCGGACGTTACGGGATATCGGTCGCTTGGGTTGGGTTGGATAAGGAAACCTGATCGTGCTCTTTGAGACATCTCTAACTACATGACTTGACGTGACTTAGATTGGTGGCACAGTCGGGTCGACCCTCACGCTGTCAGTGGGGGCCCGCCTACACCTCTAAGGGGTTGAAAAGATGAAGTCGATCGGTCTCACCGTCCTCGCTGCTCTCGCTGTCGCCGCTTCGGCGTCCGCCGACAGCGTCACGATGTCCTACCTCGGACACGGAAACCCGTCGACCGCGGGCCTTCGCTACAACAACCGTCTCACCTGGAGCGCGCGGTCGTCTGCGACGTTTAGCAACGTCGCGATCGGCTCGCAGCAGTGGAGCGTCTATGGACAGCAGCGCACGACCTTCTGCGTGCAGTTGTTCGAGGGCGTGACTGCGGGCAACAGCTACACCTACACCATCCTTCCGCCCTCGCAGGTGCCGGACATGGATGCGCCGGTGAATGCTCCTGGGCCGATGGGCCCGGTCAAGGCCACGCTGGTGAACGATCTCTACCGTCGCTACTACGCGGGCCTCAGCGGCGCGCAGTCGGTCGGCGCGTTCCAACTTGCGCTTTGGGAGATCACGCACGAGAACATCGATGCTCGCACCGCGTCGGAAGCGGTGACCCAGCTCGGCCTCGATCGCGGAGCCTTCCAGGTCAACCAGTTGTCGGGCACCTACCGGACAGCGGCATCCATGCTCGCGTCGCTCGGTGAGGGTGGCTTCGGCACGATGGGCACGAACCTCTACGGTCTCACCAATCCGTCGGCACAGGACCAGCTCATGGTCGTTCCGATCGGCGCGCCTGCGGTGCTGGCCGGTCTCGGCCTGATCGGCGTGGGCCTCATGCGTCGCCGCGTGAAGTGACGCGTCGCGCTTCGAAAAAATACGATTCTCGCACGGCCGCCGATCGATCGGCGGCCGTGTGATTTTTTGCGGACCTTGGCGCGGTGCCTCGGTCCATGGCGCGCAAGACGACGGCGTTCGAGGCTTGTTTTTGCCTCAATCTCTGAAGTCGCGCAAACGTGAATTTGCCCCTTGCCGATGAGTGAATTCATGGCGTCTGCGTCCACGTTCGTCCATTCGTCCACGTTGCCCGGCGCTGGTCCGTCGGGGGCGGTGGACCTTCGTCCGCGGTTCTTCCGCGGAGAGACGCCGCATGCGACGGCGCCGACGATCGACGCGCTCGTCAAGGACGGCGACCAGATCGACCCGATTGGACTCGCGACGGTGCTCACGCTTGGCACCGCGATCGGCGGCCGCACTGCGATCGCAGGGATCAGTGCGACCGAGATTGATTCGACCGGATTTGCGCTCGCGCATGCGCCTCGCGACGGCGAGCTGCTCTCGTTGGTACTCGACGCGATCGAGCGACGCACGCCTGACGACACACTTGTCTGTCTGCTGAGCGGAGGCCGAGATTCGCGGCTCATTGCACTCGGGCTGCGAAGGCTCGGTGCGCGGCCCGAGCTCGCCCTGACGCTGGACCAGTCTGGCTCGCGGTCCGACGCAGCGATCGCATGCAGGCTCGCCGAGCATCTCGAAATCCCGATCGAGCGCGTCACGCCGCTGCCATTCGACGGCGCGCGCGAAGTCGGCCGCCACATGAAGCAGTCGTTCCAGTCGCTGGAGCACGGCTGGTTCGTGCCCATCGCGACGCAGGTGCGCGCCATGAATGTGCGCGTGACCGACGGCATCGGCGCTGGTGTACTTTCGACGGGGTCCTTGCTGGGCGAGGAGCCCATTCGGCTTTGGAACGAGCGGCGCATCGACGAGCTTTGCGAGTGGATGGTCGGTCATGCCGGCGGCGCGTCGCGTCGTTGGATCGACGGCGCGCGCAACGCGGGAATCGCGATCGCCTCGCACGACGAGGTGCTGCACGAATTCAGTCGCGTGATGCGTGGCCTCGAAGGCCAGCCGAACCCGCTGGGCATGTTCAGCCTGCTGCACTGGAGCCGTCGCGGCATCGCGAGCTCGGCGTTCGGGTTGCTGCCTGAGGAGCGCGTGGTGGCGCCGCTGTACGACCTGGATCTGTGCCGCGCGATCGCTGCCATTCCGATGGAGCGCGCGATCCGGCGCGACTGGCGCGAGATCGCGCTGGAGTCGCTCGATGATTCCGGGATTCCGTTTGCGACCGGCGAGGACAATCGCGTGCCGCGATGGATGCGCAATCCACTGCGCACGATGCGATCGAAGTTTGCGTGGCAGCGGTTCTGCAGCGAGCTTCCCGAGCCGTTGGCGCGGCTCGCAGCCGATGCGGATGTCGAAGGCGGTGACCGCAAGTCGTTCAATCGCGCGGCGATCGGCCTGATTGCGGCGCTCGACTGCACGCTTGATTGCAGGTTGGGAACGTCGGGTCGCCTTTGCGCCGGTGGCTCAGCGTGCGGCCATGCTCGGCACGGTTGACCGCGTCGGCGTCGAGGGCTTCGCAACCCGTTCGAGATAGGCGAGAAGTCGCGCAGCCTGCGTCTGGCGCGAGAACTCCTCCGTCCATGCCGCTCGGCGCGAGTGCGCGAGCTCGCCGTTGCGCCACATCGCGTGCATCTCGGCGAGGTTTCGCGCGATCGACGCGACGTCGGTCGGGTACGCCACGCGCGAGCGCGGGTCGCGTGCGATCCACTCGCGCGCGTCGCCGTCGGGGCAAAGCCCGAGGACAGGGCGACCCGTGCCGAAGTACTCGTAGAGTTTGCCGGGAACCATGCGCGCACGCGCGCCACGCGCGAGGCCGTGCATCGGCAGCAGCAGGGCGTCGGCGCCGGCGATGAACCGTGCGCTCTCGTCATGCGGCAGGTACCCGAGTTGGCGGACGGCGTCGGCGCA
This sequence comes from uncultured bacterium, assembly GCA_903891095.1. Taxonomy (GTDB): domain Bacteria; phylum Planctomycetota; class Phycisphaerae; order Phycisphaerales; family SM1A02; genus QWPT01. The sequence continues at coordinate 120,043 of CAITDI010000061.1, read as the reverse complement.
TCCGCTTTCGTCGATGATCTGCTGGGTTTCCGCTTCCTTGGTGCCGGCGATCTCGAGCGTGAAGTCGTGCCCCATGCCACCAGCGCCGTGCGACTCGCGCAGCGCGCGGATCGCGGCAAGCAGGAACAGCGGCGAACGGCCGCGTTCGTCGATGTTCTCGCCGCGACCGCGGAAGTACGCGCGCACGCGCCGCGGCACGCTGCGCTCGCGCATGAAGCGGCAGACGAAGGTTCCGGCGAAGCGGATCCGCAGCTTGTCTGCAGGAGCGACGTCGGCGTTGGCGGCGAAATCGGCGGCTTCCCAGCCGTTGGTGACGACGCCGTACTCGAGCTTGCCGCGCCGCGGAGCGATCGCCTGTGCGGCGTCACGCGCGCCCGGCACGTTCATGATCACGCCGTCGGCGGAATCGAGCGCGCTGCGCATGGTGTTGAACGCCGCGCGCCACGCGAAGTGATGGCGGTAGGTGTGCCAGCCGTCGAGCGCCCACGGATCGCGCAGGTCGAGGACGACGGGGACGCCGAACTCGGCGCGCAGCGCGAATCCGATCGCAGCATGCTCGAACGGGCTGAGCGTGACGAGCACGACATCGGGGCGTTCGTCGCGGATGGCAGCGCGCGCTTCGCGAAGCAGCGCGTTGGTCCATGTCTCGCCCGATTGCAGCTCCGCGCGGCGGATGTTCGCCGCGGAAGTGCGCGCGAGCAGCGTTCGATCGGCTGGTTCGTAGGCGCCGCGCTTGGAGTCGTCGAGCTGGCGGCACACCACCGTGAGCTCTGCGCCGAGCGAAGGCAGGTGCTGAGCGAACGAGGCGGGGCGCTGGCTTCCCGCGCCGCCGTCCGGCGGGAAATAGTGTGCGATGAGCAGGACGCGCATCAGTGCGCCCCCTCATGCACGGACTGCGGGGTTGCGAGGCGCTCCCAACGGCCGAGCTCGAGGTTCCAGCGGGAAATCGGGCGTGCGGGGATTCCAGCGGCCATGGTGTATGGCGGCAGGTCGCGCGACACCACCGAGTGCGCGCCGACGACGCAGCAGTCGCCGATGTGCACGCCCTTGAGCACCGTCACGCGCTCGCCGAGAAAGACGCGGTCGCCGATCACGACCGGCGAGGCCACGACGCCTTCGTGCGCGCGGTGCGGGTCCGACGGATCGGAGAAGTCGTGGTCGTGGTCGAGGATCGTGCCGCCCGAGGCGACCATGCAATCGCGACCGATGGTCACGCTCAACGCTGCGCCGCCGTGAAAGTCGTTGCCGATGCGCGTGCCGCTGCCGATCGCGAAGCGACCCTGTCCGCGCTCGGTGAGGTGCGTGTCGATTCGCGCGCGGTGCCCGAGGTTGACGTCGTCGTCGATCGCGAGTCCGCGATGACCGTACACCGTTGAATGCGTGCCGAAGAACACGCCCTTGCCGATGCTCGCGCCACGCGCGCGCAGAGCGAGCGAGTGCAGTTCCGCGCGCAGCCGGCGCCACGCGCGGACGATCCGCCAGCCGCGCTGGTAGCGGGTCATCAGTCGGACTTCACCGGGACGGAGGTTGCTTGCGTTGGCGTGCATGGGGCTTTGCGGGACCGACGCGAGTGCGCGGCGATGCTTCATCGGCGGTTTTGCAGCGGTTTCCGAACGGAACGCGCCGATCCGCGCAGCCTCACCGCGGTCGTGCGAAGCGGACCTGCCCGCACAGGTCCTACCTCCCGACGGCAGGACCGACGGACCGCCGATCGCGGATGACCCGGCGCACCGAGGACGCCGATGCAACCGCGACGCATGGACTTTGCCGCGAGCAGTTTCGACTACGTGAATCAGAACACGGTCCATCCCGTGGGACTGGTCGCGCTGGTCATCGCCTGCATCCTGCTGCTGCTTGGCCCGATGCGGGCCATTCCCCTCGTGCTGATCGGCGTCGCGGTGTACATCCCGACCGCGCAGCGGGTCGTGTTTGCAGGCGCGGACTTCGCATTCCTGCGGATTGGCGTGATGGTCGCGTTGCTGCGGTTGCTGGCAACTTCACGCCTGTTTACCGTGCGTTACGGCGCAATCGATGCGCTGGTCGTCGCGGGAACGCTCGCCAAAGTCGCGCTCATGCCCGTCACCACCGGGCAGTTCGGGATCCTCATCCAGCAGATCGGCAGCGCGTTCGACACGCTCGGGCTGTTTCTCGTCGCGCGTGCGTCGCTGCGGTCGATCGAGGACATTCGCAAGCTCGCGGTCGAGTCGCTCGCGGTCTGCCTGCCGGTCGTCGTGATCTTCGGCATCGAGAAATCGACCGGCCGCAACATGCTCTCGGTCTTTGGCGGAATCCCGCTGATGACGGAGGTGCGTGAAGGCAAGCTCCGCTGCCAGGGCGCGTTTGCGCACTCCATTCTCGCGGGCTGCTACTTCGTCGCGATCCTGCCCATGTGGATCGCGAATTGGCGCGGAAAGCTCGGCAAACGCGTCGCGATCGGCGGCACCGCGCTCGCGTCCGCGATCGTGGTCTGCTGCGCATCGAGCACGCCGGCCGCCGCATTGATCTTCGTGCTCGCTGCGTTCGCCATGTATCCGTACTGGCGCTCGCTGCGGCTGGTGTGGATGGCGGCGCTGGTCGGTGCGGCGGCCCTGCACTTCGTGATGAAGCACGGCATCTGGCACCTCATCGCGCGCGTCGATCTCGTCGGCGGAAGCACGGGATACCACCGGTACCATCTGATCGACCAAGCCATCAACCATGTCGGCGAGTGGTGGCTCATGGGCACGCTCTCGACGCGGCACTGGGGCTACGGCCTGCAGGACGTCACGAACCAGTTCATTCTGGAGGGTGTCCGTGGCGGCATCTGGGCGATGCTGGCGCTGATCGCGACCATTGTGCTGGCGCTGCGTGCGTGCGGATTCTGGCTCCGTCGCCTGCCGCCAGGCTCGTCGCAGCATCTTCTGGTCTACGGCGTCGGCGCGTCGATCTTCGCGCAGTCGATGATCTTTCTCGGCGTGAGCTACTTCGGGCAGACGATCATGATCTGGTACCTGACGGTCGCGATCGGCGGATTCCTCGCCGAAACTGCGGCGGAGGAGCGCCAGCGGATCCACTCGCGTGCGGTCGCGGCGTCGGAGGCGGCGGTGGCGCGCCGTCGCGCCGTCGGTAGCGCTGTTGGCGCATAAGTTCCGCGCGCGGTATTGCGTGCAAACGCGCGTCCGCGCTTATCACAGCAAATCATGAGGTTCGCGATCGGCGGCGTGCGTTTCCGCTGCGGATTGCGGCAGTTCGCCCCAACTCGCGCGCTGGCGCAGTCGATAAGCCCTGCGCTGCAGCGCCCGTTGGGCTGCAGGCACAGGCACTTCGACCGAGGCACGGAGTTCGACAGAATGATCCCGACTTCCAACTCGACAGGAGCAAAGGCTGTCGCTCTGCATGAGCGATCGCTGTCGTTGCAGCCATCTGTTGGCGCGGCGAGTTGCCCCGCGACGCTCGCGGTTCTGCTCGCGGGTCGCAGCGCGGCCTCGCGGTCTGCGCAGTTCGCGACGAGCCTTGGACTTCCGACCGCGGCGCTTCCGATCGACGAGGAGCAGAGCATTTCCGAGCGCTGGATCGCGCTGCTTGCCCACGCTGGCTTCCGCGGGCGCGTGGTGATCGCGACTTCCGACGCAGGTGACACCGAGTTCTACGGCCGCATCGCGCTGCCCGAGGGGATCTCGGCGGAGTCCATCGCCATCGAGCTCCGCGTGGATACCGCCGCGCATCGCGGCCCCGCGGGCACGGTGGGCGACGCGTGGCGCGCGTTCGAGGCGCGCACCGAAGCCGAGGCCCGTGGATCCGGCGTGATCGTGATCGAGTGCTCCAACGCCCCGAATTTCGACATGCGCGCGTTTGTCGCTGCGATCCGGCCTGAAACGGAGGCGCTCATCGGCGCGGCCGTCGACGCGACGCCAGCGGGCGTGTCGTACTTCTCTCGCGCAGCGCTCGCACTCGTGCCCACGATCGGCTACTTCGATCTCAAGGAGCAGCTCGTCCCCGCGGCCTCCGCGGCGGGCATGAAGGTCTGCGCGAGCTTTGGCGCTGAGGAATCCTGCCGGATCGCCGACCGCGAGAGCTACCTGCACGCGACGGCCATGATGCGTGGCGCAAGCGCGCCCGCGATCGCCGCGGGCGCGATCGTTCATCCCGACGCGTGCGTGCGCGGAAGCAGCATCGTCTGCCGCGGCGCGACCGTGGGCGCTCGCGCGCTCGTGATCGACTCCGTGCTGCTGCCTGGCAGCGCGGTCGGCTCCGACGCGGTCGTGGCGCGCAGCGTCGTGCCGCCGGCGAGTCATATCCCCAACGGCTACCTGATCGTCGACGAGGTCTTTGGCGCGCTCGGATCGGCGGCAAAGAGCGGCACCGAAGGCGGTGCGTCGTGAACGCCTACCGCACCTGGAACTCCCGCGATGCATGGGTCGTCGGCGCGTTGATCGCGGCGGCGCTCTATGCGTTCTGGCCCGCGTGGACGGATCTGTATCTGCAGGCGGAGCGCAGGACCGACAACGGCTACATCTTTCTCGTGCCCGTGGTGGCCGCGTATCTCGCGTGGCTTCGTCGGTCGCGCATGCAGTTCGTGATGCGTCGTCCGAGCCTCTCTGCGCTCCCGATCGTCGGCGCCGCCGTGGCGCTCGCGTGGTGGGGCGAACAGACCGATACGCGCGCTGCGGTTCATCTCGGCGCGGTGCTTGCGCTCTGCTCGTGCGCAGTCGCGGTGGCGGGGACCGAGGTCCTTCGGCAGTTCTTCCCCGTGTTCCTCGCGCTGCTGTTCCTGATCCCCGTGCCTGCGGAAGTCCGCAAGTGGCTTGCGGGTCCGCTGCAGTCGCTCGCCGTCGGCGTCACGCAGGAAGTGCTCGATGTCCTCGGCATCGCGACCGAGCGCGCGGGCAACTCGATCCAGATCGCCGGTCGCTCGATCTTCGTCGGCGAAGCGTGCGACGGCATGCGCATGGTGTTCGCGCTGGCGCTGACCTTCTTTGCCTTTGTCTTCAGCGTGCCGCTGCGGCCGATGGCGCGCATCGCGCTCCTGGTCGCGAGCCCGGTGATCGCGATCGTCTGCAACGTCGTGCGCCTCGTGCCGACGGCGCTTGCCTATGCGTACGAATCGGCGCAGGACGCGGAACGGTTCCACGATGTCGCTGGCTGGCTCATGCTGCCGCTGGCGATCGTGATGCTGCTGGGACTGATCCGCTTCATGCGGTGGCTTGACCTTCCGGTATTCACGTGGAGGTTCCTGCAGGCATGAAGCTCTCGCTAGCAACACTCCGCCTGATCCACCGCGCCAATCGCGCGGCGCCTGTGCTTTGCCTCGCGGCGCTGCTTGCGGGCGGAACTGCGTTGTCGCGGCAGACTGGTGACCGCGGCGAGGCGGTTGCGCGCGCGCAGTCGATCCGCATGAGCCTCGAGCAGGTTCCGTTCATGACGGGCCGCTGGGTGGGCACGGATTGCCCGCTCCCCGCGGCTGCGACGGAGATCCTGATGCCGACGGCCGTGCTCTCGCGTCGATTCGTGGAGCTCGGCACCGGTCGTCACGCGACGCTCGGCGTGATCCACTGCGGCGACGTGCGTGACATGAACGGCCACTACCCGCCGTCGTGCTACCCCTCGTCCGGCTGGCATGCGCGCGAGGGCGGGCACGACAGCGTTGCGCTGGAGCTCAACGGCGAGCGCTTCCGCGCGACGCTGTATCGATTCAGCTCGGTCGACGGCACCGGCGCGCTGCGCGAGGTGTCGGTGATCGGCTTCTTCGTGCTGCCCGACGCGGCGATCAGCTCGGACATCGAGCAGCTGCGTTCGCGCGTGGCCAAGCTCGAGATCTCGCGCCTCGGCGTCGGACAGATCCAGGTGGTGATGGATGGATGGCCCGCTGCGGACGATGTCGCGGCGACGGCGAATGAACTTCTTGCACTGATTCCCTCGGACTGCGTGCGTGCGCTCAAGGGCCTGCCCGTCGCGCAGACCGAGGCGATCGCAGATACCGATCCGAAGACTGACGGGATGGAGCACACGAAGTTGCACGGCGTATCGCAGGCAACCTCGGGAGACGAGCCATGATGGACAACGACACGACCGCACTCTCGACCATGACCGCACCCGCCGCCACGCCGGCCTCGCAGGCGCCGAATCCCATGGCGCTCGTGCAGGATCGCCTGCAGAACCGCTGGGGATGGTGCGTGCTCACGGGAGTCACGCTCGGCGCGCTGCTCGCGGCGGGCGGTTTCTATGTCGCGCCCGTCAAGTACGCGGCGACGGCGTACGTCAAGATCGACGCCAAGCTCGACACGATCCTCGCCGAGGACATGCCCGAGACCAAGGCGATGGACAACTACGACGCCTACGTGTCGCAGCAGGTCGTGTTGCTGACCGATCCGCGCGTGTTCGCTGCGGTCGCTGACGCCGCCGCGCGCGGCGAGCCCACGGTGCGCGCCAAGGCGGAGCGCCCGAACGAAGCCGCAGTGGAAGCAGCCGCTGTCCGCAAGTTCTTCGCGGCGCACGGCGCGGACCAGGGCCTGCAGGCGCTTGCCGATGGTCTCGTCGTGACCACCCCGCGCTCGGGCAGCATGCTCGAAGTGCGGTTCGAGTCGCCCGACAAGGCGATCCCCGCGCCCGTCGCCAACTGGATCGTGGACGCGTACCTCGATATCTACGGTCCGAGCGCCGAGACCGTCTACAGCCGCAAGATCGCCTCGCTCCGCGAGATGATGACGCTCGCGCGCCGCGACGAGACCAAGTTCGCCGAGGAGCGCATCGCGGTCCTCAAGGACACGCCGTACGGCAGCGCCGATCTTGCGTCGCTGATCGAGGCCCGCGTGACCAAGATGCGCGACCTCGAGGAGAAGCTGGCCACGAACAAGTCGCTCCAGCAGGACATCGAGCGCCAGTGGGATCTCGCGAAGGCGAAGGAAGGCGCGCGGCCTGCCGTGGGCGGCGACTCCGCCGCCTCGCCGCCGGACGAGCTTCGCCTCGAGCCGACCCTCGCCGAGCTCGACGCGATCGATCCGTCGCTCCCCGGCCTTCGTCGCGCGGTCGATGCGGCAAAGATTCGCTTCAGCGCGCTTCCCAAGACCTACAAGCCTGAGCATCGCGTGTACGAAATGGCAGCCCGCGAAGTGAGCTCGCTCGAAGCGCAGCTCGCGGCCGCCCGCGCCGGCGCGTGCACGATGTGGGCGGAAGGCCACGGCCGCGACCTGAACCTCGGCGCTGCGCGCCGGCAGGCCACCAGGCTCTCCGCCGAGCATCAGGCGCTGCGCACCGAGATCGACCAGGCGAACATGCTGCTCGCCCGGCTCACCGAGACCGATCGCCGCATCGAGGAGTCGCGCAAGTCCGAGCAGAGCTTTGCCGTGCGCATCGGTGAACTCGAGCGCGAGCAGGACAGCATCCGCCGCGGCCGTCTGAGCGTCGCGCGCTACGCGAGCCAGCTCCCGACGCCTGCGTCGGACAAGCGTGTGCAGTTCGCGTCGCTGGGGCTCCTCGGCGGTTTGGGTGCTTCGTTCGGTCTGTTCTTCCTGATCGGCACGATCAGTCCGCGCGCGTTCCGCGCGTCGCAGCTGGCCAACGACTCGCACGGGCTGCAGTGGCTCGGCGTGATCCCCGACATGTCGCAGGCCGCAAGCGATCCGTTCGCGCATGATCTCGCGATCAACTGCGTGGACCGTCTCCGCAACAAGATCGAGTCGCGTCGCGCTCCTGGCGAGGGCTACGCGATGCTCGTGACCAGCCCGTCCCAGGGCGACGGCAAGACCACCGTCGCGCTGTCGCTCGCGATCAGCTACGCGCGCGCCGGTCACCGTCCCGTGATCGTCGACTGCGACTTCATCGGTCGCGCGATGAGCGGCATGCTTGACCGCCTGCACGCGCCCGGCGTGCGCGAGGTGCTTCGCCGGGGCGAGCTCGGCGACGAGCTGGTCGAGGCGCAGCCTGGCGTCTGGCTGCTGCCGATCGGTACCGATCCGAATGTCTCCGCGAGCCATGTCCAGGTCGGCGCGATGCGCCGGTTGCTGCGCACGCTGCGCGATCGCTTTGACATCATCATCGTCGACGCGGGTCCGATGACCGCGAGCGTCGAGGCGATTCCGGTCGCCGCGAGCTGCGACGGCGCGATGCTCGTCATTCGCCGCGGCCGTTCGCGCGGTCGGCTGGCGGAGTCGATCGCCGAGATTCGCTCGGCAGGATCCGACTACATCGGACTCGTGCTCAACGACGCGGTCAAGTCCGACTGCATGCGCTACGGCTCGATCTCCAAGATGTCGACCGACGTCGCCAGCGCGCTCGATGGCAACGGAACGGTCAAGCACCGGCATCCGCTGCTCGGCGCAGGCCGCGTGATGAACGCCAACGAAGCGACTCCGCGAAGGGGAGCCGCCTGATGCCCACGGGCACGCTTGCGCATCAGCCAGCCGCCACAGGGCGCATCTGGGGCCTCGACGCCATCGAGATCCACGATGCCTACTGGGCGTCGTTCGGCGTGTCGTGCGTGCGCCTCGGCAGCGGCACGATGCCCGACCCCGACGCCGATGTGTTCCTGCTGCTCGACGAGGGCCAGCTCGCGGTCTTCGACCTGCGGACCATCGCCGACACGCTGCTCTGGAACAGCGCGGAATGCACGCGCGTGCACCTGCTGCAGCCCGTCAAGGACGGATACCGCGAGCGCATTCTCTTCGGCGCCGACGGCAACGTGGCGAAGATCGAGCGCAAGTACAACGCCGATCGCAACGTGTCGGGCCAGGTCTACATCGCGCGTCGCCGCGCGCATGCCGAGGCGTGGGCGATGGCTGCGACTGCGCAGCGCGCGCTGGCGGCGATGCGCGTCCGCGGCCGCGTTCGCATCGACGCAATCGACTGTGCGGGCAGGGGATTTCACTCCGCGAGCCAGCAGGACCGCGAGCAGCTCGTGCGCGCGATCGCGACGGCGTGGGCGCATCCCGATCGCGTGATCGAGGGCATCCGTCCGCTCGCCGACGGCGTGTTTGGACTCGCGTCCGACCGCATCGCCGAGCGCGATCGCTGCATCGGTCCGCTCTGGATCGGCGAGCGTCCGAGGATTTCGCGTGGAGCCGACGCGCCGCTGCAGGAAATCGGACCTTCGGTGGTGTGGGACCGTGCGACCACGAGCGCCCTGCGTGTGCGTCCGATCGGCGAGATCTTCTCGCACGAGTCGGGACGCGAATCGCAGGAAACCGCTCCGCGCGGCAACTGGTATCGCCCGTTCAAGCGCGCGTTCGACGTGGTGTTCGCGGCGAGCGTGCTCGTCGTGTTCAGCCCGCTGATCCTCGCGATCGCGATTGCGGTCGTGATCGACGACGGATTCCCGATCTTCTTCGGCCATCGCCGGCAGACCAAGGGCGGCGGGATCTTCCGCTGCTGGAAGTTCCGCACGATGCGCCGCAACGCCGAGGCGCTCGTCGCCGAGCTCCGCAAGCAGAATCTCTGCGACGGACCGCAGGTCTTCATCCGCGACGACCCGCGCGTGACGCGCGTGGGCAAGATCCTGCGCCGCTTCCAGCTCGACGAATTCCCGCAGTTCTGGAACGTGCTCAAGGGCGAGATGAGCGTCGTCGGGCCGCGCCCGAGCCCCGACAACGAGAATCAGTTCTGCCCAGCCTGGCGCGAGAAGCGCCTGTCCGTGCGGCCCGGAATCACCGGACTCTGGCAGGTCATGCGCACGCGTGCGCCTGGCAAGGACTTCCAGGAGTGGATTCAGTACGACATCGAGTATGTCGAGCGGAAGGGTCCGCTCCTCGACCTGCGGATCATCGTGATGACAGTGATGGGCATGCTGCGGATCGGTCGGAAGAGCGCGGATTCCGCTGGAACCGCACAGGAAACGCGAGGAAGCAAGTGAACCCGAGAACCAAGCGCCGCATCATCCTCTCGAGCGCCGTCGCTGGCGGGCTTGCTGTCGCCATCGCCGCGGGCATGATCGCCCGCACCGCGCATCGCGACGCGCAGCTCGTTGAGAAGAAGCAGGAAGGCCTCACGCTCTTCGCGGCGGGCAAGTTCGAGAACGCGCTCGAGCCGCTCGCGTTCGCCGCGCGCAACAACCGCGACGCCGAGGTCGTGCTCGCGCTCGCCGAATGCCGCATGCGCGTCCCCGAGGCGAACGGTCGGCATCTGTCGACGGCAGCGGGTTACTTCCGCGCGGTGCAGGCGGCGGATCAGAAGAATGTCCGCGCGATGCGCGGTTTGCTGGAGGCGTACATCGGACTCGGTCAGCTGCCCGAGATTCCGCCGCTCGTTCATCGGCTGCTCGCGGTCGAGCCCAACGACGTGCGCGCGCGTGAGATCGAGCTCGAGGTGCTGAACCTCACGGGCAAGTTCACCGAGGCCGCCGCCAAGTCGCGCGAGCTGCAGGCGATCGAGCCGAACAACGGTCGCTGGCGATCCGCAGAGCTCCTGAGCCTCGAGCGCGCCGGCGCGGACGCCGAAGGTCGGCTTGCGCGCATTCGCGAATGGAAGTCGGGCGCGGTCGGCCACGACGACCCTGGTCTTCGTTTGCTTGAGGCCGATCTGCTGCGCGAAACGGGGCGCGGCGACGAGTCTCGTTCGATGCTCCGCGCGATCGCCGCAGCTGGCGTCGCCGAGCGCAAGCAGCTCGAGGCGCTCATCGGTGGCATCGAAGCGGGTGGATTCGCGGCGGCCGAGCGCGACGCGCTTGTCGACGCGGCGATCGCGAACTCGCGCGGTGCGCTCTCGCGTCCCGGTGATGCATCCGAAATCGAAGGCCAGCGCCTCCTGCGCGCTGGTCGCCTTGATGAGCTGAACACCAAGTTTGCCAGCGCGCCCGCAAGCGACGCGGCGGTGTTCCGCCTGCGGTTTGCCGGGCTGTACCTCGCGGGCAAGCGCAGCGAGGCTGCGGCGTTCGTCAAGGCGAACGCGCCGGCAGACGCATCGGCGAACGCAGAGACTCCTCGCACGACCGACGCGTTCCGCATCGCCGCCGCTGCGGCCTGCTCCGACGAGCCAGCGCGCGCGCGCATCGAGCGCATCGCTGGCGCCGGCCGCGTCTGCCCCAAGGATCCCGTCGCGGCGATTCTCCTCGCCGACGTCATGATCGAAGCAGGCGAGTTCGACGAGGCGCAGTCGATCCTCGTCCGGTCGTTCGAGCAGTCGGGCGATGTGTTCCAGCCTGTTGGCGTTCGCGCGATCCGCGCGAGCGTGAGCCTGGGCCGCGTGCGCGATGCGTTCCGAATCGCTGAGAGTCTCCTCGTTCGCTACGGTCTCGGCGGCGACGGCTCGGTCGCGATGCTCGCGGTCGAGGCGTGGGCTGCTGCGCTCGAGGCGAACTACCAGCCCGCGACGCGCGGTGGCGTGTACGGCACCGACTCTCCCGAGGCGCTGCGGCGCTTCTGGACCGCACTCAACGGGCCCGACGCCAAGTTCGGCCCCGCCGAACTCGCGCCGCTGGTGGCCGACGTGTTCCTCGCGCGCGGCGATCGCGACGCGGCACGCGAGATCCTGCAGAGCGCGCTTGCCGATGGCGGAAAGTCGTTCCGCGATCTCGGTTCGGGCCGTCTTTCGCTCGCGCTCAAGACTGCGTCCGCGCTCGATCCTTCGCTGCAAGGCGCGATCGTCGGCGGCGTGGAGCAGGGCGCGTCCAGTGCCGAGCTCGCCGCGGTCATCGCCGAGCGATTCATCGCGCAGGGCGACAAGGACGCTGCGATTCGCTCCATCGATCGCGCGCTTGCGACCGCGACCGGCGCCGACAGGCGGCGACTCGAACGCCTTCGCCGCCCGCTCGTTGATCCCAACGGACTCGCCGCGTGGCTCGAAACCGAGCTTTCTACGGCGCCTGGTCTCGACACGGCGATCTTCGTGCTCTCGCGCGCAGAGGCGTGGGGCGCGAAGGACGACACCCTCGTCCGCGCCGCCGTCACCCAGATGAAGGACGCGATCGGCGCGGAATCGCTGCGCGCGCTCGTCGCCGAGGCCGCGATGAACATGACCTTCCACGGCACGGACCGCTCGAAGCTCGCGTCGTCGATGGCCGCGCTCGACGCAGCCGCGATGCGCTCGCCCGACTCGGCGAGCGTGCTGACCACGCTCGCCGCGCTCTTCGAGCGGCAGACGCCGGCGCAGTTCGACCGTTCCGCGAAGCTGCTTCAGCGCGCCGTTGAGGCGGAGCCTGGTTCGGCGACGATCTACCCGCAGCTCGTCAGCGCGCTCCAGCAGACCGGCGACTTCGCCGGCGCCGAGCGCGCACTCGAGGCGTACATCCGCATCGTCGGCGACGATCTGCAGTCCAAGCGCAGCGTGGCTGATTTCAAGGCGCGCCAGGGACAGCTCTTCGAGGCCGCGCAGATCCGCGAGCAGCTCGTCGGTCGCAGCAAGGAAATCGTCGACGCGATCGCGCTCGCGCGCATCCGCCAGCGGATGGGCGATACCGCGGCGGCGACGGCGATCCTTGAGAACGTCCGCGGTCCAGCTGGCGCCGCCGATGTCCGTCCAGAAGGCGCCGAATACACCCGCGCGTTGCTCGTCGAGCGCGAGATGGCGCTGCTCCTCGCCCGTGACGGCCGCATGCCTGACGCGCGCGCATCGCTCGACAAGGCGGAGCACGCACTCGGCGGCGCACGCTTTGATGAAGTCCGCGCCAACGTCGAACTCGCGTTCGGCGATACCCGCGCGGCGCTCGCGATCGCCGAACGCCTCGCCGCGGCCGAGTCGACCGCCGCACACGAACTCCTGCTTGCGCGGACCAACCTCCGCCTCGGGGATCTCGCCAAGGCACGCGAAGCGCTGGCGCGCGCACTCACGCTCGAGCCCGACAACGCCGACGCGACGACCGTTGCTGCCGCGCTCCTTGTCGGCGATCCCGCGGGTCGCGCGATGCTGCAGCGGAGCCTCGCGGCTGCGAGCGGCCGCCAGCCTGATCTCGCGGCGGCGATTGCGCTGCTCGACAGCGTGACCACACCCGATGGTCGCATCGTGCCCGACGAAGCTGCCCTCATCCGCGCGGCGGCGTTGACCGGTTCGTATTCTGGCTCGCCACTCGCGTGGCGCGTCGCGACGCAGTTCCATCTGCTTGCCGACCGCAAGGACGACGCCTATCGCATCGCGCAGCGCGCGCTCACGCGCCTGCCGAGCGAAGCAAGCATCGGCAAGCTCGCGACCGAAACGGCGATCGCCGCCGGTCGCGCCGAGGACGCCGCGAGCTGCGCCGCAGCGTGGCGCAAGATGGCCACCGCGGAGCCAGCCGAAGTCGACGCCGCGCGCGCAATGATCGAGATCCTCGGTCGTCGCCCTGGCCGCGCGTTTGAGATTCTCCGGCCGATCGCGAAGGAAATCCTCACGCAGTCGTCCGACGGCTCCGCCGTGCGCGCGCTGATCGCGGCGGCGGTGCTCAGTGGTCGCTACGTCGATATCCGCGCGGAACTCGCTGGAGTCTCCGAGGCGCGGCGTGGCGAGATCATCGGTGCGTGGATCGAGTCGGCGCAGGCGCTGCCGATGGAACAGGGCATCGCGGCGATCGACGAGATTGCAGGCGTCGCCAAGAGCGATCCCGTGTCGCACGCTGCGTGCATCGCGGCTTGGACCTCGATGTGCCGCAGCGGCTCCGCCGAGGCGTGCTCGCGCGCAAGCGAGGCGATGGCCGCGCTTGCCAGCGACCAGGTTCCCGTAGCGATTCTCAGTGCCGATCTCGCGGCGGCCAAGGGCGACATCGACGCGGCGGCAAAGCTGTATCGCGCGCAGTTCGAACCGGTGATCGGCGCGTTCGGCAAGGATGTCGCTGAGATCGCCGCGCGTGCCACGCGCGACGCCGCCATCGGCGACGCGCTGCGCGAGAATCCCGCCGCCATCGTCGCGCTCAACAACCTCGCTGACGCGCTGGTCGCCGCGCGCCGCGACAGCGCGACCGCGGTGTCGCTTGCACAGATCGCCGTCGCAGGCGCGCAAGGTTCGGCGGACATCCTCGACACGCTCGTGCGCGCGCTGCTCGCCGACGGCCGCACGTCGGAGGCGCTCGCCATCGCGTCGACCAATCCCGACCCCGTGCTCGCCGCCGTCGAAATGGCGGAGATCGAGCTCGCCCGCAAGTCGACCGCCGAGGCGCGCCGCGCGCTCGCCCGGGTCGACGCGCGCATGCAGGGAACATTCATGCCGATGCGTACGCTCTCCGAGCGCGTGCAGCGCATCGGCGCAGCGATCTCGCGCGTCGAGGCATCAGCGGAAGGACATCAGCCATGAACAGTGGAACGAGTGAAGCCCCCAGCAACCGCCGCGGCATCATCCTCGCGGGCGGCAGCGGAACCCGTCTGCATCCGATCACCAAGGGACCGAGCAAGCAGCTCCTCCCGGTGTACGACAAGCCGATGATCTACTACCCGCTCAGCACGCTGCTCCTCGCGGGCATCCGCGAGGTCATGGTCATAACCACGCCGCACGATGCGCCGATGTTCCACTCGCTCCTCGGCGACGGCAAGGCGTGGGGCATCGAGATCCGCTTCGCGGTGCAGCCCAAGCCCGAGGGTCTCGCGCAGGCGTTCCACATCGGCGAGGAGTTCGTCCGCGGCCGGCCGAGCGCGCTCGTGCTCGGCGACAACATCTTCTATGCGACCGATTTCCAGCGCCGTCTCCGCGCAGCGAGCGCGATGCAGTCGGGGGCGACCGTGTTCGCGTACCACGTCGCCAATCCCGAGGCGTACGGCGTCGTCGAGTTCGACGCCAACAAGCGTGCGAAGTCGATCGAGGAGAAGCCCAGGCAGCCGAAGTCGAACTACGCCGTGACTGGCCTCTATTTCTACGACGAGGATGTGGTCGACATCGCGAAGGCGGTCAAGCCGTCCGCGCGCGGCGAGCTCGAGATCACCTCGGTCAACCAGGCGTATCTCGATCGCGGCGACCTCGAGGTCCAGCTGCTCGGCCGCGGCAGCGCGTGGCTCGACACGGGAACGTTCGACACGCTGCTGCAGGCGGGTCAGTTCGTGCAGACGCTCGAAGCGCGGCAGGGGCTGCGCATCTGCTGCCCCGAGGAAATCTGCTGGCGCAACGGATGGATCGACGATGCGCAACTCGAGCGCCTCGGCCACGAGATCGGCAAGAGCCAGTACGGTCAGTATCTTCTCCAGCTCCTCAAGCACCGAGACTAAGCCATGCAAGTGCTCGCCACCGACATCCCCGATGTGCTTGAACTCGTCCCGAAGGTCTTCGGCGACGAGCGCGGCTTTTTCCTCGAGACGTGGAACGAGCGCGTGTTCGACGCGGCCGGCATGCCGGCGACGTTCGTGCAGGACAACTGGAGCCGCTCGCGCAAGGGCATCCTGCGCGGGCTTCACTACCAGATCGAGCGTCCGCAGGGCAAGCTCGTGCGCGTCGTGCGCGGCACGATCTTCGATGTCGCCGTCGACATGCGCCGCTGGAGTCCGACGTTCGGCCGCCACACCGCGCGCATCCTGAGCGACGCGAACCGCCGCGCGATGTGGATTCCGCCGGGGTTCGCGCACGGCTTCCTCGTCCTTTCGGATGAAGCGGACTTCGTCTACAAGTGCACGGAGTTCTACGCACCCGAGCATGAGCGCGCGATCGCGTGGAACGACCCCGCGCTTGCGATCGAGTGGCCGCTGGCCGAGATCGGCGGCGCAGCCAACGTGCAGCTGAGCGAGAAGGATCGCACCAAGGCCGCCGCCTTCGCCGCCGCCGAGGCGTTCGCGTGAAGCGCGTCCTCGTCACCGGCGCTGGGGGGCAGCTCGCAACTGAGCTCGTGCGCTGGGCGCCGCTCGACGCGGAAGTCATCGCGCTCGGCGTCGACGCGCTCGACATCTGCGACCGCGCGCGGATCGACGCGGTCTTTGCCGAGGTGCGTCCCGACGCGGTCTTCAACGCCGCCGCGTACACCGCGGTGGATCTCGCCGAAACCGAGTCCGACATCGCCGATCGCGTGAATTACCGCGCCGTTTCCGATCTCCGCGCGGCGTGCGACGCGCGCGGCGCGCGGTTCGTGCATGTGTCGACCGACTATGTCTTCGACGGCGAATCGTCGCGCGCGTACCAGCCCGGCGACGCGACCTGTCCGACATCGGTCTACGGCCGCACCAAGCGCGACGGCGAGCTCGCGGCGCTGAAGTCGCACGACGCGCTCGTGGTACGCACCGCCTGGGTCTACGCGTCGCACGGCAAGAACTTCATGCGCACGATGCTCAGGCTCATGCAGGAGCGCGACGAAGTCCGCGTCGTCGCCGACCAGATCGGCACGCCGACCTCGGCTGCGGGACTCGCCCGTGCGCTCTGGTCGCTGCACGCTGCGGGTGCGACCGGCATCCATCACTGGACCGATGCAGGCGTCGCCAGCTGGTACGACTTTGCCGTCGCGATCCGCGAGGAATCCGCCGCGCTCGGCTTTGCGACCGCCCGCACCCGCGTCACGCCGATCCGCACCGTCGACTACCCGACGCCCGCGCGTCGGCCCGCGATGGGGCTGCTCTCGAAGGACGCGACCTGGGCGCTGCTCGGCCGCCCCGCGCCGCACTGGCGCGAGGCGCTGCGCGCGACCCTTGCCGAATCTTCCGCCGCGAGTCAAGCCGCGGCCGTCACGCAGTCGACAACGGGGGCACGATGAGCGATCCACGCACGATTCTGGTCACTGGCGGCGCCGGCTTCATTGGCGCCAACTTTGTTCGTCAACGCCTCGCGGCCGACGCGAACGAGTCGATCGTCGTCCTCGACGCACTGACCTACGCGGGCAACCGCACCAACCTCGCGGGCGTTGATCCCGAGCGCTGCATCTTCGTGCACGGCGACATCCGCGACACCGCGCTCGTCGAGCGCCTGCTGCGCGAGCACGCGATCCGCACCATCGTGCACTTCGCCGCCGAGAGCCACGTCGATCGCTCGATCACGGGGCCGGACGCGTTCATCGACACCAACGTCAACGGCACGCACTCGCTGCTCAAGGCCGCGCGCACGGTGTGGCTTGCGGGCACGGGTGTGCCGCATCGCTTTCACCACGTGTCGACCGACGAGGTCTACGGCTCGCTCGGGCCGAACGATCCGCCGTTCGCCGAGAACAACCAGTACCAGCCCAACTCGCCGTATTCCGCGAGCAAGGCTGCGAGCGATCACCTCGTGCGTGCGTACCACCACACGTTCCATCTCGAGGTCACGACCACGAACTGCTCGAACAACTACGGGCCGTTCCAGTTCCCCGAGAAGCTGATCCCGCTCATGCTGCTCCATTGCCTGCACGGCAAGCCTCTGCCGATCTACGGCGACGGTATGAATGTGCGCGACTGGCTGCACGTCGACGATCACTGCCGCGGCATCACGCTCGCGCTCGACAAGGGCCGTCCCGGCGAGGTCTACAACATCGGCGGCGAGAACGAGCGTCCGAACCTGGAGATCGTGCAGCGCATCACGGCGTCGATCGACGCGGCGTTCGCGGCCGATCCGTCGCTGGCGGCGCGTTTCCCGACTTCGCCCGCGGCGAACGGCAATCCGTGCTGGTCGCTCGTGACCTACGTCAAGGACCGCCCCGGCCACGATCGTCGTTACGCCATCGATCCGCGCAAGGCGCAGTCCGAGCTCGGCTACCGCCCGCACGAGACGTTCGAGACCGGCCTCGCGAAGACCGTCGCCTGGTATCTCGCCAACGAACGCTGGTGGCGCGCCGTCATGGACGGTTCGTATCGCCAGTGGATCGAGCACAACTACGCGACGCGGTGAGCGCACGCGTCTTTGTTCTGGCTCAGTCGAAGCGCATGCCCGGCGGCCAGCCCATCCACCATTCCGCTCGGTTCCGCAGCGCGTGCGCGCAGCGGTCGGCAAGCTTCGTAGCGCGCGCTGGGTTGGTCACGCGCAGCACCGTGCGCGCATAGCCGTAGCGCAGGAGCTCATTCGCATACATCGCCGCGCAGCCGATCCACGCCGTGACCGGCCCGCAGTGCTTGCGAAAGAACGTCGCGTTGCCGCGCAGCAGCTGCAGCCGCTTGCGCGGATTGTCGGGATCGCCGCTGCCCGCGTCGTGGATCATCACGATCGACGGATCGGCCCAGAGCTCGAACCCCGCGTCGGCGATCCGCCGGCAGAGATCGACCTCCTCGGTGTACATGAAGAAGAGCTCGTCGAACCCGCCGAGCTTTCGCCAGAGATCGCCGCGCACCAGCATGAACGCGCCGGAAATCACGGCGACGGGCTGCGGTTGCGTTGCGCCGACGGGCAGGGCGCCGCGACGCGCGCGCGCCAGGCCGATCGTCGCGAGGATCATTCCGCCGACATCGAGCATCGGCTGGTGCGACCCGAGGTCAGGCGTCTGGTTTGGAAACACGCATCGCCCGCCGCACGCGCCCGCACGCGGATGCGCGTCGGCAAAGCGGACGAGCCGCGCGATCTCGTCGCCAGTCGGGATCGTGTCGGGATTGAGCAGCACGATGTACTCGCCCGTCGCGTGCTCGGCGAGATGGTTGTTGCCGCGGCCGAAGCCGAGATTGCCCACGAAATCCAGCACGCGCACGCTGGGAAAGCGCTCGCGCACGAACTCCGCGCTGCCGTCGTTCGAGCAATCGATGAAGAGGATCTCCGCCGCGAGATCACCGACGGAACGCAGCGCGCCGCCGATGCACGCCTCGAGGTGCGCGCGATTGCGGTAGCCGACGATGAGCACGCTCGCGCGCGGCGCATCGGGGCGCGCATTCGTGAACTTGCGTGAGTCGAGCGTGGCAGATTGCGTGGCGGCGTGCATGTCGGCGTGTGTCGATTATGGGAAGCGGGTGGGGCGTGAGGCCCACTCCTAGATCGTCCGAACCCGATTGGCGGTGCAGTCGGAACCCCTGTTTCGGAAGTCCTGCATCAGTCGCTTCGGTTCTCGACATCCGAGCCGATGCAGGTGGAGCCGCCCGCAAGGCGGTTGTTCGATTCCCGCTGTTCGATTCCCGTCGACATGATGTCCTTGCGCCCAATTGCACGCGTTCTCCTGACCTCCGTTGCGCTCCTCGCAACGGTCGGCGATGGCGTGGAACTCGCTTTGGCGCAGACTGCCGCGAGCGGCACGCCTGCGTCAACCACGCCTGCGTCAACCACGCCTCCTGCGCCAGCGCCTGCAGAATCGAAGCCCATCGTCCTCCTCGGCGACACGCAGTTGCAGCGTCCCGCGTCCTCCGGCGCGAACCGCCGCTCCAACATCCGCAGCGGTGTGCAGACCGGTCGCCCCAATCCCAACGCGCGCGCCAATCCCAATCGGCGCACCACCACGAGCTCCGCGCGTCGCCCTGCGACGATTCGCACGCCGGGCAGCGGCGGCATGTCGAGCATCACCATCACGCGCACCGGCGGCCCTGGGGACCCGAAGGAAGATCCCGCCTTCGATCCCAATGCGTTGGAGCTCGATGCGGTCGATCCGTCGGAAGCCGCACGCGCGCCGAAGGAATCCGTCGACGCAGCCGCGGATCCAACAGCGACCGAACTCACGCCATTCGACTTGCCCGCGCCATCGACCGAATCGGGCACGCTCGCGGTCGCTGGCGATGGCTTTGACGGCGCGACGCACCAGCCGCCGCCCGTGGGCGACCCAAGCGCCGCAGGCTTCACGGCCAAGGCGATCGCGCGCTGGGACTTCGTTCCGTACCAGACCTTCGACAAGCCGTTCAATGTCGGCGTCGTGGCTTTCCACGCGTTCGGCATCGATCGCGTCGAGTTCTCGGTGGCCGGTGGCCCATGGACCGCGATCAAGACGCCGAGCCTGAATCCCGAGTCGAAGATCGTGGAGTTCTGGGCGCGCGTCGATCCGACCACGATGCTGCCTGGCCAGAAGGAGATCCGCGCGATCGCCTATCCGACGGTTGGACTTCCGCGCGTACTCGCGGGCGCGCTCGACGCCGCCGCCGCCGAGAAGGGCGAGTGCGGCATGTACTTCGAGGCCGACCCGCAGCGCGAGCTGCGGCGCCTCGAGCGCTGGGTCTCGCCGAACGGCTCCGACGTGAACACCGACGGTAGCGCGAAGCAGCCGTTCCTCACCATCATGAAGGCCGCGAAGTCGATCGCCCTCGCCAACGGCGGCAAGGCCGATGGCGGCATCATCAACCTGCTCGAGGGCGACCATCTCTACGGCGGATACATGCCGCAGCTGCTGACCGACGTCGAGCGTCGCTGGGTCACGATCCGTCCCGCGCCTGGCGTTGCGCCTGAGAAGGCCCGCATCGTCGGCGTGTCCAACAGCGGCACGCGCCTGCGTCTCGTGAAGTTCGAGAACGTCACCGTGCAGCCGGCCCCGGGCGCGAACGGCGCGCCTGGCTCGAACACCGTGTTCGTCTCGTCCCTCAAGGGCGACTACCGGCTCTGGCTCGATGGTTGCACGCTGACGGGCGTTGGACATCTCACGCCCGGCGAATGGACCAACGGCTGGAAGTACCAGTACGTGACCAACACCTACGCGACCGAATCGCAGAACGGCTTCGTCGGCGCCGAGCTGCAGCGCAATGTCTCGCTCGGCGTCATCGGCGGCGCGGCGTTCGCCAACAGCAGGCTCGTCATCAACAGCGAGGTCGGCCGCATCGATACGGGCTCCACCAACGCCAAGGCCGAGTTCTACAAGCTCGATCGCAGCGGCGGCAAGACGTTCGAGAACACGATCCTCTACGGCTGCCTCATGCATGCGCCGTCGACTGCGGCGGGCCTGAGCGCGCAGGCGAGCTCGCTCTGCGACGTCGCGATCGTGAGCGTGCGGTTCGACAACCGCATCGAGGGCGCGAAGGGCAGTGCGTTCGACTTCGCCGGGCCGATCAACCATCTCGTCGTCGAGGATTGCGACATCCTCGGCCCCGCGTCATGGCGCGCGAACGAGCCGGGCTTCTCGCTGCGCGACGTGCTCATCCGCGATTCGCGCTGGGCGGGCGAAGGCGTCGAGCCGCGCAACGCCGCGGGCGTGACGTACGACCGCGACTGATGCATCGATGCACGCTGGCAAAATGAAACACGGGAGGCTCGAGGAGCCTCCCGCGTGTGGGATCTCATTGCGGCGTTGGTCGGATCACTCCTGACCGAGACGCACGCGCACGAACTTGACGAGCTTGACGCCCTTCGGCACGACCTGGCCGACCTGCATCTTGTCGTCGCGAACGTACGGCTGGCCGAGGAGGGTGACTTCCTCGAAGAACTTGCGCATCTTGCCTTCCGCCATCTTCTCGGCGATCTGGGCCGGCTTGCCGGAGGCCTGCGCCTCGGCGACGGCTTCAGCGCGCTTGGCGGCGACGAGGGCCTTGTCGAGGCCATCGGCGTCGATCGCGGCCGGCGTCGGCACTGCAGCAGCGATGTGCTGGCAGATGCCGGTGCCGATGTCGGCGGGCATGTCGCCACCTTCGTACTGAAGGATGACGCCGAGCTTGCCGTCGTGGTGCACGTACGACGCGAAGGAGCCGCCCTGGAGGACGGTGCCGCGCGCGAACGAGATGTTCTCGCCGGTCTTGAGACGGACGACGTCGACGGTGTCGGTGATCGCCTTGTCAGCGGTCACCGCGCCGGCGCCGTGGCCGAGCGCGAGATTGGCGACCTTCGCAGCCATCGCGCGGAACTCTTCGTTGCGCGAGGTGAAGTCGGTCTCCGAACGGACCTCGACGATGGCGGCCTTGCCGCCGCCCATGGCGACGGAGATGCAGCCTTCGCCCGCGGCACGGTCGGTGCGCGCGTCCATCTTGCCCTTCATCTTCTCGCGGATGATCTTCTCCGCGGCGTCCATGTCGCCGTTGGCCTCGACGAGCGCGCTCTTGCACTCGCCCATGCCGAGACCGGTGCGGTCACGGAGCTTCATCACGTCCTTGGGGCTGATGTTTGCAGTGCTCATGTGTGTGATTCTCTTTTCAGTGTGTGCGTGTGGGTGAGGGAAGGTCCCGGCTCACGCGCCTTCCGGCGCATCAGCGGTCGCCACGGCGTCGCCGTCGGCGCGGAACTTGCTGCGGCTCGAGCGGCGCGGGCCGCGGGAATCGCCGCGACCTTCGCCACGGCCATCGCCGCGCGAATCGCCACGGTCGCCCATCGGGCTGTCGCCCGCGGAGGTCGCGCGGCCTTCCTTGCCCTTCTTGATCGCATCGCAGAGCTCGCGGATCACGATGTCGATGGTGCGCATCGAGTCGTCGTTGCCCGGGATCGGGATGTTCACGAGATCGGGGTCGCCGTCGGTGTCGACGAGGCACACCGTCGGGATGCCGAGCGACTTCGCCTCGAGAAGAGCGTTCTTCTCGCGGTTGGTGTCGACGACGACGAGCGCGCCGGGGAGCTTGGTCATGTTGCGGACGCCGCCGAGGTTGCGCTGGATCTTCTTGCGCTCACGCATCAGCTGCGATTCCATCTTCTTCGAGTAGTTCTTCATCTCGCCGGTCTCGACGAGACGGTCGAGCTCCTCGAGGCGCTTGAGGCGCTCGCGGATGGTGCGGAAGTTCGTCAGCGTGCCGCCGAGCCAACGCTCGGTGACATACGGCATCTGGACTTCGGCGGCGTACTGCTCGATCGGGCCGCGCGCCTGGCGCTTGGTGCCGACGAAGCAGACTTCCTTGTTGTCGGAGACGCACTTCTCGAGGTAGCGCTTGGCGAGGAGCAGGCCCTTGATCGACTCGCGCACATCGAGGATGTGGATCTGGTTGCGGACGCCGTGGATGTACGGCGCCATCTTCGGGTTCCAGTTGCTGCGACGCTGACCGAAGTGGATGCCTGCTTCAATGAGTTCCTGAACGAGAGAAGCCATGTGATGGACTCCAGCGACACCGATGCAGCGGGGGTGGCAAGCCCGCCCATCAAAGGGCGCTTGTGTTGGCGGCGAACCGCCCTGACTGAACCCGCGCGGCCACGGTGCGCGGTTTGATCCCGAGACGAACACCGCCTCGGGGAGAATCGAAGAGTCTAACCAAACTCGACTTGGATTGCAGGGGGTCGTTCGCCGTCCGGCGGGGAATCTGCTCCGCCTCAGGAACCCTCACATCAGGCGGGGTTCCCGTCCGATATACAGCCCCCATGCTCGCCAAAGTCTTCAAGGCCTACGACGTCCGCGCCACCTACCCCAAGCCGCTCAATGAGCAGATCGCCTGGCAGGTCGGCTACGCCACCGCCCAGTTCCTGCTCAAGTCCGCTGCGGACGAGGGGTTCATCGACCCCATGTCGCGCACGATCTGCGTCGGCCGCGACATGCGCAAGAGCTCGCCCGACCTGTCGGCGCACCTCAAGAAGGGCATGCGCGACGCGGGCGCCAGCGTGATCGACGTCGGCCTGGTCGACACGCCGCTCGTCTACTTCGCGATCAACCACCTCGGCTGCGCGGGCGGCGTGCAGGTCACTGCTTCGCACAATCCGTCCAACTACAACGGCTTCAAGATCTCCAAGCGGCTCGCGAAGCCCGTCGGCCAGGCCACGGGACTCGCCGAGATCCAGCGCCTCGCCGCGCTGGTCGAGGCGGACAAGATCGAGCCGAAGGGCGGACGCGAGGACTCGCGCGACCTGTGGAGCGCGTATCGCGAGCACCTGCTGTCGTTCATCGATCCGCGCGTGATCTCGGGCGAGCGCAAGCTGCGCATCGCGGTCGACGCATCGAACGGCATGGCGGGAACGATGCTGCCGAAGGTGTTCGAAGGCATCAAGGGCCTGTCCATCGAGAAGCTCTACTTCGACAACAGCTCGGGCGAATTCGTGCACGAGCCGAACCCGCTCGTCGAGTCGAACCTGCGCGAGCTGCAGAAGGTCATGGCGGCGGGGAAGTTCGACGCGGGCTTCTGCTTCGACGGCGACGCCGACCGCTGCATCGTGCTCGACGAGAGGGGCGCGCCGATCGGCTGCGACCTGCTGCTCGCGTGGCTCGTGCAGGACGCGCTCGCGAAGAAGCCCGGCGCCGCGGTGATCTACGACCTCCGCAGCTCGCGCAGCGTCGCCGAGATCGTGCGCGAGCACGGCGGCAAGCCCGTCGAGAGCCGCGTCGGCCATGTGTTCATGAAGGCGATCCTCGCTGAGTCGAACGGCGTGATCGGCGGCGAGCTCAGCGGGCACTTCTACTTTGCCGACATGTGGAACACCGACTCCGGCGCACGCGCGTTCGCCGCCGTGATCACCGCACTCGCCAACGCGAAGAAGCCGCTCTCGCAGCTCATCGCGCCGTGCAAGCGCTACGTGCAGTCGGGCGAGATCAACTTCGAGAACGAGGACAAGCTCGGCGCGCTCGCCGCGCTCAAGGCCGCGTATCCGAAGGCGAAGACGCACGAACTCGACGGCCTCTCGATCGACGCCGGCGACTGGTGGGGCAACATCCGCATGTCCAACACCGAGCCGCTGCTGCGCCTCAACCTCGAGGCGCGCGACCAGGCGACGGTGGATGCGAAGATCGCGGAGGTCTCGAGGTATCTCGGGCACCGCGTCGAGCATTGATGGGCGTGAAGTCGTGCTTGCCCAAAGGCGTGAGCCGATTCGAAGTCTCACGCAACCCGTTCCGCGGGCTTCCGCCCGACGGGCATTCACGGTGTTCGAAGGCTGACGCTGGTCCACCGACGCTGGCCCGCCGACGTTAGCCGGCCCACGACTGCAGATTGCATGAATGCCCGCAGGCGGAAGCCTGCGGCACGCTGGACGTGCAAGGTCCGACGGAGTCGTCCAACCCCGCCCGTCACTCGCCTGGAATCACCACCGACGCGATCGATCCCTGCCACGGGCTCGACGCGCTCGCGTGCAGCTTGCGCCCGATGCGGCCGCTGCGCACGCCGTGGTATCCGCTCTCGAGCGCAAGCTTCATCGCATGCGCCATGCGCACGGGATCCTGCGCGTGCGCGATGCCCGTGTTGAGCAGCACGCCGTCGGCGCCGAGTTCCATCGCGAGCGTCACATCGCTCGGCGTGCCCACGCCTGCATCGACGATCACGGGATACGACGGATCGCCGCCCGCAGACTTGTCCTTGAGGAGTTCGAGAATCAGCTGGATGTTCGCGGGATTCGCGATGCCGCGGCCTGAACCGATCGGGCTGCCCGCGGGCATCACGCTCGCCGCGCCCGCGTCGCGCAAGCGCACGGCCATGATCGGATCGTCGCTCGAATAGCAGAGCACGGTAAAGCCGTCCTTGACCAGCTCGCGACACGCCTCAAGCGTGCCGACAGGATCGGGCAGCAGCGTCTTGCGATCGCCGAGCACCTCGAGCTTGACCCAGCCCTTGCCGGGATTGTCGACGGAATCGAGGATCTCGCGCCCCAGCCGCGCGACGCGCACCGCGTCTTCGGCGCTAAAGCAGCCCGCGGTGTTGGGCAGGATCGTGTAGCGCGCGAGGTCGAGGAAGTCGAGCAGCGACCGACCCTGCGCGTCGACCAGGCGCTCGCGGCGCACGGCGACGGTGACCGCATCGCATCCACTGACATCGAGCGCGCGCTGCATGGTCTCGTAGTCGCGGTACTTGCCGGTGCCCGTCACGAGCCGACTCTTCAGCTCAAAGGAGCCGATCGTCAGCGGGGGGATCGCGAAGGTCGTGAGCGTGTTCGTCGTCGTCGTCGTCGTGGTCGTCATGATGTTGCAGCCTCAGCCTCCGCCGACGAGCGTCACGATCTCGATGCGGTCGCCCGCGGTCACGGCGCGCGTCGCGTGGTCGCGCCGCGAGAGGACCGAGCGGTTGACCTCGACGGCGTACGCGCGCGCGTTGGGAAGCACGCGCACGACCAGGTCCGCCACCGTCGTCCCTGCGGGGACGGCGGTCGCAGTGCCGTTGAGCTCGATCATGATCTCGTTGGAAGCGGTCAAGTCGGCGATGCTACGCGCTCTCCGCGCTCTCCGCGCTGCGTACACTGCGCGCCCATGCGATTCCTGCGTCGGATCAGCGACCGTTTCATCCACCTCGTCGCCGCCTTGGCGATCGCGGTGCTGCTGACCGCGTGCTCCAAGCCGGCGTACGACACCACCACGCCCGAGGCGCTGCTCGACGCGATTCAGAAGGCCGTCAAAGACGGGCGCCCCGAGGACTTGCCGCAGTTCATCGAGATCGCCGCGCGCGATGTCGAGTTCGAGGACGGCGTGACCGAGGCGAGCGCGATCGGCGACGTCAAGGGCAAGCTCTCCGACATGCTCGGCCGCCTCGGCCGCGTGTCGACCAAGCTCAAGAAGACCTTCGACGCCGAGCTCAAGAAGGAAGCCAAGAAGCCCAAGACCGAGCTCGAGAAGATCTCCGACCGCTTCGGCTTCGGGCCGATCGTCGAGAACGCGATCCTCGATCCGTTCAAGTTCCTCGACTCATCGCGCGCCAAGCTCAAGGCCGAGGACCTCGGCGACGGCACGGCGGCGCTGAGCTACGACGGCAAGCCGATTGCGGGCGGCTTCGTGGCGCTGGTCGAGACGAGCGGCGGCTGGCGCGTGACCGTGCCCGTCGAACTCGTGCAGTCGAACAAGTACTGGCCGCAGACGCGCCACGAATGGGCGGTCCTCGCCAGCATCATGCTCGCCGTCGAGAACTCGCTCGCGATGTTCGAGAAGGAACTCGACCAGGGCAAGTTCAAGACCATCGACAAGGCCAGCGAGCGCGTCGGCCGGCTGCTCGGTGAAAGCGTGATCGTGCAGTCGGTGATCTACGCGACCATGAAGGACAAGGATCCCGGCAACGGCGCGGTCAAGAGCTCGACCAAGGCGAAGAGCGCGACGCCCCCGAAGCAGGGGTGAGCGTTTCCCACGTCCAGCGTTCCGCAGGCTCCCGCCTGCGGGCATTCATGCAACGGGTGGTCGTGCAGAAGTCGGCCGAAGGCAGTCGAAAGGCGTGAATGCCCGTCGGGCGGAAGCCCGCGGCACGGGTTGTTCGAGCCTTCGACTCGGCTCCCGCCTGCGGGCATTCGTGCAAATCCGACATCGCTCACGGCAGGAAAAACTCCGCCAGCACCAGCAGCGGGATCAGCACGCCGACCGACCACGCCATGTAGCCGAAGAAGCTCGGCATCTTGATGCCGTCGCCCTCCGCGATCGCCTTGACCATGAAGTTCGGTCCGTTGCCGATGTACGTGTTCGCGCCCATGAACACCGCGCCGAGCGACACGGCCGCGAGCAGGTCCTGGCGGATCTCGCCGCTGGTGAGCGTGACATACACCTCGTCGGGCACATGCGGCAGCGTCTTCGCGACCTCGAAGAACACCACATACGTCGGCGCATTGTCGAGGAAACTCGAGAGCGCGCCCGTCATCCAGTAGAACGCGTCCGGCGACTCGATGCCGAGTCCCGGGCCCTTGCTTTGCAGCACCGCGAGCGGCGTCTGCATCGCGATGAAGATGCCGATGAAGATCGCCGCGACCTCGATGATCGCGCCGAACTCGAACTTGTTCGCGTGGCGCACGGCCTTCGACGTGACCATCCAGCTCGCGCCCGCAAGCACAAGCAGCACGCCTTCGCGGAGGAACTCCGGCACCTTGAACTCCGTGCCCGGAATCACCGTCTCTGGCACGATCAACGCGACCGCCGCGATCGCCGCGACAAGCAGCGGGATGTTCGCCACGCCTTCGATCGCGAACTTGCGGTGATCGTCCGCGGTGCGCACTTCGCGACGCTCCTTGTGGTGCATCCAGGTGTCGATGGCGAAGTAGGCGACCAGCAGCAGCCCGTTCACGATCAGCCATTCGCGCCACAGCGACATCGTCCAGCCGAACGGCACACCCTTCAGGTAGCCCATGAACAGCGGCGGATCGCCGATCGGCAGCAGGCAGCCGCCGCAGTTGCACACGATGAAGATGAAGAAGATCACCGAGTGCGCGCGGTACTTGCGCCGATGCATCGACTCGAGCAGCGGGCGAACGAGCACCATCGCGGCGCCCGTCGTGCCGACGAAGCTCGCGGCGAGCGCGCCGACGAGCAGGATCGACGTGTTCTCCCACGGCCTGCCGTCGAACGGCGTTTCGATGCGCAGCCCGCCCGCGATCACATAGAGCGCGAACAGCAGCGACATGAACGGGATGTACTCGGTCGGAATCGAATGATGGAGCGCGTCGCCCACGCCCTTCGCGCCGGAGGTCGCCGCGATGTACCCGAGCGCGAGCGCCGCGACGGCCAGCGACGCGAGGTACCGGTTGAGGTTCGAGTGCCACCAGTGCGCGATCGCAGGGATCAGCGGAAACACCGCGATCGCGGCCAGCAGCCCCGCGAACGGCAGCACGCCGATCCACCAGGTCGCCGGCAATTCGGCGTGCCCGCTCTCGCCGCCATGCGGCAGGACGAGCAGCATCAGGAGGAGCGCGCACGAGCCCACGACGGCGAGCGCCGGCGCAATGCGCGCGCGCAGCCGCTGCGCTTGCGTGAGGTGGTGGTGAACGCCGTGAGAACCGTGGTCCTGCATGGGTCGGACGGTATCAGTTTCGCGCTCGGTCGCTGTACACTCGGGCGATGCGCGCCGCTTTGCTTGCCATGCTCGCGACCTCCGTTCTTGCGCCTTTCGCGCAGGCGGATGTGGGCGGTCCTTGCCCTCGAGGCGCGAACTATGTCGCGACGATCCCCGAGGTCCGCGGCGCGTGTGCCGTCGCGTTCGATGGCGCGGCGATCGTCGCGTGCGCGCCTGAGCAAGTCGGCGGTTCTGGGCAGGATCGGCAACTGGTGCGCGCGAACATCGCGGCGGACGGCACGGGCGCGAGTCCGTCGCTTGCGACGCAAGACTCGGGCTGCGCGTTCGCGGCCGACATCGCCGTCTCATCCGACGGCACGATCGCCATCGCCGACGCGGCTGGCGGCGTCCGTCTCATTGCCCGCGATGGTGTCGCGAAGGTCGTTGGTGACACCGTCGTGCGTGCCGCGATCGGCGTCGCGTGGCGCGGTTCGCAGCTCGCTGTTTCCGACCGCGCGACGCGTTCGGTCATCGTGCTCAACGCCGACGGCAGCGCAGCCGCGCGCCTCGGCGCGGGCCAACTCGGCGAGCCGCGCGGCCTGACCGCGACCGCGGACGGATCGATCTTCGTCGCCGACCGTCTGGGCAACTGCATCTGGCATTTCGCAGCCGACGCGAAGGGCGCGCTCGCCACGCAAGGCCGCCGCATCGGCGAGCGCGGCGCGAATCCCGGTCAATTCAACGCGCCATGCGATGTCGCCGCGCGCGAGGTCGGCGGAACCACGTGCCTCCTCGTGGCCGATGAGCTCAACCATCGCGTGCAGATCCTGGACGCGACGGGCGCGTTCGTCGGTTTCTTCGGCATGCATGCGCTCATCCCGCGGCAGGGCGAGGGGCGGATCCACTATCCGCGCAGCGTCGCCGTGAGCGCGGACGGCGCGACCGTCGCCGTCGCCGAGCCGTTCGAGGACCGTCTGCAGGTGTTCACGCTCGTGCAGGAGCCCGGCGAACGCGATCCCGCGTACGCGCAGTTCGAGTTCATCACCAGCCACTTCGGACCCAAGGTTGCGTGCGAGACGGATCTCCTCGTGCTGCTTGACCTCGAGACGCAGGGCGTTGCGCTGCTCGATGCGCGCACGACGCCGCCGATCCACATGTCGATCATCGGCGGCGCTGGCGCGATGGCAGGGCGCTTTGGCGAAGTCTCCGCGTTCGCGGTCGAGCCCGTGACCGGCCGCGTGTGGGTCGCCGACTGCGCGCGCGGACGCATCGATGTGTTCAACACCGCATGGGATCGGACGAAGGATCCCGTCGTCGACATGTTCATCCCGCAGCTCGCGCGATCGATGGATCTCGCGCGGCTGGGTTCGCGCATCGTGCGCATGCCTGAGATCGCGGACATCGCCTTTGAAACGCGCCTTGGCCAGCTGTCGGTGTTGCTGCTGGACCGCGCGGGTTGCGCGATCCTGCGCACCGATGCGCGGCTCGCAAGCCTCGAGACGATCGCGCTGCCAGAAGCCGCGCGCGCGCCCGAGGAACTCGCGCTCGCCAGCGACGGCCGCATCGCCGTCGCCGATCCCGTTGCGCGCCGCGTGTTCCTGCGCAGCGCTGCGGGCGCTTGGACCACGCTCGACAGGCTTGGCGACATCGCGTTCGCGCGACCGGTTGGCGTTGGCTTTGACGAGCACGGCCAGCTCGTCGTGAGCGACAACGCGCGCGACGCGTGCATCGTGTCCAACGCCGATGGAACCGCGCGACTCGTCGGCGAGCGCGGCGGACTCGACGAGCAGTTCTTCGGCCCCGAGGCGATCGCGCCGTCGCCCAAGGGGCTGATCGTCGTCGATCGCGGCAACCACCGATTCCAGCGGTTTGGCGAGGGTTTCCAGTGGAACCTCACCGGCAGCATGGGCCGCTACTACGACAAGAAGCGCAAGGGCTCGCCAGGCGCCGCGCCCGCGAGCACGCCTGAGACCCGCACGAAAAAGGAGGCTGAGTCGTGAGCTTCGCACGCGTGCTCTGCATCTCTCTCGCCGCGTCGTTGCTTGCGTCATGCGGCGATTCGCCGCGCGCTGCTGCGCCGAGCGTGGCGCCCTTCGTGCTCACGGCAAACGCGATCGAGGCCAAGTCCGCCGACGGAACCTACATCGCGCGCTGGGAGCCCGAAGGCGGCGCGAATCCCGATGCCGATCCGTTCACGATGCGCTTCGGCCTTCGCCGTGCGGACGGCAAGGCGATCAAGCCCGACGCGCGCATCGCGGTCGACGCCGAGATGCCGCAGCACGGACACGGGATGAATCTCGTGCCTGTCGTCGAGCGCGTCTGGTCGGCGACGGGCACCGCGGGCGCCGTAGGCGAAGAGCTCCTCGTCGCCAAGGGCATGCTCCTGCACATGACCGGCCGCTGGGTTCTCTCGCTGGATGTTGGCGAGGACGGCATCATCGAACGCACGCAGTGGTACATCGATGTCAAGTAGCGCGTGCGCCACGCTCGTGCTGTTGGCGTGCGCGACGCTCGCGCCTGCGCAGTCCGCGACGGTTGCGCGCGACCGCGTGCCGCCCGAACTCGCGACGCTGACCGACGAAGAGCTCGCGCGCGTGCTCAAGATGTCGCCGCGCGGCGAACAGCCGACCGATCCGAGCAACCGCGTCGCCGACGACACGCGCGCGGCCGAGCTCGGGCGCAAGCTCTTTACCGACACGCGTCTCTCGCCCGCGGGCATCGCGTGCGCCAAGTGCCACGACCCCGCGCGCGCGTTTGCCGATGGACTCCCGCTCGCGCGCGGCATCGGCGAAACGCGCCGCAACTCGCCGACCCTGCTCGATGTCGCGCGCCGCCGCTGGTTTGGCTGGGACGGCAAGTTCGACTCGATGTGGTCGCAGGCGTTGTCTCCGCTCGAGAACCCCGTCGAGATGGGCGGCGACCGCACGACGCTCGTGCGCGTGATTCGCGACGATGCGGCGCTGCGCGCGAACTACGAGGCGGTCTTCGGCGCGATGCCCGCGGTGCTCTCCGCGCGCGAGGGCAGCGCCGATCCGCTTGCGCTCCCCGCGCGGCCCGACGCGAGCGCGCTCGACAGCGCGCACGCCAAGCGGTGGGCGTCGCTCGACGCGCCATCGCGCGATGCGATCGACACGGCCACGGCCAACATCCTCAAGTCCTTCGGCGCATATGAGCGCACGCTGGTTTCAGGCCCGACGCCGCTCGACCGTTTCGTCGCGGCGCTGCGCGGCGAAAGCGGGGGAGACGCCGCCGCGCTCCCACCGTCCGCGCGCCGCGGCCTCGCGATGTTCGTCTCGAGCGCGGGCTGCTACCAGTGCCATCGCGGGGCGAGCTTTACCGACGAGGAGTTCCACGCGCTCGGCCTCGTCGGCGCGAACGGCAAGGTCCCCGACGACCCCGCGCGCCTCGCGGCGGTCGAGTTCGTGAAGGCCAATCCCTTCAACCTCGCCGGCGCGTTGAGCGACGCGCGCGACACGCCCAAGGCGAACATGGTCAAGGGTCTGCGGCGATCGGGCGAGCTCTTCGGGCAGTTCCGCACGCCGTCGCTCCGAAGTGTCGCGCTCACAGCGCCGTACATGCATGACGGGCGCTTCGCGACCCTCGAGGACGTGGTGCACTTCTACGACACGCTCGACGGTGCGGCATCGCTGGATCATCACGGCGAGCGCGTGCTCGCTCCGCTCGGACTCAGTGAAACGCAGCGGGCCGATCTCGTCGAATTCCTCCGCTGCCTTTCCCCGATTGCGCCCGAGTCCGGTGCAAAGACGGATCCGCCCGCGCAACCCTCTCGTACATCCGCGCCAGCGGGTGGTAACTCGCTGCATTCGCCGAAATGCTCCGATGTGGGGGATGACGGCGCACGATCGTGAGTTATGTTCCGTGGAACGGCTTTCGAGCCGCCTTAGGACGAAGACAACATGATGACCATCAAGAGCTGGATCGCTTCTCTTCTCGCTGTGTGCGCCGTTGCATCCGTGGCCATTGCCCACGACGACGACGGCAAGATCCGTGACCGCCAGAAGCCGTACCGCGGCCCAGGCTGGCGCGAGGTCGACGGCAAGAAGAACGACGGCTCCGTCGCCGGCAGCTTTGATTCCAACGGCATCCAGCTGCGCAGCTGGCTCCCGCTCGCGTCGCTCTCCGCTGCGTCGACCAGCGGCAACTCGTGCTGGGGCTACATTTCGCCTGCCGGCCGCGAGTACGGCATCATCGGTACCTCAGACGGTACGGCGTTCGTCGAGATCACCAACCCGGGCGCCGCTGCGCTCAAGGCGTTCATCACCGGACCGACCAGCCTCTGGCGCGACGTGCGCGTGTACGGCCAGTACTGCTACGCGGCGTCTGAAGGCGGCAGCGGCATCCAGGTCATGGACATGACCCAGCTTGACGCGACCAACACGGTCACGCTGGTCAACACGATCCTCGCCCCGACCACCACGACCGCCGCGAGCCACACGCTCGCGATCGACACGGTCAGCGGCTACCTCTACCGCGCAGGCGGTGGAGCCAACGGCCTCCGTATCTACGACATCCACACCAATCCCGCGGTCCCGACCTACGTCGGTGCGTGGTCGCCGATCTATGTCCACGAGTGCCAGGTCGTGACCTACACGACCGGTCCCTACGCGGGCAAGCAGATCGCCTTCTGCTGCGGTGGATCGAACAGCGGCAACGTCAATTCGGGCCTCTACGTCGTCGATGTGACCAACAAGGCCGCGCCTGTGCAGCTCTCGTACACCACGTATCCCGGCGCCAAGTTCTGCCACCAGGGCTGGCTCGACGCGGATTCGCGCTACTTCTACATCAACGACGAGCTCGACGAGGGCGCGACCGTCACCGTGACGACGACCATCGTCATGGACTGCACTTCGCTCACCGCACCGATCTTCGTCGGCACGTTCAACAACGGCAACACCGCGATCGGTCACAACTGCTTCGTCAAGGGCACCAAGCTCTACGAGGCCAACTACCGCTCGGGCTTCCGCGTGTTTGACCTCAGCGTGAGCAAGACCAATCCGCCGGAGACGGCGTACTTCGACACCTACCCGGGTTCGGACAGCGCGCAGTTCAACGGACTGTGGAACGTGTGGCCGTTCTTCCCGAGCGGCAACGTGATCGGCAGCGACCTCGAGCGCGGCTTCTTCGTGTGGACCGTGGCTCCGCCGCTGGCGACCTTCGCGGTCGCTGCGCCCCCGGCGTACTCGCTGCCTGCGGGCGGCACGACCGTCGTCGCGACGATCACGCCTGCCGCGGGTCAGACGATGGACACCGGCTCGGGCACGATGACCGTCACCTGGGGCACGAACAGCGTGACCTCGGCGCTCGTCAGCCTCGGCAACAACCAGTACCGCGGAACGTTCCCCGCGGTCCCGTGCGGCACGACGCTCAGCTACAAGTTCGGCATCTCGAACACGCTCGGCCAGCCCGCGATCGACACGACGAGCCGCTCGGCGCTCAGCGCGGTCGGCGAGGCCGTCATCGCATCGACGGAGTTCGAGGCCGCGGACGGCTGGGTCGGCAGCGTTGTTGGCGACACGGCGGTGGCGGGCCAGTGGGTGCGTGCGGACCCCGTCGGCACCTCCGCGCAGCCCGAGGACGATCACTCGCCCGTCGGCACGATCTGCTGGATCACGGGCAATGGTCCCGTCGGCGGCGCCGTCGGCACCGCGGACATCGACGGCGGCACCACCACGCTGCTCTCGCCTGCCTTCAACCTTGTGGGCCTCGACAATCCCACGATCGAGTGCTGGTACTGGTACTCCAACAACCAGGGCGCGGCGCCGGGCCTCGACACGATGCCCGTCGAGATCTCCGCCGACAACGGCACGACTTGGGTCCAGATGGCGCTGATCTCGACGAACAATCCGTCCTGGACCAAGGCCACCTGGCGCGTGCGTGACTACATCACGCCGACCGCGACCGTGCGCGTGCGCTTTGTGGCGCGCGACCTCGACGCGGGCTCCGTGGTCGAGGCGGGCGTCGATGACTTCAAGATCACCAACGTCGACTGCATCCCCGACATCGTCGGCGACCTCAACGGCGACGGCATTGTGAACGCGAGCGACCTTTCGATCCTCCTCAACGCTTGGGGCGGCGTCGGTCCCGCGGACCTCAATGGTGACGGCCACGTCGACGCGACCGACCTCGCGATCATGATGAACGGCTGGACGGGTTGATCGCGACCGGCTGATCCGGATCATGCACCGACCGCGCTGTTGCTTTTCACCCGCGTCACGGTCAGAATCCGCGACGCGATGAAGTCCTCCTCGATCGTTCTTCACAACATCGGTTCTTCCCAGAGCGGCGTGCACCTGCGCGCCGCTCTTTTCTTTGGCGCGCTGTTCGGCGCCGCGCTGCTCGCTGCCGCGCCTGCGGGCGATGAAGCCAAGCAGACCGCCGCGCCCGCCTTCAAGCAGGAGGTCGACGGCTGCACGTTTGTCATGGACCTCGTGCCGTTCAAGTCGGGCGACAAGACGCTGTTCGTCTCGACCACCGAGATCCCGTGGGAGCTCTTCGACGTGTTCGTCTACGGCACCGACAAGGCCGACGGCAAGAGCAACGACAAGGCCGACGCCGTCACCAAGCCGACCAAGCCGTACATCGGCATGGACCGCGAGTTCGGGCATGTCGGTTTCCCGTGCATCTCGCCGTCGTTCTTGAGCGTCAAGCAGTTCTGCGAGTGGCTGTCGGCCAAGACCGGTCGCACCTACCGCCTGCCCACGGGCGACGAGTTCAAGGCGCTCTGCGCGCAGTCGGGCATCGATCCCAAGAACTGCGGCGACTACGCCTGGGTCAAGGACAACGCCGAGGAGAAGACCCACAAGATGGCGTCGAAGAAGGCCGACAAGCTCGGCTGCTTCGACCTCTTCGGCAACGCGTGCGAATGGGTCGAGACCGGCGCCAAGATGGGCGTCGTCGCGGGCGGCAGCTACCTCGACGCGATGGCCGACCTCGAGTGCGGCAAGTTCGAGGACTGCAAGCCCGTCGAGTGGAACGAGATCGACCCGCAGTTCCCCAAGAGCAAGTGGTGGTACTCGAGCGGAGGCTTCGTCGGCTTCCGCGTCGTCTGCGAGAAGAAGTAAGGCAACCGCGCATCCCGCGCAGGAGATCCCCATGGACATGACCCGACGCAACTTCATCGCCGCAGCCGCGGTGGCCACCCCCGTCCTTCTCAACGCCAACACCGCGTTCGCGCATCTCTCGCGCGGTCCCGAGCTCAAGCTCGCAGTGATCGGCTGCGGCGGACGCGGCACCGGCGCGCTCTTCAACGCGCTCGCCGCGAGCAAGAGCTCGGGCTGCACGCTCAAGGTGGTCGCGCTGGGTGACCTCTTCCCCGAGCGCGCGAACAACGCCAACAACGCGCTCAAGGAGCAGGGCCACGCGCAGGTTCCCGCCGACCGCGTGTTCACGGGCTTCGACGCGTACAAGAAGGTCTGCGCGACCGACGCCGACATCGTGATCCTCGCCACGCCGCCGGGCTTCCGCTCGATCCACTTCAAGGAAGCGACCGAGAAGGGCAAGCACGTCTTCTGCGAGAAGCCGGTCGCCGTCGATGGCCCGGGCGTGCGTCGCTTCCTCGAGGCAGCGGCGATGAGCCGCGCGAAGAACCTCAAGGTCGCCGCCGGAACCCAGCGTCGCCACGAGGCCTGCTACATCGACGCGGTCGGCCGCATCGACCGCGGCGACATCGGCAAGGTGATCGCGGGCCGCGTCTACTGGAACATGGGCAGCCTCTGGAATGTCGAGCCGGACGCCAAGCGCTCCGACACCGAGAACCAGATCCGCAACTGGCTCTACCACTCGTGGCTCTCGGGCGATCACATCGTCGAGCAGCACGTGCACCAGCTCGACATCGTCCACTGGGTGATGAAGGACGACCCGATCATGGTCCGCGGCGTCGGTGGCCGCCAGGTGCGCACCGACTCCAAGTTCGGCCACATCTTCGATCACTTCGGCCTGGAGTTCGTCTACCCGGGCGACCGCTTCGTCTTCTCGATGTGCCGCCAGCAGGACGGCACGGACGGCAAGGTCGAGGAAGTCTTCCACGGCGTGAACGGCGTGGCCTCGCTGCAGTCTGGCCACTGCGAAATCAGCGGCCCGAATGCGTGGAAGTCGTCGGGCAAGCAGACCGATCCGTACACGCAGGAGCACATCGACCTGCAGACCGCGATCCTGAAGGACATCAAGCTCAACGAGGCCGAGCAGGTCGCGAAGAGCACGATGCTCGCGATCATGGGCCGCATGGCCGCGTACACGGGCAAGGACGTCACCTGGGAACAGGCGATGAACTCGACCGAAGTGCTCATGCCCGAGACCGTCGAGTTCGGCTCGCGCCCGGTTGCGCCCGTTGCGATCCCCGGCAAGACGCAGCTCAGCCTGCCGCAGGGCAAGGCCTGAACCGCGTGAGTTCCTCTCAGCGGCGAAAGCCGCGTGGAGCACGCAGCGGCGAAAGCCGCGTGGAGCACGCAGCAGTTGATTGATTGAACCAAATCGCCACGGCCTCAAGCCGTGGCGATTTGCTTTGGCGATTTGCTCTGGCGATTTGCTTTGGCGATCCACCATCGCGACCTACTTTGGCCGCTACCTCGCGATCGGCGCCGGAATCCACACAGCCTTCCCATCGCGCTCGATGCGCGCAGTGTAGCCAGGGAATTTCGCGAGTATCGCCGCCGCGTCGGCGTCGTCGTCGCTCAGCGCGAGCGCCGTCGAGAGCGCGTCGACCGCGCAATCGAGCGGGCCAACGACGGTCACCTGCGCGAGCTTGGTCGCGCCGAGTCCCGTGCGCGGATCGACGATGTGCGCGTACCGCACGCCGCCGATCTCGACCCACTGCATCGATCCGCCCGATGTGCTCACGGCCTGGTTAACCGCAATGATCCGTTGCGCGCGGACCACGTCGGATTCAGGCGCGACATCGACGCGCCAGCCGCGTTCGCCGCGCGGCGCTTCGCCCGCGGCGATGTCGCCTGCGACCGCGACCAGCGCGCGCGGACAGCCGTTCGCGCGCAGGACCTCGAGCGCGCGCACTGCGCCGAAACCCTTGCCGATCCCGCCGAAATCGAGCTGCGCGCGGGCATCGCCATCGGCGCCATCGCCCTTCGTCTCGCGCGTGACCGCATCGCCGTCGATCGCGACCTTCGCAAACCCGCATCGCGCGCGCGCGGCGGCGAGCGCGTCGGTCGCGGGCAGCGTGCGCGACTTGCGGCTCGCGCGCCAAAGGTCGACGAGCGGCTTGACCGTCGGGTCGAACCGCCCGTCCGTCGCGCGCGCCACCTCAAGCGCGCGCGCAAGCGCCGCGCGCAGATTGCCCGATGCGCGCACACGCATCTCGCTCGACGCGTTCAGCCGGCTGAGCTCCGACGATTCCTTCCAGTCCGACAGCATCGCGTCGAGTCGGTCGAGCTCGAGCTGCGCCTCGTGCGCCGCGTGGCGCGCGATATCGGCGTCGCTCTCGTCGACGGTGATCTCCACGCGGCAGCCCATCGCGGTGCCGAGGTACTGGCGTCGCTCGGCCTTCTGCTCGTGCGTGCATGCGAAAGCGCTCGCCATGCTGGCGAGCAGCAGGGCGAGCGCGAGGATTCGAACAGCGGACGAATGCGGCGTGCGCATCGTCACGGCGCCGCGGCCGCGGCCTTCTTCGTCAGCCACCACGGCTTGCCGATGTGGCATCCACGCTCGGGGTGCTGCTCGAGGTAGTCCTGGTGGTACGCCTCGGCGGGGAAGAACGTCTTCGCGGGCTCGATCTCGGTCACGATCTTGCGGCCGCTGAAGAGGTTCTTCGCGAGGAGCTCGGCGACGAACGCCTTCGCCTCGGCGGCCTGCGCGTCGTCGGTCGTGTACAGGCCCGAGCGGTACTGCGTGCCGTAGTCGGGGCCCTGGCGGTTCATCTGCGTGGGGTCGTGCATCTCGAAGAAGCCGCGCAGGAGGTCCTTGTACGAGATGGTCGTGGGATCGAACGTCACCTTGACCGTCTCGGCGTGCGGCTTGTAGCCCGCGGGGCGCTTGGACGCGGCGGTGTCGTCCTGCTCGCAGACTTCCTTGTAGGTCGGCTTGTCGACGGAACCCTGCATGTAGCCGCTCTCGGCGCTGATCACGCCAGGCGCCTGCTGGAAGTAGTGCTCGATGCCCCAGAAGCACCCGCCCGCGAAGTACGCGGTCTCGGTCTTGATCGGCATCGACTCCGCCGGGCGCTGCTCGGACTTCTCGTAGAACTTGAGCGCCGCGCCGTTGAGGCAGAAGCGCAGGCCCGTCGGCTTCGGGCCGTCGTCGAACACGTGGCCGAGGTGCGCGTCGCAGCGCGCGCAGTTGATCTCGACGCGCTCCATGCCGTGCGAGTTGTCCTGCTTGCCCGCGACGTGCGCGACGTCGAACGGCTGGAAGAAGCTCGGCCAGCCCGTGCCCGAGTTGAACTTGTTCGCGCTCGAGAAGAGCGGCAGCCCGCACACGACGCAGCAGTACGCGCCGTCCTTGTGGTTGTCGAGCAGCGTGCCGCAGAACGCGGCCTCGGTGCCGGCCTTCTGGGTGACGCGGTAGGCCTCGGGGTCGAGCTTCTTGGCGAGTTCCTCGACCTTGGCGCGGGGGAGCGGGGTCACGTCGTAGCCGGAACGGGAGTACTTCTTAGCGGGCACGGCGGTCGTTTCCTTTGCGGGGGCGGTGGTGTCGGTGGTCTGCTTCGTGGACTGCTTGGTGGTCAGCTTCGCGGGCGCGTCTGCGGCCGGCGGCGCGTAGTTCGCGCGCGCCATCCCGAGGGCGACGACCGGCAGGATCACGAGAGCGAGAAGGCAGGCGGCGATGAGGATGCGCATGGTGGTGGACTCGTACGCCCCTGCGGACGTGAGGTTCAGGCTTCGAGCAGACGATCGCGAGAGATGCAGTGGGCCCGGTGGGAATCGAACCCACACGCCTTGCGGCCGCAGA
This sequence comes from uncultured bacterium, assembly GCA_903891095.1. Classification (GTDB taxonomy): domain Bacteria; phylum Planctomycetota; class Phycisphaerae; order Phycisphaerales; family SM1A02; genus QWPT01. The sequence continues at coordinate 80,924 of CAITDI010000061.1, read as the reverse complement.
TTTTAAGTCCGCTGCGTCTGCCAGTTTCGCCACAGGCCCGTGGCGTGGCATGGTAGCGGGGGCAGGATGCTGGATCAGCGGTCGCGGTGATCGATCGTTGGATCGCTCTTGGTCTCGAGCTGCTGCTGGACTTCCTGCTCGACCTTCTTGCTCATGCTCATGGTGATCTCGATGCCCACGAGGCGGGCGACGATCGCGGCCATGTAGATCTGCGCGACCAGCGCCTCGAGCGCCGCGAACGCGCGCGCCTGCGGGGTCTTGGGCGCGATGTCGCCGTAGCCGACCGTGGTCAGCGTGACCATCGAGTAGTAGCGCAGCTGCTGCTCAGGCGTGCCGCTCTTGGGATCGAGATCGAAGCAGGTCGGATCGATGTCGTACAGCAGCAGGTACGCGAATCCCCAGAACGCGCCCATGTACACGTAGATCGAGATCGCCGCGAGCACGGTGTTGTGGGTGATCACCTTCGAACGCACGACGAACGAGATCAGCAGCAGGATCACCGTCGCCGACAGCAGCAGCGGAAGCAGGTGGGCGAGGCCCGCGGTCCACACGCCGATCTTCGCGTGGTCGAGCACTCTCACCAAGCCGGTGGCGCCGATCAGCAGGCACATCCCCGCGAACAGCAGCCGCGACGGCGACAGCTGCCGGATGAGCGTGACGAACATGGCGATGATCGACACTTCGATCAGCAGCTCGAGCACGGTGTTCTGGATCGCGGGTCGGATCGCGAAGATGCCGAGCATCGCCCACAGCACCCACCGAAGCGGGTTGCTCAGCGCCGCACTCTGAACCCTTTGAAGGTCGGCAAACATGGTGGCGGTGGCTCCTGTGCTGCCGGCGCTCGCGTCGCTGGAATCAGTGCTTCTTCTCGAGATGCCCGCCGAACGCGAAGCGCTGCGCGCTCATGACCTTGTTCATGAACTCCGCGTTGCCGCGCGACTGGAAGCGCCCGAAGAGCGCCGCCGCCAGCACGGGCGCAGGCACGCCTTCGTCGTTCGCGGCGGAAAGCGTCCAGCGGCCTTCGCCCGAGTCGCTCACGCGGCCGCCGAACTGCTCGAGGTTCGGATCGTTCGCCATCGCCTGCGCGGTGAGGTCGAGGAGCCACGAGCCGACCACGCTGCCGCGGCGCCACAGCTCGGTGATCGCCGCGAGGTCGAACGCGTACTGGTAGTGCTCGGGATGACGGAGCGGCGTCGTCTCGGCGTCCTTCTCGTAGGCGTGCTTGCCGATGTCGGCGTGCTTGAGGATGTTGAGGCCCTCGGCGTACGCGGCCATCAGGCCGTACTCGATGCCGTTGTGGACCATCTTCACGAAGTGACCCGCGCCGACGGGGCCGCAGTGGAGGTAGCCCTGCTCGGAAGTCCCGAGCGCAGCGCCACCTGGGTTGCGTCCGATGTCGCCGACGCCCGGGGCGAGCGTCTTGAACACGCTGTCGAGCTCGGCGACCGCGGTCTTGTCGCCGCCGATCATCTGGCAGTAGCCGCGCTCGAGGCCCCACACGCCGCCCGACACGCCGACGTCGACATAGTGGATGCCGCTCGCCGCGAGGTCCTTGGAACGGCGGATGTCGTCGATGTAGTAGCTGTTGCCGCCGTCGATGATGCAGTCGCCCTTGGCGAGGTTCTTGGCGACCTCGGCGAGGGTCGAGTCGACGAACGCAACCGGAAGCATGAGCCACACGTGGCGCGGACCCGCATTGCCCGAGACCTTGAGCTTGGAGCAGAGGTCCGCGATGCTCGTCGCCGCGATGGCGCCTTCACCCGCGAGGTCCGACACGGCCTTCGCGTTCACATCGAACACGACGACGGTGTGACCGCCCTTGAGAAGACGGCGAACCATGTTTGCGCCCATGCGCCCGAGGCCAATCATTCCGAGTTGCATGGGCGGAATGTAGCGGGTTCACGCGGGCTGCGGGGCGAGCAGCTCGCGTGCAAGCCAGGCGGCAAACGCCTGCTTTGCAATGCGGCCGCCGCCGTCGCGGTCCTCAGGCACGCGCGCAGTGCCATCGCGGAGGAAGAGCGTGCCCTCGATGTCGGGCGCGTCCATCGTCTCGAGCGGGTTGGCGACGATGCCGAAGAGATCCTTGCGCTCGAGCTTCTCGCGGGCCGAGCGTTCCAGGCGATCCCGCGGTTCGAGCGCGAAGCCGACCACGCGCGATCCCGGCTTGCGCGCCGACTTGGTCGACGCGAGCAGGTCGGGCACTCCCTCGAGGTCGAGGACGAGCCCCGTGTCGGTCCGCCGCATCTTTCCCTCGGCGACAGCCTTCGGGCGATAGTCGGCGACCGCGGCCGCCATGACCACCAGGTCCGCCGAACCGAGCTCGTTGCGCATGACCGCCTCGAGGTCGCGCGAAGAGCGGAACCGCACCAGCCTCAGCCGCGGATGGGCGAGCAGCGCGGCGCTTGGCTCGGTCCGAATCGGGCCGAGCGCGAGCGTGACATCCGCGCCTGCCGCGAGCAGGGCCTCGGCGATCGCCAGCCCCATGCGTCCCGACGAGCGATTCCCGAGGAAACGGACGTCGTCGAGCGGCTCCTCCGTGGGGCCAGCCGTCACGAACGCGCACGCCCCGCGCGCGCCGGCGCCGGTTGCGTGACTGCCTCGGAAGTCGATCGTGAACGACATGCGGTAGGTATTCGGGGACGAAGGTCAGACGAATGGGTGTCTCAGGTTGCGGTCGGCGGTCCGAAACGCGATACTGCGACACTCGGCATTGTGCGCCCCGCACACGGCCACGAGGATTTCGGAGACGCGATTTTGGCAAAGAAAAGCGACAAGACCATCGAAGCCATCCTCCTCGAGAGCGGGGTCGTCAACGCCCAGCAGGTCGCTTCGGCGGTCGAGGAGGCGAAGAACTCCGGAAAGCTCGTCGGCGAGGTGCTGATCGAGCAGGGCGCCTGCAAGGAAACGGATGTCGCCAAGGGTCTTGCCACCCAGTACGGCATCGAGTTCCTCGACCTCGGCAAGCCCGAGTCGCTGGCGCGCACCGACCGGACCCTCCTCAAGCCCGAGGTCCAGCAGAAGTACACCGTCATCCCGCTCCGCAAGGAGCGCGGCTCGCTGCTCGTCTGCGTGCACGACCCGTCGGACATCGTCACGCTCGACATGCTGGGCATGATGACCAACATGCGCGTCTCGGCGGGCGCCGTCGCGGCGCGCAGCCAGGTGATGACCTTCGTCCAGGGCGCGCAGGCCGGTCCCGATCTCGGCAAGCAGGGCTCGAAGCTCTTCTCCGACTCGCTCGACAAGTCGACCGACCAGTCGCGCGACCGTTCGGCCGACCGCTCCGCGGACCGTTCCTCCGACCGTTCGGCCGACCGCTCGGTCGACGCCGATACGGGCGACTCCAAGATCGTCGTGCTCGTCGAGCGCATGATCTACCAGGCCGTCACCAACCGCGCGTCCGACATCCACATCGAGCCGCGCAAGAACGACGTCCTCATCCGCTACCGCATCGACGGCGTGTGCATCGAGCGCGACATCCTGCCCAAGAAGATGCAGAACCAGGTGCTCGCCCGCATCAAGCTGATGGCAGGCGTGAACATCTCCGAGCGCCGCATCCCGCAGGACGGCCGCATCAAGCAGCTCGTCGACGACAAGTACATCGACTTCCGCGTGTCGAGCTGCCCGGCCGTGCACGGCGAGTCGGTCGTGCTCCGAATTCTGCGCCCCGACAGCGCGCGCATCGGCCTCGCGGGCCTCGGCTTCGAAGCCGACAACCTGGACAACTTCAACCGCATCATCCGCCGTCCGAACGGCATCTTCCTCGTCACCGGCCCGACCGGCTCGGGTAAGACGACCACGCTGTATTCGGCGCTCAACGACCTGAATACGCCCGATCGCAAGATCATCACCGCGGAAGATCCCGTCGAGTACGCCTTCAAGGGCATCAACCAGGTGCAGGTGCGCGAGCACATCGGCCTGACCTTCTCGGCGATCCTCAAGTCGATGCTGCGTCAGGCGCCGAACATCATCCTCGTCGGCGAAATCCGCGATCGCGAAGTCGCCGACATCGCGATCCAGGCGGCGCTCACCGGTCACATGGTGTTCTCCACGCTGCACACGAACGATGCGCCGAGCGCGATCACGCGTCTCATCGACATGGGCGTCAAGCCGTTCCTCGTGGCGAGCTCCATCCAGGCCATCATGGGTCAGCGCCTCGCGCGCATCCTGTGCCCCAAGTGCAAGGCACCCGATCCCAACCCCGATTGGAAGATGCTCAAGCTCGTCGGCATCAACGAGGAGGAGCTCGCCAACGGCACGCTCATGAAGCCCGTGGGCTGCGCCGAGTGCCAGGGCACCGGCTATCGCGGCCGCCGCGCCATCTTCGAGCTGATGGCGATGAACTCCGAGATCCGCGACCTCGCGTTCAACCGCGCGAGCGTCTCCAAGATTCGCGCCGCAGCAGTTCGCGGCGGCATGCGCAGCCTCGTCGGCGACGGCAAGATCAAGATCCTCCGCGGCGTGACCACCGCCACCGAGATCGCCAACTTCGCGCAGGTCGAAGGCTTCAGCCCCAACGAGGTCGCCGGCGGCTGATCGCCGCAACGGCTTAGAAACACACCGAGAGATTTCCTATGTCCGCAATGCAGATCGATCGTCTCCTCGACACCATCGTGAAGAACGGTGCGTCCGACCTCCACATCTCCACGGGCCGTCCGCCGACGATCCGCCTTCACGGCAAGCTGAAGAGCCTGGCGACCAAGAGCGTCGACTCCGACGACGCCACCGCGCTGATGAAGTCCATCACGCCGGAGAAGAACCAGCAGGAGCTCGCCGAGGTCGGCGGTACCGACTTCGGCTTCGCGTTCGGCGACGCGGCGCGCTTCCGCGCGTCGGTGTTCCGCCAGCGCGGCGACATCTCGATGGTGCTTCGTCTGATCCCCAACACGCTGCTCAGCTTCGAGCAGATCGGCCTGCCCAAGATCGTGCAGGAGCTCTGCCGCCGTCCGCGTGGCCTGTTCCTCGTGACCGGTCCGACCGGTTCGGGCAAGTCGACCACGCTCGCGTCGATGGTCAACTGGATCAACGAGGGCTACGACCGTCACATCGTGACCATCGAAGACCCGATCGAGTACTACCACTACCACAAGAAGTCGGTCGTCAACCAGCGTGAGGTCGGCAAGGACGTCCCCAGCTTCTCCGAGGCGCTCCGCCGCGTGCTCCGCTCCGACCCCGACGTGATCCTCGTCGGCGAAATGCGCGACCTCGAGACCATCGAGGCCGCCATCCGCGCCGCAGAAACCGGCCACCTCGTGTTCGGCACCCTGCACACCTCGGGCGCCGCCAGCACGATCAACCGCATCGTCGACGCGTTCCCGGTCACCCAGCAGGAGCAGGTCCGCGTCCAGCTGTCGACCTCGCTCATCGCCGTGCTCTCGCAGCAGCTCTGCGCGCGTGTCGATAAGCCGGGCCGCGTGGCGGCGTACGAGTTCCTCGTGGTCACCCCCGCGATCTCGAACCTCATCCGCGAAGCGAAGACCTTCCGCATCGACTCGGCCATCCAGACCGGCCGCAAGTTCGGCATGCAGCTCCTCGACGACCACCTCTGGAAGCTGTACTCCGAAGGCAAGATCTCGCCCGAAGAGTGCATCGATAAGTGCAAGAATCCCGGCGAGCTCAAGGACAAGATCCACCGCGCAGGCGGCGTGATCGGTCGCACCGAGCTCGACGAGGACCATGACGGGGCGTGATCGGAGCCGTGATCGGAGCCATGTGCCGACGGACGGCGGCGGGCGCGGCGAAACCGCGTTTCCCGCGCGTGGTCCGTACGCATGAATCCAAGTGTCCTGACCCAATCCCCGGTAGCGCCGCGCTGCCGGGGGGCGGAGCGTGCCGTATAGCACGCAGTGGGAGGGTTCGTTCCGCGCGTGCGGACGGTCCGACCTGTGAGCGAACCAGAGTGAGTTGCGCGGCGCCCGAACTGATTCTCGCCTGAATCTCGACAGGAAGTACGACATGGCCACAGTGCGCGACGAGCAACTCCTGAAGGACGTGAAGGGCAGCCGACTCGGCCGCGTGCTGAGAAAGCTCGGCTACGTCACCCGCGAGCAGGTCCACGAAGCGCTGCAGCTGCAGGAGAGCACCCGCAAGGGCGAGCAGGTCGGTCAGATCCTGATCGGCCTCGGCATGCTCAACGACGAGCAGCTGCTTGCCGGCCTCGCCGCGCAGCGCGGCCTGCCGTACATCGACCTCGACGAGATCGAGCTCTCCGACGACATCCTCGGCAAGCTCAAGCCCGAGACCGCGACCGCCTTCGGCGTCGTGCCGATCGCGTTCGACCCTGGCTCGAACCGCATCACCGTCGCGCTCAAGAGCGCCGACAACTTCCAGGCCGTCGACGACCTCAAGCAGCTGCTCGGATTCCGCGTGAGCGCGGTCGTCGCGCAGCCTGGCAAGATCGACGCGGTCATCGCCGCGCGCTACGCGGGCAAGAAGTCCGGCCTCGACATCTCGCGCGTCGCCACCAGCGCCGCCGTCGCCGCGCTCGACGGGCGCAGCGACAGCATCGACCTCGGTGCGATCGCGCAGGCCGCCAACGACAACGCCGTCGTCGAGCTCGTGCAGTCGATCCTCATGATCGCGATCCGCGACAAGGCGTCGGACGTGCACTTCGAGCCGTTCGAGGACGAGTTCAAGCTCCGCTACCGCATCGACGGCGTGCTCTACGAGATGCAGGCGATCCCGAAGGGCCTCGCCACCGCGCTGGTCTCGCGCGTCAAGGTCATGTCGAAGCTCGACATCGCCGAGCGCCGGCTCCCGCAGGACGGCCGCATCGAGCTCCACCTCGGCGAGGCGCCGGTCGACCTCCGCGTCGCAGTGCTCCCCACGATGTTCGGCGAGTCGGTCGTGCTCCGCGTGCTCGACCGTTCCAACGTCCAGCTCTCGCTCGACAAGGTCGGCCTCCGCGACGACGACCTCGAGCTGGTCCGCCAGATCACCAACAAGCCCAACGGCATCTGCATCGTGACCGGCCCGACCGGCTCGGGCAAGACGACCACGCTGTACGCGGCGCTCAACGAGCTCAACGACATCACGGTCAAGATCCTCACCGCCGAGGATCCCGTCGAGTACGACGTGCAGGGCCTCGTGCAGTGCCAGGTCAACATCGAGCAGGAACTGACCTTCGCCAAGCTGCTGCGAAGCTTCCTCCGTCAGGACCCCGACATCATCCTCGTCGGCGAAATCCGCGACCTCGAGACCGCGCAGATCGCCATCCAGGCGTCGCTCACCGGCCACCTCGTGCTCACGACGCTGCACACCAACGACGCGCCGAGCACGATCCTCCGTCTCGTCGACCTCGGCGTGGAGACATTCCTCCTCACCGCGACGATCGAGGCGATCATCGCGCAGCGCCTCGTGCGCCGCGTGTGCTCGAAGTGCAAGGAGTTCTTCAAGCCCACCGAGGAGCAGCTCATGGAGCTCGGTCTCCGCTCGCACGATGTCGAGGGGCGCAAGTTCGCCCGCGGCCGCGGCTGCGAGACCTGCCTCAAGTCGGGCTACAAGGGCCGTATGGCTCTGTTCGAGATCATGACCATGGACGACGAGATCCGCGAGCTCGTCATCAAGCAGGCCTCCACGCGCGTCCTGCGCCAGGAAGCCCGCAAGCGCGGCATGCGCACCCTCCGCGAATCGGGCCTGCTGTCGATCTACGACGGCCAGACCACGATCGACGAAGTCGTGCGCGAGACCATGGGCGAAGAGTAGTGGGTGAAGAGTAGTGGGTGAAGAGTAGTGGGCGAGTAGTAATGGGCGAAGAGTGACCCAGTCCGCAAGACACGAATGACAGCGAACCGAACCAACCGCCGCCTTCCCTGCGGCGAACTGAAGGAACCCGGAGCGAACCATGCCGACCTTTGCGTATGACGCCGTCAACAACGCAGGCAAGAAGCAGAGCGGAACCATCGACGCGGCGAGCGCCGACGAGGCGCTCAAGAAGATCCGCGCGCAGGGGCTCTTCCCGAGCGGCGTGAAGGAGCAGAAGATCGCCGGCGGCGCCGGCGGTGGCGGCGCCAAGAAGGTCCGCGACCCGGGCAAGAAGAAGAAGGGCAAGGGCATCAACATCTCCTTCGGCGGCGTGAGCACGAAGAAGCTGACGCTCTTCACCCGCCAGCTGTCGACGCTGCAGGACGCAGGCCTTCCGCTGCTCCGCTCGCTGCAGATCCTCGAGAGCCAGCAGAAGCCGAGCAAGCTCAAGACCGTCCTCCAGGGCGTGTGCGAGGAAGTCGAGTCGGGCACCAGCCTCTCCGAGGCGATGGCGAAGTTCCCCAAGGCCTTCGACCGCCTGTACACCAAGATGGTGGCGGCAGGCGAGGTCGGCGGCGTTCTCGACGTCATCCTTCAGCGTCTCGCCGACTTCATGGAGAAGGGCCAGCGCCTCAAGCGACGCATCATCGGCGCGCTCATCTACCCGGCGGTCGTCATCTTCATCGCCGTGCTCATCGTCACGGGCATCATGTACTTCGTCATCCCGAAGTTCCAGGAGATCTTCGAGGACTTCGACGTCAAGCTGCCCGACCTCACGATCTTCATGATCAACGCGTCGAAGTGGGTCGCAGGCACATCGTCGAAAGACCAGGTGGTCCCCGGCGTGATCTGGATCCTCATCTCGCCGATCCTCATATTCCTGTTCTTCAAGCTGGTGAGAAAGACAGGGCCTGGGCGGGCGATCACCGACATCATCGTGCTCAAGATCCCAGTGCTCGGCACGATGCTCAGAAAGACGGCCATCGCGCGCTTCACGCGCACGCTCGGCACGCTGATCAGCGCAGGCGTGCCCATCCTCGAGGCCATCCTGATCACGCGCGACACCTCGGGCAACTACGTCTTCGAGCAGGCGCTGACCAAGGTCCACGACTCGATCCGCGAGGGCGAGACTTTCGCGGGCCCGCTCCGCGAGGCCAAGGTGTGCGACATGATCGTCGTGAACATGATCGACGTCGGTGAGGAAACCGGCGACCTCGACGTCATGCTCATGAAGATCGCCGACAACTACGACGAGGAAGTCGACGTCGCCGTCGCCAGCCTCCTGTCGCTGCTCGAACCGTTCATGGTCGTCGTCCTCGGCGGCATCGTGCTCCTCATCGTTCTCGCGCTGTTCCTTCCGCTCGTCTCCATGATCGAGTCGGTGTCGAACACCACGAAGAAGTAAACGCAGACAGTCGCCTCGAGCGCCTCACACATGCACGCACACGCGACCAACTCCAATCGCAACCACCAGCACTCGGCGGGCTTCACGCTCACCGAGCTGCTGGTGGTCATCGCGATCATCGTGCTCCTCATCGGCACGCTGTTCGTCGCCCTCGGCTCCGCCTCCAAGCGCGCGCAGAGGGTCAAGACCGAGTTCCTCCTGAACTCGATCTCGTCGGGCCTCGCGCAGTTCAACACCGACTTCGGGTACTTCCCGCCGGTGCTTGGAACGCGCGACACTGGCTCGAACGTGACGGGCTTCGCGCGCGACGTGGTGCCGTCGCCGCCGAGCACCGATCAGAATTGGTACAGCTACACCACGCTGGCCGAGTACCTGATCGGCTACGGCAACCGCGGCGAGGATGGATACGGCATCGTGCGCGGCGGACCCACGGGCGCCGGCAACAAGGAAGCGCCTCCGTTCGGCATCCGCTCGCCGGGTTCCGACGGTTGCTGGGGCGCGGTCGACGCGATGCAGCCGAGCTACGCGGGCAACCCCGCGTTCGCGGGCTACTACCGCGCGCGCAACCCGAGCCGCGTGGCCGCACCGCCGGCAGTCGGCGCCACGGTCTGGAACTCGCAGGCCGTCGAGGGCCGCGTGTACGGCCCGTACATCGACACCATCGACGAGCGCATTCTGGGTGGTCTCACGGGCTTCGATGCGTCGGGTCGCCCGACGATCGTGACCGCGGACCAGCTTCCTGCGAGCTCCACGACCAGCTTCGACCAGCTCCCCAAGTGCATCCTCGACTACTGGGGCGAGCCGATCGCGTACTACCGCGCGCCGTACGCGGGGACCGATCTCCGCAGCAGCGTGGCGTTCGCGGCGGGGAGCGGCTTCACTGGCTTCCTCAACCTCGGCGACATCTTTGTGCTGCGCGAGTGGGAGATCAAGCCTTCGGATCAGTCGGTCGGCGTTGCCGACACCAAGGGCGATACGTCCTCGAGCGCTGCGCTCAAGGGCGCGTCGTTTGCGCTGTTGTCGAAGGGACCGGACCGCTCGTACGACCGCACCGCGCGTCGCGACACAGGCGAGTTCAACAAGGACAACATCGTCCAGGCAGGGAAGTAAGCCATGCATCGACCCATCAGCGATCAATCGGGCGGCGGCAAGGGCGGCAAGGGCTCCAAGGGCGGATTCCGCCAGGGCCGCAGCTTCGAAGCCCCGATCGGCGGCTTTCCCAAGCAGGTTGCCAATACCCAGGCTTCCAATACCCAGGCTGCCAATACCCAGGCTGCCAATACCGGGGGCAGCAAGCCCGAGGGCGCAGAGGGCGCGCCCAAGCAGCGCAAGTTCAAGGAGCGCAAGAAGGGCTTCACGGTCCTCGAGCTCCTGATCGTGATCGGCATCATCGTGATCCTCGCGAGCCTCGTGCTCGCGGTGAGCTCGAGCGTGGCGCGCGCGAGCGAAGAGCGCGCTACGCGCAACACGCTGCAGGTGCTCGATCTCGCGACGGAGGAGTTCGAGCGGACGGTGGATCGGCGCGCGACGTACCGCAGCGCGATCGTGACCGGCGGCATCGCGGCGGACCCGATCAGCGTGCCTGGCAGTTCGCCGGCGATTCCGTACAAGTACGACATCGATAGCGCGGCTGGCGCTCCGCCCGCGGGTTCGGGCGTTCCCGTCTGGACCAGCCTGCCTCAGCCGTACAGCTCCGTGACTGCTGGTCTCCCCGCGTATTCGTCGCTGCCGTTCCGCCGCACCGCGTTGCTGATCGCGGCGATGGCCGAGACGCCGTCAGTTGCGCCGATCCTGCAGAAGCTCCCCGAGGCGATCTTCCGCGGCATCAAGCAGAGCGCGACCAGCCCGATCCCGACGGCCGTCCGTCACGCGGTCGACGCGTGGGATACGCCGATCATCGCGGTCTTTCCTGGCCGCGAGGCGACTTCGGCCGAGGTGCTCGCGAACAACCCGAACATCGTCGACAAGGACGGCACGGTCAAGTGCGACTCCGAGTGGGGCTCTGCCGCCTCCGGCGGCATGCAGCTCTCGTGCAAGGATCGCAGGATCCTGTGGGTGAGCGCGGGCAACGACTCGCGCTTCCACGATGTCCCGGTGGGCACGACCTACAAGCCGAGCAGCGACAACCTGTACAGCTACGAGCCGTGATTCCGACTGCATCCCGACTGCGAGTTCAACCATGAACGCGGATCGAACCACATCAATCTCATCGCGCCTGCGGGCGTTCACCATCATCGAGCTGCTCGTGGTGATGGGCGTCATCGGCGTCCTCGCACTGCTCACGACGCTCGGTGCGCGCAAGCTCACGCAGGGCTCGCGCCTTGCGGCCGCGACCAACGCGGTGACGAGCGCGCTCGGCAACGCGCGCGCTGCGGCGATCAAGGATTCGGCGGTGACGGCGGTGGTGTTCCGGCCCGTGTGGGACCTCAGCCGTCGGCAGATCCCGCAGCACGTCGAGATCGTCACGGTGCGCTCGACCGGCGAACGGTCGTCGTTCCAGTCGAACAACAACATCGGCATCGCCGTCGCCGAGCGCTACCGCCCGGTGCAGGGCATCCCGACCGTGTCGCTCCCCGAGGGCATCAAGGTCGCGGGTCCGATGTACGACCCGCCAGGAAGCTTCGGCGCCATCGCGTCGGAGAACGTCTACGCCACGCAGGTCGAGCTCGTCAAGGCTGAGACCTGCGCCGAGGCCATCGATTTCAATCGCGTCGTGGCGGTGCTCTTTGGTCCCGACGGTCAGTTCCTCACGCGTCCTCCGCACGGCTCGCTCAACGAGACCAAAAGCTACGTGGACTGGAACGACAACGGCGGACTCCCGAATGCGCCCGCGGACCCGCAGGACGTTGTGCCGGGAGCGTGCTCATCGGGCAACTTCGAGCGCTTCTGGCTCCAGGATCACCCCGATGACGAGTGCAACCTGATGTTCGTGCCGTTCCTTTCGATCTACGACGACAAGGCCGCGCGCGAGCTCAAGGGCACCGACTGGGGCAACGTCAACAACATGATCAACGAACTCACGGGCCCCAACGGGTACATCGCGCAGTTCGGCGACCGGATCAACTTCAACCGCTTCAGCGGTATCCCGGAAAGGAAGTTGCGCTGATGCAGCCCATGCAATCGACGGCTCCTCGTGCGGCGCGCGGCTTCTCGCTGGTCGAGATGCTGCTCGCGGTGTTCATCCTCGGCATCGGCGTGATCTCGATCGCGGCGCTGTTCCCCGCGGGCATCTCGCTGCAGCGGCAGGCGACCGACGACGTGGTCGGCCCGATCGTCGCCAAGAACGCGCTCGCGACGCTTCGCTCGAAGCTCTCGCAGGATGACTTTGGCGGATACAACGACTTCGGACTGGTGCCGAGCTACATCGGGCCGGACATCGCGGGCACGATCTCGACCGCTGGCGGCCAGATCGTTCCGCAGGTGAACGGCGACTGGGCGTGGATGCGTCCTGGCTTTGTGTTCGATAGCGCGAACACGCCGCAGGACGACAGCGCGATCGACATCTTCAGCGCGGGATACACGCGGCGCGGTGGCGTTGGCGCGGCGACTCCTGCGCTTCCGCCGACGCTTCCTCAGAACGCGTACGCGACGGAAACGCCCGACGGCGTGCTGTTCAAGGCGAATCATGCGTTGTTCGGCATTCCGTACAACCCGAAGAAGTACCCGCTCTTCACGGACCGCGACGCGGCCGCGCAGCTGAACCCGGTGTCGCAGCACATGATCGAGCCGCTCGTGACCTTCACGCAGTCGGAGCGATCGTGGCCGCAGGGCCCTGCGAACTACGGTGTGACGACGCCGAGCGGCGTCGTTCCGCAGTACTACTGGGACTGCATGTTCCGTCGCAACGGCGGGCGCGTGCAGGTTGCGGTGTTCGTGTACCGCGTCAACGCTCCTGGTGGCGAGACCCGCGGTTACGCGGTGTCGAGGCTCGACAACACGCTCATCGGTACGCCGCCAGCCGGCAGCGTCGTGACGACCGCGTCGATGCCGCCGATCCCGATGATGTACATGGCGCCCAACCCGGGCACCGCGGCTTCGTGGCCGAATCGCTCGACCAACGATATTCGCCTGGCCGACGAGATCCCGGGCACTGGTCCGGGCACAGCGTTCGGCGCGGCGAAGATCTGGGATGACTGGATGTCTCCAGGCGCCGTGTGGGTCGACAACCTCGGCAACACGCACAAGGTGCTCCGCGGACGCATGGTCGCGGGCGCGACTGGCTCGACGGGTCTGCCCAACCAAGGTCCCGTCAAGCTGCAGCGTCAGATCCCCGTCATGCCGCGCTCGCCGGTCAACGGCGTTGCGCCCAACACGAGCGCTCAGGGCTTTAACGCGTGGATCAGCGCGATTTGGTTCCTGCCCGTTCGCGATGCGAAGGACAACGTCATCACGCCCGTCTACGTCACGGTGGAGGAACTCTGATGCAGCGCATGAACCGAACTTCCCGAGGGAGTGGCATCCGCGCATCCGCCGCGTTCACGCTGACCGAACTCATGGTCGCCGTCGGCGTGCTCGTGGTCGTCATCGTTGCCGCGGCCAAGATCTTTAGCTCGGCGAGCAAGGTCTCGGCCGTCGCCGAGGCGAACGCGGATCTCATCCAGACCGCGACCGCGATCGAGCAGCAGATCCGCGCGGACTTTTCCAACCTGCCCAAGAACACCTTCATGGTGATCCAGCAGGTCGAAGTGAATCCCGCGGGCAGCGTGCAGACGACGGTGGACCCGTCGCTCGGTTCGGCGGAGATTCGCGCCGACCAGATTGCGTTCTTCACCCGTGGTGCGCGCACGACCACTGCATATCTCGGGTCGCAGGAAGGCTCGCAGACCGGCAACGGCACCGGCGTCGCCGCGACGTGGATCCCCGAGTCTGCGATCGCCCGCGTGTACTACGGTCACGGCTGCATGGCGCCGACCCTGCCGGTCGGCTTTGATCCGTACAGCCTGCAGGACTCGAACGCATCGCTCGTCCCGTGGGTCAGCGGCGGCGTCGAGATGCAGCGGTTTACCGATGGCGCCTTCGTCGGGACGGGCAATGTGACCGCGGCGAAGGCCAGCAACTGGCCGCTTGTGCGCCTCGCGACGCTGCTCGGCAGCGACGGCACGACCTCGAACCGATTCGGCTCGAGCGCGATCAATGCATCTGTCTCGCTCTTCACGAGCAAGGCCGTTCGCCTCGGTCCGCTGGCGACGACCTACCCGACCGCATGGTCGCCGCTGTGGACGACGGGACGCGTGGACTTCATCAAGTGGCAACCGGACGACGTCTACAGCCAGATGGCGTACCAGGCCAATGCACAGCAGGTGCCGCAGGGGCTGCCGTTCATCCAGTCGAACCTCGGTTCGGTGTGGGCGCTGCCCTCGACGCGCCTTCGCATGATCCAGACGCTCGCGAACTGGGCGGTTCCCGCAACAAGCCAGAACGCAAGCAATGGCGCGGCGCAGCTCTATGTGACCTATCCGCGCGTCGAGAAGGCCCCGCCAAGCACGGCGAAGCTCGACCAGATGCTCGCCGCACCGATCCTCGCCGCGAACTGCTCGAGCTTCAAGGTCGAGTGGACGTGGGCGGACGGCGTGGGCCGCAGCTTTGGTGGATACACCGACAACACCACGCCCAACGGCAGCGAGACGATTGGCATGTACGTTGGCGCAGGCGCGGCGCAGCCGTGGTTCGGCCTCGATGATCTCGGCGCGGGTCTGGCCAACAGCGCAGTGCGTCCTGTTTCCAACAGTGCGAACTTCCTGGCTGGCGGCGGTGTGCCCTCCACTTTCGCCCTTGGCTCGCCGCTGGTGGTTGGCACGCAGTCCAACAGCGACCTCGTGTGCTCCGTCGAAGGCGTGATCAACCGTGGGGGCGACCTCGGCGTCAAGGATCGCCCTGTGTGGAGGGTTCCCACGGAGCAGGGCGCCAAGCGCGTCTACCAGGCTGTCTTCGGCTTCAACCAGGACGAGCCGTCAAACGTCAACCCGAGCTCCGGTCAGCGGGGGCCCTACACGCCGCTTCCGAGTGCAGTCCGAATCACCGTCCGCCTGCACGATGCGCTTGGTCGCATCGAGGGCGGCCGCGTCTTCCAGTTCATTGTGGATCTTCCGAAGCGCTGAGTGCGCACCGCATCCAGCGCAGGAGTGTTGAACATGCAAGCAAACACCAACAATGCAGCCGTCCGCAGCGCACGCCGCGGCAACACGATCGTCCTCGTGACGGCGATCCTCGTGCTGCTGGTCATCCTCGCCACCGCATTCGTGAGCCGCACGCGCGCAGTCCGCGCGACCTCGGCCGCGCAGCAGGGGGCGGCGGGCCGCGATGGCCGCGCAGAGTCAGTTGGAGTGAACGTGGCCGGCGAGATCGCCGGCGCGCTGTTTGCGAAGCCTGTCGACACTGCGGATCCGTTTGCGCGCACGGACAACTCTGTCACGCCGCCTGTGGTTGTCGCGAGCTCTTCGTGGCCGCGCCTCGCGCCGGGACTCGGCACCGAGCGCTACTCGGTCGACCGCGATGTGTTTCCCATCTCGAGCGCCACCAACCCGATCGCTGGCGACGGCATCCCCGACTTTGGCTACAACTTCGCCCCGTACGAAGTGAAGGCCTGGACCAACTGGCCCGACCAGTTCGGTGGCGCGAGCAACTGGCCGTTCGGCGCAGGCGCTCCCAACGGAACGCTCGTCGACGCGACCGGCGGAACCATCGGCGACGCGAACCCGTACGGCGGCCCCGGCATGGGCGACACGCGTTGGCTGCGCTCGACCGAGCCGCAGCGCGTGGGCGTCGATCAGGACGGCGACGGCTATCCCGATCTCTTCACGTTCTCGCACTGGCCGCACCTCTCCTGGCTCCCGAGCGCGAACAACGGCTGGCGCGTGGTCGTCGACATCTCCGACATCACGCTGACGACGGTCGACAACCTCAATGAGAACGACCCGTCGCGCTCCTTCGCGACGGCGATTCCGTACGAGCAGTGGCTTCCGAACATCACGCCTGCGGGCTTCACCTCGCTGGCGCAGATCACTGCCGGCCCCGGCGTGGCGGGCTCGTTCCTCAACCGCCGCAACACATGGTTCGGTCCTTTCAACGCGCCGCAGAACTACTCGACCGCGTACAAGGATCCGAGCGTCGCGCTCCCCAACTTCTTCCGCATGAAGGATCTCGGCAAGCCGACCGATGAGTTCAAGGGCGGCACCGCGCGCAACATCATCTCGCGCACGTTCACCGACACCGATGGCGACGGGTTCACCGACAGCTTCTGGTTCCTCGCGCCCGTCGGCACGGATCGCTCGATCCGCACGCTCGTCGGCATCTCAGTCGTCGACAACTCAGCGCTCCTCAACGCGAACCTCGCGACCAAGTTCTCGTTCGACACCACCGCGGGCCACACGCCCGCCGACAACGCGCTCGTGACCAGCGCCGCCGAGTACACGCCGATCAGCCAGAACGGCACGACCGTCGGTTTCTTCGACGGTCCGATCAACCAGCCGAGCAGCCAGATCACCGGCGGCGGGTTGCTGCCCAACTGGTCGACGGGCAATCCGAACATCATCTTCTCGACTGGTACTCCGCGTTACGACCGTGGCACGTTCGGCGACGCGCTTCCGTACACGCAGCCGTCGTCGTTCCTGCAGTCGATCGGCATGCGGACGCCCAACGGACTCATCGAGTCGGGCTTCCCGACGCTCGGTCTTTCCCTCAACGACACGACGCTCGCCACGCAGGATCCGCCGCTGCCGCCTGCGACGTTCGAGAGCGCTTCCGAGCGCCTCGCGTACTTCAAGCTTGCGGGCAGCGATCCCGAGCATCCGAACTCGGGACTTACGCCGTTCGACACGTCCGACGAGTTCGAGCTTCGCGCGTACCACGGCAACAACTTCCCCGGCGTGCTTTCGCGCTTTGAGCAGGCGGTCAATCTCTTCAGCCCTGCGATCAACGGCGACAACGCCAACAGCTACCAGTTCCTCCGCTCGACCCCGCAGCGCGAGGAGGCCGACGAGTACCTCGACCAGCTCGACGCGCGCCAGCTGCTCGTCGACAACCGCCGCAAGCTGACCATGTTCAGCGGCGCGCGCAACGAGATGGCGCCCCCCGGCATCTGGCCGAGCGCGTACTACGACGAGACCTTCAACTACCTGAGCCCAGGCGCGAATGTGCCTGCGCCGACGGACACGACCTACAACGCGTTCCAGGCGGCGAATCGCAATGAGTACTCGCGCCAGAAGTACAAGATCGACCTCCGCGAGCCGAACTTCGTCGACGCGAACGGCCAGCCTGCGCTCAATCGCAACGCCTTCGCTGCCTTCCAGTGGCGCCGCGACCTCCAGCGTCTCCTCGAGCGCACCCTCACGCAGACCTACCAGGACTCGACGGGCGCGACCAAGTACGTTTCGTACCTCGGCACGCGCGACCGCGACTTCAACCGCACGCGCAGCATGATCGCGAGCTACGTCGCCAACCTCGACTGCGCGAGCGACGAGCCGCAGACGATTGGCACCACGGGCATCGCGATCGACCGTCCGCTCTACCCAAGCGCGCCGCAGACCGATCCGCAGGGCTACTTCCCGCCGACCACCGATGTCGTGCAGGACCCGATTCGCCAGGACCAGTTCTACACGGGCATGGAGAAGCAGCCCTTCATCATGGAGGTCTTCATGGGCCTCGTGTATCCGAAGAGCGAGTTCAAGGAGAGCGAGTGGCAGGGCCAGGATCCGCCGGCGGGCCAGGAAGAGCTTCCGCCCGACGTCGACGACGGCGGCGAGAACTACGTTGACTCGTCCAGCAAGCCGAGCCTGATCGTCGCGGTGCAGATCGCCAACCCGTACGACACGCCGATCTCGCTGGGCGACTTCCGCCTGCAGTGCTTTGGTCAGACGTTCAACTTCACCGTCGGCAGCATCGCTGCGGGATACGGTCCGAACCCGACGCTCGCGCCCGCGACGCTCGGTAAGCCGACCACGGCGATCGTGTACGCGGTCGCCAACGGCGTCGTCGGCGGCTACGCCACCGGCGCCTTCCGCGCGGCCGTGCTCGACTTCTTCGACATCGAGAAGGGCGAGATGCAGGGCACGACCCTGCAGCAGAACGACAACGACGGCGACGGCGCCATTGAGTACGCGACCCTCTACGACTCGAAGGGCAACCTCACGGTCCCGCCGACGTCGCCCGACTTTGCCGATCCGCTCGACCGCACGATGGTGTTCGACGCGACCGGCCAGTGGAACGTGAACCTCAACGCGCCCGGCGAGCCCAACTCCACCAACGCGCCGTACACGAGCCTCACCCAGCAGCCCGTGCAGATCCTCCGCAACCTCACGCCGCCCGTCGGCGTGAGCGGCGGTCCGATCTCCGTCGTCGTCGATCGCTTTGACAACGAAGATACGGGGCCGAAGGTCAAGTTCACCGAGGCGTTCAACCGCCTGTTCACCGACCCGCAGTTCATCCCGCCGGAGAAGAAGTACTACTACGAGGCGCAGAACTCGCCGCGCAACTACGTCGCGGGCGTGCGCATCAAGGACAACGACTTCCTCATGACCTGGTGCCGCGCGAGCCGCATCTGGGGCTGGGATGTGAGCTCGTGGGATGATCCGACGGTTCTGATCGCGAGCCGCAAGATCCTCGCGACCGAACGCTCGCCGCGCTATGTGTTCAGCATGGCGACCGAGCCCGTCCGCAGCGAGCGCCAGCAGCCGATGGTGTCGACGATCGGTTCGCGACTCGACGGCGCGCTCGGATTCAAGGGCGATGTGTGGAAGATCGGTCAGGACCCCGACGGCGACGCCTCGGGCCAGAACCGCTGGGCGAACTACACGTTCGTCGACATGTTCGGCCGCCAGATGCGCGGCAAGCCGACGTTCTTCACCAACCTCATCGTGACCACCACGGGCGGAACCGAGCAGATCGCCTCCGTTGGCGGCAACACGCCGATGCCGTTCCTTCCCAAGCTCGGACTCGCTGCCGGCACGGGCAACATCTACGAGCAGGATTGCCACGGCATCACCAACTTCAACGGCCAGGCCTACGAGTGGATGATCGGCAACAAGGGCGCCCGTCTCACCGACTGGCAGCGCTTCAAGCAGGTTCCCGTCACGCAGATCCCGTTCCAGATGACGCAGAAGGACTCCGACTTCGAGCAGGTCGGCGAGGTCCTCGACGTGTTCCTCTGGGGTCACGTCTACCGCGGCTGGGGCAGCAACCCGACGTGCGTCCGCACGTTCTCCGAGACGATGCTCGACGACGATGTCGACAGCGAGTTCTTCCCGGGGACCGGGCTCTACGTCAATCGCCTGCAGCTTCGCCTGCCGGGCGAACAGGGAACGAACGACCTGGGAACGCCGGTCATCAACAGCCGCTTCGACGTCGCGTCGACCACCAATCCGCCGGCTCCATCGGGTGGATACAACGCGTGGATCCCAGCGCTGCCCACGGGCGTCGCATTCCTCGACGGCCTGACCATCGATGGAGCGGGCCGCAACAGCTTCGACCGCGATTCGGACGGCGACTTCAACGAAGCCATCGACCTCGCGCATGCCGAGGAGCGTCGTTTCGGGCTCGGCGGCCGCTACGCCAACCGCGCGACGCCTGGTCTCATCAACATCAACACCGCCATGCCTGAAGTCATGCAGGCGATGCCGATGATGACGCGTCTGTCGCGCGCGGGAACGGTCACGCCGTACACGCGCCTGACCGACGCGATTCGTTCGTACCGCGACCGAGGCATCCTCGGCACGCCGACGCCTGCGTTCGCGACGCCGTTCTACTTCCCGACCTACGAGGATCGCGGACTCACCCCGAGCCAGATCACCTCGAGCGGGCTTGGATCGACGCTGCCGACCGACATGCCGCGGTTCTTCCCGACGATGCGCGGCGAACGCGGCTTTGCCTCGATCGGCGAGCTCATGCTGCTCGCGCGCACGCCTCCTGCGGGAACGCAGCAGGGCGCGCGCAACAGCTACAGCGTGCGCTACCTCGGCCTCGATCCGTACGACGACCTGATCACGGGCGACTTTGGCGAGTACCCGGTCGGCTACTCGTGGTCGACCGACCTCACCAACTCGCGTCCGCGGCAGCTCCCGTCGGACATCTACTACGCGATCACGCCGCCGCCGGTCACGGCGATCCCGACCAAGCCGATCGATGAGGCGCTCGGCGATGTCGAGGACATGAACCTCCTCTTCAAGGGCATCTCGAACCTGGTCACCACGCGCAGCGACGTGTTCACCGTCTATCTCCGCGTCCGTCAGGTCAAGCAGAACGACACGACGGGCGTCTGGGACGGCACGAACCGCGACCAGGTTGTGGACGACACGCGCTACGTGATGTGCGTCGACCGCAGCAACGTGAACTCGCCGGACGACCAGCCGAAGATCCTGTACTTCCAGAAGTGCCCGTGATTTGAGCGGGCTCCTGATCTGAGCGGGCGCAGCTGCGGCTGCTTCCTTTGGCGAGAGCAATGCGAACAAAACAACAGGCCGCGGCGAGTGCCGCGGCCTGTTTCGTTTGTGCGTTGTCGTTGCGAGTCGCCCGTGAGTTGCCCGTGAGTCGCTCGCGGGTTGCTCGTGCGCGACCTCGTCGTCAGCTCACTGCCACGCCTTCGCCAGCGACTCGCTCGGCGCCGTGGTCTTGGTGGAGATCACCTCGATCTCGACCTCGGCGAGCGGGTTCGCGGCCGGCGCTTCCGCAGCCTGCGGTTCGAGCGCGGCGCGTTCGGCGGCAGCCTTGTTCAGGCGACCGTCCACGCCGACCTCGTCGAACTTGACCGCCACGCGACGGCTCACGCCGCGCTCGGGCATCGTGACGCCGTAGAGCTGGTGGCAGGCCTGCATCGTGCGCTTGTGGTGCGTGATCACGATGAAGTGCGACACGTCGAGGAACGGCTCGAGCGCCTTGCAGAAGCGCTCGACATTGGCCTCGTCGAGCGCCGCATCGACCTCGTCGAGGATGCAGAACGGCGACGGCTTGGACTGGAAGATCGCCATGAGCAGCGCGACCGCGGTCATCGTCTTCTCGCCGCCCGAGAGCTGGCTGATGACGCGCGGCTCCTTGCCCGGCGGCTTGGCGCGGATCTCGACGCCCGACTCGAGCCAGTCGGTCTCGCCGTTCTCAAGCGGGAGCAGGTAGATGTCGGCGCTGCCGCCGCCGAACAGACGACGGAACATGCCCGTCTGTCCCGCGAACGTCTCGCGCACGCGCTCGAAGGTCTGCTGGAAGCGCGTGCGGCTGGCGTCGTCGAGCTCGGTGATGAGCGCCTCGAGGCTGGTCTTCGCGCTGTCGATGTCGGCGAGCTGCTTGACGAGTTCGTCGTTGCGGACCTCGAGCTGCGAGAGCTCGTCGATCGCGTCGAGGTTGACGTTGCCGAGCTTGCGGATCGCTTCCTTGAGGTCGTCGGCCTCGGACTGCGCGGCGTCGCGCTGGATGGCGACGAAGCCCTCGGCGGCGCGCTCCTCGAGGTAGGTCGGGTAGGTCTCGCGGAGGTCGAGCTCGACCTCGGTGAGCGTGAGCTCGACGAGCGCCTCGCGGCGCACCTCGAGCTCGCGACGGGAAAGCTCGACCGCGTGGGCGTTGCGCTCGACGCGCGTCGCGTCGCTGCGGGCGGCGTCGACCTCGCGGGCGACCTGTTCCACGGCGACCTGCGCGGCGCGGAGGCGCTCGGCGACCGCAGCGAACTCGCCCGTGAGCGATGCGAGGCCCGCGGAGGCCTCGGCCAGCTCGGCCTGGCTCTCCTCGAGCATCGCCTGGGCGCGCTCGATGGCTCCCACGCGACGCTGCGTGCTCTCGCGGAGCGCCGCGTCCTGGCGGGCGATCTCACCCGAGCGGGACTCGATGTGACGGAGCTCGCGCTTGGCAGCCTCGTGGGCGGCCTGCGCCTCGGCGGCGCGCACACGGGCGGCGGAAACCGCATCGCCGGCTTCGGCGGCGACGGCCTTGGCCGCGTCGAGGGCGGCGCGCGCGGCGTCGCGCTTGGCCACCGCGTCGGCGGTTTCGCGGGAGAGCGCGTCGAGACGCGCCTGCACGGACTTCGACTCTTCCTCGCTCACGCGGTGGCGCTCGACGAGGTGCCCGCGCTCGGCCGAAGCCGAATCGCGCTGGCGCTCGATCTGGCGCATGAGCTGCTCGATGCGCTCGGTCTGGTGCGATGCGTCGAGCGCGCTGCGGCGCGCGTCGGCGAGCGCCTGGTTCGCGGCGCGCGCGGCCTCCTGCGCGGCCTTCGACTCGACGGCGAGCTGGAGCGATTCCTCCTCGAGCACGGCGACCTGGGTCGCGAGCTCGTTGGAGCGGGTGACGAGTTCGGCGAGTTCGGCGCGGCGGGCGAGGAAGCCGCCGGCGGCGGCATCAGCGCGGGCCGATGCGTTGGCGATCACGCGGCCGCGCTCATCGACGAGTCCGCCCGAGCGGGTCGCGATGCGGCAGCCCGCGAGCGGACCGCGCGCGAGTTCGACCGCGCGCTCGACGGTGTCGACCACGAAGGTCCCCGCCAGCAGGCGCTCGGCCAGCGGACGGATGCGCGGATCGATGCGCACGAGCTCGAGCAGGGGCGTCGCGCCCGCAACGGGAGCGACGGCACGCGGCGACGCACTCGCCGCCAGCGCCTCGTTGCTCGCAAACGCCACGCGCACGCGCAGCGACATGGCGGTATCGGCATGGCTCGCGAGCTTGCTCGCGTCGTCGATCACGACGAGCTCGAGCAGGTCGCCGAGCGCGGCTTCGACCGCGTCGGCGTTCGAGCGGTCGGTGTCGAGCAGGTCGGCGACGACGCCGATCACCGCGCCAAAGCGCGCGCGGTCGGCGAGGACGGTTCGCACGCCGGAGCCGAGGCCCTCGTGCGCGCGGCCCATCTCGTCGAGCACGCGGCGGCGGCTTTCGACGGCGGTCTTCTCGTCGCGCACCTTGGCGAGCGTGCGGGCGAGCTGCGACTGCGACTCGCTCAGCGAGCTCGCGTCGCGCGTGCGCGCATCGAGCTGGCGCTGGATGCGCACGATCTCGTCGGCCGCGACCAGGCCGCGCACGACGTGCGTCAGGCGCGTCGCGCGGAGCGTGTCGAGTTCGCGGGCAAACGGCTCGATGCGCGCCTCGAGGCGGCGGAGCTCGTCGGCAAGCGAACGCGAACGCGACTCGATCGACGCGAGCCGCTGCGCCTGCGCGCCACGCTCGCGGTCGAGCCGCGACGCCTGCTCGCCCACGACATCGGCTGCGCGCTGCGCGTCGAACGCGGTCTGCTGCGCCTTCTGCCGGCGCTCGCTCTCGCGGATCGCGGTCTGCTCGACCTCGACGGCGTCGGTCTGCGCGGTCTCCAACGCCTGCTTGGCGCCGCCGAGTTCCTCAGCGAGCGCGGCGCCTTCCTGGCTGAGCGCGGCGAGCTGCTTGCGTTCTTCCTCAAGCGAGCCCTGCGCGTCGGTGAGCGAGCGCTGCGCGAACTCCGAGCGCTGCTTGGCCTGCGCCTCGGCGGACGCGAGTTCAAGCCGGCGCTGCTCGAGCCGATGCTGCTCGGTCTCGACCGCGTGACGGGCGATCTCGGCGTCCTGCTTGGCGTCCTCGGCCTGCGAGAGCGCGGCGACCAGCGCGGCCTTCTCCTGCTCGAGCACGGCGAGTTCGCTGGTGAGTCCCTTCAGGCGCTCCTCGAGCTCGTGGAACACATCGAGCGCGAGCTCGCGGCGCAGGAAGCGCCGGCGCACGTCAAGCTCCTGGAACTTGCGCGCCTTGTCGGCCTGCCCGCGCACGATGCGCAGGCGGCGCTCGGTGTTCGCGAGCTGCTCGCGGGTGGTGACGAGGTTCTTCTCCGCGCTCTCGAGCTTGCGGGCGGCCTCGACCTTGCGCACGCGGAAACGCGCGACGCCGGCGGCCTCCTCGAGGATCGAGCGGCGCTCAACGGGGTTCGCGAGCAGCATCGCATCGACCTTGCCCTGCTCGATGATCGAGTAGGCGTCGTTGCCGATGCCGGTGTCGAGGAACAGGTCGCGGATGTCCTTGAGGCGGACCTTCTTGCCGTTGATCAGGTAGTCGCTCTTGGCGTCGCTCGTCAGGCGGCGCGTGACCTCGACGACGTCGGCGTCGATCGGGAGGCGGCGGTTGCGGACGGCGCGGCGGTCGACGACGCGCTCGATCGGCTCGCCGGTCTCGGGGTCGACTTCATTGTCGAGGAGCGGGGTGTCGTCTTCGCCGAGGTCAATGGCCTGCGCCAGCAGGGGATTGTCGAAGCAGAGCGTGACGCTGGCCATGCCGGCCGGCTTGCGCGCGGCGGAACCGGCGAAGATCACGTCGAGCATCGCGCCGCCGCGAAGGCTCTTCGCGCTGCGCTCGCCGAGCACCCACTTGATCGCGTCGACGACGTTGGACTTGCCGCAGCCGTTCGGCCCGACGATGCCCGTGATGGGCGCATCGAAGCGGAACTCGGTGGGATCCGCGAAGCTCTTGAAACCGCTGAGGACAAGCTTGGCCAGACGCATCGTTCAACGACCTCCATGTCTTTCGACCATGTCTTTCGATGCGGTCCCGGGACAGCGATCGCTGAACCGACACGACACCGTCGCGGACGAAGCCGCAACATCTTTCGCCGAAGTCCCCTCCTGGGAAGAGTCGGCAGGCAATCTGATCGGCGGAAACAACCCGAAAATCAGCGGGGCACAGTATCGCGTCCCGCGCTCGGAGAATCAACCGGCGGCGGAGGTGCGAGGTTGGCCAAATCGCTGGTCGGAGCCACGGGCTCCTCGGGCTTGGCTGGCTGCTCGCTGTCGAACTCGGGGCGGTTGACCTTGTCCTCGTCGGTCTGGTTGCGGAGGATCGCGGCGAGGATTCGGTCCTGCTCGGCCTTGAAGTCGGCCTTGATGTAACCCGCGCGCCAGAGCCCGTGGACCGCGCCGATCGTCTCGCCGTAGGTCAGGCCGAGGCCGGGGATCGGCTTCTCGACGGTGATCTTGTGACCGAGGAACGGCACGAACTCGGAAAGCCGCGGATCGACCAGCTGGATCTCGGGGCGCGCCTCGGCGGTCGCCCGGTAGTAGACCTGGATCTGGTCGTCGCCCGAGTCGCCCTTGACCATGAATCGGTTGCCCCACGCGGAGTGGGTGAGCGGGCGCTCGACGGCGGTTTCGTCGCCAAAGATCGCGATGGTCGGGCGGCCGCTCTGGGCGACGTAGATCATCGGCAGCTTGCTGGGCACCAGCGCGACGTCGAAGCGGCCGTCGATGTCCAACAGGCGCACGGTGCGGTCCTTGCGCTTGGAGAGGCAGTCGTAGGTCGCGAGGCGCACATCGGGCTCCGCGTCGTCGAGCAGGGGGCGCAGGCCCACGTCGATGTCGGGGTTGAAGCCCATCTTGGACAGCAGTCCGATCGCGCGCACGCGGTTGGAGACCGTGCCCGCCTTGGCCATCTCGACGAGCGGCGCCGCGGCGAGCGCGTCATCGAGCGCCGCGCCGGCTTCGAGCGCCGCCATCCGCGGGTCTTCCTCGGTGTAGGTGTAGAGATCCTGGATCACGGGCAGCACGCGCTTGCCCAGCGCGCGGAAGCGCCACATCGCGTCGTTCGCGCTGCCGGGATTGGCGATGAGCGCCTTGCGCACGGCCAGCGCCGTGACCTCGGTCGCCGAGATGTCGAGCGGCACGTGACGGACGAGCTGGATGAACTCCTCGCTCTTGCCGTGGTACGACGGCGGGATGCAGAGCTCGATCGAGTCGGCGTTCTCGCCGCGCGCGGTGTCGCTCTTCTGCCGCTGTTCGCGCGGGAAGATCGAGTTGATCGACGACTGGATCGTGCGCGAACGCGTGTGGCTCGACGTCGCGAGCACGAGCTTGAGCGGAAGATCCTTTCCGACCTTGCCGCCGTCGAGCACGCGTCCGACGAGCCGATTGACGGCGTCGCCGCGCGTGGCCTTCGGATCGACGAACGGATTGATGAAGATGTTGCCCTTGCCTTCGGCGATGATCTGCGCCTGCTTGGAGCCGATCAGCAGCGGCCCGGGGCGGAGATCCGTCGTGTAGAGGCGACCGCCCTCGAGGCTCGTGACATCGGAGCCCGGCAGCGCGGTCACGCGCAGGTCGAACTTGGTGTCCTTGGTTGCCGCGGGCGGAACGACGCCCTCGACGATCACGACCGCGGTGTCGGCGCTGTTGAGCACGCTCTCGGGCGTCCAGCCTTCGGGGCTGGTCGCGGGATTGCCGATGCCGCGGCGCGCGAGTTCCTGGATCATTACTGCGCGGACTTCGGCGGGCATCAGGCGACCGCCCGTGCCGGCGAGACCGACGACGAGCCCGTAGCCACGGACCACCACGGGGTCGAGGCCGCGCACGGCGCTCTCGCTCGCGACGGTGCCGCGCATCATCGGATCGACGTCGAGCGTGAAGTTCGCAGGGTCCGCACGGTCCTGCTTGGGGCGGGCGGGGACCTTCTCGAGGACCTCGCCGCAGGCGACCAGCAGCGCGCTGCTCGCGAGGAGCAGAACGGCGGTCGAGAGCGCGGCGATGGGGGTGCGGAGTCGCATAGGTCTGCCCGTGTGAATCTCTTGAGCCTCTTGGGTCACTGGGTCTCTTTCGATCTCGTCCCGACAAGTGAGCGCTGCAGGACTCGAACCTGCGACACCCGCCGTGTAATGGCGGTGCTCTAACCAACTGAGCTAAGCGCCCGGGCGCAAGGAGCGGAGTGTAGCGCGTTCGCGCCAACTTCCGCGAGGAATCACGCTTGCGTTTCCCCTTGCGGCACGGCCTGGCGAGGTCTCGGCTATCGTCGCCACCCCGTGCTTCCGCTCCGCGAACTGCTTTCGAAACTCGATTCCGCGCTGCCAGCCGACCGCCGCGACCTCCGCGCGCGCATCGGCGGGCTCGAGAAGCGGTTTCGGGACCGTGGCACGCCCGACGAACGCGCGATCCGCGCCGTCGAGGAGGCGATCGAGCGATCGGCGGCCGAACGCACGCGCCGCGCGGGGCTCGTTCCTGCGGTCACCTACCCGCCTGAGCTCCCCGTCACCGCCGCGCTCGACGAGCTCCGCAAGGCGATCATCGAGAACCAAGTCGTCGTCGTCGCCGGCGAGACGGGCTCGGGCAAGAGCACGCAACTTCCGAAGTTGTGCCTCGAGCTCGGCCGCGGCGTCGCTGGCCGCATCGCGCACACGCAGCCACGGCGCATCGCCGCACGCAGCGTCGCGCGGCGCGTGGCCGACGAACTCGGCGTCAAGCTCGGCGGCGTGGTCGGCGTCAAGGTGCGCTTTGGCGACGAGTCGGGCCGCGACACGCTGGTCAAGGTGCTCACCGACGGCATGCTGCTCGCCGAAACCCGCGGCGATTCTCGCCTCGACGAGTACGACACGATCATCGTCGACGAGGCGCACGAGCGCAGCCTCAACATCGACTTCCTGCTCGGCTACCTGCGGCGCTTGCTGTCGCGGCGGCCTGATCTCAAGCTGATCCTCACCAGCGCGACCATCGATGTCGAGCGGCTTTCCACGCATTTCGGCGGATGCCCCGTGATCGAGATCGCCGGTCGCGCGCATCCGATCGACATCCGCTACCGCCCGCCCGAAGTCGGCGGTCTCGACGAAGAAGACCCGCGCATGCTCGAACTCCTCGCGAGCGCGGTCGACGAGATCGACGCATCGTTCGCGGAGCGCAAGATCCTGCCCGACATCCTGGTGTTTCACTCGGGCGAGCGTGAGATCCGCGAGAGCGAGGCGTACCTCGCGGGCCATCTCAAGTCGCGCGAGAAGGGCGAGGCGGGCACCGCTGCGGCGCGGGAAACCGAGATCCTTCCGCTCTTCGCGCGCCAGGGGCTCGAGGAGCAGGAGCGCATCTTCGCGCCGGGACCCAAGCGCCGCATCGTGCTCGCGACGAACGTCGCCGAGACCTCGCTCACCGTTCCGCGCATCCACGCGGTGATCGATCCGGGCTTCGCGCGACTGCTCCGCTACAGCGCCAAGTCGCGCGTGCAGCGGCTGCCCGTCGAGGCGATCTCGCAAGCGAGCGCGCGCCAGCGTGCGGGCCGCGCCGGTCGACTCGGCCCGGGCATCGCGATCCGGCTCTACGACGAGATCGACTTCAACCACCGTCCGCCGTTTACGCAGCCTGAGATCCTTCGCACGAACCTCGCGAGCGTGATCCTGCAGATGGAGGCGCTTTCGCTGGGAAAGGCCGAGGATTTCCCGTTCGTCGATCCACCGTCGGCGCGCCTGCTCGCCGACGGCCGCGCGACGCTCGTCGAGCTCGGCGCATCCACCGCCGAAGGCAAGCTCACCAAGATGGGCCGCGCGATGAGCCTGCTGCCGCTCGATCCGCGGCTTTCGCGCATGCTGCTCGCGTCGATCGACGAGCGCTGCACCAACGACGCGCTCGTCGTCGCAGCGGCGCTCGCGGTGCAGGATCCGCGCGTCCGCCCGCAGGAGAAGCGCGACGCAGCCGATCTCGCGCACGCGCGCTTTCGCGATCCGATGAGCGACTTCGTGTCGTTCCTTCGGCTGTGGGCGGTGTGGCGGCGCGAGCTCAAGGACGAGTCCGGCAAGGAGCTCGGCTCGAGCGCGCGCCGCAAGTGGTGCGAGAAGAACTACCTCTCGCACCAGCGCATGCGCGAGTGGGGCGACACGGTGTCGCAGCTGCGCGAGCTGTTCGTCGAACACTTCGAGATCAAGGTCGGCGAGCCGTCGGCCGAGACGGACCAGGGCGCGTTCCACCGCGCGGTGCTCGCGGGGTTCGCATCGCATGTCGGCGCGAAGGCCGAGGGCAAGGCCGACGGCAAGGGCGATCCCAAGGGCGAGTACCGCGGTCCGAGCGGCGCGCTCTTCTCGTTGCATCCGTCGAGCACGCTCGCGCGGCGCACGCCCAACTGGATCGTCGCGGTCGAGATCGTCGAGACCACCAAGCGCTTCGCGCGCATCTGCGCGCGCGTGCAGCCCGAGTGGATCGTGCGCGTCGCGCCGCATCTCTGCACGCGCACGCAGTTCGAGCCGCATTTCGTCGATGAAAGCGGGCAGGTCGCGGCGTGGGAACGCACGAGTTTCGGCGAGCTCGTCATCGTGCCCAAGAAGCGCGTGCCCTGGGGACCCATCGATCCGGTGAGCGCGCGCCACGTGTTCATCCAGGAGGGTCTCGTCTCGTATCGCGCGCGCACGGAGGGATCGTTCCTCGCCGAGAACCGCGCGCTCCGCGAGGAACTCGAGCGCGAGGAAGAACGCGGTCGTCGCAGTGGCCTGCTTCTCGAGGAGGAGGCGGCGTTCGCGTTCTACGACGAGCGCGTTCCCAAGGACGTGCACTCGACGCCGTCGTTCGAACGCTGGCGCCGCACCGCCGAGGCGGTGAATCCCACGCTCCTCGTGATGACCGACGACGACCTCCTGCGCGACGGCGCCATGCGCGTCGATGTGCTGGATTTCCCGCGCCAGATCAGCGTCGACGCGCTGCGGCTTCCGCTCGACTACTCGCACGATCCCGCCCATGCCGACGACGGCGTGACCGCGCGCGTGCCTGTCGAGGCGCTCGCGCTGCTCGATCCCGCGTCGTTCGAGTGGATGGTCCCTGGGCTGCTCGCCGAGAAGGTCGAGGCCCTCGTGCGCTCGCTGCCCAAGCATCTGCGCGTGCGCCTGTTCCCGATCGAGGAGGTCGTGCAAGGCGCGGTCGAGTCGCTCGAGTTCGGCAAGGGCTCGCTCAAGGCCAAGCTCGCGCGGCATCTCTCGGCGCTCGCGCAGATGGCGGTCGAGCCGGGCGATTTCCGCGAGGAGATGCTGGCGCCGCATCTGTCGATGCGCTTCGAGGTCGTCGACGCCGACGGCAAGACGCTCGGCGAAGGGCGCGATCTCGCGGCGTTGCGCGCGAAGTTCGCCGGCGTCGCGCGCGACCGGCTGCGCGCGTCGGTCGATCGCGCGCGCGATCCCGTGGCGCTGCTCGAGCGCGACAAGGTCGACGCCGTGCCCGACGACGCGATCCCCGAGACGCTCGCCTATGTGCGCGCCGGCATCGGGCTCACGGGCTATCCAGCGCTTTCGGTCGAAGGCGGCCGCGCGCGCGAGGAGCGCCGCGTGGCGCTTCGCGTGTTCGACGCTCCGCGCGCCGCCAAGGCCGCGCAGGCTGCGGCGGTGGGGCTCTTCCTCGCGCGCGACCAGCGCGAGGTCGTCGAGCATCACCTTGCGTACGACCCGCTGTGCGAGGCGTTTCTTGCGTCATTGGTGCGATTCGGCGAGACCGACGGCGTGCTGTTCACCGCGCGCGCCGTGGCTGCACAGGTGATCGCGGAGCTACCGCGTGCGCCGCGTTGCGCGAAGGAGTTCATCGACGCGCAGCGTCTCGCCGGGCGCGAGACGCACGACCGCGTGTCGTGGGTCGTGCGCACGGTGCACGCGATTCTCGCGGCGGCGTCCGAGGTCATCGACCGCACGCGCAATGTCAAGCCTGACGCCAACGGCGAGCCGCGCGCACGCGTGTCGGCTCGCCTCGAGGAAGTCGTCGGCTTCGATTCGCTCGATACGCTCGCGGCGTGCAGCCGCGAGGAGCTCGCGCAGCGGTTGCGGCTGGTGTCGATGCTCGTTGGTCGACTCGAGCGGCTGCGCGAGATCGGTCCTGCGCGCGACCGCGCCATCGACGATGAACTCGCGCCGCTGCGCGCACGCGTCGCCGAAGCGCGCGCCGAACGCTCGCGTTCCATCGAGCAGCTCGTCTCCATCGAGCGGATGTTCGAGGAGATCGAGATCAGCCGCTACGCGCCCAAACTCCCGCGCGCGTTCCCGGCAACGGAGCGTCGCCTCGAGCAGTTGCTCGACGGTTGAGCGCGCAACAACCCACCGCCCCCGCCAAGGCGAGCGAGCGCAGTCATTCGCGGGCGCACGCCGCGAGCACTCAAACGACGTACGGCCGGAACTTCTCGAGCAGACCCAGCTCTTCCGAGTGCAGCAACCCGCGGTTCGTTCCCAGCCGGCTCGCCGCTGGCGAATCGATCAGCGTGCTCGAGTCCGACGGCGACATCTGGAACAGCACCTTCCAGTCGAACTCGCGCAGCGCGTTGCGGTCGAACGACCGCTGCAGCGAAGCGAGCGTGTCGCACATGACCAGCACATGCACGCCCGACACAGGGCCTTCGCGCACGATGCCCGCGAGCAGCTTGTCGGGGGACGGTGGCGCATCGCCGCTGCCGCCGAAGCTGAAGTCGTCCTCGTTGCGGCGCAGCGAGCGATACCGCTGCAGCTGGTGCACGACGAGGAACCGCCGCGACTGCGTCGGATCGTCCGCGCGCTTGGTCACGTCCTCGGCGATCTCGACGAGCTTCGCGTCGATCTCGCGGTAGGGCGTGAACGACGCGTTGATGCCGTTCTCGCGCACCACGCGCTCGAGCACGCCGAATTCAGGCGCATCGGCAGGGGTTCCGTCGAACACGTCGATCGTCGCGTTGGGCGCTTCCTTCGCGAGCGACAGCAGGAACGCCGCCGTCGTCGACACCGCCTGGTCGTCGCGCGGGCTGATCGCAGCGACGTTCGCGCCGGCCGCGCGCGCGAGCTTCGCGCACGTCGGATCCTTGATCGCGACGGCCTCGCCGAGCCAGAGGCGCACGTTTCCGCGCGGATCCGCAGCGATTCCACCGCGGTTCTTGGGATGCAGCTTCATCGGCGCACGCGCGTCGCCCTCGAACACGATGCGCGGAAGCGCGTCGTACACGCCCTTCGAGCGACGCGCCGTTTCGCCGAGCCACGTGTCGCGCTTCTCGTCGGGGAGGAACGCCACCTGGAATGGCGAGTTGCCCTCGACGCGTCCGCCTGCGTCGTTGTAGATCGCTTCGCCTGGTCGGGAGAGCAGGCGCGCCGCGAGGTTCTCGTCGGACAGAATCAGCTGCGAATCCGCCTCGTTGCACTGCAGCGCGATGCGCACGCCCATCTGGCCCATCGTGCTGCGCGCGAGCGAGTACGCGCCGCCGAGCGTCTGCGAGCCGAGCAGCGCATGCATGCCGAACGCACGGCCCTGGCGCACCAGCCGGTCGAGCAGCATCGACGCGCCCTGCGCCACGCGGTCGTCGTCGAGGAAGAACTCCTGGAACTCGTCGATCACCAGCAGCACGCGCGGCATGCGCACGTCCGGCCGCGCCTTGCGGAAACTCGCGATGTCCTGCACGCCCGCGTCGCGGAACAGCTCGCCGCGCCGTGAAAGCTCCGCATCGAGGCCTTCGAGCACGCTCAGTCCGAACTCGCGGTCCGACTCGATCGCGACCGCGCGCGCGTGCGGGAGGCCATTCTCCGCGTAGGTCTTGAACTCGACGCCCTTCTTGAAGTCGACGAGCCAGAGCTCGACTTCATCAGGCGAATACCAGGTCGCGAGCCCCGTGATGATCGCGTGGAGCAGCGTCGACTTACCCGAGCCCGTCTTGCCTGCGATCAGCGCGTGCTGGCTTGTGCCCTCGCCGAGCGCGAACTGCTGCAGGCGCGTCGCGCCCGCGCGGCCGACGGGGACCCGCAGGCCCTTCGCGCTCGACAGCGACCAGAACGTGTCCGGCTTCGGCGCGATCGCGTCGAACGGCACTTCGACGCGCGATGCGCTCTTCGCGGCGCGGCCGATGGTCGTGAGCAGCGGGATCAGCTTGTCGTCCGGCAGCGGCGCATCGAGCGACAGCGGCAGCGCGGCAAGCGGGCCGTTGGCGATGCGGAACTGCCCGCCATCCTTGTCGTTCGGGCGCACGACGATGCAGCTCTCGGCGATCTCGTCGGCGCGCACGCCGTCAGGCAGCGGCGACTTCTGGTCGCGCAGCAGGATCACATGCACGCCGCAACGCTGGCCCGCGCGCAGGATCGACACCATGCGCGCCGCAGCCTGCTCGCTGAAATTCGCGGGAAAATCCGCGCACACCAGGAATCGATACGGCTCCGCGATCTCGCCCGCGGCGTCGTTGTACGCGTCGATGTCCTCGAACTCGTTGCGCAGGTACTTCTGGATCACCGTCTCCATGTGCTCGGAGATGTCGACCAGCCGCTGCTCGATCGCGCGCGGGTCGGTCCAGATGCGTTCGCCGACGAGCAGCTCGAACTCGTCGCCAAGATGCATGAACGCCGCAAAGCTCTCGCCGAGCGCGACCGGATCGACGAACGTGAACCGCACCTTCGACGGCGGAATCGACACGAGGATGCGGCCGATCAGCGACTGCACGGCGCGTAGCGCGTGCACGCGCGTCTGCGGCGTGGTCTCGAACACGAGGTTGCCGCGGCCCGGGAAGCCAAGCGCTGCGGGCACGTCGAAGCGCTCCGGCATCTCGACATGGAGATCGGGCTCGCTCGGCAAGCCGCCCGGATGCTTGCGCGGATCGAGCGTGAGCGACCCAAAGCGGAACCACGGCGCGCGTGCGGGCGCGATGCAACGCTCCGCGGTCATCGTGTTCCACGCCGGGTGCAGCATGGGGTCCTCGCGTTCAGCCGCCGCGAGCTGGTCGCGGCACGCGGTCGCGCGGTCGAGCCAGTTGCGCTTCGACTCGGCGAGGCGGTTGCGCTCCTCGGTCGCGATGTCGGCGCGCTCGTTCTCCGCGCGCGCGATCTCCGCGCGTTCCCCGTCCTGCGCCGCTTCATCGATCGCATCCAGGCGATCGGCGAGCGCGTTGTCCGCCGCGGCGAGCCGCGCCTTGCGCTCCGCGCGCGCCGCCGACTGCTCGGCCTCGGCCGCGTCGCGCGCGCGCTTGGTGCGCCGCTCGAGCGCACGCGGAATCTCCGCGATCGGCGCGTCGTACTTCGCGTGCGCGTCGGCTTCCTCCGCCTGTTCCTTCGCGAGCAGTTTGGCGAGCGTCGCCTCGCGCTGCGCGGCTCCTTCGCGTTCCGCGCGTTCCTTCGCACCGCGGATCGCCGCGAGATCAGCCTGGAACGGCGTCCACACGCTGCGCATCGCGCCTGCCGCGATCGCGCGCAGCACGAGCACCGTGATCACCACCACGACGAGCGCGCCGCCCGCCGAGTACATCGCGCGCAGCTGCCACGCGGCCTTGTTGAAGTTCGTCGTCGCGCCGCCGATCACCGCCGCGCCAACGATCAGCGCCGCGCCGAGCACAAACGGCGCCGCGCCCGAAAGCAAGCGCGCCGCGCGCGTCTGCAGGATCACCTCGAGGTGCTCGCTCGCGCGCGCGAGGCGCTCCGCGATCTCCTGCTCGGCGGGCCGCGGCGCCGCCGTGCCTTCGCCAGAGGTTTCCTGCGCGGTGATGCGCGGAATCGCCAGCCTGCAACCCTTGAGGTACGCACGCGCACGCGACTCGAGCTCGCCCGCCTCGACCAGCTGCTTGGCGAGGCGGTCGATGGTTTCCTTGGTGCGCTTGCGCTCGCTCTCCTCGCCGGCCTCGCGCCAGGCCTCGGCCATGAGGATGTTCTCCTCGAGCTTGCCCTTGAGGCGCGCGAGTTCCTCCTCGTGCTGTGCGGTGAGTTCGTCGGTCTTCTGCTTGAGCGTCTCGGTCGCGAGCTGGTCGCGGGTTGCGAAATCGGACTCCGCGGTCTCGATGGCATTGGTGCGCGCATCGTGCGCAGCGGTGGTGTCGTTCGTGCGCTTGGTTCGGATGATCGCGAGGTTGCGGTCATGCGCGATCCGCGCGCGATCGCGCTTGCCCTTGACGTCGGCGGCGACCTCCTCGAACGCACGCTGCCGCGCGACCATCGCTTGGAGCATTCCGCCCGCGCTCCGCTCGATGCCGAGCGCGGCGTCGCCCTTGCCCTCCGCGCGCAAGGCAGCAATCGCCGCGTTGCGGTCGGAGGCTGATGCGGTCGGCGCGGACGGGTCCGGGGAACTCATTCGCGGAGAGTACCACTCAGCCGTTGGCGGAGGAGCGCTCGCGCATCACGCGGACTTCTGTTTGGGCGTGGCGGCGGCCTTCATGGCGCGCGCCGCGATGATCTCTGCCGCGCGATACGGCGCGATGAATCCCTCGCCCGTCTTGGGCTGCGGCTGGTCCTCGCGGAAATCCGCGTGCACAGGCAGCGTGACCACGCTCTCCGGCAGGATCAGGTCCGCGGCCGGCGTGCCGCCGATCACGGGCGTGCCGTCGCGGTGGCAGAGCGTCGCCGGCGCATTGGCCGACGCATGCGCCGCAAGCGCGGCGAGCAGGGCTTTCTGCTTGACCTCGCCCAGCGCCTTCCAGTCCGCGCGGCCGCGGCACTTGGGGAATCCGCTGCAGCCAAGCCACGGACCGCGCTTGCCGTCGCGCACATTGCATGCCTTGCCGCACTTCGAGCACACGACCTCGGGATCCTGCAGCGGGGGGGCGCTCGGGAGGACGATCTTGTCCTTCTTGTCGAGGCGCACCACGAACTTGACCGCGGGGTAGTTCACGCTCGAGATGTACTTGCCGAACTTGCCGCTGCGCAGCACCATCGCCGAGCCGTCGACCGGGCACACCATGTCGAGTCCGACATCGCTCACCGGCTCGCCGTCGTCGTTGAGGCGCGATGCGAACTCGCAGTCGGGATAGCCCGAGCACGAGAGGAACCAGCGTCCGCCGCCGAGGCGCGACTTCGTGCGCTTGCCGCACTTGGGGCACGCGTACTTCGACCAGCGCCAGAGCGGGACCTCGCGCATCCGCTTGAAGCAGTCCTCGAGCGTCACGCCCTCGAGCATGCCCTTGACCTCGCGCAGGATGTTGCGCCAGTCCTCCTCATCGGCCTCGACCTTGTCGAGGCGCGCCTCCATGAGCCGCGTGTACTCGTAGTCGAACAGCAGCGGGAATCCCGCGATCAGCATCGACACGACCGCCTCGCCGAGCGGCGTCGCGTAGAAGCGCCGCGCCTTCTGCTCGACGTAGCCGCGCGTCTCGATCGTGTTGACGATCGACGCGTACGTGCTGGGGCGGCCGATGCCGCGCGACTCGAGTTCCTTGACGAGCGAGGCTTCCGAGTAGCGCGCGGGCGGCGAGCTGAAGCGCTGCAGCGCATCGACGGAAACGCCCGCGAGCTCCTGCTGCTTCTCGAGCTTGGGGAAGGTCGCTTCCTCGTCGTCCTCGACGATGTCCTCGACGAGCTTGAGGTAGCCGTCGAACACGATCACGCTGCCCGACGCGCGCACCACGGCGCCAGTCGGCTTGTCGCTGCGCTCGAAGCGAACGGTGGTGAGGTCGTACTGCTTGGGCGCCATCTGGCACGCGACGAAACGCCGCCAGATCAGCTCGTACAGCGCGTACTGCTCGCCCGAGAGCGCGCCGCGCACCGAGTCGGGCATGCGGAACGGATCGGTCGGGCGGATCGCTTCGTGCGCTTCCTGCGCGTTCGCGTTCGATGCGAAGAAGTTGGGCTTCTCCGGCAGGTACTTCTCGCCGTAGTTGCGCTTGATCAGGTCGCGCGCCGAGTGCAGCGCTTCGCCAGCGATGTGCGTCGAGTCGGTACGCATGTAGGTGATGAGACCCACGCGGTCGCCACCGATATCCACGCCTTCGTAGAGCTGCTGCGCGATGCGCATCGTGCGGTCGGTCGAGAAGCCGAGCTCGCTCGACGCCGCCATCTGCATGGTGCTGGTCTTGAACGGCGGCATCGGCCGGCGCGACTTGCGCTCGGTGTCGACGCTGGCGACGCGATAGGTGACGCCTGCGCCCACGGTTCCCGACACGGTGCGCACGAACTTCGCCGCGCCCTTGCCGCGCGGATCCTGGCGCAGGTCGATCTTCACGCCCTCGAGGCCCGCTGCCTCGACGGCGGCGCGAACAGCGCTCGAGAGATCCTTCGGCGCGTCGGCATCGGCCGCGGCCTCGAGCTTGAACTCCTTGCCGCCGACTTCCACGAGCTTCGCCTCGAGCGCGCCTTGCTTGGCGAGGAACGCGAGGCGGTCCTTGTTCGACGGCGACTTGTTCTTGTCGTCGCGCCGCGCGAGGAACTCGGCGAGCGCCTTCGCAACCGCGCTGCGCTTGGCCATGTCCGGCGTGAGGCGCACGAGCACATCCCACGATTCCTGCGGGATGAACTCGCGGATCTCCTGCTCGCGCTCGACCACGAGGCGCGCCGCGACGGTCTGCACGCGGCCCGCGCTCAGTCCGCCCTGGCGCATGATGCGCCAAAGCAGGGGCGAGATGCCGTAGCCCACGATGCGGTCGAGGATGCGGCGCGAGTTCTGCGCGTTGACGCGCGGCATGTTGATCGCCCGCGGATGCTCGAACGCCTCGCGGATCGCGGTCTTGGTGATCGCGTTGAACACGACGCGCTTCGCGTCCGCCGGCTCGACGCCGAGCACTTCGGCGATGTGCCACGAGATCGCCTCTCCCTCGCGGTCCAAGTCTGTCGCGAACCAGACGTCGGTCGCGCCCTTCTTGAGCCTGCGGAGCTTCGACACGAGCTCGCGCCGGTCAGGCGTGATCACATACGTCGTGGCGAACGACTGCATGTCGACGCCGGGGATGTCCATCGGCTTCGGCTCAGCAGGCGTCTTCTCACCCTTCTTGGCCTCACCCTTCTTCGCGCGCGGCTTCTTGGGCGCCGCCTCGCCGTCTGCGGTCTTCTTGTCCGCCTTCTCGGGCAGGTCGCGAATGTGGCCCTTGCTCGCCTCGACCACGAACTTGCCGAGGTCCTTGAGGTACTTCTCGATGGTCTTGGCCTTCGCGGGGCTCTCGACGATGACCAGCGCGGATCCGGCTGCGACGGGCGCATCGGTAT
The DNA here is from genome assembly GCA_903891095.1 of uncultured bacterium. Taxonomy (GTDB): domain Bacteria; phylum Planctomycetota; class Phycisphaerae; order Phycisphaerales; family SM1A02; genus QWPT01. The sequence goes on along the minus strand of CAITDI010000061.1, from coordinate 43,251 downwards.
CGGCGAAGCCAGCGCCCGCGCCGTCCGCAGCGGCAGAGGAGCGTGCGGAGGTTCGCTTCGAGGCGGGTTTCGCGGCGGTGGTTTTCGCGGCGGGGGACTTCGCGGATGTAGTCTTCTTGGCAGCCATCGTGGTTCTCGTCTCCTCCCCATGTTGTGCGCGGCGTGCATCGGCCGAGAAGGCCCCGAGCGATGAACCGTTGGGGCGGGGAATAAAGGAGAGCACCCTGCGGAGTCAAGCGCCACCCGACGAGTTTCTGATTTCGGCGCTCGACTTGCGTGCGCGCGGATCCGCGTGTACACGCGCGCGGCGCGCACGCGCTCACGCATGCGCGAGCGCGGCTTCGCAAGCGTCGGCGAGCGCGCGCGAGGTCGTGGAGTCGTCGCAATCGATCGCGATCACCGGCTTGAGCCCGCGGAAACGCTTGAGCCACGTGCGCTGCTGCTTCGCCAGGCGACGCGAGCGGATCTTGGTCTGCTCGGCCGCTTCATCGAGATCCTTCTGGCGCGGCGCGCGCGTTCGGTCGCCGATCGCGTGGATGAGCTCCTCGTAGCCGCACGCCGCGCGCGCCTGCTGGCAGAGCCCGCCCGCAGCGACCAGCGCGTCGACTTCCTCGACGAATCCCGCCTCGAACATCCGCCGCACGCGCGCATTGATGCGCCTGTTGATCGTCTCGACCGGCCAGTCGAGGATCACCGTGAAGAGGTCGTCGCGGCGCGGCGCGATGCCTGCGTCGTCCCACGTGGTGCGGCGCGCGGTCGCGGTCTCGCCGGTGGTGTGCGCGATCTCGAGCGCGCGGATCACGCGGCGTCGGTCGTTCACATGCAGTCGCGCGGCAGCGGTGGGGTCGCTCGCAGCGAGGCGCGCGTGGAGTTCCTCGCTCGACACCGCGTCGAGCGCCGTGCGAAACGCCGAGTCCGCGGCGGGCGCCTCGTCGAGCCCCTCGAGAAACGCGCGGATGTAGAGGTTCGTTCCACCGACGACGATCGGCACGCGGCCGCGCGCGCGGATCTCGTCGATCGCGCGGTCCGCGATGGCGAGCCACTTCGCGACCGTGAAGCCTTCCTCGCTCGCCGCGACCAGATCGATCGCGTGGTGGGGGATCTCGGCCTGCTCCGCCACCGTCGGCTTGGCGGTGCCGATGTCCATGCCGCGGTAGACCTGCATCGAATCCGCCGAAATCAGCTCGCCGCCAAATCTCCGCGCGAGCTCCATCGCGAGATCGCTCTTGCCGCCCGCTGTCGGACCGAGCACGACGATCACGCGACGCAACGCCGCGGCGCGTGCGCGCTCGCGCAGTCCTTCGGCGCTGTTGGCGTCATTGGTCATGATTCATGCGCGATTCACGCGCGACTCACGCATCATCAATCGCATCATCAATCGCATCGAGGCAAACAAGGTGCTTGCCCTCAAGCACCTCGAGGCTCGCGCCGCCGCCCGTCGAAACGTGCGAGAGCTTCTCGGCGAGCCCGAACTCCTCGACCGCCGCCGCGGTGTCGCCGCCGCCTGCGATCGTGATCGCGCCCGATGCCGTTGCGTCGACAACAGCGGCCGCCACCGCACGCGTTCCCGCGTCAAACGGCGGCATTTCGAACACGCCCATCGGGCCGTTCCAAACGACCGTCTTCGACGAGCGGATCGCCGCGCCAAACGCCGCGCGCGTCGCGGGGCCGATGTCGAGACCCATCCATCCGTCGGGAATCGCGCCAACCGCGGTCATCGTCTCCGTGCCCGCCTTGAACTCGCGGCCGCACGCGTGATCGCTCGGCAGCAGGATCTCGCAGCCCTTGGCCTTTGCCTTCGCGAGGATCTCCTTCGCGAGCTCGACGCGATCCGCCTCGACCAGGCTGTTGCCGGTCGCGACGCCCTGCGCGCGGAGGAACGTGTACGCCATCGCGCCGCCGATGATCAGTCGATCGACCTTCGCCATCAGGTTCTCGATGGCCATGATCTTGTCGGACACCTTCGCGCCGCCGAGGATCGCGAGGAACGGCTTCTTTGCCGCGGCAATGCGCGCGATCAGGTATTCGAGCTCCGCGCTCAGCAGGAATCCGCTCACGCACCGCTTGCCCTGCGCGCGCATCGCCATCGGAAGCGCGTACATCGACGCGTCCGCGCGGTGGCTCGTGCCGAACGCATCGTTGACGTAGATGTCGCAGAGCCCAGCGAGCTTGTCGGCGAACGCAGCGTCGCCCTTCTTCTCGCCCTTGGCAAAGCGCAGGTTGTCGAGCAGCACCACGCCGCGTTCGGGCATCGCGGCAACCGCCGCACGCGACGCGTCGTCGGTGCAGTCGTTCGACGGGAACGCCACGCCGTGCGGCGCGTCGGCGCCGAGCAGTTCGGCCAGGCGCTTCGCGACGGGCGCGAGCGAGAACTCGGCCTCAAAGCCCTTGCCCTCCGGCCGTCCCAGGTGGCTGGCGAGCACGGCCCGTCCGCCTCTGGAGAGGACCGAGCGAATCGTCGGCAGGCTCGCCTTGATCCGGCGGTCGTCGGTTATGGCTCCGCCGTCCATCGGGACGTTGAAATCCACGCGCACGAACACCCGCTTGCCGGCCACATCCACCGAGTCGATTCGCTTCTTCTGCATAGGGGGCGCACTATAGGTCGAATCGGTCGGTTCGCTCGGAATGCAGTGCCCGCGGACCGCCGTCCATGCGCCGCGCCAAACCTCCGCCGATGGGGCGAATGCTTGATTCGGATCGTCGCGCTTCCGAGGGGTTCTTTCCCCCGCGACCGTCCGCTATGATCGCCGCCTTCGGGCGTCCGCCCAGAAACTGCCTGACCCGCGAACACTTCGCGAAGGAACAACCATGAGCCTGTTCAACCTCCGCAATCTCGTCGTTCCCGCCATCGTCGCCGTCGCCACCGTTGCGTCTCCCGCCGTCGCGCAGGAGCAGACGCTCAAGGTCGGCTCGAACGCACCGGCGCTCTCCATCGCCAACTGGGTGCAGGGCGAGGTCAAGGACCTCAACGATCCGAACAAGACCTACGTCGTCGAGTTCTGGGCGACTTGGTGCGGACCGTGCAAGCAGTCGATCCCGCACATCAACGCGCTCTACAAGAAGCTCCACAGCCGCGGCCTCATCGTCGTCGGCGTGAGCGACGAGCCCGTCGGCACCGTCAAGCCGTTCGTCACCAAGATGGGCAGCGAGATGTCCTACAACGTCGCGTGCGACCAGGACAAGCGGACCAGCCAGGACTGGATGCAGGCTGCCAAGCAGAACGGCATCCCGTGCGCCTTCGTCGTCCGCAAGGGCAAGATCCTCTGGATCGGCCATCCGATGGACAAGGAGTTCGAGAACGTCCTCGAGGGCTCGCTCACCGGCCGCTACAACCCCGAGCTCACCAAGCAGGCGCAGCCGACGATCCGCGCCGCCAACGAGGCGGTTCGCGTCAAGAACTTCAAGGACGCGTGGAAGCACTTCGACACCGTCATCGCCATCGACCCGCAGGTGTTCGGCGACATCGCCGTCCGCAAGTACAAGGTCATGCTCGTCGATGCCAAGGACACCGTCGGCGCCCGCGCGTGGGGCGAGGAAGTCATCAAGAAGTACTCGACCGACACGGTGACGCTCGCCCAGCTCGCCAAGACCATCGCGATCTCGGATGGCGTCACTCCGCGCGACTTTGATCTTGCGATCCAGGCCGCCGACGCTGCCGGCAAGCTCTCCAAGGCGGGCGACGCGCCGAGCCTCGCGCTCCGCGCCGAGATCCTCTACGCCGCCGGCAAGTTCAACGACGCCAAGGAACTCCAGTACGAGGCGTGGATGGCTGCCGATCCGACCGAGAAGGCCGACTACCTCCGCGTCCTCGAGAACTATAAGAAGGTCGCGGCCAAGGCCAAGGCCGGCGCCTGACGCACGGTTTCCACTGAGAAATCCAGTGCATCCCGCCAACGCTCCGCAAGTTTCCACGACGTCCCCCGGTTTCGGGGGACGTCGTCATTTCCAGCGTCTGTCCGCGCCCGCGTTGCTGATCGCGCCGTCGATCCTCTCCGCGGACTTCGCGCGGCTCGGCGAAGAGTGCAAGGCCGCGCTCGCGGCTGGCGGCGATCTGCTGCACGTCGACGTGATGGACGGGCACTTCGTCCCGAATCTCTCGATGGGTCCCGCGATCTGCGCGTCGGTGCACAAGGCGCTCCCCGACGCGATGCTCGACGTGCACCTGATGGTCACCGACCCCGCGGCGTACATCGAGCCGTTTGCGAAGGCGGGGGCGTCGCACGTCACGTTCCACATCGAGGTCGTCAAGGATCCGCGCCCGCTGATCGCGTCGATCCACGCGCTCGGCATGTCGGCGGGTCTCGCGATCAACCCCGACACGCCGGCCGAGGCGATCGTGCCGTTCGTCGGCGAGATCGAGCTCGCGCTGGTGATGAGCGTGTACCCGGGCTTCTCGGGTCAGTCGTTCATCAGCCGCGTGCTGCCCAAGACGCGCGCGCTGCGCGACGCAGGTCCGAAATCAATGCGCGTGCAGATGGACGGCGGAGTCGCGCCCGAGACTGCGCCTGCCTGTCGCGAGCACGGCTGCGACGTGATCGTCGCGGCAAGCGCGATATTCGGGCGTGGCGACTATGCGGCGGCGATTCGCCTACTCCGTTGAGCGGTCGCGGCGTACTTTGAGCGGTCGCGGCTGCGGCCGCTTCCTGTGGTGGGATCGACGTTGATGGTCCTCGATGGATGGTCCACGACTGCTTCGTCCATCGAGGACTGGTGCGGATGGGGCGGTTTCCTGTAGACTCACCCCGTGGCTGAAACGACCTGGACACAGACCGACCTCGCGCAGGCTCCCAAGAAGGGCGTGCCCGAGGGTCTTTGGATGAAGTGCCCCTCCTGCGAAGAGTCCCTCTTCAAGAAGGCGGTGGAGTCGAACCTTTGGGTGTGCCCGAAGTGCCAGCACCACATGCGTGTCGGCGCCCGCACCCGCGTCGAGCAGATGCTCGACCCCGGCACCTTCGAGCCGTTCGACGACGGTCTCGTCGCCGTCGACCCGCTCAAGTTCGTTGATCAGCGCCCGTACGGCGTCCGCATCGCCGACGCACAGAAGAAGACCGGCGAGAAGGACGCTCTCCTCTCGGGCTTCGGCTTCGTCAAGGGTCGCCGCGTCGTGGTCGCCGTGATGGACTTCACCTTTCTCGGCGGCTCGATGGGCTCCGTGGTCGGCGAGAAGATCACCCGCGCGATCGAGCGTGGCATCGACCACAACCTGCCCGTCGTGACCGTCGCCTGCTCGGGCGGCGCGCGCATGCACGAGTCGGGCTTCTCGCTCATGCAGATGGCCAAGACGAGCGCCGCACTCGCGCGCCTCGATGAAGCCGGCGGCCTGTACATCTCCGTCCTCGCCGATCCGACCACGGGCGGCGTGACCGCGAGCTTCGCGATGCTCGGCGACGTGATCTTCGCCGAGCCGAAGGCGCTCATCGGCTTCGCCGGTCCGCGCGTGATCAAGCAGACGATCCGCCAGGATCTCCCTGAAGGCTTCCAGACCTCGGAGTTCCTGCTGGAATCTGGCTTCCTCGACCGGATCGTGCACCGCAAGGATCTCCGCTCGGAGATCGGCCGCGTGATCGACTATGCGGGACGCTGACGCGTCTCGGCAGCGGGGGCTCGGGCTTTCCGCGCTGTTCGCCGCGCTCTCCGCGCTTTGCTTCGCGCTTTCGTTTCCGCTTTCCGACACATTCGTCGCGGGTTGGCCGCTGTCGTTCGCGTGGCCTGCGCTGCTCGCGGCGGCTGCGCGCGTTGCGCCGCGCAAGCGCGAGCTCGCAGCGGTCGTGTTCATCCCGTTCCTCGCCGCGTTCCTCGCGCAAGAGTGGTGGATGCGCCACATCACCGAGCTGGGAATGCCGTTTCTCGCGGCGTATCTCGCCGGCTGGACGGTCATCCTCGCGCTGCTCGTGCGCCGCATCGGCGGCACGGCGGAAGCCCCGCGCTGGCCGTTCGCACTCACGCTGCCCATCGTGATCGTTGCGGTCGAGATCCTGCGCGGCGACCTCGTGTGCAGCGGCTACGCGTGGTTCTTCATCGCGCATCCGATGGTCGAGTGGACCGAGGTCGCGCAGATCGCCGCGCTCGGCGGAGGCTGGCTGCTGACCGCGCTGGTCGCGTGCGTTTCCGGCGCGGTGCTCGACGCGATCGTGCGCCGCGGATCCACGCGCATCGCATCGCCAATCGTCGCCGCGCTGCTCCTGGCCGCCGCGTTCGCGTACGGCAGCGCGCGCCTCGCGGCGCATGACGCGCCATCCTCGACGGCGCCTTCCGCGCCGCGCATCCTCGCCGTGCAGACCAACCTGCCGATGTCGAACAAGCTCGCCTGGGAGCCAAGCGCGCAGGTCGAGGATTTCATCGCGTTCGCGCGCCTGACCATCGACGGTGCGCGCAGCGCCAAGGAGCAGGGCGCGCCGATCGACCTCGCGCTCTGGCCCGAGACGACCGTACCCGGCATGGGCCTCGAGCCCGAGTCGATCAAGACCCTCGTCGACAGCAACGTCTACCCGGGCAATCGATTCGAGGAAGGGCTGCGCGACATCTCCAAGCGCATCGACGCGCCGCTGATCGTGGGCTCGCCCGCGTTCCTCGATCTGCGCATCGAGGGCAACCGATTCCGCTGGAAAAACCAGTTCAACAGCGCCTACCTCGTCGACGCGCGGGGCCAGCAAGGCCGCACCGACAAGATCTACCTCACGCCTTTCGGCGAGATGATGCCGATCATCTCCAACTGGGATTGGCTCGAGGAACAGCTTCTCGCGCTCGGCGCCGAAGGCATGACGTTCGATCTCGACACGGCAAAGGAGCCGCGCAACTTCACCGTGCCCGTCCGCGCGGCCGATGGTTCCACCGCCCACGTCGACGTCGGCGTTCCGATCTGCTTCGAGATCACCGAGCCGTGGGCTTCCCGCCGAATCGCGTTCCCCAACGGAAAGCGCGCGGCGGGGGTGATCCTCAACCTTTCGAACGACGGCTGGTTCGGCCCCTCGCGGGCTGGTCGACGACAGCACCTGCAGGTCTCCCAGCTCCGCGCGATCGAGCTCGACACGCCGGTCATCCGCTGCGCGAACACGGGAATGTCCGCCTGGATCGACGCTTGCGGACGGATCAAGTCGTCGCTCGCCCCAGAGCAGGGCGGTGCGTTGCTCGCGCAGCCGCAGCCTTCTGTGTCCACGCCGCTCGCCGTGGTTGTGGCGGACGGCATCGGGTTCCTCTCGATCGCGGCGGTGGCGTTCGGACTGCTTCGCCGTCGCTTGAGCTGACTTCCGCCCGCGTTCGCTCAACGAAACCGACGCGTCCCGCCGATAAGGCGCTCCTACCGTGCGGAGCGCGGTGCTGATTTGCTACTTCCGGGCACACGCCCGCCGTCCGTTCGAATGGAGTTGAACGATGAGCAACCACGAGTCTTTCCCGAGCACGATCGCGATGTCGCTGGCCACCGCGGTGGTGCTGGCAAACGCATCCTGCGGGCCGCGTGCGGTGGGGACCACCGATCCCAAGGCCGCGCGCGCCGCGTTCACCTCGAAGGATCGGTCGATCCAGGCCGAGCACGCCGCTGCAAACGCGCCGCCGTCGCCGCCGTCGGCGCCGTCGCTGGCCGTCGCCTCGCGTACGCCTGCGCCGGCTGCGCCCGCCGCTGCGCCGACAGCAACTCCCGCAGCAACTCCCGCAGCAACTCCCGCAGCCGCGTCCGCCGCGACCACCGCAACCAAGCCGATCACGCTCGCTGCGCCGGCAAACGCGCAAGCGCAGGCCGATGCAACGCAGCTCCTCCGCGCCGCGTCTGTCAGCCCGTGGGCCGCGCTGCGTGCGCATGCCATCGAGGCCTCGATCCGCAATCCCAAGTTGCTCGCAGAGCTCGCTCCCGCTGCGCTCACCGATGAAAACCGCGGCGTCCGCTTCGTCGCCTGCATGGCGATCTCGGAAGCAAAGCTCTCCGCGCTCGCCGATCGCGTCGAACCGCTGCTGCGCGACGAAAGCCGGTCGGTTCAGGCCGCGGCGATGCTTGCGCTTTCGCGCTGCGGTCGGAAGGTCAACCCCACGCCGCTCGCCGCGATGATCGGTGACAACGACCCCGAGATCCGCGCCAACGCGTACCTCGTCCTCGGCGAACTTGGCGAACGCTCCGCCGTCCCGATGATCCGCGAGTCGCTCGGCAAAGGCATGCGCCTGGTCAATCCGATGCGCGTGCGCCTCGTCGACCTTGCCGCAGCCGAAGCGCTGGTCAAGCTCGGCGATGACGCCGAGATCGAGCCGATCCGCGCCGCGCTCTTCGCGCCGCCCGAGCAGTCCGAACTCACGATCGTCGCCTGCGACTCCATCGGCCGCCTCCACGACGAGGTCGCCCGCCCGATGCTCGAGCGTCTGCTCGGCACCGGCCCCAACGCCGAACGCAGTCCCGAGATCCGCCTCTCCGCCGCCCGAGCCCTCGCCAAGCTCGGCGCCAAGCAGGGGCCCGCGGCCATCGCGCGTGAATATGTCAAGCACGCCGATCCGCGCATCCGCACACTTGCTGCCACTTTGCTCGGTGAAATCGGGGGTTCCGAAGCAACCACCGCGCTTCGCGCGCTGCTTGCCGACGAGAATCCCGCCGTCCAGGTCGCCGCAGCAGCCGGCATCGACGCGGTCGACTGAGCCCGAGCAGCCTCGCACGGAATCGCGACAGATTGCGCGCTCCATAGTGCCGAGGCGATTGACAGGGTCCGCGTGGATCGGTACAAAATCCCACTTCCCAAGTTCTGTCGGTAGTGACCGAGAACGACCGGAAGCGCACGCGAAAGTTTGCGTGCATGCGCATCCTTCCGACTCGACCCGTCGTAAGGCACGCATCGCACACGAAACTCCGCGAGCAGAGAGAGAAGACAGAACAAACGGAGGTCATCGAGATCCGGTGACCATTCGAAATCCGAAGAAGGAATCCCGCAGTGCATGTCCTGACCAAGATCTTCATCGTGCTGGTTGCGCTCCTCACCGTCGCGATCGTGCCGCTCGTCGCTGTCAATGCGAACAACGAGTCCGCGTTCCAGAAGAAGTTCAAGGAAGCCCAGGCCGCCGCAGCGGTCGCCGAGGCGACCCTGAACACCGAGCGCGCCGCTTGGCTCGCCTCGCAGCAGAAGCTCGAGAGCGACCTGCGCGCGATGGAGTCCAAGGTTGCCGACCTGCAGAAGCAGGCCGACTCCAAGTCCGCGCTCGCCCGCAAGGCTGAGCAGGAACTCGCCGGCACGAAGGCCGCTCAGGCCTCGGTCGCCGCGAGCCTCGAGATCCTCGCCCAGAACGGCAAGGCCCACGGCGAACTCGCCGAGAGCCTCGTCGCCGAACTCCGCGGTCTCCGTACCCGCACGATGGAGTCGGAGAAGCAACTCGTCGAGCTCCAGGAGGCGTTCGACGCCTCGCAGTCGAGCCTCGAGGTCGCCGACGCCGCCCGTCGCGCCCTTCAGGAAGAAGTCAAGCGCCTTGGCGACGAGAAGGATCGCGCCGTCGCGACCATCGCTGAGTACGTCGCCAATGTCGGCGAGCTCCCGAAGGCCCGCGCTGGCGCTGTCAGCGACAGCACCCGCGTCGTCGCAAGCCGCAACGTCTCCTCGACCATCATCAGCGTCCGCCGCGATGGCAACGCCACCCTCGCCGAGATCAACGCGGGTTCCCGCGATGGCCTCAAGGCCGGTTGGGTTCTCACCATCGGCGACGGCAGCACGTTCGTCGGCAACCTCCGCATCACCGAGGTTGACGTGAACCGCGCCGTCGGCGTCGTCGAGCTCGAGGACACCTCGTCCCGTGGCGAAGTCAAGGTCGGTCAGCGCGCCATCGCGCGCGCCGGCGAGTGATCCTCCAACTTCCCGAACGAAACGAGGAATCCCATGGCAAAGTCGAACAAGACAAGCAACGCCCGCACCGGCGAGATGAACGTGTACACCGCGCTTCTCGTGGTCGCCGCCCTGGTTCTGGGCGTCGGCGTGTTCGCACTCGTGACCGCGAATATGAAGCAGGCTGAACTGGGTGGTCACCCGGGCTCGCCGCTCGAAGTCCTCCGCTAAGAGGCTTCCCCCCAGCATCCGCTGGACAACAGAGATGAACCTGCAACGCCGCCTTCGGGCGGCGTTGCTTTCTTCCTGCTACTCTAGGTTTTTCCCGCTTCCGATCGGCGCTTCGCCGTCGGCGGGAATCTGCGGCGGTGGGCCGCGAGGGAGTGACTGTGAATCTCGACAAGATCCTTGGTTGGTTCAGCATTGACATGGGCATCGACCTCGGCACCTGCAACACGCTGGTGTGCGTCCGGGGCGAAGGCATCGTTCTCAACGAGCCGTCCGTTGTCGCTGTCCGCAAGGGCACCAACAAGGTGCTCAACAACGGCACTGCCGTCGGCGTCGCCGCCAAGGAGATGCTCGGCAAGACCCCCGGCACCATCAGCGCCATCCGTCCGATGAAGGACGGCGTCATCTCCGACTTCGAGATCACCGAGGCGATGCTCGCCTACTTCATCCGCAAGGTGACTGGCCGCAGCCGTCTCTTTGCGCCGCGCGTGGTCATCGCGGTTCCGTCGGGCATCACCGCCGTCGAGCGCAAGGCCGTCTTTGAAAGCGCAGCCCGCGCAGGCGCACGCAAGGTCTACCTGATCGAGGAGCCGATGGCTGCCGCGATGGGTGCAGGGCTTCCCGTCGGCGACCCGCGCGCCAGCATGATCGTCGACATCGGCGGCGGCACCACCGATGTCGCCATCATCAGCTTGGCCGGCATGGTCACCTGCGAATCGCTCCGCGTCGCAGGCGACGAGTTCGACGAGGCGATCATCGCCCACATGAAGAAGCAGTACGGCCTGCTCATCGGCGAGCAGACCGCCGAGCGCATCAAGATCGAGATCGGCAGCGCCGCGCCTCTGCAGAAGGAGCTCACCATGGACGTCCGCGGACGCGACATGGTGCAGGGCCTCCCGCGCAAGGTCGTCGTTTCCAGCGAGGAAATCCGCGAAGCGCTCCTCGAGCCCGTCACCGCGATCGTCGAGGCCGTGCTCCGCACGCTCGAGCACGCCGACGCCGAACTCAGCGCCGACCTCGTCGACACGGGCATCATGCTCGCTGGCGGCGGTGCGCTCCTGCGCGGCATCGGCCGCGTGATCGAGGAGCGAACGGGCCTTTCCGTGCGCATCGCCGAAGATCCGCTCACCTGCGTCGCCCGCGGCACCGCCATCTACCTCGAGAACCTCGAGGAGTGGAAGGCCACGATGGAAACCGACGCCGACGAGGGTTGAGATCAGGGTTGACGTCAGGATTGACGTCAGGTTTGGCGTCGCGTCGGGAGCGATGCCGCGCTCGACCAAACCGCGCTGAAATCCCGGCGGCTCGCGCATGAACGTCACCCGCATCCTCCAGTTTCTCTCCTCGCGTCTGAGCGGCCGTCGTCTCGACTGGCTGCTCGCGTGCGTGGCGCTGATCCTGGGATTGCTGCCTGCCCGCGCGCTTGCCCCGTGGACATCCGACCTCTCGCGCGTGGTCGCCGTGCCGATCGTCCCCATGATGCACATGGGCATGGTCGTGCGCGACCGCGTGCGACCCGCGCGCGACGTCTTCGATCCGCGCGCGCCCGAGGTCGTGTCGCTTGAGATGGCGGCGGAGCGATTCCGTTCCCTCTATGAGCAGGCCCGGCTTCGCAGCGAGGCGCTGGAGCGCGAGGCCGCGGAGCTCAAGGGCGTTCGAGCGCGGCTTGGGCCCAATGGCGCCGAACTCTCGACCGCAACCGTCGTCGGCATCGACCCGACCCGCCGCGACGGCACGGTGCGCATCAACGCCGGCGCCCGCAACGGCATCCGCGCGGACGCCGCGGTGATCGCGCGCGGCGATGTGCTCGTCGGCATCGTCTCGTCGGACATCGGCGAGCTCTTCGCGGAGGTCATCCCCGTCAGCCGTCGGTCGGTGAGCGTGCGGCTCTATCCCGATGACCCCGCCGACGCCAATCGAAACCCCGCCGACTATCCAGGCACCGTGCTCAAGCCGGTCGAGGGCGGCCGCTGGGTCGGCGACATCGCCTCCAACGCCGATCTCCGCGAAGGCCAGATCGCCCGCATCGACGACCCGCGCTTCGGCGCTGCTGCGCTCGGAATGCGCGTCGGCCGCGTCCGCCGCGTGATGATGAACGACCAGGTTCCGCTCGCCCGCAAGGTCGAGGTCGAGCCGCTCGTCGATCTGGCAAGCGAGCGGACCGTCGTCGTCGCGACGGAGCCGCAGGGGACTCCGCGATGAGGTGGAGCGTCTACATCCTCGCGGTGCTGCTGGCGGTCGCGTTTGACTCCAGCCTCGGCGCCGTGCTCGAAGTCTCGGGCGCGCAGCCGCGATTGCTGCCCTGTGTCGTGGTGTTCGCGCTGCTCGCCGCGCCCCGCGGCATCGCGGTCCGCGCTGCGATGCTCGCGGGACTGGTGGCAGACCTGCTGTCGCCCGCAGTGCGCGCCGACGGTACGCAGCTCGTCGTGATCGGCCCGTGGGTGCTGGGCTTCGCGCTCGGCTCGCTCGCAGTCGTTCCGTTGCGCTCGCTGCTCTATCGCCGCAACGCGATCGCGGGCGGGTTCGCCACGCTGGTGTTCTGCATGCTGGCGGCGGTCGCGTTCGTCATGGTGTGGGTGCTGCGGATTCTCCTCACGCGCGACGACAGCCCCGCGTGGTGGCCAGGATCAGGCGCCGGCGAAGTGTGGATCCAGACCAAGTCCGCGATGGCGAGCGCGGTCCTCGCGTTGCCCGCGCTTTGGCTCTTGGAGAAGACCCGCGTGGCGTGGGGCTTCTCGTCCGCCAAGAAGCTCGTCCCAGGCGCCGCGCGCGAGACGGCCTGAGCGGGCGTTCTCACAGGTGACGGGTTACATTGCGGGGATGTCTTCCTCGCTGCCTTCGCTGCCGATCCGCCTCATCGACGATGGTCGTGGAACCTTCGGTCCGCTGACCGACCTCCGCCCCGTCTACGCGCTGCGCGCAGGGCTCGGCACGATCGTCGAGCGCATCGAGGCCAAGGTCGGATCCAAGGTCGTGGCCGTCGACGTTCCCGCAGCGGTCCGTGACATCGCGCAGGAAGAACTCCAGACCAGCGCGCATGGCGCGACCGCCAGCACCGAGCAACTCGTCGTCAACGCGCGCCTGCTCTCGCTCGACGTCCTCGACGGTCTGCATGCGGGCGAGGCGCGCTACGCCGACGACGGTGCGTTCCTCGCCGCGCGCGTTCCCACGGGCACGGCGCCAGCAGCGGCCCAGCCGGGCGCCGCGACGTTCAAGGCACAGCTCGCCAACGCGCCTTGGGACATCACCACGCGCATCGCGACCACGCTTGCCGAGGACATCGAACTCTTCCGCAACGCGCCCGTGCTCGCCAACTGCGAGCGTCGCGCGCTGCGCCCCGACGAGGGGCAGTCGTTCGGCACGCATCCGATCCTGATCGATCGCACCGCGACCGTCGGTCCGCTCTGCGTGATCGACGCCTCGAAGGGCCCCGTCGTGATCGGCGCGGGCGTCGTGGTGCGCCCGTTCGCGGTGCTCGTCGGTCCATGTGCGATCCTCGACGGCAGCACCGTCGCCGAGCGCTCGCTGATCAAGGCGAGCACGGTGATCGGCCCGCATTGCCGCGCGGGCGGCGAGATCGGCGGCACGATCTTTCAGGCGTACTCCAACAAGTCGCATGACGGCCACCTCGGCGACAGCTTTGTCGGCGAGTGGGTCAACATCGGCGCGGGCAGCGACAACTCGAACCTGCTCAACACCTACGGCGAGGTGATCGTGCGCCTCGAGGCCGACGGTGGCCTGACGCGCACTGGCCGGCAGTTCTGGGGCGCCGTGATCGGCGACCACGTCAAGCTCGCGATCGGCACACGGCTGATGACCGGCACCACGATCGGCACCGGCGCGATGATCGCGTGCTCGCGCTCGCCCGCGACGCTGGTGCCGCGCTTCTCGTGGCTGACCGATTCGGCCGACGGACCGAAGTCGTTCCGCATCGACAAGTTCCTCGAGACCGCGCGCGCGATGATGTCGCGTCGCGGCAAGTCGCCGACGCCCGCCGTCGAAGCTGCGATCCGCGCGCTGCATGCGAAGGCGACGGGGGCGTGATGATCGATCCGGTCGGCGCGCACACGGCGATCATCGACGGTCACGCGCAGTTCTTCCGCGCGTACTACGCCATTCGCGGCGGCCTCTCGAGCCCGGTCACCGGCGAGCCGACGAATCTCGTCTTCGGCTTCATCTCGACGCTCTTCTCCTACATCCGCGCGCAGAAGCCGACGGACCTCGTCGTCGTCATCGACGCGGCGGGCGACACCGAGACGTTCCGCTCCGAGCTCTATCCCGAATACAAGGCGCACCGCGATCCCGCGCCCGAGGACTTTCATCCGCAGGTCGAGCGCTGTCTCGAGGCGCTCAAGCTCATGGGGATTCCCGTGCTGGGCATCGCCGGCGTCGAGGCCGACGACGTCATCGCGACGCTCGTGCGCCGCATGCGTGCCGCGCGTCCCGACGCGCACATCCGCATGGTGAGCCGCGACAAGGATCTCGGCCAGCTCGTCGACGCGCACACCACGCTCTTCGATCCGCAGAAGAACACCGACCTCGGCCTCGAGCAGCTCTTCGACTGGAAGGGCGTTCGGCCCGAGCAGGTGATCGATCTGCTTGCGTTGATGGGCGACGCATCGGACAACGTGCCAGGCGTCCCCGGCGTCGGGCCCAAGACCGCGTCCGCGCTTCTCGCCGAGTACGGCTCGATCGAGGGCATCTACGAGAACCTCGACAAGATCAAGGGCAAGCGGCACGAGTCGCTCGCGGCGAGCCGCGACCTCGTCGCGCTTTCGCGCAAGCTCGTCACGCTGAAGGACGATTGCGACGTGCCGTTCGAGCTCGCGAACGCGAAGTTCGAGCCGTCGCGTTGCGATCTCGCGCAGTTGCTCGAGCTGCTCCGCGTGCTCGGCTTCCACCGGCTCCGTGGCGAGGCGCAAGAGATCTTTGGCGGGGGAGCGTCGCCGGCTGCGGCGTCCTCGTCCGTGTCTACAGCCTCGTCGACGTCCTCGTCGACGTCCTCGTCGACATCCTCGTCTTCGCGCAAGAAGCCGCAGGCTTCGCTCGATCACGACGCGGGCTCGTTGTTCGCGCAGTCTGCGCCGTCGAGCGCCGCATCCACGCCGCCCGCCTCCAAGCCCGCGCGTGCCGACCACGGTGCGTTCGGAACACTCTTCGAGGGCCACGAAACCGCAGACCAACCGCTGGTTTCCGCGCGCGCGATGACCACGACGACCGTGCGCACGCACGCGGAACTCGCCGCGCTCGCCGCGCGCCTGACTGAAGCAGGGCGCTTTGCCTTCGACACCGAGACCGACTCACTCGTGATGCCGCTCGCGCGCCTCGTGGGCCTGTCCTTCGCCACGCGCGAGGGCGAGGGCTTCTACGTGCCCGTGCGCTCGCCCGAGCCGGCGACGCACCTGACGACCGACGAGGTGCTCGCGGTCCTCAAGCCGATCCTCGAGAACCCCGCGCTCCAGAAGGTCGGCCACAACCTCAAGTACGACTGCGCCGTCCTCGCGAATCACGGCGTCACGCTTCGTGGCATTGCCGGCGATTCGATGCTCGCGAGCTGGCTCGTCGATCCGACGCGACCCTCGCACGGGCTCGACGCGACCAGCGAGCACGTGCTCGGCGTGCAGCCGATTCCGATCGAGGCCGTGATTGGACCGCGGGGTATGGGGCAGCGACGCTTCGATCAGGCACCGCTTGACCGTGCCGCGCCGTACGCCGCCGAGGACGCGGAGATCGCCTGGGCGCTCGCCTCGCGACTCGAATCCGTTCTCGCCGAGCGCGAGCAGCTCGCGGTGTACCGCGAGGTCGAGGTTCCGCTCGTTCCCGTCCTCTCCAAGATGGAGCGCGCGGGCATTCGCCTCGACCGCGATGAGCTCGCAGCCCAGCGCCGCGAGCTTGAGGTGCGTCTCGCAAAGCTCCGCGCCTCGATCGCGGCGGACGCCCCGTGGGGCTTCAACCCCGACAGCCCGAAGCAGCTCTCGCAGGTGCTCTTCAACGCGCCCGATGCCGAGCCGCCGGGGCTCGGGCTGCGCGTGATCAAGCGCACCACGACGGGCGCAAGCACCGACAGCGAGGTCCTCGAGAAGCTCGCCGAAGACCCCAACTGCACCTCGCGGCTCCCCGAGCAGATCCTCGAGTACCGTCAGTTCGCCAAGCTTGTCGGGACCTACCTCAAGGCGCTCGATGAGGCGATCCTCCCCGAAACGGGCCGCATCCACTGTTCGTTCCACCAGACGGGCACCGCGACTGGCCGCCTCTCCTCGAGCGACCCGAACCTGCAGAACATCCCGATCCGCACCGAGGTCGGCGCCGCGATCCGCAAGGCGTTCATCGCCAGCGACGGCATGACCTTCGTGAGCGCCGACTACTCGCAGATCGAGCTGCGCTTTCTCGCCCACCTCTCGAAGGACCCCGGCCTTTGCGACGCGTTCGCGCGCGGAGAAGACATCCACCGCGCCGTCGCGGCGCAGGTGTTCGAAGTCCCGCCCAGCGAGGTCACCGACGCGCAGCGGTCGGCCGCGAAGATGGTCAACTTCGGCATCGTGTACGGCATCACGGCCTCGGGCCTCGCCCGAAGACTGGGCCCCGGTTACACGATCGCGCGGGCCAAGGAGATCATGGAGAGCTACCGCGCGCGGTTCCGCGGCATCGATGCGTTCCTCGAATCCGCGGTCGCCGACGCCAAGCGCACGGGCCACGCGCGGACCATCCTCGGGCGGTGGCGTCCCATCCCGCAGATCGAGTCACGCAATCCGGCGGAGCGCGCCTTCGGCGAGCGCATCGCCGTGAACACCGTCGTGCAGGGCTCGGCGGCGGATCTCATCAAGATCGCCATGATCCGGCTGGATGCCGCGCTCGCTGAGCGTTTCCCGCGCGCGCGGCTGTTGCTTCAGATCCACGACGAACTCCTCGTCGAGGCGCCTGAGGGCGATGCGCAGGCGGTGGGTGAGCTCCTCGCGGAGGTCATGCGAGGCGCGATGGAGCTCAGCGTTCCGCTCGAGGTTTCGTCCGCCACGGGCCGCCGCTGGTCGGACGTGTGAGCCGACTGCCAACCCTCGCATGTCTGAGAACAGCTCCGAGCGCCGTCGCAGACAGAACCACCCGCGAACGCTGCTTTCCCCGGGCTTCCAAGCTGCTTGACGAGCCATAAACTTCTGCTACTCTCTCCGTCCCTCGCGGGTGACCGCGGGGTGTTGGGGCGGTAGCTCAATTGGTTAGAGTACCGGCTTGTCACGCCGGTGGTTGCGGGTTCGATTCCCGTCCGCCTCGCCTGTATGTACGAAACCCCCCAGGGCACCTGGGGGGTTTCTGTTTTTGGAGGGTTTCTGTTTTTGGGTCTGTGTGATCTGTTGCCCGATCCATCCGTCGGAGCCGCGTCGTCACGCGCGCCACTTGATGCTGCAGCCAACGGACGGACGCTGGTCACTCGAGACCGCCTGTCCCGCCAGAACCGCCTGCAGGGCGGCCCTGAGGTCGCGGCCCGTCACGGGTATCTCTGACTTCGGACGGCTGTCATCGAGCTGTCCGCGGTACACGAGCTTGTGGTTGGCGTCGAAGAGAAAGATGTCCGGCGTGCACTGCGCATCAAACGCGCGCGCCACGTCCTGCGTCGCGTCGTACAGGTAGGGAAAGCAATAGCCAGCATCGCACGCCTCGCGCGCCATGTGCTCGGGGCCGTCGTCGGCGTACTTCGCGGGATCGTTCGAGCTGATCGCAGCAATGGCGATCCCGCGCGGGATGAAGTCGCGGCCGATGGCCGCAAGCTCAGCGCGGATGTGCTTGACGAACGGGCAGTGGTTGCAGATGAACAGGACGAGCAGCGGACGCCCAGCGGCGTCGCGATCCGACATGCGAAACCCACGGGGGTCGGCGAGATCGAAGGCCGGGCAGGGGGTTCCAAGCGGAACCATGGTGCTTTGGAGCGGTGGCATGGCTCGCTATCGTACGGAGCGAGACTCTCCTTGGCGAAACGCAAACCATCCGACGACGAGTTCGAGCCCGACGATTTCAGCGAAGGCAGCGATGCCCCGTGGGAGTCGGACGAGGACGAAGCGGACGCGGCGGACCAGGCGCGATTCTCGTCCGAGACCGCCTTCTGCCCCGAGTGCGGCGCGGAGATCTACGACGCCGCCGACATCTGCCCCAAGTGCTTTGCATGGGTCGACGGCGATACGTCGCGCCACGGACCGCGCGGGCGTCGTGCGGCCAGTTGGCGCACGCAGCTCGTGGTCTGGCTGCTCATCGCCGCGCTCGCAATCGGTGCGGGCGTACTGAGCTTCTTGCAGTTCTTCTCGTGATGGTGTTGCAGACGAGCGGCGAGCTGCTGCTCGGTCAGGCGACCTCGCCGCGGCGAGGGACGCGCAGCGCGCTGCGACGACGCATGCTCGGCGAGTCGGCCAACGGATCGTCCGAGGTGGTGCTCGAGTTGCGCAGCGAAGCAGGGCGGAACGCACTGGTCGTGATCTCGACCGCCGCCGACTTCGGCTCGCCGCCATCCGGATTGGATTCCGCGATGAGCGCGCGGAGCTTGACGATGCCGCGGTGTTTCCAGTTGTTGATCGTGGTCACCGAGACGCCGAGCGCCTCTGCGGCGTGCTGGTAGCTCTTTCCCTCGCAGACGATCATGCGGATCGCGTCCTGTTCGTCCTTGCCAAGCAGGCCGAGGGCCGTTTCGAGGATGTCGGTGCCGATCTCGCGCTCGCCCTCGATCGGGCGGATGTCCGTCCCTGGCATGACGTCGGAGTGATCGCCTGCCGCGCGCTCCTCGAGCAGCTCGCGAAGCCGGCTGGCACGCGCGTAGCGGCGACGGAGCAGGTTGTGCGCGATCTTGAGCAGGTAGCTGATCGAGATCGTGAGCCGCTCCAGGTCGGGGTGCTGGAGCAGGCGGACGAACACCTCTTGGGCGAGGTCCTCGGCAACATCGGGGGTGGTCGACTTCCGCAGGAACGCGTACACGCGGTCGTAGTAGTTGTCGAACAGATCGAGCACGAGGGTTGCACGCTGGTTGGTCGCTGCCATCTCAGGGACTCCTGGAAAGTGGGGCTCAGCCTCCGTCGTCCACAGCGCGACCCATTCGGCGACAGCCGGTGCATCGCAAACTCTCAGTCAGGAAGATACGCAGCCCCACGGTTCGTTCCATGAGGACAATTCCCCAACTGACCAAACGGGCCTCGCTTCGCTAGGGAAGTTTGCGGCATGCAGCCGACAATCCGTGGTGCGCGAGAGCAGGTTGAGCGCTTCGCGTGTTTTGCTCGGATACCGAACGAAAGTCGTTGTAAAACCTCATGCTTTCTGCTGCAATCCAACCCATGGCACCCTCGAAGTCGATCACCGTTCTCGTCGTGGACGACCACGCGCTCATCCGCGCGGCGCTCGTCACCGTGCTCAACTCGACCGACGACATCAAGGTGGTCGCCGAGGCGTCGAATGGGGCGGATGCCGTAGAGCTCGCGCACAAGCACAGCCCCGCAGTCGTCGTGCTCGATGTCGAGATGCCCGGCGTTGACGCCTTCCACGCGGCCAGCCACATCCTCCAGCTCAAGCCGAACACCGCGATCATGTTCCTCACCGGTCATGCGCATGATCGCGCGATCGAACAGGCGCTCAAGGTCGGCGCGCTCGGCTTCGTCGTGAAGGGCGATGATCCGAGCGGCATTCCTGCGGCGATCCGCGCGGTCTCGCACGGCGAGCAGTACTTCTCGCCGACGGTGGCCGACCGCGTGCGCGGCACGGCGGCCGAGATCCGCAAGCGCAAGGTGACCGGCACCCGCGGCGCGTCGCTTTCGGAGCGCGAGGTCGAGGTGCTCCGCTACGTCGGCAAGGGCTTCGCGAAGAAGCAGATCGCCGAGATGCTCGGCATCTCGGTCAAGACCGTCGACAAGCACGTCACCAGCGTGATGGAGAAGCTCGACATCCACGACCGCGTCGAGCTCGCGCTCTATGCGGTGCGTGAGAAGTTCATCTCCGCGTGACGCGCGCGATGGCGGATCAGCCAAACAGCAAGCTGGAGATCGTCTGGCAAGGCGCCGACGAGGCGGTCGTGTTCAAGCCCGCGGGACTTTCGAGCGAACGCGGCGCTGGAGACGTTGGCGATTGCCTTCTCGTGCGCGCGCAACGCGCGCTGCGCTGGCCAGAGTGCCGGCTCCCGCATCGACTCGACCGTCCCACGCGCGGGCTCATGATGATCTCGGCCGACGCCGCCGCTGCCGCGCGGCACGGCGCGGAGATCCAGTCCCACGCGTGGCGGAAGTGGTACATGGCGCGCGTTCCCGCCCACGTAGTCGCACGGGGAGATGCCGCGTCGCTCGTCGGCGAGCACAAGGCGTTTCTCAAGCGTGTCGGTCGCGTCGCCTCGGTCGTTCGCTCAGGCGGCGATCCTTCGCGGCTGGCCGTGCTTGCGACGGCGCGTGCGACGGATGACCCCTCGCATGCGCACCTGCTGATCCGCCTCGATACGGGGCGCTACCACCAGATCCGCGTGATGATGGCCCACCTCGGCTTTCCGCTGATTGGCGACGTGGACTACGGATCGCGTTCGGCGGGCGCGCTCGACCTCGAATCGGCAGCGCTGTTGATCGCGCGCCCAGGTCAGCTCGCCGCGCACCGGTTGCGCGCGCATCCCGCGCGTCGCGGCGTGAGCCCTGCGATCGAAGCGTCGCTCGATGAAGCACTCGCTCGCGCGGCCGCCCAACTGAGCGAAGCGTGAGAGCACGCGAGCGAAGCGCGAGAGCCGAAGCGCGAGAGCACGTCAGCGAAGCGTGAGAATCTCGCCTGCTTCGAGACCAGCGTCCTTCATCACCCACATCGATCGGCCCAGCTTGTTGGTCGCGAACTGCGACACGGCGCGGCGCCAGCGGCCCGCGACATCGGGCGCGAGGGGCGCCTCAAAGGTTCCCGAGAGATCGGCAGGGCTCAGCAGGTCGCGGAAACCGCTGGTCTTCGCCAGCAGCGAGAGCGATCCTCCCTCGATCCGCAGTTCGACCGTCTCCTTGCCAGGCACACCCGTTGGGCGCGCGAAGCCAGCTCCGCCATAGAGGCCGACCTCGCCACCCGACACGACAAGCAAGCGCGTGACCAGGTTGGTCGCCGTATCGTCGAGCGGCGTCTTGCCAGGCTCCGGGATCCACATCAGCTGCGCGTGGAGAAACACGCCGTCCGTGATCGGCTCGCCGCGATCCGACGCCAGGAGCCGCTCGAGCGGCATGTCGGAGAACCAGAACGAGTGCTCCGAATCAAGCGGCCCGTACGCGCTCGACACGAAGTCGCGCTCGAACACAAGCAGTTTCGATCCGAGCGACTTCACCTTGATGGTGCTCACGATGGTGTCGCTCGAGCATGCGCACAGGCTGCAGGCGAGCGCAGCGAGCATTGCGATCCGACGGGTCGTCTTCATCCGGTCTCTCCTGTCAGTCGCAGTGTCTCGGTCGCCAGCGCGCGCGTGGATTCGCGCTCGGTTCGAACGGGGGGCACGCCGAGCCCGAGCAGGCTCAGCGAATCCCGCTCGACGATCTCGCGCAGGATCGAGCGCGAGATGTTGGGCAGCGGAGTCGTCGAGACGAGCCCGTTGACGCTGTAGATCGCCTCGATCGCGCGGTTGGGGGCGTCGAATGGAAAGCCAGAGCCGAACAGGATCTTCTGATCGACTCCGTAGTCGCGGCTCAGCTGCAGCGTGTGGAGCAGTTCCCACGGTCGCGCCGCGACGCCTGCCGTGGTGGCGAACACACGATCGTGCTTGGCCATGAGCGCGATGGTCTCTTGCTGAAACGGCGCGCCAAAGCCCGAGATGACGATCGACAGGCGCGGGAACGCGCGGGCGACTTCATCAAGCAGGTAGGGGCGTGCGAACTCCATGCGCGCCGACGGCGGCATCGGACCGCTCCAACCGACGAACACGGGGAGCTGGTTGCCTTCGGCGCGATCAAACACGCGCATCGCGCGGGTATCGGTCGGATGGAAGCCCTGCAGCCCCGGATCCATCCAGATCGCCGCGAAGCCGTCCTTTCGCGCCGAGTCCACGAGCGCCGCGGAGTTCGCGGCAGCGGGGTCGACGGCGCGGGCGAGGAACACCCGACCTGGATCGCGTGCGGCCGCAGCATGCATCGCCTTCTCAGACGCGGACGCGCGCAGCAGGGCGCTCTCCGTACCGAGCAGCACGCAAGCGTCCACGCACCGTAGTGCGGCTGCGTGCGATTCCGGCGTGGCATCGGGCTGGACCCACCGACCTGACCCGAGGCGTCGGACGGCCGAGGCAAGCTCGTCGCCGAGCTCCTCGTTCCGGAGCCAAAGTCGCATGTCGAGGTCGACGATCATCGCGCCGAAATGTACCCGAGATCGCTCGGATCTGGAGTTGCGCCGCGGCGTTGCGAAGCCGTTCCCTATACTCGCCGCCATGTCGAAGGCCGTCTGGCAAGAGAAGGAACTCGCGAACGATCCGCACCAGCGGGGCGACAAGCCCCAGAAGGTGCAGGCGATGTTCTCCGCGATCGCGGGCGCATACGACCTCAACAACCGGCTTCACTCGTTCGGGCTCGACCAGGCCTGGCGCCGCGCGGCAATCCGCATCGCCAAGGTCACGCCGACCGACGACGTCGTCGACATCGCGTGCGGTACCGGCGACCTGACCGAACTCTTCGCGCAGTCGCCCGCGCGCAGCGTGATCGGCCTCGACTTCACGCCCGCGATGCTCGACGTCGCCCGGCAGAAGAGCGCGCGCCGCAAGCACCCCCGCGCCATCCCGCGCTACGAGCATGGCGACGCGACGTCGCTGTCGCTCGCCGACGCGAGCGCTGATGTGATCTCGATCGCGTTCGGCCTCCGCAATGTCGGCGATCCGAAGCGCGCACTGCGCGAGTTCCGCCGCGTTCTCCGGCCGGGTGGGCGCCTCGTCGTCCTCGAGTTCGACGAGCCGCAGAATCCCGTGATCCGCTCGCTCAACCGCTTCTACACCCATCGCGTGATGCCCTTCACCGCGTCGCTCATCGCGCGCGACGCTTCGGGTGCGTACAAGTACCTCCCGCGCTCGGTGGAGACCTTCCTCGACCGCGACCGCCTGCGCGAGGCCATCCTCGAGTGCGGATTTGCCACCGTTGAGCAGAAGCCGCTCACGTTCGGTACTTGCGTCGTCAGCTGCGGCACGGTCGCCAAGTAGCACGCAGCGATTGCGCGTCAACACGGAAGCATGACGAACGTTGAAAATCCAGCTCGTCGCTGGGGTTGTCGTTGTCGGTTCGCACCCGCGTTCCGCACCCACCAAACGGTCGGAGGATCCGACCCAACGCACATGAGACGGGCGAAAAGGACGATCGCTTTGTCTCGAAGTTGGAGCTTGGCCATGCCTCAGGCCGACGACCATTCGTTTTTCGATTCCCGTACGGGCGCGCACGGACGCTGCCCGTACCGCCCCCAACCCACGCTTGAACGGTTCTTCGAACTGCTCATCGCCGGCGACCGCGTCGGCTCGCGCGACTTCCTCCGAGAGTTCCTCGGCGATGGCCGCGACTCGATCGAGGCGCTCACGCGCTTCGTCTGGCCTGCCTGCGCGATGATCGATTCGCTGTCCCGCAAGGACCAGATCTCCGCGGTCCATGAACAGTGCGCGCTGCTGCTGCTCGGTCAGGTGACGCAGCGGCTCGAACCTGGTCTTGAGAAGCACCCCGCGCGCTGCAGGACCGTCCTGGTCACCAGCGGCCGCACACGCAGCGAGGAACTCGCGGCCGAGGTCTTTGCAGGGATCTGCGAGGCCGACGGCTTCGACGTCGTGCTGCTCGGCGGCGGCGTCGAATGGGACGACCTCTACGCCTACGTCGGCCAGCGCTGTCCGGACTTCGTGGTCAGCTTTGCCGCGGCGGGGGCCGACGCGCCCAAGATCCGCCGCCTGATCGACACGCTGCGGACCCACAATCCTGTTCCAGGTCTTCGCATTGGCGTCGGCGGGGGTGTGTTCGAGCGCGTCCCAGGGTTGGCCGACGAGATCGGAGCTCACTTCTCGGGCGATTCGCCTTTCGAAATGCTCGACGCGCTTCGGACCGACGCGGACAGTCTGCGCGCTGTGCCGCGCAACATCCCGCGGTCCAAGGCAGCCTGACTGCTCCAACGCATGTGGAAATCGCGGTTTCGGGACGATCCGCAGTCCGAATCCCGTCGGAATCTCCGCGCATCGGCATCTGTTCTTCCACTTCCCCCCGCGAATCGGCAATGGGCTGGTTCGCGGGGGCGTTTCTCAAACTGCCACGCCGGTCGCCCAACGCCGGAGTAGCAGGTCACCGTCTTTCTCTCCGAACTCAGCGGACATGCCGAAAAAACGGAACGGCCGCTGAACCCGACCGTACACTCGCCTGACCCTAGGGCGACAGATAGGAATTGCCATGCTCGACCCGAAGACCGAACGAGCCATCATCCAGCGAGCGCGCCGCGGAGACCGCGAAGCGATCGCTGAATTGATCCGTTCGTACCAGCGTCCGCTCGAGGCGTTCCTCTTCCGCATGTGCGGCAAGAGCGATCTGGCCGAGGACCTGGCCCAGGAGTCCTTCGTTCGCGTCATCCGGTCGCTCGACCGTTTCGACGAGCGCTTCCGTTTCTCGACCTGGCTCTTCACGATCGGCAAGCGCCTGCTGGTCAACCACCAGCAGAAGATGAAGCCGACGCCCGACAGCGAGGTCGTCGAGTACCGAGCGGGTAACGGCAGCACGCCGTACCTCGAGAACGTCGAGGCCGAGCGCACGCAGAACGTCTCCAAGCTCGTCGAGGTCGCCCTTGCGTCGCTCGTCTCTCCTCAGCGCGAGATCGTGCTCTTCTTCCACCAGCAGGCCTGGTCGGTGCAGCAGATCGCCGAGGAACTCAAGATGCCCGAGGGCACGGTCAAGAGCCACCTGTTCCGCGCGCGTCGCCGCATGCTTGAGGCAATCGAGCAGACCGGCGCCGCCCGCCCCGAGGAGATCTTCCGTTGAGTACGTTCGAGCAGAACCCGAGCGACTTTGACGCGGACCGCGGCTGCTTCTCGCAGCGCGCGCAGCGTCTGCTCGTGCGTGTCCTGCTCGCGCTGCGCTCCGAGGCGCGCCGTTCGGCGAATCCCGCCCGCGACGCCCGTCGCGCCGAGGAACTCGCCGACCGCATCCTCGCCGACTTCCCGCGCCGCATCCTGCCGCTCGGCATGGCGGCGCTCGTGGCGATTGCGATCTTCTGCGCCGTGCCGCTCGTGCACGACGCGATTCCTGCCACGGACTTGCAGGCTTCCAGCGCTCCGGTCGCGGATGTGGTCGAGGCTGGCCTTCGCACCCGCACGGCCGCCGTCAGCGATGGCATCCAGACGATGCAGGCCGTCCTGCAGCCGTTCGCCAGCGACAGCGCTCCCGCGGAGCCCGAGCGCCCCGCGCCTCCGTGCGACGCTGCAGCGCCGTTCAAGAAGTCGTAAGGTTCCCAAGCCATGCGCCCGCTCCAGCGGTTCATCGCCATGACCTGTTGTGCGATCGTTGTCTGTGCGTCGCTCGTGCGCGCGGACAACGCGGGCTTTGCCATTGCGCCCAAGAACGCTCGGTTCGCGATCGACGCCTACGCCATCGCCGACATGCTCGAAGGCGAGAAGGGCGCCGCCGTGCGCCCGATGATCGAAGCGCTTGCGGGCAAGGAAGCACTCGCGACCTTTGACTTTCTCGCGCGGCGCTGCGATGCGCACGGTGACCTCGTCGCGCGCGAGGTGTTCGCGGGCCGAATGGCGTTCTTCCTCGTCGACATGCAGGACGGCCCGACATGGGTCTTCGGTATCGAGGGCGATGATGCGCGCTGCCTGCGCGTCACGCGTCTGCTGGGCGCCAAGATGCTTGCGCCTGGTCGCTTTGAGAGTCCGACCGAGCGTCTCGCGCTTCGTCGTGTCGGTGGATGGCTGCTGATCGCGCCGTCCGGGCCAGTCGGCGAGAAGCTCATCGCCGCATCCGCCGCGCGCGTACCCGTCGAGGACGCTGCGAATTCGCTGCTCGGCGAACCACTCCTGCAGAACCTCCTCGCCGTTGAGGCGCCCGTGCGTGTGTTCATGCGTCACGGCGCACCGATGGGTGGTGCGACCACGATCGCGCTGCGCGGAGGAGCGAGTTCGATCCGCGCCGAGGTGACCGGCAACTACGAGCGTCTGCCCTTCAGCATGACCACGCAGCGTGGTGCGCTCGATGCGCACCTCGTGCGCGCTTTCGAGGATCGCGCGGTGATGATGGTTGCGAATCCCGCAGACGGAAAGCCCGGGACTTCGGACGCGTTCTGGATGGCGCTGCTGCCCGAAATCGCGCCGTCGCCCGCGATGCGCGCGAACTTCTCCGGCGAGCGCGTGTTCGCCGTCGGGACTGCGGGTTCGCGCGACATGCCCGCCATGGCGTTCGCCTGGCGCGTCGAGGATGCCGAGCAGGCTGAGGCCGATCAGGAGCACTACATGCGCGGGCTCTGCTGCGGTCTCACGCGCGCGATCGAGCGGACACGGCCGAAGCCGGGCGGAGCGAGCGCCGCGGAGACCGATGTTGGGGAACCAGCCCACTCGCATGCAGGCGAGCAGGCGGACCTCGCGGCGCATCGTTGCGCTGAACTCGGTCCGTTCGCGGACCGCTACCTCGGCGCCCCGTTCAAGCTCGGCAAGTCGGTGCTGTGCTGGGGAACGGTCGCGACGCCATGCGGCGGTTGGCAGGTGTACTCAAGCGATCCGTCCTGGCTCGCGGTGGTGTCCGAGCGGCTCAGCACTGCGTCCTGCGATCAGGTTGATGAGCGACCAAAGGCCGGCGGCGTCGGCTTCTGTGATGGCCCTCGTGCGGCGACGCTCCTGCGGCGCTGGCAGCCGCTTGCTGCCGCAGGCGACAAGGACCGCGTCGCGCTCGGCCTCGCTGCGCTCTCCGACACGATGGAGCGGCTGGGGCGCGTGCGGTTCCAGTACGAACTTCCGACGCCGAGCACGATCCGCGCGACCGTGGAGATCGAGCCGCTTGGTCGGCTCACAGGGCAGCCAGCCCGAGCCGTCGAAACCGTCCGCGACGCCGGCAGCGCCAAGCCGCGCTGAACCCCGCCCATGCAGCGACAAGAATTGCCACTGCCAGCGGAGACCACGATCATCGAGACGCTGTTTCCACCGCGGGCAGAGCTCCTGCTGCGTGCCTCACGCCACCCGCTCGCTTCGGTCGTTCGACGCGGGCTCGCTCGGGCAGGTGTCGGCGATTCGGAGCGCGTGCTGCTCCTAGTGAGCGGGGGCGGCGACTCCATGGCGATGCTGCTGCTGGTCGCGGCTCTGCGGGAGCGGGACGATCCATCGCTGCAATCGCTTTCGGTGCTCGCGATCGATCATGGCCTTCGATCCGAGGGTGCAGGCGAAGCCGCGCACGCCGTGGCGTTTGCGCAGCATCTTGGCATTGCGCGCGCGTCGTCTCGCGCGGTCGTCATGCCGAGCGTCGGGAACATCCTGGACGCCGCGCGCACTGCGCGTCTTGACGCAGCACGCGCGATGGCCGCCGAAACGGGCGCCAGCGCCGTGTTGCTTGCACACCAGGCCGACGATCGCGCGGAAGGCCTGCTCCTCGCGCTCGCGCGTGGCGTCGGCATCGATGCGCTGGCGTCCTTGCTCCCGAGGCGTGATTTCGAGGGCGGCATGACGCTCTGCCGTCCGCTGCTCGGTGCGCGCCGCGAGGAGCTTCGGTCGTTCCTCTTGGAACTCGATGTTGCGTGGCGCGACGACCCGTCGAACAATCGCCGCGCGCGCGGTGAGATCCGTAGCGATCCATCGCTTGCCGCGCTCGCGGATCGCATCGCACATGGCGCCGACACGCTTTGCGATGAAGCTGGAGAATTGATTGCGCTGCGTGAACAGTCGCTCGACGCCCAGATCGCATCGGGCGCGTCAGCAATTTCGCGCGCAGCGTTCGAGGGCTTGCATCATGCACTCAGGGGCGCGGCGATCCATCGCATCGTTCGCGCTGCTGGAGGCGATGTGACGCGTGCCACGCTCGTACAGGCTCTCCGCGCAGCACAAGATCCGATGCGCGCACCGAGGTCGTTCGACTGCAGCGGTGGCGTGGTGCTCATGATCGACGCACGCGAAGTACGCGCAGTCACTCGTGCGTAAAGCAGTCGCCGCCGAATCGATCGGAAACGCAGCGAATCACGCCCTTCTCGACACGCACGGTCATCGGCGCCGCGATCATCCACGCGGGGCCCGGAGGAAGCGACGTCTTCTCGCAAAGCGCGCAGACGATCGGCTCCGGCGGCTGGTCGGTCGCCAGCGTGGCGCCTGCCGCGATCGGGATTTCAACGGCAACAGAGAGCTCCGTGCGCGGCGTCGAGAAATTCTCGGCGAACAGCGTGTGGCACGCATCGCAATACGGGTTGTAGAACACGATCACAGCGTCCTCCGCGCCGATGCGCGCGACGAGCTGTGGCATGTACGTCCCGACCGGCGACTCCGAGAGCAGCTTCCCGACGAACGGCTTCATGTCGAAGTCGATGGCCTGGGTGCCGGACTTTGAGATCGGCTCGACCACCGCGTGTGGAGCCCAGATCGCGGCGCTCAGGTGCGCGGCGGTGGTCGCTGCCGCGAGCGCGGCAAACGCAGTCCACGCCGCCGACAGGCCGTGTCGCGGCCGCTGTGCAGCTGCGGGGGTGCCCATTGTCGAGATCGTCGACATCGTCGACATCCTCGTCAGCCCTAGCGAGATCGCCACCGCAACCAGCGGCAGCAGCAGGCCGCCCTGGCGAAACGCCGCCGAAACACAGGCAAGCGAGAGGAACGCGCCCGCCACCGCTCCTGAGACCGCGAGCAACCGCGTTCCGCCGACGACGATCGCCGCTGCCGCGCCGATCTCACCCGCGATGACCAGCTTGCCGGCGGTGTCGGCGCTGTAGCCGAACGACTGCACGAGCATCTCGCGGACTGGGCCCGGCGTCGACTCAACCCCGCGCAGCACCTGCGTCGCCGCGCACGCCGCAACGAACGCCGCGACAAGCGTGGCGGCGACGCGCGGGCGAGAGAGTTGCTTCAGGATCGATTGCATGTTGGCGCCATCGGCCGCGTGGCTCGCGCTCACTTCTTCGGGAACTTCAGGCATGCCTCGAGCGCGGGGACATCCTCCGCGTTCTCGACGACGCACTCGACCACACCGTCCTGGATCGCGAGCACGACCGGCGTGCCGATCACATAGTTCGGTCCCTTGACCAGCGCCGTCTTCGCGCACGCATCGCAGGGATTGTCGAGCAGGTTGTTCGGATCCGCATCCGGAATCGCCACGAGCAGCGTGCGCACCGGCAGCGTCCCCGTGAAGAACGTCGACAGCAGCTCATGGCAGTGGTCGCAGTCCTCGCGATAGAACACCACGATCCAACGGCCAGACAGGAAGTCCGCCGGCAACGGGCCCGCGATCATGCGCGCAAACGCCATGTCAGCAAGTGGCTTCCCGATGATGTTGCCGAACTCCGCAACGTAGAACGGATTGAGCTTCGCCGGCGGGCCTGGCCACGCGGCCGCAGTCGCAGGCGCGGGCTTCGCGTTCGCTGCGGGCGCCGCCTGCGCTTGATTCGCGCTTGCCGGCGCATCAAGCACCTTGGCGACATCCTCGGCCTTGTCCACGTCCTTGCACACGGCCGTGACGACGCCGTCCTTCAGGCGAAGCACCACGGGCGTCTGGATGAGATAGTTCGGCGACGTTCCCTTCTCGCCCGCGCGCACGCGGTAGAGGAGTCGCGTGTCGCATCCCTCGCACGGCATCGCGAGTGGCGTACCCGTCGTGTCGGGGATCGTGATCTTGAGCACGCGCTCCTTGCGCGGCGCCGCGAAATGCTCGCGATAGAACGCCTGGCAATGATCGCAGTCCGCGCGCGAAAACACGACGAGCCAGTCGCCGCGCTCGAAATCGCTCGGAATCGGGCGCTCGATTGCCAGCGCGAGCTTCTGCGAGCGGAAGGGCTTGCCGACCCACTCGTCCCACTTGGGGAAGTAGTTCTTCTCGTAGTTCGCGGGCGCGTCGGGCCAGGCGCTGGCGATGGCCGGCGGGGTGCTGCCTGCGGGATCCGTCGTCGTCACAGGAGCGACGGGGGGCGTGGAGTTCGACGCGCCGCCCTCGACGGTCGGCTGCGGAATCGCAAACACGGTGATCGCGCCCACGACGAGCGCCGCGCCGAGCGGCGCAAGTCCACCAGTCCTGCCACGCGGCGCCAGGAAGATCGCCGAAGCCAACAGCAACCCGTCGACGCCGAGCATCACGCTCGCTGGCAGACCAGCCTTGCCAAAGCAACCGCAACTGCCAGCGATCGCGGCCGTGAGTCCGTCCTTCAAGCCCGCTTGCACCATCGCCGTCAGCAGGATCACGCAGAACAGCGACAGCACCGCGATCGCGATCGGCCGCGCAAATCGCCGCGAGAACAGCAGGGCGATGACGATAAACGTCTCGACGCCCACGATCGTGCGCAGCGACCACTCGAGAAAGGCCGTGCCGTCCACCGAGGTGTTCTGGGCGACCCACTGCAGCGCCTTCAGGATCGGCGGCGGCAGCAGCAACGGGTTGAACTCGATCGCCTTGACCGCTGCGCCGTAGCCAATCCAGGCCGCGGTCACACCGTGGAGCATCACGAGGCCCGCGGTCTGGCGCGGGGAGCGAGTGGCGGTCGTCGTCGGGGCGGCGTCGGTTGCGGTCATGGGCGGTTCATCGGCTTGAGGGGCGGCTTGAGGGGCGGAAGGGGCTGCGATTCTATTCGCGGGCGGCGAGTCGGTTCCGCATCCAGACCGCTTGGGGTCGCGAACGGCGGGCAATGATCAGCCCGCGCCTTCCCGCCCAGCCAGGTCCTGCCGCCGTCGCGCGCCTGAAGGCTGCCGACGAATCGACCGACGACATTGCCGACGAGTTTGCCAACATCAGGGGCGGTATCCACGGGTGTGGGACCGCCGCGTTGTGCAACAATCGGCGCATGCCCGTTCGCAGCCAACCCGCAGGGATCCCCAGCCGATGAGCGCAAGATGCACCTTCCACAGGTCGTCGGTGATCGACGTCTCCGCCGAGGAACTCGGCCGATGGCACTTTCGGGCGGGCGCCATCCACCGCCTGATTCCGCCCTGGGAAACGATCAAGGTCGTCCGCGAGGCCGCGCCCCTCGTCGATGGCGCGCGCGCGGAGATTCGGATCCAGAAGGGCCCCGTCGGCACCACGCTCATCGCGGTCCATAGCGAGGTCGATCCGCCGCGGCAGTTCGTCGACACGCAGGAGCGCGGCCCGTTTGGTTCCTGGCGGCACGTGCACCGATTCATCGCCGAGGCCGACGGCCGCGCGACGCTCGACGATGCGATCGCCTTCGATCCGCCATTCGGATTGCTCGGCCGGCTGATCCCGAGCGCGCTCATGCAGCGCGAACTCGCGCGGCAGTTCGCATTCCGGCATGCTCGCACGGCGGGCGATCTCCGACGCCACGCGGAGATCGCGGCGCGCTTTGGCGACCGGCCGCTGCGCTTCGGCGTGACGGGTGCCAACGGCCTCGTCGGTCGGCAGCTCTGCGCGTTCCTGTCGACCGGTGGGCACGATGTCGTGCGTTTCGTCCGCGGAGAACCGCGCGACGCCACCGAGCGCCGATGGAATCCCGCCGATCCCGACAACGGCGTCGCTGCGGGCGCGCTCGATGACCTCGATGTGATCGTGCATCTCGCGGGCGAGCCGATCGCCGAAGGTCGCTGGACCGAAGCGCGCAAGCGCGCGATCCGCGACAGCCGCGTGCTCGGCACCTCGACGATCTCGCGCGCGATTGCACGCGCGGACCGCAAGCCGTCGGCGTTCATCTGCGCGAGTGCGATCGGCTTCTACGGCAATCGCGGCGAGAAGTGGGTCGATGAGCGAAGCGCCCCGGGCGAGGGCTTCCTGCCCGACGTCGTGCGCGCGTGGGAGGACTCAACGGTCGCCGCACGCGACGCGGGCGTGCGCACGGTGCACCTGCGCTTGGGCGTGGTGCTGAGCGCTGCAGGCGGCGCGCTGGCCAAGATGCGCACCCCGTTCCTGCTCGGCGCCGGCGGGCCGATCGGCAGTGGCCAGCAGGGGATGAGCTGGATCTCGCTCGATGACATCCTCGGTGCGATTCTCTTCGCGGCGCGCAATCCTGTGCTCGAAGGTCCCGTCAACGCCGTCGCGCCCAATCCGCTGCCGCAGCGCGGATTCGCGCGCGTGCTCGGTCGCGTGCTGCACCGGCCGTCGTTCGCGCCGCTGCCGGCGTTCGTCGTCCGCGCGATCTTCGGCGAACTCGGTCAACGGCTGCTGCTCGAGGGCGCATTCGTCCGTCCGACCGTACTCGAGCGCGAGGGCTTTCGCTTCGCACATCCATCGCTTGAGGAAGCGTTGCGCCTCGAGCTCGGCATGCTGCACGCGGACGGAGTTCAGCCGTGACGACCCGCGCGATCTGGTGGATTCGCCGCGATATGCGGCTCGACGACAATCCCACGCTGCAGCGTGCGCTCAAGTCCGACGCGCTGCTGCCGGTCTACGTGCATTCGCCCGCTGAAGAGGGCGCCTGGCAGCTCGGCGGCGCGCAGAAGTGGTGGCTTGCGCGCAGCCTCGCCGCGCACTCGGCGGCGCTCGAGGCGGTTGGCTCGCGGCTCGTCATCCTCGAAGGCGAGGCGGCGAAGACGCTGAGCGATCTCGCGCGGAAGTTCGGCGCCACGGAGGTCGTGTGGTCGCGACGCTTTGATCCCGCGGGTCTCGCGCAGGAGCATCGCGTCGAGGCCGCGCTCGACGCGCAGGGCGTCAAGTGGAGTTCGTTCCTCTCGAACCATCTCTTCGACCCCGACGAGATCATCACGCAGACGGGAAATCCGTATCAGGTCTACACGCCCTTTGCGAAGAATTGCCGCGCGCGCCCCGCGCCCGCGCAGGCCAAGTCTGCCCCGCAGGCGCTCCCCGCGTGCGACGGCGCGCCGAAGGGTGTCGCGATCAGCGCACTCGATCTCGAGCCCAAGCCCGACTGGGCCGGCGGCATTCGCGCCATGTGGAAGCCGGGCGAGGCAGGCGCTCAGGAGCGTCTCAAGACGTTCGCCGCGGGTGTGATCGATCGCTATCCCACTGGGCGCGACGAGCCGTCGAGCGACGGATCGAGCCTGCTCTCGCCGCATCTCGCGTTCGGAGAGATCGGCATTCGCCGCGTGTGGCACGCTTCGCTGGCGGCCAAAAGCTCTCCGGCCAAGAATTCGCCGGCCGAGAGCATCGACAAGTACCTCGCCGAACTGCTCTGGCGCGAGTTCGCGACGCACGTGCTGTTCCATTTCAAGCAGACCGACCTCAAGCCGCTGCGCGCGGATTACGCCAAGTTCCCGTGGCGCGACGACCGCGCGGCACTCGAGGCGTGGAAGCGCGGCCGGACCGGCTATCCCCTCGTCGACGCAGGCATGCGCCAGCTCTGGCATACGGGCTGGATGCACAACCGCGTGCGCATGGTGGTCGCGAGCTTTCTCGTCAAGCACCTGCTGCTTCCGTGGCAGGACGGCGCGAAGTGGTTCTGGGATACGCTCGTCGACGCGGATCTCGCCAACAACTCGCTTGGTTGGCAGTGGGCGGCCGGCTGCGGCGCGGATGCGGCGCCGTACTTCCGCATCTTCAATCCGACCTCGCAGGCGGAGAAGTTCGACGCGCAAGCTGCGTACATCAAGCGGTGGGTTCCCGAACTCGCGCGCGTGTCGCCGGAGCATGCGATCGAGCCTTGGGACGCTCCGCCGCTCGCGCTCGCGTCGGCGGGCGTGACGCTCGGTGTCGAGTATCCGCGTCCGATCGTCGATCACGCGTTTGCCCGCGATCGCGCGCTCAAGGCGCTCGCCACGGTGAGCAAGGGCGGCGCAGCGCGCGACGCGTGAACATGGCCGCGTGCGCTTGCATCGCACGCTGAACGCCCCACAATGCGAGTGATGAATTCCCCCCGAGCTTTGTTCTTCGCGATCGCGCCCGTGTTGCTCGTCGCTTCGTTCGCCGCGGCCGTGCCGCCCGATCGCGGCGATCTCGCGGCTGCGTACCAGCGATTCGATCACGTCGCGTCGACGACGCCCAAGGATCCCGCCACGCGCGAGATGCTCAGCCGGGGCTTTGACGGGCTCACAGCGGAGTTTTTCAGCGGGCGTTTCGGGGCTGCGCTGCAGCGCCTCGCGTCGATCGAGTCTTCGCTGCGTCAGTACGGCGACGACGAGCAGGCGGAAATGCGCGCGCTGGCGGGACAGCGATTCGTCGTTTCGCCGCGCACAGTGGTGGTCGGCAAGCCGTCGACGCTCACGCTTCGTGTCGATGAGCTCGACGGCGTCGCGCCTGGATCGTCGCCCGTGTCGATCGTCGTGACCGCCGGCGACATGCGCGTCGAGGTGCCCTTTGCGCACGACCAGACCATCGAGCTCCCCGCGATCGCCAAGTCTGGCCCCGTGCAGGTCTGGGCTGCGTACGGAATCATCGGCGACCACAAGGTTGCGCGCGTGTTCGCGCTCGACGAGCCGCTCGCCGACACGCAGGCAAAGTTCGACGCGCGCATCAAGGCGCTTGAGGCGAATGGCACGCTCGGCGCGTCGGATCTCGCGTCGCTGAAGGCGCGCGCTGCGCTGCTTTCGCCGGACATGGACCGCACGCGCAGCGTCACGCTGCTGGCGGACCTCTCCGCGCTCTCCGTTGCCATCGCTCGCGAACTCGATCTCGCCGAGGCCGGCAAGAGTCCGTACGCGGTGCGCGGCGAACTCTGGCGCATGTACCGCGTGCTCGGAACCGAACTGCCCGTGCGCCAGTACGTGCCCGAAGGCGACGGGCCGTTCCCGCTCGTGATCGCGTTCCACGGCGCGGGGGCCGACGAGAACATGTTCTTCGACGGCTACGGCGAAGGCGCGCTTCTCAAGCTTGCGAAGTCACGGTGCGTCGCCGTCGTCTGCCCGCCAACCGTTCCGTTCGGCGTGAGTCCGAACGTGCTCGACCGATTTCTCGATGAGGTCGCCAAGTCGATTCCCTTCGATCGATCGCGCGTGCTGCTCGTCGGTCACTCGATGGGCGCGATCACCGCGTCGCGGCTCGCAGCGCTCAAGCCGACGCTGGTTGCGGGTGCGGCCTGCATCGCGGGATTCTCCGAGCCCGAACGCCACGCCGAACAGCTTCCGCCGCGCAGGGTGTTTCTCGCGGAGCTCGATCCGCTGTTCCCGCTTGAGCAGACGCGCGCGACCGTCGAGGCAGCACAAAGGCAGGGCGGATCCATCGAACTGACCGTGGTTCCGCACGAAGGCCACACCCTCGTCGTCGACCGCGTGTTGCCTCAGGCGATCGACTGGCTTCTCGCGCGGCCCGCGCGCACGACCGCGACCACGAAGCCGACAGCCAGCACGCCAAGCACGAGCCCGATGAAGACGGGCTCGCCCGCACCCGCAGAGAAGGACGCGAGTCCCAGCGCGGGACCGAGGCAGTAGCCCGCGCCGACGAGCGCTTCGTGGATGCCGCCCGCGTCGACTTCGGCGCCGCCGACGGAAAGTCCGTAGTAGATCGCGCTGTAGTAGATGGTTCCTTGTCCGACTCCGAGCGCGACGAGTCCGGCGATGAGCACCGTTTCGTTTGGCGCCGCAACGGCGAGCGTAAAGCCGAGCGCGAGCAGCGCGCCCGCGATCACCAGGCTCGCGCCGCGCCCGTGCCAGAACGCCGTACGCCAGAGCACCAGCACCGCAACGAGGCGCGCGACGTGCCAGATCGATCCGATCGGCGCTTGACGCCCAGGCGCCGTCTCAAGCGCTGCAAACAGGTACGGCAGGATCGGCGTCAGCGCGCCGATCACGAGATAGCCCATCGGATGCAGCACGCGCGACGCCGCAAGCAACGATCGGTAGCTCGCGGGGACATGCTTCGCGCTCTGCTCGGCGTCATGCTCCGCCGGGTGCTTGGGAAACGCCGCGAGAAACAGCAGCGCCAGCAGATTGACCGGCAGCAGCGCGGGGATCGCCCACTGCATCAGGTCGTGTTCCTTGAGCGGGCCCGCAGCGGCGAGTCCGATCGCCGTCGCGGCCATCCATGATGCGTTCCACCACCCGATCGCGTTGCGCATCGCCGCGCCATGCCGGCCCGAAGCGAGGTAGCTCTGGACGATCGGCCACTGCAGCGCGCCAAAGCCGGTCAGCACCACGGCGCAGACCCAAAGGACTTTGACGTTCGGAAACACCATCACCAGCGGCGCGATCAGCGCCTGCGCGAGGAGAACCAGCCCGAGCGTCGTCCTCGGCGAGAACCTCCGCTCGACCGCGCGCACGATGCGCCCCGCGTTGACGGCGACGATCGTGTAGAGCAAGCCGTTGAAGAACGCCAGCAGAAGGCTGTCGTTCCGCGTGAATCCGTACTGGCTCTCGGCGATGAAGTAGAGCGCGTTCCACAGCACGCCCGTTCCGAGCGAGCACAGGAAAGTGAGGCCACCAATGGGGATGCCGCGGACCGGTCCGTCGTGGCGACCTCGGAGATCAGGGGTCATGGCGCTGCCGTTCACGGGCGCGAGTGTAGGAAATCGCCCCGTGCTACACTTCGCGCCCCGTCCGTGTAGCTCAATTGGATAGAGCGTTGCCCTCCGAAGGCAAAGGTTGCAGGTTCGAGCCCCGCCATGGACGCTTGTCAGAGATCGGGCCCCGAGAGTTCGGGGCCCGTTTCATAGGACCCATCTCACTGCGTTGCGCCCATGAAGATCGACGAGTTCCAGCAGCTCATCCGCGACAAGTACTACGCGACCGACAGCGCGCGCGGCGCGCCCGGCACCTACCTGTGGTTTGTCGAGGAGGTCGGCGAGCTCGCGCACGCGATCGCCAACCGCGAGCGCGGCAAGCTCGACCGCGCCAACCTCGAGGAGGAGTTCGCCGACGTCATGGCCTGGCTCGCGACGCTCGCGAACATCTGCGACGTCGACCTGACCAAGGCCATCAAGGACAAGTACATCAAGGACGGCGGTCCCGAGGGCTTCAAGACATGAGCGCGCCAAGCACCGAATGCCCGTTCTGCACCCGCAAGCAGACGATCTACCTCGAGAGCCCGCGCTGGTGGCTCTTGCGCCACGCCGACCCCGTGCCGCTTGCCGGCTGGATGATGATCGCCGCGCGCGAGCACCGCGGCGGCCTCGACGAGATGAGCGATGCCGAGCAGCGCGAGGCAGGGGTGATCCTCGCCGAAGTCGCCCGCGCCGTGCGCGCCGAGACGGGCTGCGAGCGCACCTACTCGATCACCTTCAACGAGGCGGTCAAGCATCTGCATCTGCACGTGATTCCGCGCCACGCGTCCGACGACTCGACCACGAGCTGGGCGCTCGCCGACCGCTATCGCGCGACTGCCCGCAAGGAACGCGCGCCCGCAGATTCTGCCGACGCCGAAGCGACCGCCCGGGCCGTGGCCGCGCGATGCGCTGATCCACTCGCGGCGCTCGGCTTCCGCGCACCGTGATGTGTTCGCCTATCCTGCGGCGATGCACGCGACCATGACCAACGGCCAGCAGCAGATCCACGCAGCGTTCGCCAAGGCACGCGCCGCAGGGCGCTGCGCGGTGCTGCCCTTCGTCACCGCGGGCTACCCCGACGTCGCGACCACGGAGCAACTGCTGCGCGAACTGCCCGCAGCGGGCGCCGATCTGATCGAGATCGGCTTTCCGTTCTCCGATCCGATCGCGGACGGGCCGGTGATTGCCGAGTCGATGCACCTCGCGCTGCTGGCGGGAATCACGCCTGACGCGATCTTCGATCTCGTCGCGCGCGCCAAGCCCACCGTGCCGGTGCTTGCGATGGTGTCGATCTCGATCGTCGAGCGCATGGGACGCGAGGCGTTCATCGCGCGCGCCGTGCAGAGCGGCTTCAGTGGCTTCATCGTGCCGGACGCCGATCCCGCGACGGCTGAAGCGCTGTCGGTCGAAGCCGGCCGCCACGGTGCGGGCTTCTGTGCGCTGATCTCGCCGACCACGGCCGACGCGCGCCTTGCGAGCCTCGCGCGCCATTCAACGGGCTTCATCTACCTGCTCGCGCGCGTTGGCGTGACCGGGGAGCGAACCGACGCGCCTGAGATCACCGAGCGCGTCTCCCGCCTGCGCGCCATCACCTCCGCGCCGATCGCGGCGGGCTTCGGCATCGCGACCAAGGAGCACATCGCTGCAGTCGGCGCCGCGGGCGCAGACGGCGCGATCGTCGGCAGCGCGATCGTCCGCAAGATGACCGACGCGTGCAAAAACGGCGAGAGCGCCGCGGCTGCAGCGCTCTCGCTTGTTCGTTCGTATCGCTGAACGCGCTCAGTAACGACGAAGCACGCCAATCACGACGCCCTGGATCGAGCAGTCATCGACGATGATCGGCTTGAACTCAGGGTTCGCCGGCTGCAGGCGAATGCGGCCGTCCTTCTCCTTGTAGTACGACTTGAGCGTGGTCTCGCCGTTGGGCAGCAGGGCGACGACGCGCTCGCCGTTGCGTGCGGTGTTGCGCTGGTCCACCAGGACATAGTCGCCGTCGAAGATGCCCTCGTCGCGCATCGACATGCCGTCGACCTGCAGTGCGAACGTCGTGCCCGAACGGCCCGTGCGCGCGCCGAAGAGATCCTCGAGCGCGAGCGACTCGCGCTGCTCGAACTTCTCGATAGGCATGCCGGCCGCCACGCGACCAACCAGCGGGAACGCGAGCGAATTCGCCGCGCTCTCGTGCAGCTGGCGCGCCGGCACTTCGTCTTCCTCGTCGGGGAGGACGATGTCAGCCGACACGGTCAAAGAGCGAGCCTTGTTCGACTCCCGCTCCAGCGCGCCCTTCTTGATGAGCGACTCGACGTGCTCGAACACCGTGACCTTGCTGACCCCGAGCTCGTCCGCGAGCTCTTGCATGGTCGGCGAGTAGCCGTTCCTCCGCCTGGATTCGCGGACAAGCTTGAGGACGCGCAGTTGCTTCGGTGTCAGATTCATCGTTGTTCTCGCTGAGATTGGCGTCGGCGTCCGACGCAGTGGTGGGGTCGATTTCGGCATCGCGAACCGAGAAGATCTCGATCGCGAGGCTCTCGAAGGAGCGGGCGATGGCGGAGAGCGCGCGACCGACGATTCCGGCCGGGGCGCTCGAGTCGAGCGCGTCGAGCGCGTCGGTACGCGCCGCAAAGCAGGGCGAGGGAACGCACTCGATCACGTCGCCGACGGCGACGTAGCGGCGCGCGTAGTCGCCGCCGGGGCCGAGGAGCACCAGCGGCCAATCGCAGATGCTGGCGCGGTTGTCGCTGTGCGGCGACGTGCTGGTCGAGAGGTGCGAGCGGTGAGCGGCGGTGCCGACGTTCGTCTTCATGCTGGTCATGGACGTGTCTCTTTCTCGCGAACCATTGCCGGCGTTGCCGGTGCTTGATTCGCTGCGCGAAGTGCTGGTCCAGAGCTCGCGATTCCCCCGCGGCGTTGGACGATCGAAATGTGCCATCGCGATCGACTCTCCATCGATCGCACAAGTTGTGCCGTGCATCACACGCGCGCTCGTCGCAGTCAGCCTGGCAACTGCTCGTCCGGCGCGATTGCGCTGGGCCAGGGTGTTTGCGGTGTTGCGTGCGGGGTGCTGCATGGCATTCAGGTATTCGGCTCCCGTTCGGGTCGCCCAACACATTTTGTTCGGGAGATGTTCGCCCAAACAGGTTCCGTCCGCAAGGGCAGGAGCGCCGCGGGCTCGCAAATCGTTCCGAAACCCCGACTTGGGCGTTGGCGGGCGGGGCGGTTCGGCTCGGTTAGGTTGCCCGAATGGCCACGCTGTCCGCCGCCCGATTCTCCCCGCCCGCACCCGTCGCCGAGGGGGACCTCGCGTCGTTGTTCCCGCTCGACCGGTCGTACACATTCCTCAATCACGGCAGCTTCGGCTCGGTGCCGCACGAGGTTCTCGCGGCGCAGCACGCGATCCGCATGGAGATCGAGGCGCGCCCGATCGAGATGCTCGCGCGCAACATGAACGGCCTCCTGGCCAACGCGCGCGAATCGGTCGCGCGCTTCGTCGGCACCGACGCGAGCCGCATCGGTTTCGTCGCCAACGCCACCGAAGGCATCAACGCCGTCCTCCGCTCGATGCACTGGGAACGCGGCGATGAAGTCGTCGTGATCGACCAGGTCTACAACGCCATGCGCCAGTCGCTCAAGCGGCTGGTCGGGGAGTTTGGCATCGTGGTCCGCGAGGTGGACGTGCCGCTGCCCATCGATCGGCCGTCGCGCTTTGTCGATGCCGCGATCGGCGCATTCAACGATCGAACCAAGCTGCTGCTCATCGACCACATCACCAGCCCGACGGCGCTGATCGTGCCGGTGCGCGAGCTTGTCGTTGCTGCGAAAGCGCGCGGAATCCGCGTGCTCGTCGACGGCGCGCACGCGCCCGGCTCGATCGCGCTCGACGTCGATTCCATCGGCGCCGATGCCTACACCGCGAACCTGCACAAGTGGGTTTGCGCGCCGAAAGGCTGCGCGTTTCTTGCCGTGAGCGCCGGGTGGGAGCCGCTCGTGCATCCGCTGGCGACCAGCCATCCGTTTGGCGAGGGCTACGCCAAGGAGTTCGACTGGCAGGGCACGCGCGACATGTCGCCGTGGCTCACGGCGCCCGCGGCGATCGCGTTCTTTGCGCGGTTCGGCTGGGATCGCGTTCGTGCGCACAACCACCAGCTCGCGGCCTGGTCGCAGGCGTTCCTCACGGACGCATGGAAGGTCGAGCCGCTTTCGCCGGTCGACGGAACAATGCTCGCATCCATGGCCGCCGTTCCCGTTCCTTCGCAGGTGTGCGCGAAGTTCGAGAGCGTGACGGCGCTCCAAGCGCACCTCTACGACGCGCATCGGATCGAGATCCCCGTGATCGACTGGAAGGGGCGCTGGCACGTGCGCACGTCGTGCCATCTGCACACGACTCCCGCGCTCCTCGAACGACTCGCCGAGGTGGTTCTCGGAATCGGCGGCTGACCGACCGGTTGGACTCCGCTCGATCGACGGAGGCTGCTTCATTCCGCTGCGGATCCGACCGACGATGGTGCGGTGATTCCACGCGAACTCCGCAACCTCGCGCACTTCGCAGCCACCCTGGCGGCGGTGACCTGCCTTGCATCCTGCGGCCTGCAGTCTCCCTGGGATCAGGAACCGGTCGAGTCCTCGGCGGGGCGCGACACCGCGCCGCGCGAGTTCTTCGCCAACGATGCGTCGTTCGGCAAGTGGGTCGACAAGCGCCCGCAATCGACCATCACGCACGGCATGCTCGTTGTCGACGGTCCGAAGGAGCGCAAGTACTACTTTGCGCCGAACTCGACCGTCGTGATCACGACCACCAACGACGTGATCGCGAAGAAGCTCGAGGACATGGTCGCCGGTCGCCTCGGCGTACCCGCGGGCATGACCACGAACTTCGCCATCGGCAACACGACGAGCGTCAAGATCGAGCGCATCGGCCAAGACGGCGTACGCACGCCGATCGACGAAGGCCGCGTGTCGTTTCTCGAGATCGTCGCGCGCTGATTCGGCGCGCGCTGATTCGGCGCGCGCCTCAGGAGTCTTTGGTGGATCGCGTCGTCCGCGTCGTAGCCGCCGTCGCAGCCTGCTCGACATCCGCGCGATGCGCTGCCGCGAGCTTCGGATACTCCGTGCGGTACCACGCCATCCATCGCGCTTGGTCGTATCCGAACGGCGGCGCAGGCTTACCCGTCTCCTGCTCGACGATCATGGCGAGGCTCTCGTGCACTTCGGTGCGGTAGATCTCAACCATCGATTCCATGATGCGCAGCAGGCTTCCTTCGAAGATGGTGCCGATCACCGGCTGGAACGACGTCGACGAACCGCCGACCACGGGAATCGCGTTCTGCACGTAGTGGATCGACGTTCCCTGTGCGATCCACGCTTCGTCGCCGCGCTTTGCCCGCGGCGGTTCGTACTGGGCGTCGATGAGCGATGGGATCAGCGCCGCAGCGGAATGCGCGCTGGCGATGCTCGCCGCCTGGTTGATCTCGAACTCGCGTTGCGATTCGAGAAACCCAGCGAGCTCCGCCTGCGCCTTGGGCGAGAGCTTGTCCGGGAGCGCATCAAGCGCGCGCTGCCGAACGTTGCCACTGCCCGCGAGCGCGAAGCGCACAAGCGCGGGCTCGCCGACGGTGGGCTCCTTCGCCAGAGCAGCAAAGAGCGCACGGCGCACGTCCATGTCGCACGCGATGAAGTCGGGCCGCGAGCCTTCGCCAGCCAGCACCTTGAGGGCCGCAGTGAGCTCGATCGGCGAGCGAAGCGCGGCAAGGGCCTGCAACGCGGCGTTGCGTTCCGAGGCCATAGCGTCGGCAGTAGCGTCGTTAGGCGTCCCAGGCGTCGACGCGCGCGCCGGCATGATCCCGCGTGCAACGAGATTGCGCATTGCGGCGCAGGCGGCATCGGAGTCGAGCAGTGCAGCCGCGCCCGAATTCTGCGCGTACTTCCCAAGCGGCGTCGACTCGCCAGCGGGGGGCGAGCCCGCGCCGAGCGCAGCGACAATCATGAGAAGCGACAGTGGGGTGCTCATGGATGCAATCATCAGTCCGGGCGTTTGCGGAACTGCAACGCGCATCGAATATACGGAGCCGCCGCGCGCGAGGCGCGGGCGCGTGCGTATTTCGCGGCAATTCGCCGATGCGCGTACGCTCCCCGTCGATGCAGCCCTCCAATCCCGGCGCCGAGCAGCCGTCCCCGCAACCAGCCACCGTCTACGCCCGCATCGGGCCTGAACCACTCGCGCAACTTGCGGTCCGCCTCTACGCGAACATCGATTCCGACCAGCGCATTCGCGCGATCTTTCCCGCCGACCTCTCGTCGCAGAGCGAGTCCGTGCGCGACATGCGCGAGTTCCTCACGCAGTTCTTCGGCGGACCCGCGGCGTATTCGGATCGCAAGGGCCATCCGCGACTCCGCGCGCGCCACATGAAGTTTCGCATCGGCCGCGACGAGCGCGACGCCTGGCTGGAGAACGCGCTTGCCGCGCTCGACTCCGTCGCGAGCGAGTTCGCCATCGACGCGACCACCACCGCGGAGATCCGCGGCTATCTCGTCCACGCGTCCGAATTCATGATCAATCAGCCAGCCTGATCGTCGCCATCGATGTACGGACGCACGACCAGTGCTTCCTTCGTGAAGCGCTGCTTCGCGCGATCGGCGTCGCCGCGGTTCGCGAAGCTTCCGAACTGCACCACGTACAGGAGCTTGCCGTCCTTGCCTTCGGAGGTCACCACCCGCGGGGCATCGATCTTGGCGGCGGCCGCGCGCGCCTCGAAATCCTTGGCGATGCGCTTCGCCGTCGCGAGCTTCTCGTAGG
>CAITDI010000060.1 GCA_903891095.1 uncultured bacterium | reverse complement strand
GGTCCTACCCGCAGCAGCGGGAAATCTCGCGCGTGCGGCAGTTCGAGGTCGTGCACGGCATGTGCCATGCAGTGCCAGGCACTGGGCGGCACGTGCCAGGCACCGGCTTTCAGTGGCGGAAGCGGCGGGTGCCCGTCAGCAGGCACGTCACGCCCTTCTCGTTGCACAGCTTGAAGGTGTCCTCGTCGCGCTTCGAGCCGCCCGGGTGGACGATGCACTTCACGCCCGCGTCGATCAGCATCCGCGGGCCGTCGTCGAACGGGAAGAACGCATCGCTCGCCGCGACCGCAATACCGGCGCCTTCGCGCACGCGCGCGCCCGACTTCTCGACCGCGTTCCGGCAGCTTGCCACGCGGTCCATCTGGCCGGCGCCAGCGCCAAGCAGCTGTCCGCCGCGGCCGATGCACACCGCGTTCGACTTGAGGTGCTTCACGACTGCGGTCAGGAACGCCGCATCGCGCAGCGTCTCCGCGCTCGGCGCGGGACCCGCCGCGAGCTGGAACTCCTCGCTCTTGACCGCATGCGTGTCCGCTTCCTGCGCGAGGAAACCGCCCGCGATCGAACGCACCAGCACCGACTTCGGCGCGGCCGTCACCGGGCCG
The DNA here is from genome assembly GCA_903891095.1 of uncultured bacterium. Taxonomy (GTDB): domain Bacteria; phylum Planctomycetota; class Phycisphaerae; order Phycisphaerales; family SM1A02; genus QWPT01. The sequence goes on along the minus strand of CAITDI010000060.1, from coordinate 8,905 downwards.
ACCGCGAGCAGACGCGCGTTCTTCCAGCGGGCCTGCAGCAGCGCGAGCGCCTCCGGGTCGTAGCTCGGCGCGACGACCACCTCGAGGAACTTCTCACCCGCCACGATCTCCTCCGCCGTCGCGCGATCGACCGGCGCGTTGAGCGCCACAATCCCGCCAAACGCGGCCAACGGGTCGCCCGCATACGCGCGCGTGAACGCTTCGCGCAGGCTCGCGGCGATCGCCGTTCCGCACGGATTGGTGTGCTTCACGACCACGGCGCCCGCCATGTCAGGCGCGATCTCGCGCAGGTCCTGCACGAGCTCGAGCGCAGCGGCCGCGTCTAGCAGGTTGTTGTACGAAAGCGGCTTGCCGTGCAGGAGCTCGGCGCCGACGACATTCGGCCCGCGATACGTGGGATCGCGATAGACCGCGGCGGCCTGGTGCGGGTTCTCGCCGTAGCGGAGCTCGCCCTCGTTCACGCCGCGCAGCTCGAACACAGGCGGGAAGCGATTCCCCGCGCGCTGGCTCATCCATGCCGAGATCGCGGTGTCGTACGCGGCCGTGCGCGCGAACGTCGCGGCGGCGAGCTTGCGCCGCAGGTCGGTCGTCGTGCAGCCGTCGTTCTTCGCGAGCTCGCTTGCGACCGCGTCGTACTGCGCGGGGTCGGTCACGACGGTCACGAACTCATGGTTCTTCGCGGCCGAGCGCAGCATCGACGGGCCGCCGATGTCGATCTGCTCGATCGCCTCGTGTTCCTGCACGCCCTCGCGGCGCACGGTCATCTCGAAGGGATAGAGGTTCACGCACACGAGGTCGATCGGCGCGATGCCGTGCTCCTGCATCGACTTCACGTGCTCGGGCATGTCGCGGCGACCAAGCAGGCCGCCGTGCACGCGCGGGTGCAGCGTCTTCACGCGGCCGTCCATCATCTCGGGAAAGCCCGTGAGCTTCTCGATCGGCACGACGGGGATGCCCGCCGCGGCGAGCGCGGCCGAGGTGCCGCCGGTCGAGACGATCTCGATGCCGTGCGCCACGAGCGCCTTCGCAAATGGGATGAGATCACGCTTGTCGCTGACCGAGATCAGCGCACGTCGTACCTGGACGAGTCCATGCATGGCGGTTTCCGATTACTTCGTCGCAACGGCCGGCGCGGCGGCTGCAGCGGGGGGATTCATGGGCGCGAGGCGCTCGACGCGACCGTCGGCGCTCCACGCGACGAAACCGCCGGCCTCGATGGTGTCGGCCTCGATCGAGGTCACCGACGGGAGGCTGACGGTGCGGACGATGTCGCCCTTCTTGAGGTCGACCAGGGTCACGACGTGACCAACCGGGCACCAGAACATCGCGGCGCCGTCGAGCACGCCGATCGGCGAGCCAGCGACATGCGCGCGGCGCCAACGCACTTCACCACCGGGCTGCGCCTCGGGGTTCTGGGTGAGGGCGACGAGGCCTTCGCCGGGGACGTCCTGCAGCACCACGTCGCCCGCCGCGAACGGCGAGCTGCGGAGCGCGGTCTGCGTGAAGTACTTCCACAGCGTCGCGCCCGTGCGGAGGTCGAACGCGTAGAGGTACTGGTCCTCGCTCGCGATGAACACGACGCCCTTGGAGATCGTCGGGCTCGCGCTCACGCCTGCGAGGAGTTCCTTGGTCCAGTTGAGGCCGCCGGTCTTCGCGTCGAGCGAGACGACGCCGCCCGCGGAGCTCGCGCCGACGACGGTGTCCTCGCCGATCGCGGGGGCCGCGATGACGGGGGCCTTGCCGTGCAGCGCGTCGACCGTGTGGCACTTGAGGTCGCTGCCGGTCGCGCAATCAAGCCAGCTCACCTGGCCCGAGCGCGTGCCGTAGATGAACCAACGGCTGAACATCTGCGGGGTCGTGTTCGGAACATGGTGGTAGCGCGTGCGACCGAGCGTCGCGCCGCCGTCAAAGCCGATCGTGTAGTACACGGTGTCGGCGACGACGCCGATGCGCATGTTGTCCGACTCGCTGCGGCCGACGTAGGGGAACACGCCGAGCGCGAGCACGTGGTCGATCGGATCTGCGGCCGATGCGGTCCACGCGCGGTCGCCGGTCTCCGGACGGATGAGCGAGGCCTGGTTGCGGCCGTCGAGCGCCAGCACCGCGGTGGGCGAGCTCGAGACCATCTTCACCGTCTGGCCCGCGGCCAGCGGCACGGTGGCCTGCCACTTGACGCGGCAGCCGAGCTCCGACGCCGCCTGCGGGGCGACGATGTACTGCTCGAGGACCTTCGCCACGTCGGCGGCCACGCGGGCCTTGGCCGCGGCGGCGCCGTTGTCGGCGGTCTGCGTTCCGTCGGCCGCGGTCGCGGTCGCCGCCATCGCGCCAACCAGCACGGTCGATGCCGCAACAGCGTGGGCAGCGAGGCTGGAGATGCGGAGCGAAAGCGTGGTGGCGCTCGCGGAGGAGGCGCGCTGGATCATCGAACTCGTAGAGGTCATCGTCATGGGGCTCCGACGGCCGGAAAGGCCGAAGGGCGGAGTATCGCCCCAACGGGGGGCAAGCGTCAAGCCGCGCGGCGGCTGGCACCTTGCCGAAAGGTCGCCCTCGATCCGGTCCGCGGGCCCGTCTGACCGCCCGCCAAACGTCCCGCTATCCTCGCGGCGTGTTCACTGGACTTGTCCAAGCCCTCGGCCGCGTTGCGGCGATCCGTCCCGCCGCCGCTGGGAATGCCGCTGGCGCGACCCGGATCGAGATCGACGCGGGCAGCTGGCCGCATCGCCCCGACCTGGGCGCCTCGATCTCGGTCAACGGCTGCTGCCTGACCGTGGTCGGTGTGGCGGGAGCCGTCTTTCATTTCGACGTGATCCCGCAGACGCTCGCGGTGACCGGCCTCGGTCGGCTGCGCGTCGGTGACGGCGTCAACCTCGAGCATGCGGCGACGCCGACGACCTTCCTCGGCGGACATGTCGTGCTCGGTCACGTCGACGGGCTCGCGGAGGTCGTCGAACTTCGCACCTCGGGCGAGTGGCGCGTGCGCCTGCGCCTTCCTGGCGACCTCGGCGTGCATGCGGTCGACAAGGGCTCGATCACGCTTGATGGCGTCTCGCTCACGATCGCGCGCGTCGAGGACACGCCGTCGGGCGCGATCATCGACGTGTGCCTGATCCCCGAGACGCTCGCGCGCACGAATCTCGCCGAGCGCAAGGTCGGCGACAAGCTGCAGGTCGAGGTCGACTACATCGCCAAGCTTGTGGCGCGCCAGCTGGAGTTCATGAAGTCCCGCGCCTGAGGCGCCGCGTCACGCCGCGTGGCGCATCGCCGCAGTCTGCTCGACCGACACGCACAGCAGCGTGAGGTCGTCCGCCTGATGCAGCGAGCCATGATGCGCGTCGAGGCGCGCGGCGACCTGCTCGACGAACTGCTCGGGATCGAGCACGCCCGCCAGCCGGCCGAACTCCTCGACATGACGCGCGGTGCCGTGCTCGGCAAACGCCTGCTCAAAGCCGTCCGAGTAGAACAGCAGCCGGTCGTTGGGCCGAAGCTCGATCTCGACCTCTTCGTAGCGTTCGTCGGGGAAGACGCCGAGCAGGCTGCCTTCGGCCTCGATGGTCTGCGGGCCTTCGCCCGGGCGCAGGAGGATCGCAGGCGGATGTCCCGCGACCGCGATGCGCAGTTTGCGCGTGGCGCAGTCGAGGACGCCCGCGATCGCGGTCGCGAATCGCGTCGTCGCGCGCTGGTGTTCGTGCAGGCGGCGGTTGGCGCGCGCGAGCGTCTCGCCAGGGCCGAGCAACTTGAGCTGCCCGCCCACGCGCTCGGTGAACTCGAGCGAGCGGCACACCGCCATGCCGAGGAGCGCGGCGGGGATTCCATGGCCGACCGCGTCGGCGAGGAAGATCGCGATGCGGTGGTCGTCGAGCTGCTCGACGTGGTAGACGTCGCCCGACACCTGCCCGAGCGGGCGGTAGAGCGTCGTCACGCGCATGCCAAGCAGCGGTTCGATCGGCAGCGGGAGAAAGTCCTTCTGGACGAGCGCCGCCATCTGCAGTTCCTCGTCGCGGATCTCGAGCTCGGTGCGCATCGAGTCGACGACGCGGCTCAGCAGCGCAAGCTCGCGGCGCGATTCGCGCAGGCCGGCCGCGTTCGCGAGCAGTCCGCGCAGGAACGCCGGCAGCGTGGTCGTTGCGTCCGCGCGCGCGACAAAGTCCGCGCCGGTCGCGGGCGCATGCAGCGCCGCGGGATCGCCCACGACGACGACGCGCGCCGAAGCGAGTTCATTGGGGTCGTTGGTCGCGCGCTCGACGGAGCCGAGCAGGATGTCGAGCGCGGCATCGGTCTCGGCCTGCGAGTCGGATGCGAACAGCACCGCGATCTCGGTCTCGAGGTGGACGGGATGGTTCGCGCTGTCGCTGAGCGCCTCGACGGGAAGGTGCGCGACGGTGGTCGCGGGCAGCTCACGCGCGAGCGCGTCGCGCCACGCAGCAGCTTCGCGGCCCTGCGTGGCTCCGCTGATCACTGCGATGCGGTACGTGTTGCGAACGTGATGCATGGGCGCGCCGAACATGCTGTCGGCGCGCGGGTGCCTCCCGATGCCCAGCATCGGGAAATCGGCTCACTCCGTATGCGTCTTGAGCAGGGCCCGGTCGAATTCGACGCGGACTCCGCGCCTGACCCCAAGCGGGGCAAGGGCCCCAGGCGCGACCTCGAGCGCGTACTGCGCAGGCGCGACCGAGGGATAGCGCTTGAGCCGCCCGAAGTACTGGTCGTCGGTCTCGCCCTCGCGCTGGAGATCTTCCTGCGGCATCGTGTGCACCGCGGTCACGAAGCCAAACGGATCGATGAACGCGATGTCGAGCCCCATCACGCAGCGGCGCATCCAGAAGTTGCGCGGCGCGGCGTCGGTGAACGCGAAGATCATGCCCTCGTCCGGCCCGAGTTCCTTGACGCCGCCGAGGCCTTGCTCGCGTGCGGCCTCCGTGATCGCGAGCTTGCAGTTGAAGGTCTTGCCGCCGACGGTCACGGGGATCGTCGCAGGCAGCGTCTTGCTCTCGCATGCGCCGAGGAACGCGCTGGCGACGAGGAGCAGGGGAGCGGCGACGAACGTCCGGGCGGTTGCTTCGAGCATCCGAGGATGAGAAGCGCGGCGCGCGCGCGCGTCAAGTCGCGCCATGCAAGTTGAGCCCGTCATGTCGCGCGCAGCCACGCGAGATCCGCGTCGCCGAACACCGTCGGAGCCGCAGCCGTCCGCAGCGCGGCCGCGCGCAGGGCGTCGGTCGTCGCGAGCCGGAGGAACTCGCGGGGCTCGATCGCGCGCATCGACTCCCTGTTCATCGAATCCCTGTTCAGCGAATCCCCGTTCATCGCATCCCCGTGCATCGAATCCAGCAGCCCAAGCGACCACGCGCACCAGCCGATGATCCGCTCTCGATCGACGCCGTCCGCGCGCAGCTGCGCGAGGCTGTGCGCGCCGTGGCGCTTGGCGAGGCGCTTGCCGTCGTCGCCATAGACCAGCGGGACATGCCACCAGCGCGCATGCGCCACGCCGAGCGCGCGCGCGATCAACTGCTGCCGCGCGGCGCTCGCCAGGAGGTCGTCGCCGCGCACGACATCGGTCACGCCGTGGCGCGCGTCGTCGACCACGACCGCGAGCTGGTACGCGGGCACGCCGAGCTTGGTCCACACGACCATGTCGCCTGCTTCAAGACCTGGGTTGAACACGCGCTCGCCGAGCAGCTCGTCGTGCACGCGTTCGGGCGCAGGGTCGACGAGCATGCGGTGGTTCGCCTCCCAGGCGTCGAGCGTGCGGGGCCACGGGTCGGGCGGCCTTAACTCTGGAGGCCGTAATTCTGGCGGCCGTAACTCTGGCGGGAAGCGCGTCTCACCATCCTCCGCATGCGGCGCGCTCGCCGCGTTGCGGATCTCCGCGCGCGAACGGTCGCAGCGGAACACGCGGCCCGTACGGGAAAGTTCCTCGAGCGCCGCGCGGTACGGCGCGAGATCCCGCGACTGCACCTCGGGCTCGCCGTCCCAATCGACGCCGATCGCGGCGAGATCCGCGAGCGCCGCTTCGTGCGCGCCGGCCTTTACGCGTCCGAGATCAAGGTCCTCGAGCCTCATCACGATGCGCCAGCCGTTGTTTCGAGCGAGGGCCCAGGTGGCCAAGAATGTCCGCGCGTTTCCAATGTGCAGCGCGCCCGAAGGCGTGGGGGCGAGGCGAGTGACGCGCGGATGCGCAGACATGCTGGCAGCGTACGGTCGTGCGGCTACACTTTCCTCCATGGCCCTGTTGAAGCTCCGCGACGCAGAGATCGAAGCCCGCCTCGAGACCCTCCCCGAGTGGTCGCAGCCCGGCGAGGAGATCCAGCGCACCTTCCGGTTCGACGATTTCGTGCAGGCGATGACCTTCGTCGAGCGCGTCGCCGAGCGCGCCGAGGCCGTCCAGCACCACCCCGACATCCTGATCCGCTACAGCCGCGTGACCCTGTCGCTCTCGACGCACGACGCGGGCGGCATCACCGAGAAGGACTTCGACTTCGCCGCGGCGGCCGACGCGCTGGCCGTCGAGTGCGGCGCGAAGTAACCGCGAAGTAACCGCGAGGTAACCGCGCGCGCGCGGCCCCGACATCACAAGCCAAAACGAACACCGCCTCAGCTGATCAGCCGAGGCAGTTTCGTCTTTGTGGGACCGAAGGTTGAGTTCGGTCCTTCCCGTGCTCACCACCTGCCGCTGTTGCCATCGGGTCGGCCATCGGGCCGGCCCGCATCGCTCGAACCCTGCAGGAACATCTGGATGTCCTGCATGTCGAGCCAGCCGTCGTGATTCATGTCAGCCGCCTGGAGCTCTCCGAGCCCCTCGCGACGAAGATCCTTGATGCTCACGCGCTTGCGCGCGGCGCCGCTCTGGTCGTCGAACGCGCCGCAGGTGTCGCCGACGCGCAGATAGTTGACCGCGATGAAGCTGAAGTCCGCGTTGCTCACCAGCGTGTCGCCGTTGAAGTTCGCGATCGCGTTGCGCGCGACGCCCGCGCCGCGGCTCGTCGCGAAGATGCCGAAGTCGACGATGTCGATCGCGTTGTTGTCGTCGCAGTCGCCCTGGACGAGCGTGAAGCTCGCCGAGTACCGCGTTCCCGCGATGCCCACCGTGGCCGCGCTGGTGAGCGAGTGCGCCTGGTCCTTGACCGTGATGCAGGGGTACGACGCCGCGACGGGGACCTGCAGGTCGCGCACGATGCCTACGCCGCCTGAGATGGTGACGTCTACGAGCACCGACAGGCCGCTTCCCTTGAGGTGGATGCGGCGCGTCGAGTCGCCCGCGGTCGCGCCAGGCACCGACACCGCGAGGTTCATGAACTGGAAGTTGCCGACCGAGATCGTGCGGTTGGCCGAGGCGACGTTGCCCGCGGCATCGACCGAATCCCACACGAGCTGGCTCGTCCCGATCGGGAACATGCCGTTCGCCGGCCACGCCGTGGCGACGGTGCCGTTCGGGTAGGTGATGCGCAGGCTGTTGATCGGCGCGGTGTCGCACGCATCGGTCGCGGTGACGGTCGGCGCAGCGACGTACGCGCCGAACACCGAGCCCGCATCGGCGGCGACCGTGACGCTGTCGGGAACACCCGCAAGCACCGGCGGCAGCACGTCGAGGTTCGTGCTCGGGAGGCTGGCCATGAGCGGGACCTGCGTCGTCCCCGTCGAGGTCGTGAAGCGCGTGTCGAACGTACCGACCGCGGCGAAGCGCGCGATCACGGCCGACCCGCACAGCGGCGCATCGTTGCGCACGACAAACACGAGATCGGCGATCGCGCCACCAGCCTGCGTCGCGGGCGCGCCCGACGGCACGGTCACCGCGTAGCGCAGCCGGCCCAGGGCGTTGTTGATCACCTCGAAGGTCTCCACCGAGAACGGCGAGCCCGGCGCGGGATTGACCGCGACCAGCTGCACATGGGCGAAGTCGAAGTTGACGCCGAACTGCACGCCCGTCATCGCGAAGAGCGACGGCGACGACGAGATGCGCACCGTGAAGGTCTGGTCCGCCGCGAGCGAGGTCGCGCTCGAGGTCATGGTGACGAACACGTCGGCGCAGTCGGCGATGCCGTTGCCGTTGTTGTCGAGGTCGGGCGATCCGCAGCCGCAGGTTCCAGGCGACGTCTTGCCGCTGTCGGCCGGGCAGCCGTCGCTGTTGGACGGCACGCCGCAGGGCGCGGGGTTTCCGGCGCCAACGCCGTCGCCGTCGGTGTCGGCGTAGAGCAGGCGCGTGTCGTCGCAGTCGACGGAGTTGGTCGCGTAGCCGGTCGGCGCCGCAGTCGCGCACACGGCGCTGGTGACGGCGGCGTTGCCGAAGCCGTCGTTGTCGGCGTCGCGGAAGTAGGTGACCGGCGCGAGGAGCGCGGCAACGGTCGGGCATGCGTCGTCGTTGGACGCGACGCCGCAGGCGACGGGATTGCCCGCGCCGTGGCCGTCGCCGTCGGTGTCGGCGTAGAGGAGGCGCGTGTCATCGCAGTCGGTGGAGTTGGCGACGTAGCCAGTCGGCGCAGTGGTCGCGCAGACCGAGGTGGTGACGGCGAGGTTGCCGAAGCTGTCGCTGTCGGCGTCGCGGTAGTACGTGGCCGGCGCAAGGAGCGCGGCAACGGTCGGGCAGGCGTCGTCGTTCGACGCAACGCCGCAGGCGACTGGGTTGCCCGCGCCGTGGCCGTCGCCGTCGGTGTCGGCGTACAGGCGACGCGTGTCATCGCAGTCGGTCGAGTTCGTCACGTAGCCAACCGGCGCGGTGGTGGCGCAGACCGACGTGGTCACCGCGAGCGCGCCAAAGCTGTCGGCGTCGGCGTCGCGGTAGTACGTCACCGGATTGAAGAGCGCCGCAACCGTCGGGCACGCGTCGTCGTTCGACGCAACGCCGCAGGCGACTGGGTTGCCCGCGCCGTGGCCGTCGCCGTCGGTGTCGGCGTACAGGCGACGCGTGTCATCG
>CAITDI010000059.1 GCA_903891095.1 uncultured bacterium | reverse complement strand
TTGACCTGCGCGACCTGCTCGGGCGTGCCCGAGACGAGCAGCGCCTTCATCGCGTCGACCGCTTCGATCGTCGGCGGAACGAACTGCGTTCCGTCGCGCGGATCGAGCACCTGCTTGGAGAGCTCGCGCGCCTGCGCGAGGATCGCGCTCGGCAGCGCGTTGGCGACGGCGACCTGCTGCGTCTCGCGCTCGACCACATGCGCGGCGTCGACCTGGTTGAGCAGCTCGGTGAACCGCGTGATCGACTGCGCGCTGCCGACGAGCACCAGCTCGCGGCTCTTCGCGTCGAGCTCGATGCGCAGGCTGCGCGCGGGATCGGTCTGCTGCGTCTGCCGCTCGTACAGCTCGCGCGCGCGCTCGACGCTCTTGACGGGATCGACGCTCGCGACGCGCACGAGGCGCACCTGGCGATCGACGTTCGCGGGACGATCGAGCGTCTCGACGATCGCGCGGATGCCCGCGATGTCCGCGGAGTCGCCGCCGATGAGGAGCGTCCGGCCATCGGGGCCTGCGACGAGCGTGACTTCATCCTGCTGGCGCTTGGAGAGCAGCGACTTGGCGGCGGCGAGGATCGCGTCGGGCGACGCGCTCTGCAGCTCGATCGCGGCAATCGCGCGGTCGCCGCGGCGGCGCTCGGTCAGCGTCGCGCCGGTCTTCGGCATCTTCGACGGATCGAAGCCTTCCATCTCGGCGATGAAGCGGTCGGCGTCGTCGATGGAACCGAGGTCGCCGACGATGGTCACGCGCTCGGCCTCGGGCAACGCGACGACGGTCGGCTTCTTGTCGGCGGGATACGCGGCAAACAGCTGCTCGAGGCGCTGCTTGGCGACATCGGGCTTGACCTTGGCGACGGAGAAGGTCTTCATGCCGCGGCCACCGGCGGCGGTCGGCGCGGCGCCGTCGGCGACGGGCACATCGAGCAGTTCGATCGTCTGCTTGACCGATTCGATCTTCGCGCGCGGGCCACGCGCGATGATCGCGTTGGTGCGCTCGTCGGCGGCGAGCATGAGGCCGGCGACGCGGTTTTCCTCGATCTTCTGGCGCTTGCCGTCCTGGATCACATACTCGACCACGCGCTCGCCCATGAGCGCCTGCAGGCTGCTGATGAGCACGGTCGCCTTGGTGTGGCGCACGGGCAGCAGCTCGATCACGTTCTCGACGTCCTGGCGATCGAGCTCCTCGATGATGCGCTGCAGGCGGCGGATCTGCGCCGCGGTCTCGACGATGAGCACGGAGTTCTGCTGCTCGAGCGCGGTCACGGAGCCGTAGCTCGCGATGAGGTTCTTGAGCTGCTCGGCGACGGGCTTGGCCTGCGCGTTGAGGAGCGGCAGCACGACGGTCACGATCTGCTCGCCGCCGATCGCAGCGGGAACGGCGCCGATGAACGTCGGCACGTTCTGGCGCTTCATGTCGTCGAGCTTCTGCAGGAAGAGCCGGTTGTCCTCGACGCGGAGCATCACGTTCTGCGTCTGGAGCAGCACGTTGAGCGTCTGCAGCGCTTCGTCGAGCGTGTATTCCTTGGGATAGATGTAGTCGACGGTGCCCTTGGGAACCTCGGTGTCGCGCACCACGGGATAGCCCGTCGCGCGGCTGAAGTAGTCGAGGATCTGGTCGTACGTCTGGCCCTTGAAGTTGAACCGCACGCGGATCGACTGCGGGTTCTTCGGTGCGTCCTGCGAAGGAGGTGGCGGCGGAGTCGTCGGTGCTTTCGCAGCGCCGTCCTGCGCGATCGCGGGGGACGCGACCATCGCGGCTGCAAGGAAAGGGGCGACGCCATTCGCCGAGCGCTTGGAACGCTTGTTCATCCTGACTCCGTTCACGGGCTTCGAGCCCTGCAAGGAAACACACATGCGACGCAGCGAGCACGCGGCCAAACGACACGCCGCGCGCACTCGCGAGACGGCTCGTACAGACGAGCTCGCTCAGCGAAGCACAGACAACACACCACACATTAGATTTAGTTCATCCGCGCATCAGCCAGCGGCCGAGGCGCGCTGGGTGAGGTTGGTCCCGACCTGAATCCGACATGCACCAGAAGGGCTGTCGAACACGGCGAAATCATACTCGACACCGCGGAAGGTCAGCTCACCAACTGCGTTGCCTGGAAGAAGCGCAAGCGAAGTTCCAGTCGGGAGATGACGCAGCCAAGCCTCGGGTCCGCTCGGGCCTTCGACGATGCCCGTGATCTGCCACTCTCCGTAGGGGAAGCCACCAGGCGGAGTCGGCACTGCTGCTGGTGCTGGAGTCGCTCCCGCGTTTGGTTGCGCGGGCGGAGGAGTCGTTGTCGGCGCAGTCGCGACAGCAGTCGGCGGAGCGGGAGTCGGTGGCGGCGGAATACGGAACGGGTTCGCCGCGAAGAGCGCCGCATAGCGATCGCCGGCCTTGAGTCGATCGGGGTTGAGCACCAGCGGCGCGCGCGGCGACTGGCCCGGCATGAAGGGCGTCGTCAGCCGCACCGTGAGCTTGACCTGGTTGCCGTCGGCGCGCGGGTCGAGTCGCAGCGACTCGATGCGCTTGATCCACGGCTCGGCGTCGATGCGGAAGATCAGACGGTAAATCCTTTCCACAGAAGCGGTTGCCATCACGGTGGCCTGCACCTCGGTGAAGTCGATCTCGTCGCGGAGCTTGCGGTCTTGCAGTCGCTTGAACTCCTTCTTGGCGGGCGTCGGTCGTCCCACGGACGTGCCGGTCGTCACCGAGAAGTCGTTGATGCCGAGCTCTTCGCACGCGCGGTTGAGACGACGACGCACTTCGCTGTCGACCGACTCGAGGCTCGGGCCAAGCATCTGGTCGCTGAGGACGTGCATGCGCTCGTCGAGTTGCGGGCGCTGCTTCTGCGCGGCGGTTGAGTCGTTGATGACGTTGCGATCGGTCTCGATCGCGGCGAGCGCCTGCGCACGCTCGACCGAGAAACGCCGCTCGCCCATGAGATAGCCAACCGTGACGGCGATGAGCGCCCCAGAGACGATGGCCATCGCAAACCAGTTGCGACGAAGGAACCGCTCGAGATCGTGGCGATTGAGCGAGACGCGCTTCATGAACCGCCACCTTGCTTGGCGGGGGCCACGGACTTGTCGTCCTCGGCAGCGACGGCCTGCTTGGGCGTGAGGTCGGAGGTGCGGATCGTGTACGCAAACGGGTACGGCAACCGACGGCCACCGCGTGCGTCGGCGCCCGTCGATGCGAGCGTGTAGCTCTTGTCCTTGACCAGCGCGTCGCGCAGCGAGTCGGCTGTCGCGCGGTCCTTGGCCTCGCCATCGACGATGAAGCGAAGCACGGGCTTCGAGGTCATTTTGCCGTCGGCGTAGCTGATTTCAGCGTCGTCGAGCTGCGCATTGAGTCCGTCGAGCACGACGCTCGACGGATCGGGCGCAAAGCGCCGCAGCGCGTCGAAGTACGCGAGCCACGCGGGGGTCAGCGCGCGATAGGCGTCGACATGCTTGATCCTGAGTTCATCGCGCTTGGAGCGCGAGATCACGGGGTAGGCGTTGAGCGCCTTGGCATGCGTCGCTTCCTTGCGCTCCTCGAGGCCGCGCCAGGCCTGCGCGCCGAAGGTCCAGCCGCCGAGCGCCGCAATGGTCATCGCGCCCGCAACCATAAGGA
>CAITDI010000058.1 GCA_903891095.1 uncultured bacterium | reverse complement strand
GTTGAGAAGTGAGGGATCGGTGATCGCCGGCTGCGCCGGCGCGCCCGTGTGAACTCTGGTGCACGGCGACCACTACCTCTGCTTTGCAGAGGAAGTGGCACCCGCCCTTCGGGCGGCGGCAAGCTCGGTCACCGCGTCCACCGCCGCGCCGACGGCGCGGGTGCCACTTCCCCGCAGGGGTAGTGGTCGCGGAACTTCGGAGCTCGGTTCTCCGCGGCGCGGAGCGCCGGTCTGGATCGCCGGCTGCGCCGGCGCGCCCGTGTGAACTCTGACGCACGGCGACCACTACCTCTGCTTTGCAGAGGAAGTGGCACCCGCCCTTCGCGCGGCGGCAAGCGTGGTGACCACATCAACTGTTCCGCCCTTCGGGCGGCGCAGGCGAGGATTTGACATCAACTGTTCCGCGCGGGGCGCGGCGGCAAACGTGGTCGTCACACCAACCGCCGCGCCGGAGGCGCGGGTGTCACCTCACCGCACAGCGTCGCGGACGCGCGTGACGACTTCGTCGAGTGTGCCCTTCTGCTTCGCACCCGCGGCGTGGACGTGGCCACCGCCACCAAAGCGCGCGGCGACTTCGTTCACATCGATGAACGCGCCGTCGCCATCCGCGGGCTTCGAGCGGAAGCTCAGCTTGATCACGCCAGCGGCCACATCGTCGACCGCGAGGATCGACGCGCGCACGGGCGCGACTTCCATCGGGATGTTCACGATGCCCGCCGTCTCCTCGAGCATCGCGCCCGTGTCGGCAAAGTCAGCCGCGCGGAGCCGCATCATCGCGATGCGTCCGCCCGCGACGAACTCGAGGCTCGACAGCGCGCGCGCCTGCAGCTGCACGCGCTCGGCGCGGCTCGACTGCTCGATCTTCTGGAACATCGCGTCCTTGTCGACGCCCGCAGCGAGGAGGCGCGCGGCGAGGCCGTACTCCGCGGCGCGCGCGTTGGGAAAGCGGAACCAGCCCGTGTCGGTCGCGAGGCCCATGAAGAGCGCCTCGGCGATCGAGTAGCGGCCGCGCGCGTCGGCGCCGGCGGACATGTCGACTCCAAGCGCGTCGATCAAGCGCGCGAGCAGCGCAGTGCACGAGCCGCACGACGCGTCGACCACGCGCAGCGCCGCGACCTCGTCGCCGCGCGCGTGATGATCGAGGCCGATGACCTTGGCGTGCATCGCGCGCAGCCACGGGGCGAGCGCCTCGAGCTGCGTCCACGCGCCGGTGTCGACGACGACCGCGAGATCGAACTCCCCCGCCGGCATCTCGGGCGCGCGCGGATTCACATGGCGCACGGGCGTCGAGCCCTCGAACGAGCGCAAGTTGCCCTCGCACGGATCGACGACCCAACCCTCGGCGGCGACGCCGATGGCCTGGCACGCGCGGATCACCGCGAGCACGGAGCCGAGCGCGTCGCCGTCGGGCTTCGCGTGCGTGGTGACGAGCACCCGGCGCGCGCCGCGCAGTGCGTGGGCGATCGCGTCGATGGTGGTGTTCGTTTCGTAGCTCATGATTTGTCGAGCGCGCGGGCGCGAGGCGGTGTTATACCGATTCTGCAACGAGCACCGCCGCGCGGTCGCGTTCCATCTGCGCGAGAAGCGCGTCGAGGCTCGCGAACTTCTCCTGCCCGCGGATCCACGAGCCAAAGCGCAGGTGCAGCTCGAATCCGTACCAATCGAGCGGAAGATCGAGCGGACGACCGTCGTGACGGAGCAGCGTCGCCTCGCAGGTGCGCGCGCTTTCGCCGAAGGTCGGCTTGGTGCCGACGGAGATCGCCGCGACCGCGCGCTGGCCGTTGGGCAGCGTCGCGCCGCCCGTGTAGACGCCGTCGGCGGGCAGGATGCGGCCGTGCGAATCGAGGTTCATCGTGGGCCAGCCGATGGTCCGGCCGCGCTGGTCGCCGCGGGTGGTGTGGCAGCGGAGTTCGTAAGGGCGCCCGAAGACGCGCGCGGCGTCGGCGACGCGCCCCGCTGCGAGCAGCTGCCGGGCGACCGAACTGCGCGCCTCGACGCGGGTGCCGTCGGTGAGATCCACCGAGAACGGCGGCGCCTCGATCACGCGGAAACCGAGCTTGGCGCCGAGTTCGCGCAGCGTGTCGAGCGACCCCGCGCGCGCCTTGCCAAAGCGAAAGTCGGGGCCCTCGACCACGGCGTCGAACGGCACGCGCGCCCGCAGGTCGGCGATGAACCCCTCGGGCGTCCGTCCGAGAAGCTCGGGCGTCGGCTGGAGCTCGATCACCTCGTCGACACCGCAGGTGGAACGGAGCAGTTCCGCGCGTTCGGCCGACGGCGTGAGCCTCCCGATCGAGTTGTCCGGGCGAAGTACCGCCGCCGGCAAGGGTTCAAACGTGACCGCGACGACCCTGCCGCCGGCCCCCGCCGCGTCTTTCGCGAGGCGGAAGAGCTGCCTGTGTCCGCAATGAACTCCGTCGAAGTTGCCGATGACGATCGCCTGCATTTTGGGCTCTCAGCCTGCCCGTCGACCGCTGTGCGCGGCGGGGTTGGGAGTGTGGCTATCCTGTCCCCCTTCCTCTTCAGTCCGTCGGAACATACACGAAATGACCACTGCGCCTTCCTCGACGTCGACTTCTCCGGACACCACGGCCATCGTGGACGAGCTCGCGAGCTCGTTCCGCGCGACCGCCGACAGCGTCGTGCCGTGGTTCGCGTCGCAGATGCCGCCGATGTATTTCCAGGACACCGACCGCGCGACGCAGCTCGCGCACCTCCGCGCGATCATCGCGGCGAAGGCGTCGGGCCGTCCGATCGACCTCACGCTCAAGAGCGAGGATGGCCGCCAGCTCACGCTCATCCGCAGCGCGAACTACCCCGGCGTGCTCGCCGAGCTCGTGTCGCAGCTCCCGCTCGACCGCTCGCTGCGCGCGGCCAAGATCCACTCGAGCTTCGACGGCAAGCTGGTGCTCGACACCTTCGTGTTCGGCGACCCCGAGCCGTTCGATAGCCGCGATCCGCGGCAGGCCGCCAAGCTCACCGACACGATCCGCTACGCCAAGGAGCAGAAGCTCGACTGGACGCCCGACCAGATCTCGAGCTACTTCGCCGGCTGCAGCGCGGAGTACGTGCTCACCTGCACCCCGCTGCGCGTCGCCGCGCACTGGAAGCTCTTCAGCCGCGTGCACGGCACCGACGGCACGATCGTCGAGCTCGAGGCCGAGAGCCACCAGACGATGAGCCGCATCGTCGTGGTCGTCGAGAACGCGCGCACGCGCACCATGCTCGAGCGCACCGCGAAGATCCTCGCGCGCCACCAGATCTCGATCCACCGCGCGTACCTCGACATCGTGCGCGACGGCAAGGGCGGATCGGTCACGTTCGTCGGCTATGTCGTCCAGGGCGCGGATGGCAAGGCGATCCAGCCTGCCGGCGAGACCTGGAAGGGCGTCGTCCGCGACCTTCGCCGCATCAAGTGGGTCGACGACAAGGCGCTCGAGGTCTCGGGCCGCAATCCGACCATGTCGATCGACCAGGCCGAGGCGATGGTGGCGCTGTGCAACATGGCGCACCAGGTGCTCTCGCCGCAGAACCGCTTCCTGTGGACGCGCGAGCGCATCCAGGGATTTGCCGAGGAATCGATCGGCGTCGCCGCGTCGATCGTGCAGCTGCTCGTCGCGCGGTTCGACCCCGCGAAGCCGATGAACGACGCCGACTTC
The DNA here is from genome assembly GCA_903891095.1 of uncultured bacterium. Taxonomy (GTDB): domain Bacteria; phylum Planctomycetota; class Phycisphaerae; order Phycisphaerales; family SM1A02; genus QWPT01. The sequence goes on along the minus strand of CAITDI010000058.1, from coordinate 5,426 downwards.
GCCGCCGCGCGCGCCAAGGTCGAGGCCGACATCGCGCGCCAGCCGAGCGAGATGCACCGCACGGTGCTCACCAAGATGCTCGAGGGCGTGGCCGCGACGCTGCGCACGAACTACTTCCTGCCCGACCGCTTCGCGCTCTGCCTGCGCATCGATCCGTCGTACCTCGGCAACGCCGATCGCCCCGAGAAGCCGTACGCGACGTTCTTCGTGCACGGCCGGCAGTTCGACGGGTTCCACAACCGCTTCCAGGACATCGCCCGCGGCGGCCTGCGCGTGATCCGCACGCAGAACGCCGCGCAGCACACGCGCGAGAGCGAGCGGCTCTTCGACGAGGTCTACGGACTGTCGTGGGCGCAGCAGCTCAAGAACAAGGACATCCCCGAAGGCGGCGCGAAGGCCGCGATCCTGCTCGAGCCGAACGCCACCGTCGACCGCTGCGTGAAGGCGTTCGTGAACTCGATCCTCGACCTGATCGTGCAGGTCCCCGACGTGAAGAAGCTCGTGGTCGACCGCTTCGGCCGCGACGAGCTCATCTACCTCGGGCCTGACGAGAACATCACGCCCGCGCACATCGAGTGGATCGTCGAGCGCGCGCGCCGCCGCGGCTACTCGATGCCGACCGCGTTCATGAGCTCCAAGCCGAACGCGGGCATCAACCACAAGGTCTACGGCGTGACCAGCGAAGGCGTGAACGTCTTCCTCGACATCGCGCTCAAGGCGCGCGGCATCGATCCGCGCAAGCAGCGCTTCACGATCAAGATCACGGGTGGTCCCGACGGCGACGTCGCGGGCAACATGATGCGCATCCTCGAGCGCGACTACGGCAAGAACGCCGTGATCGTGGGCGTGGGCGACGGCTCGGGCTCGGGCGAGGATCCCGATGGCCTCGATCACGCCGAGCTCCTGCGGCTCTTCAAGGAAGGCCTGCCGATCGCGAGCTTCGATCCGAAGAAGCTCTCGCCGCGCGGCCGCGTGACGCCGGTCGACGCGCCCGATGGCGCGCAGCTCCGCAACACGCTGCACAACCGCCTCGTGACCGATGCGTTCGTGCCGGGCGGCGGCCGCCCCGCCACCATCCACGAAGGCAACTGGCAGGAGTTCCTGCAGGCCGACGGCTCGCCGAGCACGAAGGTGATCTCGGAGGGCGCGAACCTGTTCCTCACCCCTGGCGCACGCGAGGAGTTGTGCAAGAAGGGCGTGACGATCATCAAGGACTCGTCGGCCAACAAGTGCGGCGTGATCTGCTCGAGCTACGAGATCAGCGCGTGCATGGTGCTGACCGACGAGGAGTTCCTCAAGATCAAGGACACCTACGTCGCGCAGGTGCTCGAGCGGCTGCGCGAACTCGCGCGCGTCGAGGGCGAGTTCCTCATGCGCGCCGAGAAGACGCACCCCGGCATGTCGCTGCCGAAGATCTCCGTCGAGCTCTCGAAGGTGATCAACACCAGCGCGGCCGCGATCGCCGCCGGCGTGCCGAACTGGCCCGCCGACGACCGCGAGCTCGCCAAGCAGATGATCCGCGACCACCTGCCGAAGGTCCTCTTCGAGTTCGCGGGCGACCGCGTGTGGACGAGCCTGCCCGCGTCCTACCAGACCTGGATCATCGCGAACCGCCTCGCAAGCTCGATCGCGTACCGCGAGGGCATGGACTTCTTCGACGGCTGCACGCCGACGGAGATCGCCGACCTCGCGCGCCGCTACATGAAGAGCGACCTCGCGAACCGCGAGATCGTGGCGAAGGTGCGCGCGTCGGCGCTGGCCGACAAGGAGCACATCGCCGAGTTGCTCGAGCGTGGCGGAGCGCGCGCGGGGATCTAACGGGCGGGTGCCACTGCCTATTGGCAGTGGGTGGACGTCGGTCGCGGGTTCACGTCGCCAGAAGGCGATGGCACGAGATCGCGAAGTTGACCCAGCGATACCTGAGTGGGACTACCGGATCACTCCGCCGAAGGTTCGGGCGCGCCCAACCTCGCTGCGGTGAACTCGAACTGCTGATGCTCTTCGCAATCGCGCGGAACCCGCGGGTCCGCTGCGAGCGATCTCGCAAACTCCAGCGCCATTGCCGCTCTGATCAGATCGCCCTTGCTCCATGAAAGTTCCGCTTGCATGGTCATCGTGCGAAGCCTTGCCTTGACGTCATTTTCCGGCGTCAACTGCCCCGCGAGTGTCAGCGCCTGCTCCGCCATGTCGAACTCTCGTAACGAACGCTGGAACATCTCCGCAACCGACGATTGCAGCGCTCGCACAGCCTCTGCGTTTCGCTGCAGCCCCGCGAGCGCCTGCCCCTCTCGGATGCGCGCCAGCATGAGCTGCACACCGGGCACGTTTGCGGTTCGCTGGATGCGCAGCTCATTCGCCTGGGCAACGTCCAGCGCCTCGCGATGGCGCTTGGATTGCAGCAGCACAAGGGACAAATTGTCAGCGATCGGAACGGCCCGATCCGCCAGGCTCGCTTCGTCCAACAACTGCAGCGCTTCCCGAAACCCCTTGATTGCATCCTCAGTGAGTTCCGTACCCCATTCAACAACCGCAAGCGCGTTCAGCGCGTTGGCTGTCTCGCCTGCATCGCTGGGGCGCTTTCGCCTTCGGCGGTCGATCACCGATACGAGAATCTCCTGCATTTCCTGACGCTGAACAGCCCCGGACGCGGAGGGCGCCATGGCGCACGCGATTTCGTCCGCCTCCTCCGATTCTGCGCCGAAGATCCCGCACACGTCCGAACGCAGTTTGGCGAATTGCGGATAGGCGCTCGCGGGGTCTGACCGTTGCTTCGCGCGCGCTATCTCGCGTCGAAGGAGTAGCGCAGCCTTTCCCACCTCGTCGTTCGACACTTGTGGAAGCCGATCGGAGTCCGACGCAGCCAAGTCGTTCGAAAACACCAGCTGCGCCAGCGCGTGCAGCGTGTTGACGGTATCGCGCCGCATGTCCAGTTCACTCGCTCTCGCTTCTTCGATGCGCCGTTGCGACTCCTTTGCCACGGCTTCCGCCGTCAGCGCCTTCCCGCGCTCCACAAGCGCCCACGTCATGCCCGCGCCGAGCGCGAGAATGACCGCCGCCACCGCCGCGAACGGCCGCCAATGCCGGCGCATCGCCTTGCGTGCGCGATACGAGATCGTCTCAGGTCCCGCGATGAGGCCGCGGCCCTCGAGGTAGTTCCGCACGTCGAGCGCGAGCTCGTCGGGCGATCGGTAGCGGCGATCGGGATCCTTGCGGATCGCCTTCATCGGGATCCACTCGAGTTCGCGCGACAGCGTGCCGCGCAGCGTGTCGAGTTTCATCGATCGGCGCTGCGCGACAGCCGTGGCACGGTCGCCTGTAGCCTGGAGCTTCGTGCTCGGCTTCGGAGCCTCCTGTTCGCGAATGATGCGATGGATGGCCTGCGCCCCTGCATTCCGCAGTTCCGCGGCTTCGAACGGCAGCGTTCCTGCGAGGAGTTCGTACAGCACGATGCCGAGGCTGTAGACATCCGTGCGCGTGTCGACGCCCGCGACCGTGCCTTCGGCCTGTTCGGGGCTCATGTATTCCGGCGTGCCGACCATCTGGCCGTGGCTGGTGAACACCGTGTGCGCCGAGAGCGCCTGCCCAAGCGCCTTCGCGACGCCGAAGTCGATGACCTTCGGGACGGGCTTTCCGTCGACGACCTCGACGAGGATGTTCGAAGGCTTGATGTCGCGGTGGATGATGCCCTTGATGTGCGCGTGCTGCACGGCCTCGCACACCAACACGAAGAGCCCAAGGCGATCGGCGATCGGCATGTGGTGCCTGTCGCAGTACTGGGTGAGTGGCTCGCCCTTCACGTACTCCATGACGAAGTACGGCTGACCTGCGTCGGTCGTGCCGCCATCCACGACCTTGGCGATGTTCGGATGGTCCATCAGCGCGAGCGCCTGGCGCTCCTGCTCGAACCGCGCGAGAACCGCGCGCGAATCCATGCCGCGCTTGAGGACCTTGAGTGCGACGCGCTGGAAGAACGGGGTTCGGCGCTCCGCAAGCCAGACCCGGCCGAAGCCGCCCTCTCCGAGTGCGCCGACGACCTTGAATGGTCCGACCTGATCGCCCGGCTTGAGATCCGCGTGATCCTCGGCGGAGAGCACGGACTTCCACTGCTCGACGGAGCCGTCGCTGGGCTGGTCGCCTGGTCCGAGGGTGAGATCGCGCGTCTTGTCGTCGTCGCTGGACATGGTTGCCTGGAGCTCCTCACCTGTTCGTACGGGCGAGGCGCGGCCACGCGCAATGGCTGCGAGGATTTCCGGGGAGGTCGCGAGTCGGGGAGCTCAGCGCGACGGATAGAACCCGTGCGGTCCGCCGTAGGCCAGGAGCCCGCGCCTCACTTCTTCGGCGCGGCCTTCGCGCGCAGCTCCGTGCGCAGCGACTCGTATTCCTTCGCAAGCGCGGTCTGGTCGCCGAGGATGCGCACATCGTCGACGAGCTGCTTCTGGTCGAGCGATTCGCTCGCGGCGGCGGTCGAGCCGAGCGCGTCCATCGCGCGGGCGAGGAGCACCATGCACTCGACGCGCTCGCGGAAGCGCGACTGGTCGCGCTGGTAGTGCTTGGCGACGTCGGGCAGCAGCGCATACGCGGCGGCGAAGCGCTTCGACTGCACGCACGCGCGCGCTAGGGCGAGGCGCTCGCTCATCCAGAGCTGCTCGTCGCTCTTCGCGACGCCGAGGGTCTCGAGCATGCGCACGCGCGTCTCGCGGACGCGCGTGGTCATCGCGTTGCCGGTCGGATACGCGGCCTCGAGCAGCGCGGCGCGCACGCCGAGGATCTCGACGGCGTCCTGCTGCTTGCCGAGCTCGAAGAGCAGCGCCGCGCGCGCGAGGTCGATCGCGCCCTTCTCGCTCGGGAGCGCGTCCTTGTCGGCGGCGTCCTTGGCGAGCGTGAGCGCGGCGAGCGCCTCGGTGAGGTGCTTGTCCTCGCGCTCGATCTCGGCCAGCAGGACAAGCGTGAGCGCGAGCGCGCGGCCGCCTGCGACGGAGCGCGCGATGCGCGCGTCGTCGGCGAACTTGCGGGCATCCGAGCGCAGCGCGGTCGCGACCTGCGGATCGAGGAACGCGAGCTGGCGGTACGACCACATCAGCTGCGCGACGGCGTGGAGCGCGTCGCCGTAGGTCGACGCCGCGGGATCGAGCGCCGCATGCGCCTTGGCCAGGAAGTCGGTCGCGAACTTGATGTCGCGGTAGACCTCGGCGGAGTTGGCCGCGCTCGCCTCGCGCGCGAGCGACTCGACGACCGCGAGCGCGACCGCGAGGTACTTGCCCTCGGGGAGCTGCGCCTCGAGCTCCTTGAGCCGCTCGCCGCGGAGAAGCTCCTGCGCGAGGCTCGACGACTCGCCGCCGATCTCGATGTTGGTGCTGCCGAGGAGCGCGGCGATGATCGCATCGGCCGCGCCTTCGCTCTTGGCGCGTGCGGCGGCCGCGAGCCGC
>CAITDI010000057.1 GCA_903891095.1 uncultured bacterium | reverse complement strand
CGCGCTGTTGGTGGCGGCCGTCGTGTCGACGCGGGCGCGCGGGATCGGTTCCAGAGACTCGGTCGCTTACGGGCAGGCGCCCCAAGCGTTGAGCAGGGTCGCGAGGTCAGACGCATCGGCGGTGCCGTTGCCGTCGATGTCGGCCGCGCAGCCCGAGCACGGGCCCCAGGCGTTGAGCAGGGTCGCGAGGTCGGACGCATCGACAGTGCCGCTGTGGTCGATGTCGGCCGGGCACGGCGGAGCGGTCGGCGTGCAGGTCATCGAGACCGTGCCGGCGCCGCCCACGCTGAGCTTGCTGCCGATGCGCACGTAGTACTGGCCAATGCTGGTGCACGGGAAAGAAACCGTGCTGGTCAGCGCCGAGCAGCCCGAGCCGTCATCGTTGCAGGCGAGGACGTTCGAGGCGACCGTCGGGCAGTTGAACGAACTCGTGTACACCACGATGCGCGTATCGAACGCCGCGGTGCCGCACGTCGAGACGGTTGCCGTGCCGTCGCACTCGGGAATGAAGCGGTACCAGACGTCCTTGTTGAGGGTCGTGCCCGCGCCATCGGTGCAGCTCGCGGCGATCGCGAGCGCGCTGTTGGTGGCGGCCGTCGTGTCGAACGCATACGTACCGACGATCACGGGCGTCGCCGAAACGCAGTCGTCGTTGGTGGGCGGCGGCGTGGCGACGGTGTACTGCAGCGAGTAGGTGTTGCGCGTACCCGCGCCGAGGAACACGCGCAGCAGCAGCGTGTTCGACGACGTGGCGTTGAGGTAGGTGAACGACTCGTTGTTGACGTTCGTGAGGCGCTGGAGCACCGGCGTCGTGCCGCAACCCGAGTAGACCTCGAAGTCGACGTCGCCGTTGGCATTGGTGTACGTGGAGGTCAGGCTCATCGTCGACCCCACCGGAACCGTCAGCGAGTACCAGTCCTCATCAAGGCGCTTGACGATGAGTCCGGTCAGCGAGGTGCCCGCAGCCACGGCCTTCGCCGTCGCGCAGCTGTCGTTCTGCTCCTGCGCGTCGTCGGTGCCCGCCGCGAGCAGCGCGCCAAAGCCGCCCGTGTTGACCGCAATGTCCCAGCGGCCGTAGCCGTCGTCGCCGGCGGTGTTGTTGCACGCGCTGGCGCCGCAGGTCAGGACGCCGTACATCAGCTTGTCGCTGGTGCGGTAGATCGCGCTTCCCGACGAGCCGCCCTCGGTCACGCCGGTGGTGGTCACGCCGTACTGCGTGGCGGGATTCCAAGACAGCGAAGACCAGTTCGTGCCCGGCGTGCCGCAGTTGAACGATGCGGCGTTCTTGACGCCGAACGAGATGCGCTGGTAGTCGCCGGCGGGGTGATGCAGGCCGGTGGATGCGGTGTTCACCGCGATGTTCGCGTTGGTCCAGCCGATCCAGAACACCGTCGCGGGAAGCGTCGGGCGGACCATCAGCAGCGTGCAGTCGCTGGCGAGGTACGTCGAGACGAGATCGCTGCCGGTGACGTTGCTGCCGGCCGAGGCCGTCGCGGTCGCCGCACACGTGTTGCGTCGGTAGAAGAAGTTGAACTGGCAGCCGTTGGCGTCGGCCTGCGTCGAGATGCAGTGGTTCGCGGTCGAGACGTACGGGGTCTCGTCAGCGGCGGTCGTCGCGGTCAGCTGGCCCGAGCAGAGGAAGCCGCTGAAGATCAGGCGGACCGTGCCGTTCGACTCGTTCGCCCACGTGGGGAAGCAGATCGGATCGAGGTGGCAGGTGCCTGCCGCAGCGACGCCGCCGTCTCCCGGCGCATCGAACTTCCAGATGTGGCGGTATCCGTGGTAGTACTCCACGCCCGCGAAGGGCAGCGCCTTGATGCGTGCGCCGTGCGGCACGAACCATTCGACCAGGACTTCGTTCGTCGGCAGCGACATGCTCCAAGCCTCGCCGTTGCCGAACTCGCCGACGCCCTCGATCGGGCCGATGGTGGTGTCTTCCCAACCCGGCGACGAGAGGCGGACTTCCTGACCCGCCGGGACATTGAGTCCCGTGAGGTGGAGTCGCGCGGTGGTCGCGTTCGATGAGGCGATCACGAGGCGCCAGACCTGGCCGCCGTCGACGTTGATCCACTCGCCATCCGCCACGTCGAGCGCGATTGGCACCGGCACGGCGAATCGCAGCGGCTTCGGACCGCTGCCGTTGCCGACCACTTCGTCTTCAGCGAGGTAGAAGTCGTTGTCCTGCGGCGGAACCATGAACACCGGCGCGGGAATCGCATCGATGCCGTTCATCGCCGACAGGGAGAGGTTCTCCGAGTTCTGCCAGGCGGCTCCGTGCAGGGCATGGCCTGGGGTCTCGATGAGCGGGAACGCATCGCTGACGACGGGGGGCTTGGGCTTGCCCTTGCTCTCCGCCATCGCGAGGGTGGCCGGGAGCAGAAGCACAGTCGTGGCGAGAAGGAATCGACGCATGGGGTCTCCTCTGAATTAGGTCGTATGGGCGGGCGCGAGCTTCACACGCTGAATCGACGGGCTTGTCGACGCGCCACCCTTGAAAAGACGAGGGCAGGATTGGTTGAACGCACAAGACAGCACCAGCGCGGCCCTCGCTAGTCCGACGAAGGTAGCCCAAGAAGCCCGAGAATCAAACCAAAGTCAAAGAAAACGACCCCGGCGTTGGCCGGGGTCGTGAGTTTGCTGAGGAAGCAGCGCTGACCGCGTGGTTTACACGCTCGCAGCCATCTTCTCGGCCTTCTTGCGGGCGTCGGCGAGGTTGCCGACGTACATGAAGGCGCTCTCCGGCAGGTCGTCGCCCTTGCCGTCGCAGATCTGCTCGAAGCTGTCGATCGTGTCCTCGAGCGGGCAGGTGACGCCGGGGAGACCGGTGAACACTTCGCCGACGTAGAACGGCTGCGAGAGGAAGCGCTCGATCTTGCGCGCGCGCGAGACGGTGAGCTTGTCCTCTTCGCTGAGTTCGTCGACGCCGAGGATGGCGATGATGTCCTGGAGATCCTTGTAGCGCTGCAGGATGTTCTGCACGCGGCGCGAGCACTTGTAGTGGCGCTCGCCGAGGACCTGCGGATCGAGGATGCGCGAGGTCGACGACAGCGGATCGACGGCGGGGTAGATGCCCTTCTCGGCGATCTTGCGCTCGAGCACGATGAACGCGTCGAGGTGGCTGAAGGTGGTCGCCGGCGCGGGGTCGGTGAGGTCGTCTGCCGGAACGTAGATCGCCTGCACCGAGGTGATGGCGCCCTGGCGGGTCGAGGTGATGCGCTCCTGGAGCGCACCCATCTCGGTCGCGAGGTTCGGCTGGTATCCGACGGCGCTCGGCATGCGGCCGAGGAGCGCGGACACCTCGGAACCTGCCTGGGTGAAGCGGAAGACGTTGTCGACGAAGAGCAGGGTTTCCTTACCCGACGCGTCGCGGAACTCTTCTGCCATGGTCAGCGCGGAGAGCGCGACGCGGAGACGGGCGCCTGGCGGCTCGTTCATCTGGCCGAAGACCATCGCCACCTTGTCGAGGACGTGCATCTTCTTGCCGCTCGCGTCGGTGTACTCGGCCTCCTGCATTTCCAGCCAGAGGTCGTTGCCTTCGCGGGTGCGCTCGCCGACGCCGGCGAACACGGAGTAACCACCGAAGTTACGAGCGACGCGCGCGATCATCTCCTGGATGACGACGGTCTTGCCGACGCCTGCGCCACCGAAGAGACCGATCTTTCCACCGCGGACGAACGGGCAGAGAAGGTCGATGACCTTGATGCCGGTCTGCAGGATTTCGGTCTGCGGGTTGAGCTCGACGAAGTCCGGCGGCTCGCGGTGAATCGGGGAGGTCTTGGTCGCGGCAACCGGGCCGCGCTCATCGACGGGCTGGCCGAGGAGGTTGAACACGCGTCCGAGGACGCCTTCACCCACCGGCACGCGCACCGGCGAACCGGTGTCGACGCACGCGTCGCCGCGCTTGATGCCGTCGGTCGAGGCGAGCGCAACGCAGCGGACCTGTCCGCCGCCGAGGTGCTTGGCAACCTCGCCGACGAGGGTCATCTTCTGACCGCGCGTCTCGAAGTTGATGTGGACGGAGTTGTAGATCGCAGGCAGATCCGACTCCGGGAACTGCGCGTCGAAGGTCGATCCGATGACCTGAATGACGGTGCCAGTGCTGGCCATGTGGACTCCAAAGTTTTCGCTACGTATTCGCTGCGACCCGACGTCGTCGAGGCAGATTTGACGGTGCGCCCGAGCCCTGGCTGGGGCTCGTGACGAATTTCACAGAGGGGGAGAAGATAGCCGCCCGACGCAACTCGTGCAAAGGGCTTGCAGGCTTCCACCGTGGGTTTTTGGGCGTGGCAGCGGAGCGCCGGCGGTCAGGCGCGGGTGTCGATCGTGCGACCGAGACTTACGGCGGTCGCAACCTCGATGCGGTCGGCGGCGCGGCTGTACATCTGCATCGAGCCAGCGGGGGTCTTGGCCGGTTGACCGGTCGCCGTGGTCCGCGGAGCGTCAAATCCCTCGCCGCGCGAGACGGGCGAGTCGACCTTGCCCGAAACCAGACTGGAAAGGCTCACCGCGAGCTGCTCACCGGCAGCGGCGCGAGAGAACGGAGGCTTGATGGTGGAGCCGGCCCGCGGCTGCGTCGTGCGCGTCGCCGAGTTCGGCTTGATGCCGTAGGCGACGGCGGCGTTGAAGGGGATGGGGCCTCGGGATTCCATTCGCGGGGGCTCTGAGCGCGGGCGTCCGGCTGTGCTTCCGGCTGGGCTTCCGGCTGTGCTTCCTTGCCCGGCATCCTTGCGCGGGCTGTCTTGAGCGGGGGACTATACACAGGAACCCCGCCGACCAAGCCGCACGCGCTCACTTCGGCAAAAGCTCGCAAGGTTGCTGGCAGGAACTGCCTGTGTCGCCTGTTCTCAGACGCGCGCGATCGCGATGTGCTCGACGGCGATGTGCTCGAAGGCGATGTGCTCGATCGCTTACGCCTCGCTGAGGAGGTCGAGCTTGACGTCGAGTTCGTTTCGCTCCATGTCGCGGCGCACGGTGTCCCAGTGCTTCGGGTCGGCCGAGGTCTCGATCATGGCCTCGATCGTCTCGCGTGCGAGCGTGACGGCGGGGCGGTCCTTGGGATCAACGCGGGCGACGAGTGCGTCGAGCCGGTCGACGAGTTCGTCGTAGCGCGCGATCGCGCTCAGTTCCTCGCGCTGCGCGGGGTTGTCGAAGCCCGACTTGCGGAGGTTCTGCAGGATGACGCCGGTCGAGTAGAGCAGCTGGCGGTCGTCGGCATCGAGCGAGGCGAGCTGCACCGCGCCCTGCGATGGCGCCGCGACAGGCGGAACGGCGCGAGGCGCATCGTCGCCGCGCACGAATTCGCCGGGCGCGCTCGGACCGACACCCTGCACCGCATTGCTCGCGCGCCAGAGCGCGACCGATGTGGCGACCGCGGCGACGATGCTCGCGGCGATCGCGAGGCGCGGCAGCCAGAGCTTGCGTTCGCGCGCGCCGATCGACGCGAAGACCTGCGCCTGCATGGCGGCGGTGTCGACGGAATCCGCGGGAATCTCCTGCGCGGCGGCGTCGAGGTCCTCGGCGAACTTGCGGCGCAGCGTGTCGTCGAGCGCCTCGGCGCGCTCGACCAGCGTGCGGCACTTGCCGCAGTCGATCAAGTGCGCATCGGCGTGCAGGCGCTCGTCGCGGGTGAGCTCGTCGTCGAGGTACGCCGAGAGCGCGGCCTTGAGGTCGCTGCAGGTCACGGGCGTCGGTCGGTTCGGTTCGGATGGAAGTGGCATGGTCGTGTCCTCACCGCGATGCGTCGCGGAACCTGTTGATGTTGAATTCGCTCGGCCGGCGCGACGCGTCCGCGTCGTTCTCGCCGAGCTCCTCGAGCAGCGCGAGGCGCGCGCGGTTGAGACGGCTCATCACCGTTCCGATCGGCACGCCGAGGTGCGCGGCGATCGCCTCGTAGGAGAGGCCTTCGTTCACGCGCAGCATGATCATCGCGCGCTTGTCGGGATCGAGCCGCTCGAGCGCATCGGTCACGCGCGCGACGTCCTCGCGGCGGGCGCTCTCGGCGCCGGGGCGTTCGGCGCGTACGTCGTGCGCGGTGCCCGACTCGTCGATCAGGGTCCACGTGCGGCGCTTGCGGCGGATTGCGCTGATCGAGAGGTTGGTGACCGTCGAGCGCATCCAGCTGCCGATCGCGGGCTCGCCGGCATCGGGCGGAGACTTCCACAGCCGGATGAACGCCTCCTGCACGATCTCCTCCGCCTTGTGCCGGTCGTGGCAGATGCCGAACGACACCTGGATCAGGCTCGGCGTAAGCCGTTCGATCCAGTGCTTGAGGACGCGCTCCGAGAAGGGCTGGCCCATGCTTGAGACTCCGAGCTGAGAAGCTTGCGTTCGCCGCGGGCGCGGCGAGGCCAGATGGACGCGTTGGATCGACCGACGATTCCAACCCGAGATGCGCGATTCAGTTGCCGCTCTGACCGTAGGTCTTGGCTTCCTGCGCGCGGGGGCGGTTCTGGTCGTCGAGATCGGGGTCGAGGTCGATCCGCTGGGGCGATTCCAGCGTGCCGAGGAACGGGGCGCCTGCCGGTCCCAGAAGGGGAAGGGCGCTGGGCAACTCGTTGCTCCACCAGATGTTCGGTCCGAGGATGAAGCCCTTCACGCTGGCGCCTTCGTTGATGTGGCCGATGCGGCGCAGCCCACCGGGCTCCCACGTGATGATGTTGTTGCGAAAGCGGATCGTCGCGGTCGTCCGTCCGTCGGCAGGCTTGGTGAAGCGGTAGACCTCTTCACGGGCGCCGACGAGGGTCGAGTTCGCGACCGAAACCTGGTCGCAGCTGCCAAAGTCGAAGGCGCGGTCCGCGCCGATGACGAGCACGTCGCTGAAGTTCACGTTGCGGACGAGGGCGACGGCGGCCGCTGGAGTTTCGGTTGCGGGCGGGGGCGGCGCTTCTGGCGTTGGTTCGGGCTTGGCTTCTGGCTTGGCCTCCGGCTTGGCTTCCGGCTTGGCTTCGGGCTTGGCCTCATTCGCCGGCGGGGTCTTTAGCCGCGACGTATCGATCTGCTCCGGCATCTCGTGGATGACGGGCACCGACGGCGCATGCCGCGCGACGTCCGTCGCCCCGATCGAAAGCGCGGTCTCGATGCCGCCCGCGATCCAGAGGTGCTGAAAGCTCGACTGATCGACTTCGCCGAGCAGCGCGATCCCCGTCTTGGCGAACTTGCTCACGCGCATCTGCACGCGATCGACGCTGACGCTGCTCGAGTTCTCGATGTGCATGCCCGAGCCGTGGCAGTTCTCGAAGCGCGAACGCGCGATCTCGATGTGATCGGAATCGCGCACGACGAGTCCGGACTCCTCGACGAGATCCTTGACGCCCATCACGAGCAGATCGTTGATGACGATGTCGGTGCTCGGCGCCTCGCCTGTGCCCTCGATCAGGATGGCGGCGCGGCGCGCGTTCTTGACCAGCACGCGCTCGATGCGGATGTGGCTGCAATCGACGAGGCGGATCGCCTCGCGGCTCGGCGCGATCTCGGCGAGCGACTTCGCGTCGCGCGAGCGGAACACGATCGGCTTGCCAGGCGCGCCCGCAAGCTTGTTGAACGCAGCCTCGCGGTGGACGCCCTCGAGCAGCACGACTTCATCGCCCGCGACGAGCTTCGGCGCGAGCGCGGCCCAGTCGTCGCCCGCCTTGACCTCGTACACGGTCGCGCGCGCTGTCGGCGAGAGGCCGAGCGCGGCGATGGCGGCGAGGATGGCGAGTGGACGGTCGAGCATTCGGAACATTGTTGTAATCCACGCAGCGGGTCGCCATCCGAAGACGCGCTGTTCCCGCGAAATCAGCGCATTTTCAGCGAGACCGCCGCCGTCCTACATCGCGCGGTCGAGCGGACTCGCGCAGATGAACCGCAGGACGAGCGCTCCCTCATCGAGCGCGACCGAGCCAGTCTCGACCGCCGCGGGGCGCAGGACCGTCGCTCCGGCCGGCGCGTCCACCGCGCCAGACGGTGTGCTCCAGCGCGCGTGTCCGCGCAGCGTCATCCACACCTCGGGCACGCCGGTCGCGGAAATCGGAATCGCTCCCGCGCGCGCGGCCTCGATCGACTCGACCGTGAAGAAGCTCGACTTGCACAGCCGCTTGGTGGTCATTCCCGCAGCCTCGAGCCGCGGCGCGGTCGCAGCGCGCACCACGCCGGCGACGCCGTCGTCCTGCGCGGCGCCGAACTTGACGCACGCGCGCGCCTCGGCGAGATGCAGCGGGCGCGCGGGATCGTTGCGGTCCCAGTCCCACACGCGGAAGGTCGTGTCGCTCGGCGTCTGCACTTCGGCCGCGAGAATGCCGCCGCCGAGCGCGTGGCAGGTTCCGCTCGGCAGGTAGATGCAGTCGCCCGGCGCGACCTCGTAGCTCTCGATGTGCTCGAGCGCGCGACCCGCGGCGAGCGCGGCGTAGAACGCATCCGCGGTCGTCGACGGCTTGATGCCGCGATACACGCGCGCGCCAGGCTCGCACTCGACGATGATCCACGCCTCGGTCTTGAGGTGCGTCTCCGGATGCGCCGCGACATACGCGGCATCGGGATGCACCTGCATCGAGAGATTGTCGGCCGCGTCGAGGAACTTCACGAGCAGCGGGAACGCGCCGTCGGGCGCGGGAGTCGCGATGCCGAGCAGGTCCTTGTGGTGCGCAGCGCGCATCTCGCGCATCGTGCGGCCCGCGAACGGTCCGCCGTCGACGCGCGACTGGCCATCTGCGATGGAATCAGGGAGATCCGCGAGTTCCCATGTCTCGCCGACGCGCGCGCCGGGAATCGTGGGCTTGCCCAACCGCGCAAGACGCGCGGCGCCCCACGAGCGGGCCTTGGCAATCGGAGCAAATCGAAGCGGGGGCAGCATGGCGTGCAGTCGCCGGGGTCAGATCGCCATGCCGGTGATCTTGGCCTCGAACACGAGCTTGCCGCGCACGATGCCCTGCACGTTCGAGATGAAGCGACGCGAGTTCGCCTCGATCTCGTTGACGACGATCACGAAGGTGTCGCCCGGCACGACTTGCCCGCGGAAGCAGGTGTCGTCGCAGCGCAGGAATCCGAGGAATCCCAGCGCAGGGAATCGCCTGCGGAACAGCCAGCTCGCGCACTGCGCGCTGGCTTCGATCATGAGCACGCCGGGAAAGAGCGGCCGCCCCTTGATGTGGTGCTCGCACCAGAACTCGTCCGGGCGGACCAGCTTGGCGCCGACGCAGGTCTTGAGGTCTTCGCTGACCCAGACGATCCGGTCGCACTGGCGCATCGGCCCGGTCTGGGGAAGGAACTCGTCCAGACCCTTGCTGTCGCAGATGGTCTGGGAGAGATCGATCGTGGAGAGATCAATGAGTTGTGCGCTTGCCACGAGTGAACGGCGGGCTTAGGCCTCGCCATCCTCCGTGCCGCGCATCTCAAGGACCTTCGCGCGGATCTGCTGCGCGCAATCCTTGATTTCCTGCATGCTCTTGCGGACGCGGGTGCCAGCAGCCTTGTTGCCGCCGGTGGCCTTCTTCATGTCTTCCTCAACCTCACGGACGAGACGGCAGAGGGTGTCGTAGAGATCCATGGGTACCTCCAGAGTGTTTCGCGTTGAGTCTGCATCGGAGACCCGCGGCAACGGCCGAGGGTCCGATCATTGGGCGGTCAGGGTAGCGTCAAAGGGGCGCGAAGTGTCTTGACGATCCCGAGGACCGCGCGGAATTGCGGATGGGCCGCGTCGCCGAGGATCTCGTAGGCGGCGCCGAGGACGCCCGAGGCGGTGGCACCGGTGCGCTCCATCCGGCGGAACGCGGGGGCGATCTGGTCGACCCGCCCCGCCGAAATCGCGTCGGTCAGGAGGAACGGCTGGCGGCCCGACGCAAGCAGGTCCAGAACCGTCTGCTGGACACAGACGTGCGCTTCGACGCCGCAGATCAGCACGTCGTCGCAGCGGCGCGCCGAAAGCAGCGCGTCGACCTCGGGAGTCAGCGCGCTAAAGCGGGTTTTTTCGAAGATCTTGGCGTGCGATCCGGCGGCCTCGAGGATCGCCGGCGTGCTGTGGCCGAGGCCCTTCGTGTACTGCTCGGTCACGATCGCGGGCAGGCCGAGCGTCTCGGCGATCCGCAGCGCGGCGGCGCAGTTCGCGACCACGCGGTCGGCGTCGAAGATCGTCGGCAGCAGCTTCTCCTGCACGTCGATCACGAGCAGCGCGGTCCGTTCAAGCGAGAGGCGGGGGATCGGCATGGTGGCGGTTCCTTGGACGCGGAGCTCGGCCTCAGACGCGAAGCTCAACTTTGGTGGACAGCGAGCTCGCGTAGCGCTTGCGGATCGGATCGACGACCGTCGCGATGAAGCGGTCGGTCTGCTCGGGAGCGCGGCCGACGAAGCTCGCGGGATCGAGCGCGCCATCGAGGTCGACCTTGGCGAAGAACGGATCGCGCTTGAGGCGCGCCATGAGGTCGTTCGCGCGGCCGAAACGCTTGACTTCCTCGGCGGCGGCCATCGAGTGCACGCGGATCACCTCGTGCGCCTCCTGGCGGTCGGCGCCGGCCTTGGTCGCCGCGAGCATGATGTTCTCGCTGGCCATGAAGGGCAGTTCCGCCGCGAGATTCGCGGCGACGGTGGCATCCCACACCACGAGGCCCTCGGCGACGTTCGACATGATGTCGAGCGCGCCATCGAGCGCGAGGAACGCCTCAGGCAGCACGAGTCGGCGGTTGGACGAATCGTCGAGCGTGCGCTCGAGCCATTGCGTGGCGTGCGTCTGCAGCGGGTCGTTCACGAGGCCCATCACGAAGCGCGAAAGTCCGCACGCGCGCTCGCAGCGCATCGGGTTGCGCTTGTAGGCCATCGCGGACGAGCCGATCTGGTCCTTCTCGAAGGGCTCCTCGATCTCCTTCTTGTTCGCAAGAAGGCGGATGTCGGTCGCGCACTTGTGCACGGCGCTCGCCGCGATCGCGAGCGCGGAGATGATCTGCGCGTCGACGATGCGCGGATAGGTCTGCCCGCACACGGCGAGCATGCGGTCCTTCGGCCACGCGAGCTTCTCGGCGAACTTCGCTTCGAGCGCGTCGACCTTCGATGGATCGCGGTCGAAGAGCCCGAGGTACGACGCCTGCGTGCCCGTCGCTCCGCGCAGCCCGCGGAGGCGCAGCGATTGCGCGGCGAACTCGACCTGCTCGAGCGAGATGGCGAAATCCTGCGCCCACAGCGTCGCGCGCTTGCCGACGGTCGTCGGCTGCGCGGGCTGGAAATGCGTGAATCCCAGCGTCGGCAGCGCGCGGTGCCTGCTGGCAAAGCCGCCGAGGCGATCGACGACGCGCGCGAGCTTGCCCGCGATCACCGCGAGCGCGTCGCGCAGCACGAGGATGTCCGCGTTGCACACGACGTCCTGGCTGGTCGCGCCGAAGTGGATGATCGCGCGCGCCTCGGGCGCTGCGTCGCCGAGCGTGTGGACATGCGCCATCACGTCGTGGCGGAGGCGCGACTCGTGCTCGGCCGCGGCCTTGAAGTCGATGTCGTCGAGATGCGCGCGGATCGCGTCGACCTGAGCGCGCGTGACCGGCATGCCGAGCTCGTGCTGGCTCTCCGCGAGCGCGAGCCAGATGCGGCGCCACGTGGAGAACTTGCGCTGCTCGCTCCAGAGCGCGCGCATCTCCTTGCTCGCGTTGCGCGATTCGAGCGGCGAGCGGTAGCCGGCGTGTGCGTTGTCGGTCGTCATGTCGTTTTCTCCGCGGAATCAGCGGACCTTTTTGTCTGCAGGACCTTGCTCTCGGTGCCGGCGCGGATGCGCGCGATGTTCGAGCGATGCTTGAAGACCACGAACGCGGCGATCAGCGTGCTCGCGATGAGGAAGGGCACCGCCGCGCGCGCGCCTTCGAGGCCGTTCGCCGAGATCGCCGCGACCAGCACTGCGCACGGCACGGCGATCGCCGCCACCATCGACGCAAGGCTGATCATGCGGAAGATCAGCACGAGCACGATCCAGATCACGAGCGCAAGCAGCGCGGGCAGCGTGAGCACGGGATACATCGCGGCGAGTGCGCCAAAGCCCGTCGCCACGCCCTTGCCGCCCTTGAAGCCGATCCACGGCGAAAGCGTGTGTCCGACGATTCCCGCGGCGGCGGTCGCGAGCCAGCACCACGCGGTCGCGGTGCTCACGCTGCCGGCGCTGGCGCCGAACGAGCCGAGCAGCATGCCCGATGCGATCACGGGGAGCGCGCCCTTGGCTGCGTCGATCACAAAGCACGTGATTCCCCACGGCTTTCCCAGCGTGCGGCCAAGGTTGGTCGCGCCGTAGTTCTTGCTGCCGACCGTGCCGAGGTCGACGCCGCGCGTGCGCGCAAGCAGGTGCGCCGTCGGAAAGCTCCCGACGAGGTACGCGCCCACGGGAAGCACCGCCCAGAGGAGCGGGCTTGGGTCGCTGGCGGTTGCTGCGGTCGTCGGATCCATAGGAGGCGATGATAAGGGCGGCGATGATACGGAAAGCGACCGCGCGCGACTTCACTCGCCGCGCCAGAGCTGGGCGCCGTGCTTCGCGGTGTGCCAGCGGCCTGTCGAGCGTCGGACCTCGGCGGCGATGGCGAGCAGCAGCGGCATCGCGACGTTGGCGCGGAGCTCGATCCTGTCGGCGAGGAGCGTGACCTCCGGCGCAGCGATCCCGTGGTGTTCCGCGGTTTCCTGCGCGCACGCCTTCACGAGCGCCGCGAGGGCCGGGTCGTCGAGCGAGGTCGGATGCGCGGCGTGCAGCGTGACGAGGTTCATGCGCGTGGATTCGGCTGCGCTGCGTGCGACCGCTACTGGCGGTCGAACAGCAGCATGGTGATCGTCACCAGCTGGATCATTGCGGCGGCGAGCGTCCAGCGCTCGAATGCCTGGATATCGCCGAGATTCAGCAGCGCGACCGCGAACACGAAGATCGCGACCAACTGCAGTCCCATCGCGGTCAGGCGCATCGCGCTCGATTCGGAGCGACGGAGGCGGAGCGCGCGGATTTCCTCGGTGAGTTCTTTGAACGCGCGGCGCATGCGCTCGCTGTCGCGCTCCTGCCGCACGCGACGCGTGGTCGTGCGCGGCTTGGTCGCGATGGCGCGCGCTCCCGCGAGCGACGCGGTGGTTTCATCGCGATGGCGCAGCACGATCTCGACGGCTTCGGCCAGCGTCGCAGCCGAGTAGTCGGCCGCGGCGTCCGCGATGCGCGTGCGGTCGCGCGACACGAGGATCGTGCGCAATCCCGCCGTGCGGCCAGCGGCGACATCGCGCGGCGAATCGCCGATCAGCCACGAGCGCTCGAGGTCGAGCTCCATGTCCTGCGCGGCCTGCGTGAGCATGCCCGCGCGCGGCTTGCGCCACGGATGCTCGCGCGTGTACTCGGGAATGATGCCCTTCGGATGGAACGGGCAGTAGTAGTAGCGCTCGATGGTGCGCTTGAGCCCGGTCTGCTGGTCGATGAGCTCGGAGAGCTTGGCGTGGACCGCGTCGACGTCCGACTCGGTGAAACGCCCGCGCGCGACGCCGCCCTGGTTGGTGGCGACGACGAGCCTGAAGCCCGCATCACGCAGCCTGCGCAGCGAAGCCGCCGCACCGTCGCAGAGCGTCACGCGCGCCGGAATGCCGGCATTCGCGTCATCTGGCACAAGCGTGCCGTCACGATCGAGGAAAATCGCTGGGTCCATCTTTCGTCCGAGGAAGGCGCGAATCCTAGCGGAAACCGCACGCCCTCATCACGCATGCACGCGAACCACCACGTAGCGTCGCACCCACCAGAGGAAGCAGCCGCAGCTGCGACCGCTCAGACCACGAGGAAGCAGCCGCAGCTGCGACCGCTCAAACTACGAGGAAGCCGCCGCAATCAGCGATCGCACCCACCAGAGGAAGCAGCCGCAGCTGCGACCGCTCAGATACGACCGCTCAAATCACGACTTCAGACAACCGCCGACGGAATCTGCTTCGCGACGATCGACCCCGCGCCGTCGCCGAAGCTCGTGCCGATGGCGCGCGCGGCCGCGATGAGCGGGTGGTCCGTCGAGACCAGGCGCTGCTTGCCCACGGTCTCGAAGATGTCGATGTCGGAGAACAGGTTGTTTTCGCGGACAACCATGCGGTTTCGCTTGCCGCTCGCGAGCACGGCCATCGCGTGGAAGCCGAAGTTCGTCGCAAGGATGCGGTCCGCCGCGATCGGCGCGCCGCCGCGTTGCGTGTGGCCGAGCACGGTGGTGCGCGTCTCGATGCCGGTGAGGTCGGAGATCTCCGTCGCCACCAGGTTGCCGATGCCGCCGAAGCGAATCGGGTCGGGGCTCGTCGGGTCGTAGCGGCCGATCACCTGCGCGCCGTTGGCAGGGCGCGCGCCTTCGGCGACCACCACGATCGCGAAACCGGGGCCGCGCATGCGGCGCTCGATGTCGTCGGCGACCTTGCGGATATCGAAGGGAATCTCAGGCAGCAGGATCACATCGGATCCGCTGGCGACGCCCGCGGTGAGCGCGATCCAGCCCGCGTTGCGGCCCATGACCTCGCAGACCATGACGCGGTGATGGCTGTCGGCGGTCGAGTGCAGGCGGTCGAGCGCCTCGGTCGCCGTCGAAACCGCGGTGAGGAAGCCGAAGGTGATCTCGGTGCCGACGAGGTCGTTGTCGATCGTCTTGGGGACGCCGATCACATTGACGCCCGCTGCCGCCATCGGGGCCGCGCAGGCCATGGTTCCGTCGCCGCCGATCACGATGAGCGCATCGAGGCGCTCGCGCTTGATGGTGACGTTGCACTTCTCGGTGACGTCCTCCCAGATCGGGGTTCCGTCGGCCTTTCGGCCCGTGCAGTAGCGGGCAGGATTGCACTTGTTGTTCGAGCCGAGGATCGTGCCGCCGCGCGTCAGGATGCCGGAGACATCCTTGAGGGACAGCGGTCGGACGCGGTGCTCGATCAGGCCCTGAAAGCCGTCCTCGATGCCGACGACCTCGATGCCATGCTGGAGGATCGCGGTCTTTGCGACCGCGCGGATGACCGCGTTGAGGCCGGGGCAGTCGCCGCCGCCAGTGAGGATGCCGAGTCGCTTGGTTGAGATGGCCATGAGGGGTTCCGAGGAAAGCGAAGCAGGGTAGCGGAAATCACCGTCCCAACGAAGCGCTTTCCGCGTCTTGCTAGGATTCGGACCTCTATGCCGGAAACCACGCCACAGGATCCCGTTCCGCTGTCCGAGTCCGAGATCGTCGCATCGCGCCGCGCGAAGTTGAAGCGTTTCCGCGACGAGCTCGGGTTCGATCCGTACGGCTCGCGTGCAGACGGACTTCTTTCCTGCGCCGCCGCGCGCGCGCTGTTCAACGAGGAAGCGCACGTTTCCTACGAGAACGCAGCGAAGGCCGCGAAGACCGCGGGCGACGCGGCCGCTCCGATCGTCGACAACCGCGTCCGCGCGAGGATCGCCGGACGCATCGTGCAGCACCGCGACATGGGCAAGCTCGTGTTCCTGTTCGTGCGCGACGCGACGGGCGACATCCAGGTCAGCGTGTCCAAGTCCGCGGTCAAGGCCAATGAATTCGAGCTCGCGAAGGCGGCGGATTACGGCGACATACTCGTGTTCGAGGGTCCCGTCGGACGCACGCAGAAGGGCGAGATCTGCATCTGGGCCGCGGGCGTCGACCTCGGCGTCAAGTCGCTCGCCGCGCCGCCGGAGAAGTGGCACGGCCTCAGCGATCCCGAACTCCGCTACCGCCGCCGCTACGTCGACATGTACGCGAATCCCGAGACCGCGAAGGTCTTCGCGATGCGCGCGCGCATCGTGTCGCGCATCCGCCGCTTCATGGATGCGCGCGGATTCCTCGAGGTCGAGACGCCCGTGCTGCAGCCGATCGCCGGCGGCGCCGCGGCGCGTCCGTTCACGACGCACCACAACGCGCTCGACATGCCGCTCTTCATGCGCATCGCGCCGGAGCTGTACCTCAAGCGCTGCCTCGTCGGCGGCATGCGCAAGGTCTACGAGATCAACCGCAACTTCCGCAACGAGGGCATCGACCGCTCGCACAATCCCGAGTTCACCGCGATGGAGGTCTACGAGGCCTTCGGCGACTACGGCACGATGATGGAGCTCACCGAGAGCCTCATCCACGAGCTCGCGGTCGAGATGGTCGCGGAGCGCCAGGCTGCGGGGCTGCGCGTCGATGCGAATGGTCCCGTGCTGCCGTGGGGCGAGCTGCAGATCAACTACGCCAAGCCGTTCGTGCGCGTGAAGTTCGAGGAGCTCTTCCGCCGCGGAGTCGGCTGCGAGATGCGCGACTTTGCCGCAGTCCGCGCCAAGGCGCGCGAGATCGGCCTGCATCACGAGGCCAAGCTCGACGACTGGCTCGTGGTCAACGAGGTCTTCGAGGAGCTCGCCGAGCCGCTCATCGATCCGTGCCGGCCGACGTTCGTCACCGACTATCCGAGCGCGGTCTCGCCGCTCACGCGGCCGAGCAAGAGCGATCCCGCGATCTGCGAACGCTGGGACATCTTCATCGGCGGCATGGAGGTCGGCCCGGCGTACACCGAGCTCAACGACCCCGACATCCAGCTCGCGAAGTTCACCGAGCAGCTCAAGGGCGCGGACGACGAGGAGTCGACCTTCCGCACGCTCGACGAGGATTTCGTCGAGAGCCTGCGCGTCGGCATGCCGCCTGCGGGTGGTCTCGGCATCGGCATCGATCGCCTCGTGATGCTGCTCACCGACAGCGCGTCGATCCGCGATGTGATCCTGTTCCCGCTGCTCAAGTCGATGGGAGCGGGCGCTGCGAACGACGGCGAGCAGGGCGCACCCGCGGCCGAAGGCAAGAAGGCCTGATGCGCGCCGCGGCGAACGTGTTCACGCTCGTCGCGGTCGTGCCGTTCGTGGTGCCGTTCGTCGCGCCATATGTCGCGCCCGTCGCGGCGCACGCGGAGTGGTCGCTCGTCGAGGAGCACTTCTACACGCTGGCGCTTGGCGGCCATCCTTGTGGCCGTTCGAGCGAGCGCGTCGAGCGCGATGGCGACAAGTTCCGCACGCTGAGCCACATCGAGATGCGGTTCATGCGGCTCGGCCAGGAGACGGCGATCGACATGGCGAGCGAGTTCGTCGAGACCTCGCGCGGCGAGCCGGTCGAGGCCGTGAGCAAGCAGAAGGGCGCGGAGCCCGTGCGCCTGGTGTTCGAGTCGCGCACCAAGGCGCGGCTCGAGCGCGGAACCGTCCGCGAGAGCCGCGAGATCGCCGGCGGCGGCTGGCTCACGCCGCGGCAAGTCGGCGAGTTCGTCGCGGCGCGCGATGCCGCGCACGCGGCGGAGATCAAGTTCCGCACCATCGACGTGCAGTCGGGCTTCGCCGCCTGCGACATCGCGATGAAGCGCGTTGGCGAGGAAGAACGCACCGTCGGCGGTCGCCCCGTAAAGCTCACGCGCTACGAGGTGGTCAACAGCCTGCAGCCGATCGTTGCGGTCGAGCTGTACGACGCGCGCGGCCTTCTCGTGCGCAGCACGACGCCGATCGGACTCGGGGATCTCGTTTCCGAGCTCGCGACCAAGGTCGCTGCGGATGAGTCGTACGCCCGCGCATCGTTCGACCTCATCGCGGGAACTTTCGTCGCGACCAAGCCGATCGACCGCTATCTCGAGCGCGAGGAACTCACGCTTGTCGTCGAGGCGACGGGTGGCGCGCTCCCCGCGCTGCCGAACGACGGCGCGCAGCGCGTGGTCGCGGCTGCGGACGGTAAGTCCGCGCGCGTGACCGTCGACGTTCGTCGCGGCAGCAGCGAGGCGCCTGGCGAACGGTCGGACCCGCGCTGGCTCAAGCCGAACGAACTGATCGATGCCGACAACGCGGCCGTCATCGAGCTGCTCGCGAAGGCAAAGTTCCGCGACGGCGCGACGGCGTTCCAGAAGGCGGAGGTGTTGCGCCAGCTTGTTTCGCAGCACCTTCGCGCGAAGAACCTTGCCACCGCATTCGGCTCCGCGAGCGAGGCGGCGAAGACCCGCAGCGGCGATTGCACGGAGCACGCGGTGCTTCTCGCGGCGCTGCTGCGCGCGGCGGGCATTCCTTCGCGCGTCGCGAGCGGGCTCGTCTACGTGCCTTCGCTCGGCGCCGACGGCGCGGGCTGGGGATGGCATCTCTGGACGCAGGCGCTCACGGAGCAACCGGTCATCGCAGGTGGATTTGGCCTCGCATGGGTCGATTTCGATGCGACCGTGTCGGGCGGCGGGCGCGGATACCACCCCGCGCACATCCTGATCGCCACGAGCGATCTCGCTGGAGGAGCGTCGGATCCCGCGTTTTCACGCGCGCTTTCGCTGATCGGCGCGGTGCGCATCAGCGAGGCTGCGGTCGAGCACGCGCCGAGCACGGGCAGCAAGCCCGCTGGAGCCGCGAAGTGAGTTCCCTCGCGTTCGAGCCGCTGCCGCAGCTTCCGTTGCGCGCGCCGGCGGGACACAAGGGGACATTCGGTTCGGTACTGGTGATCGGTGGATGTGCGCACGAGCCGCGCAGGATGCTCGGCGGCGCGATGCTCGCGGCGCGCGGTGCGTTGCGCGCGGGCGCGGGTCGCGCGATCGTCGCGGTGCCCGAGCCGCTCGCCGACGAAGCGCTGGTGATCCTGCCTGAAGCGACCGTCGTCGCGCTCCCGACCGACGCAGAAGGCGTGCTGCGCGCCGCGGAATGCGCCGAGCGCATCGACGCCGCGATGGCTGAAGCGTCGTGCGTCGTCATCGGTCCCGCGCTCGGCCGAAGCCTCGACGCGGGCAAGATCGTCATGCGGCTCGTCGCGATGGGCGACAAACCGCTGGTGATCGACGCCGACGCGATTCGGCTCTTCGCCTCGCATCTCGACGCCGCGCGCGACCTGCGCGGCACGGTGGTCTTTACGCCGCATCCTGGCGAAGCCGCGGATCTCGCGGATTCGCTCGCGCTCGATGTCGATTGCGTCGAGCGTGCGACGCGCCCGGGCGCCGCGATGGCGCTCGCGCAGCGGCTCGGCGCCGTGATCGCGCTCAAGGGCGCGGGAACGGTCACGAGCGACGGCCTTCGCGCGTGGCGCTGCGACGCCGGCAACGCGGCGCTCGCCACGGGCGGCAGCGGCGACGTGCTTTCCGGCGTGGTCGGCGCGCTGTTCGCGCAGTTTTCTGCGGGTAAATCAGGCATCTCCGCCGGTGGGCTCGTCGCCCTCGCCGTCGAGGCGCACGCGCGCGCGGGCGACCTCTGGCGCAACGCCCACGGCGATTCGGGCGCGCTCGCGCACGAGATCGCCGACCTCGTGCCCGACGCGATGCATGCCATGCGTGGTGGTTGATGCGTGGTGGTTCATGCGTGGTGGTTGACGCGTGCCTGTCGACGCGCGTTCGCGCGGCGTCGGCTCCGCTACAGTGCGCCGATGGCTCCTGACCACCAGCGCATCGCGACACTCACCGACCGAACCTACGTCGAGGGCGTGTACTCGATCGTCAACCCCCAGCTCGCGCAGACGCGCACCAACAAGCCCTACCTCAAGTGCATGATCCGCGACGCGAGCGGCGAGATTTCCGCGCGCGCGTGGAGCTTCGAGGAGGCGCAGTTCGAGCAGATCGCGAACGCGGGCTTCGTCTTCCTGCGCGGTTCGACGCAGGCGTACCAGGGGCAGATCCAGCTCATTCTCGAGACGCTCGAGCCGCGCGACGTGACGGCAGAGGAGATGCTCGCGCTGCTTCCCTCGACCAGCAAGGACATCGGCGCGATGTTCGCGCGCGTGAGCGAGCTGCTGCGATCGATGGAGCACTCGGCCATGCGCGCCCTCGCCGAGCAGTACCTCGGCGACGAGCGGCTCATGGAAGACTTCCGCCGCGCGCCCGCCGCGATGAGCGTGCACCACGCGTGGATCGGCGGCCTGCTCGAGCACACCCACCAGATGATGGAGCTCGCGGAGCGGATGATTCCGCTGTATCCGGGCCTCAATCGCGACATCGTGCTGTTCTCGCTGTTCGCGCACGATCTCGGCAAGACGGTCGAGCTCGACTGGGAGCGCGGCTTCAGCTACACGACCGAAGGCCAGCTCATCGGCCATGTCGTGCGCGGCGCCGTGTGGCTGCAGATCAAGGCGGCGCACGCCTCCAAGGTCGAGAAGCTCCCTGGCGAGACGATGCGCGTGCTCCAGCACATCATCGTGTCGCACCACGCGCTGCCCGAGTTCGGCGCCGCGAAGGTCCCCGCGACGCCCGAGGCGGTGTTCGTGGCGATGCTCGACAACCTCGACGCCAAGACGCAGGCGTCGCTCACCGCGGCCAAGCGCGAGTTCGCGGGCGGCGGCGAGTGGACCGACAAGGTCTGGGCGCTGGATACGAAGATCTACCGGCCGGATCCGCTGGCGTGAGTGATCGCGCCATCGTTCGACTCGATTTGCGCATGTCGGGTAGAACCGTTGTCGAATGATGCCTACCGTCGCCGCCTTCAGGGGAAACGACGATGCGGAAGGTCACGCCAGACAACATCAAGCAACTCGGAGAAGACGAGGTCTTCGTATTTGGCTCGAACCGCGCAGGTCGCCATTCGAAGGGCGCTGCGCTGCTCGCGTTCCGGAAGTTCGGCGCCAGGATCGGGCAGGCGGATGGGCTCATGGGGCGCTCGTACGGGATCCCGACGAAGGACAGGAATCTCCGCACGCTGCCGCTGACGGCAATCGAGAGCCAGATCGGGAAGTTCCTGCGATTTGCCGAGAAGAACCCGCAACTCACTTTCCTGGTGACGCAGATCGGCTGTGGACTCGCGGGCTACCAGCCGAAGGACATCGCGCCGCTCTTCCTGGCGCACGAGATCCCGGAGAATGTCGCGCTACCGCAAGCGTTTCTCGATGAGCTGCCCTGACCGCGAGCGCGAGCTCAGTGGCCGAAGAGCTCCCGCCGAACCGCGAGGACCAGCTTCTCCATCTTGAAGATGGGCTTGGTTCGCGCGGGCACGCGGTGGGTGATGCCGCCGGTGCTGCTTTTGAGCGCCTCGGCGACCCGTTCGTTTTGCAGGACTTTCTGCCGAATCGCTTCCTTGATGAGTTCCTCGTGCTGGCTGCCACCGACGCGGATCGTGAGCCCCGCGATCTGGAATGACGCAGACTGCTTGCCTCGGCCCGCATTCTTCGCAGCGAGGCCCGAGAGGCCGAAGACATACTCGCGCCGCTCATCCTTCGACTTCAGGCCCTGCCAGAAGCCTTCGACCGACGCGCAGCGGAACGACTCTCCGTTGATCGTGATGGTGAACGGCGTCTCGGCGAGATTCGAGAGGATTCGCTCGCGCCAGTCGCTGGATCGGTAGCTGATGTTCATCGGTGGCGGCGTCTACTGGACTTGGAATCAGGAAGCCATTGATTCTTGCTTCATGGATTCTTGCTTCGGACGCGTTCGCCTTGATAGCCGTTCGGATTGATGGAAAGCGTGTCGATCGGAACGGCGACAATCTCGGTACCGGTGAAGAAGTCATCGCCGGCGTTCTCCGCCGCCACCTTGGCTGCGTGCTCCGCGGCTGCGGCCCTCGAGCCAACGATCGCGAGGAACGCCCGAATGATCTCGCCTTGCCCGTAGAAGGAGGCCCCCACGACGAACACACGGTCGATGGCCGCATCGCAGCCGATCAGTTCGAGGTTCGATCGCACGATCACGTCGGCATCCGACGATCTCGGGTTGTCCGGATCTCCATCTTCCCACGGGTCCGCGCCGCCGTGCATGACGCTCGCGAGATACTCGCGCCGGGCGGTCTCGGCGAGTTCCTTGGTGCGAAAGACCCCGAGCAGCAGGGCCGGGCCGGAGTCGGAATAGATGGACCGAATGAGGAGATGCATGGCAAAAACTTCTCTTCTTTCCAATCCGATTTGCGTGGTTCCCCTGGGGCAGGGAGGCGGACGCTAGGCGTGAGCCCATGCGGCCGCCACACCTGCAGGCCAAAAATGGGCGCGGAAAGGCAAGCACGCGCCTCGATCCCGGCCACGCCGATGCACGGGGCGGAATGGACGGCCCCGTCGCGCTCAGCCGAGGCTCATCGGAAACGGCCAGTTCCGATCGCTTGCCAGCGCGTGCGCAGCGAGCGCCCCGCGATTGGCGGCGATGCGGCTTCGGAGCTCGGCGAGCTCCGGTGCGCGCGCGGCGCGCGCTTCGACGATCCGGCGCCGCATCGCGAGGAAGGCGGCCCGTTTCTCCGCGCGGGCACGCTACTTGTCTGCGGTCGTCGGATCGATCATGGTGACGACGCGCGAGATCCTGTTCGCGGGGAATCCGCCCTGGCTCGCGTGCTCGCGCACGGCCGCCTCGTCTGGCGCGATGTACACGCAGTAGACCTTGTCGTCGGTCACGAAACTGTGCACCCACTGGATCTGCGGACCCATGCCGCGCAGCACGCTGCAGGACTTCTGCGAGATCGCCTGCAGGTCGGCGGGCGAAAGCTTGCCGGCGCCGGGGATGTCTCTCTCGATGACGAACTTCGGCATGATTCGCGACCTCCGTGGGTTTGCTGGTTCAGCCGCGAATCACCGACCGCGGCTGGGTCACGCTATCAGAAGCCCGCGCTCCGTGCGTCCGGCGGCATCGATGCGCATGCATCGCGTTGGGACGCCGGTTCGGTCGCCGCGGCGAGAGGGCCTTGCGCGTTCGCGAGGAATTCGGGCGTCGATCGCCTTCGGCCTCGAGGGTCGTCAGGATCGCGCCATCGGAAACGGCCAGTTCCGATCGCTTGCCAGCGCGTGCGCAGCGAGCGCCCCGCGATTGGCGGCGATGCGGCTTCGGAGCTCGGCGAGCTCCGGTCCGCGCGCGGCGCGCGCTTCGACGATCCGGCGCCGCATCGCGAGGAAGGCGGCCCGTTTCTCCGCGCGCAAGCCGGTGATCGCTGCGAGCATCGCGCGCTTCGTCGCGCCAGCGTCGCCGAATGGATCCTGCTCGAGCGCGCGCAGCGCGGCGGGGGTCGCGCCTGCGTCGAATGGCGGCACGAAGCGCGCGATCGGCGCGTGCTTGGTGGCCGTGGCGACAATCATGGGCGCGAGCGCCGCGCGCGCCTCGTCGCCGAGGGCGGCGCCGATCCAGCGTTCCATCGCGAGGTCGTAGCGCGCGCCGCCCGTGCCGTGAATGAAGACATCGCAGAGCAGGAGCCGCGCGATCGCGGTGAGTGTCAGCGCGCGCGGCGCGACGAGATCGGCTGTTTCGCCCGCGGAAAGCGTTGCGCGCGATCCGTCCGCGCGATCAAGCCTCCAGAACGGGAGTTCGGTCGCCGCGAGCGGCGCGATCCGCTCGCCCGCGATCGACGCGTTGTACGCGTCGCGCATGGGCGCGAAGTTCGCCCGCATCGCGCGGGCGAACTCCGTCGCCGCGATCGCGGTGGCGGAGATCGTGAGATCGACGCGCGCGCGCGGCGTCAGCAACGCGTTCGCCGCGTGCGCCATCTGCATCGCGAGATTCTCACGACCGCGCTCGGCCGCGATCGCGCGCTCGATGGCTGCCAGCGCGGGTTCGATCTCGCTCGGCACCTCGTGCGCGCGTTCAGGGCGCATGGTGCGTACCGGCTTGCGTAGCGCATTCGGCGCACCCGTTCCTGCACGCGGCGAACGCTCGAACGCGAGGCGCGCAAGCGCTCCATCGACGAGCGCGGGGAAGGCCACCAGCGAGGCGTCGTTGAGATCATGGTCGACCACCACATGCACGAGCACGCCGCCGTGCGTGGCCGCGAGCTGCGCGCCAACGACGAATTTCTCGGCGATTCCGGCGTGCCAGATTCCCGCCTGGTGCCCCGTCATCACGACGAAGCGGTCGATGGGCAGTCCGAGCGCCGCGCGTGATTCGTTGCGCCACACCGCCAGGTCGCGGCCGAACACGCGCGCTCCGCAGCTCATGCGATCCCTTCCATCGCGCGCACGGGCAGCCTGCTCGCGCAGCGCCGGATCTCCTCGTGCATCGTCGCGCGGTACGTCGCGAGTCGCCGGTTGGGCTCGTCGAGTCCGTTGCCAAACGTGCGCGTCATGTCGACGTAGATCCGGCGCACCGCCATTTCCTCGACCCGCAGGCCCGCGGCGCACGCCTGCACCCAGAACTGCATCGGGAAGTCGTAGCCCGTGACACCAAGTCTGAGGTTCGCGCAGACATGCGCGCGATACGCCTTGTAGCCGCAGAACGCATCGGAAATCCCGAGCGACAGGCGCTCGTTGAGCTCGCGCGTGAGCAGCGCGTTGATGCGGCGGCGGTCCTCGGGAGCGGGATCGCCCGGCAGCGATTCGTCCATGTACCGCGAGCCCGAGATGACATCGGAGTTGCCGCGCACGATCGCCGCGACGAAGTCGGGCAGGCTCGCGGGCTCGTGCTGCTCGTCGCAGTCCATCGAGATCACCCAGTCGTAGCCGCGGAAATCAGCCCATTCCAGCATGTCCTGCATCGCGCGGCCGTAGCCGCGGTTCTTGCCATGGCGGATGACCTCGACGGGATGCTGGGCGAGCATCGCCGGCGTCGAGTCGGTCGAGCCGTCGTCGATCACGAGGATCTCGCCGCCGAACGCCGCCGCGTGGCGGGTGACCTCGGTCAGCACGCGATCGACCGACTTCTCCTCGTTAAAGACGGGGATCGCGATCAGGATGCGGGGCAGGGTGCTGTTCGGGCTGCGGTTCATGAGTTCGACGCCGTTGCTTTCGCGGGCTCAGTTGCGGGTGCTGGCGCGAGACCTTGAAGCTCGACGGTCTCCAGCACGGTGCGTTCGCTCGAGTTGCGCGGGAAGATTCCCATGATGAGCAGTTTCTCCTCGCGCGACTCCGCGACCACGCCGCGGCCGGGCACGACGTAGATCGTCGATGTGACGCGCGCCTTCGCGGAGTCGAGCGACGCGACGAACTCGAAGTCGATCACGATCGCGGTCCACTTCGCGTTGTCGATCTCGATGTCGGATTCGCCGGTGATGCGCAGCGATCGCGTGGCGTCGCCCTTGGCGCGCGCGGTGTTCGACCCGAGCGTGCGCACCCGCATCGGCGAACGACCCTCAAGCGGCGTGCCCGGCGCGAGCACGGCTGCGGCAAACGCGAGTCCCGAGTCGAACAGGCTGCGCGAATCCTCCGAGAACGTCTCGACCTCGCGGAGCGTGCGTGCGCCGTCCGGCTCCTCGACGAGCAGCAGCCGCTCGATCGCTTTCGCAGGCTTTCCCGATGAAATCAGCGACTTTGCGAGCGCGAGCCTTCCGTCGGCTTCGCGCGTCACGCGCTCCTCCAGGACGCTGCCGACATCGCTGCCGCCGATCACGCGGTAGCGCGCGAGCGATCCAGGTGACCGTAGGAGTTCGCTCGCGGGCACGGTCTTCCTGGTGGGGCGCACCGGTCCCGCGCGAAACGCGGGCATGATGGTCGCGTCAGGCTGCGCGCCCGTCGCGGTGCGCGCGTCGGCGCAACCGCCGGCGCAGAGCGAAGTGACGAGCAGGAGGGCGGCTGCGAGCGCGCGCGTCATTCGACGGGCAATCCCTTCGACTTCCACAGGGTGCGCAGGTCCTCGAGCGCGATCAGTTCCGTGACGGAGCCGTCCGCGTCGGTGCGTCGCACGCGCTTGCCGCGCGCGTCGAACTCCTGCACGATCTTCGCGGGCGACGAACCCTGCTGGGTCTCGAGCCGCCAGCCGTTCTCGATGCGCGACCATGTCTCGCGCCGCTGCGGGAGCTTCTGGTCGCGCTGGTCGAACGCGTAGTCCTTGAACTCGATCGTCGGCTGCGTGGGGTCGCGCGGCAGCAGTTCGCCGAGCACGAGCAGCTCCGCCTGCGACAGGTACACGGGCGGCAGCGGCCATTCCAGCGGCTCGCGCGTCATTCCGTCGCGGCTCGCGGTGATCACCTGCAGCACCGAACGCGGCGCGCCGGCCGTCGGCGCAAGGCGGATTCCCGTCTGCGCGCTCGAACGCGACGCGCGCTTCTGGCGCTCGGTCGTGCGGATCGACCACGACTCGCTCGCGCGGTCCCACCGCATGAAATAGCGGCTCTGCACGTCGATCGTGTGCGTCGGGTCGTCGTTCGCGATCACGCGTGCGTCGGCCGACGCGAGGATGCCGAGCTCCTCGTCCTCGCCCTTGAGCTTCTTCGGGTCCTTCGAGGCGTCGACCTCGCCGCGGCGGCCTTCGCGCACGCGGATGATGAGGTAGCCGAAGTCCTTCTTCGCGCCGCTTTCGTCGGGTCGCCACATGCGGAACACGCGCGGCTGCGGGTCGATCGTCGCGCGCAGGACGTCGGGCGTGATCTTCGCGAGCAGGTCGGATCCCTTGAGCAGCAGCTCATTGCTCTCGGCCACGGCCTTGGCGCGATCCTGGAACTCGAGCGTGGCGAAGCTCTGCTCGAGCAGCGCGCGCGACTTGTCGAACTCCGCGTCGAGCATGATGATCGAGAACACGAGAAAGTCGTCCGGGCCGCGGGAAATCACAAGGTTTCCCATGATGCCCCGGGTGCCGCCTTCGAGCGGCACGCCGATGTACACGAGGTGCGCGTCGCTGCCGGCAATCTTCAGCGGCTGGTTGACGAGCTCGTCGAACTTCTGGTCGCGCTTGCGAAGGTCAGCGAGGTAGTCCTCGCACTGGCTCTTTGCCGTCGTGCCTGCGCGGGATGCGCGCAGCGCCGAGGCCCTGGCGCGCCACGCGGCTTCGTCGGCGCCGTCCGTCAGCAGGTAGTTGGCGACCGGCAGCTTCTCGACGCGCACCTTTGTTCCCACGGGCACGCGCATCCTGAAGGCCAGCAGATCCGCCTCGAGCGGGGCTTCGGCGAGCGCGTCTGCCGCCGCGGGCACAGCCTTTTGCGGCGCGGGCGCGGCTTTCGGCGGTGCGGACTTGCCCGCCGCGACCGCCGGCGGGGCGAGCACGACCGAGAACTCGCCTGCGGTCTGCGCCGCCAGCAATTGCGGCAGCGGGGACCCTTCCGCGAGCGTTGCGTGCCCGAGGGCGGCCACGATGCTTGCGTGGGACAGAAGCGCTGCGATCACGTGCTTGTTGTTCACGGCGCGGATACTACGGGGTCGCTGCGCGCAGGTCGAAGGACGGTTGTCTCAATGTCGGAGCGCGTCGAGCCCGCGCACCTTGAATCTGAGTTTCGGAGCGTGCCCCATAACGATCAACTGACCGAACCATCGGTGTCGCACGCTCTTGTCGCATTGACAGGATTGGCAGATTTGCTATCTTCGCCGATTCGCACCTCTTCGGCGTTGCTGCCGAGAGGTGTGATCGTCGGTGCATCGCACAGCAGTGGTGCGGGCAACGCCGAGTTGGCAAGTCAGCGAAAACAGTGTGATTCACAGCGGTTTCCGCGTCATTCGGCCAAGCGCCGCACGACACGAAGACCGGCAGAATTCGAAGTTCGATCACGAAGCTCACCCAAGAACCTCAACCAAGAACCACGAGGCGACACTCAATGACTGGCGGCAAGTTCCGGATTCGCATGGAGGCCTACGACCATCAAGCTCTCGACGCTTCGGCGCGCGAGATTGTCGACCAGGCTAAGCGCACCGGCGCTCGCGTCGCGGGTCCCATCCCGCTGCCGACGCGCCGCGAGATCTACACGGTCAACCGTTCGCCGTTCATCGATAAGAAGTCGCGCGAGCAGTTCGAGATCCGCACGCACAAGCGCGTGATCGACATCACGGACTGGAACCACCGCACCACCGACGCGCTCCAGCGCCTCGTCGTGCCGGCCGGCGTCTTCCTCCGCATCAAGGCCTAAACCATCGCCCCTTCATCGGGGCAACCGCGCGAAGGACGGTCCTTCAAGCGATCCAACCACGAGTGTCATGTACGGCGCCCTGCGTCGGACCCCTGACAGAAACCACTAGAAACGAAGCCAATCATGAGCAACAAGCCCTGCAAGATCGCCATCCTCGGTCGCAAGATCGGTATGACGCGATACTTCCTCGAAGACGGCAAGAACATCCCCGTCACTGTGATCGAAGCCGGTCCCTGCGTCGTCACGCAGGTCAAGACCTCCGATCGCAACGGATACGCCGCCGTTCAGATTGCCTTCGACGACATGAAGGCGCGCAACTCGACGATCCCGATGATTGGCCACGATGCCAAGGCGGGTTCGGCTCCGAAGCGCGTCCACCGCGAGATGCGCGTCACCGACGACGCCGCCGCGAATGCCTTCCAGCTTGGCCAGACGCTCGACGTGACCGCCCTCGAGGGCACCGCGTATGTCGACGTCATCGGCACGAGCAAGGGTAAGGGCTTCGCCGGCAACATGAAGCGCAACAACTTCAAGGGCATGTCGGCCACGCACGGCACCGAGCGCAAGCACCGCACCGGCGGTAGCATCGGCTCCCACGGCACCGACCGTGGTCACGGCGCCAAGATCAAGAAGGGCAAGCGCATGTCCGGTCAGCTCGGTAACGAGCGCGTCACCGTGCGCAGCCTGGATGTCGTCAAGATCGATGCCGAGAAGAACCTGCTGCTCGTCAAGGGCCCGGTTCCCGGCGCAAACGATGGTTACCTCTTCATCCGCGCTGCGACGCGCCTCTTCAAGAGGAAGTCGAAGAAGCTCGCGAAGAAGTGATTGTGTGAATGTCAGTTGACCCTGCGGCGCGGGAGCCGTAGGGAGTGTGAGGTGAAACAGTTCCATGTCTCGAGGCCCGCAGGGGTGCTCGAGAGCCAGCAAGGCCGAGATTCGGAACCGGCTGGCGACAACAAGATTTCACGGCTGACCGGAACACTCCGGTCATCCTGAAGAATTCACCAAGTCGATTCCTGCTCCGTGCCACCAACAACAGGCACGCAGAGGATGAGGCGAAGACGCGGGCAGAAGCCCGCGGAAGGCGAAACAATGATTGATCTGCCGATTTACGATTCCAGCGGCAAGAAGATTGACTCCCTGAAGATTGACGAGCAGACGCTCGGCGGCGAAATCCGTCACGCGCTCCTCAAGCAGGCGTACGTCATCACCCACGGCAACCAGCGTCAGGGCTCTGCTCGCAGCAAGAGCCGTGGCGACATCGAAGGTTCCACCCGCAAGCTGTTCAAGCAGAAGGGCACCGGCAACGCGCGCGCCGGCGCCGTTCGTACCCCCATCCGTAAGGGTGGTGGTGCGGCGTTCAAGAAGACCCGCACCCGCGAGGACTTCCGCCACGACCTCCCCAAGAAGATGCGCCGCCTGGCGAACCGCAACGCGCTTCTCGCCAAGCTCGTCGACAACGAGGTGAAGTGCTTCGCAGCCCTTGATTTCAAGGCGCCGAAGACCTCCGAGTTCGCGAAGATGATGGCGTCGGTCGGCATCGACCGCACCTGCCTCGTCGCCACCAACAAGTCCAACCAGAACGCGATGCTCTCGGCGCGCAACGTCGCAGGCGTCGATGTCTGCCGCATCGACCAGCTCAACGTGTTCTCCATGCTCAACCACCGCTACCTGGTGGTTGACAAGGCTGCGCTGATGTCGTTCCTCGACGAGACCTGCTACGCGGGCTCCGAGGGTGATGATGCGCCGGCTGCCGCTCCCGCAAAGACGGCCGCCGCGACCACTGCCAAGACCCCGAAGGCTCCCAAGGCTAAGAAGGAGGCCGTCTGATGGACCCGATTCACGTCATCGTTCGTCCGCTCGTGACCGAAAAGGCCACTTGGGCATCGGGCAACTACAACCGCTTCTCGTTCGAAGTCTCGAAGCTCGCTTCGAAGACCGACATCAAGAACGCCGTTGAATCCCTCTACAAGGTGCGCGTCCTGGGCGTGGCAACGCAAGTTCGCCAGCTCCGCAACCGCGCCTACTCGTACGGCTTCGTCGCAGGCAAGACCTGGAAGCGCGCCGTCGTCAAGATCCACCCCGAAGACAAGATCGAGCTCTTCTGAGCCTGAGGTGATACTCCAATGGCAATTCGAGTCTACAAGCGAACCACCAACGGCCGCCGCAACGCGTCGGTGAACCTCCATTCCGAGGTCACCAAGAAGACCCCCGAGAAGTCGCTCCTCGCGCCGCTCGTCCGTGGTTCCGGCCGCAACGTGCAGGGCAAGATCACGATCCTCGGCCGCGGCGGCGGTCACAAGCGCCGCTACCGCAAGATCGACTTCCGTCGCAACAAGGACGGCATCGCTGCGACGGTCGTGGGCATCGAGTACGACCCCAACCGCAGCTCGCACATCGCGCTGCTCAAGTACGCCGACGGTGAGCTTCGCTACATCCTCTCGCCCAAGGGCCTGAAGGCTGGCGACACCATCATCAGCTCCCCGGATCAGGTCGATCCGAAGCCCGGCAACAGCATGCCGATCAAGCACATCCCGACCGGCATGCCGCTCCACAACGTGGAGATGGAAGCCGGAGCCGGCGGCCGTCTCTGCCGTGGCGCGGGCATGTACGCTCGACTCACCAACAAGGAAGGCCGCTGGGCCACCCTCGTCCTCCCGTCGGGCGAAATCCGCCAGGTGTCGATGGAATGCCGCGCGACCGTCGGTGAAGTCGGCAACGCCGATCATGCCAACGTCGTGCTCGGCAAGGCCGGTCGTAACCGTTGGAAGGGCCGTCGTCCGACGACCCGTGGTATCGCCATGAGCCACCACACCCACCCGCACGGCGGTGGTTCGGTGTCCAAGGGCGGCCGCGAGCCTTCGAACTCGTCCGGTACGTTCGCCAAGGGTGGACGCACGCGTCGCTACGGCAAGTCCAGCGACTCGCGCATCATCCGTCGTCGCCGCAGCAAGCGCTACGGCCAGCTCAAGCTTTGATTCGCGTCCGGGCAAGACCTGTCCGGAGGCTCCGAGTGAGATTGCAAAGTCAGACAGATCCACGTGTTTGAGCCGGATTCGGCGGAGTACCCGCCGAACCCCCAGACACGAAGTCAGAACCCAGCGCCGCAAGTGCGGCGAGAACCAGCAGAGAACACGTGTTTGAGCCGGATTCGGCGGAGTACCCGCCGGATCCTCGGACACGAAGTTAGAACCCAGCGCCGCAAGTGCGGCGAGAACCAGCAGAGAACACACTATGTCTCGTTCGCTCAAGAAGGGTCCATACGTCGTCGAGAGCCTGTACCGCAAGGTGCAGAAGCAAGAGGCGAGCACCAAGCGCACTCCCATCAAGACCTGGGCGCGCGCCTGCACGATCGTCCCCGAGTTCATCGGCTTCACCTTCCAGGTGCACAACGGCCGTCAGTTCGTTGACGTCTACTGCACCGAGGACATGGTCGGCCACAAGCTCGGCGAGTTCTCTCACACCTGCACGTTCCGCGGCCACACCAACAAGAAGGAAGAACTCAAGGTCTGACGCGCGAGCGTCCTGACCTCACGAGGTAACCACCCATGGCGTACCAGGCCAGCCACCGATTTGCTCGTATCGCGCCCCGCAAGGCGCGCCTCGTCGCGGACATGATCCGCGGCAAGCGCGTCGACGAGGCCCTCACCGCGCTCGACTTCTCGAAGAAGCGCGGATCTGCCTTCATCTCCGTCGTGCTCAAGAGCGCGATTGCCAACGCTGAGGAGAAGAATGCCGATCCGACCAAGCTCGTCGTGAGCGAGTCCCGTATCGACGAGGGTCCGACCCTCGATCGTTTCCAGCCCAAGGACCGCGGCCGCGCGCACCCGATTCGCAAGCGCACCAGCCACATTCACATTGCCGTCGAGGAGCGCGGAGCCTAACCGCTCCGGAGATTCACTATGGGACAGAAGGTCCATCCGTTCGGTTTCCGCGTCGGCATCACCGAGGCTCACCGTTCTCGCTGGTTCGCACCGAAGGCTCTCTTCGGCGCGCTCCTCGTCGAGGACTACAAGATCCGCAAGTACGTCGACAAGCGCCTCAACCGCACGCCGCCCTTCGCGGCTGTGAGCGATGTGCTCATCGAGCGTACGCGTGACGAGCTCACGGTCATCGTGAAGACTGCCCGTCCGGGTCAGGTCGTGGGTCTCCGCGGCGCCGGCATCGAGCAGCTCACGAAGGATCTCCAGGCTCTCACCGGCCGCAAGGTCGTGCTGAAGGTCGTCGAGATCAAGAACCCCGACCTCGATGCCAAGCTCATCGCCGAGAGCATCGCCGAGCAGCTCAAGAAGCGCGCGAACTTCCGCCGTGTTCTCAAGATGCGCGCCGAGAGCTCGATGCAGAACGGTGCCAAGGGCATCCGCATCCTCCTCGCCGGCCGTCTCGGTGGCGCGGAAATGAGCCGCACGCTCGATACGCGCCTCGGCTCCATCCCGCTGTCGACGATCCAGGCGAACGTCGACTACGCGGTGGCGCAGAGCTTCACCACGACCGGTTCGATCGGTGTCAAGGTGTGGGTCTTCAAGGGCCTCTACACCGAGCACGACGAAGATCAGACGCACTCGAGCGCAGCCGGTGGCCGCGCCCGCGCGCGCGGTAGGCGCTAAGTCAGATTCGATTTCTCACGAGGCCCGGACCACTCCGGACTCGAGCAAACCTAGACAGCGATTGAGGACTCATTATGTCCAACCTGATGCCAAAGCGAGTCAAGTTCCGCAAAGAGCAGCGCGGCAAGCTGAAGGGCAATGCCACGCGCGGCAATTACGTCGCCTTCGGCGACTACGGTCTGCAGACCCTCGAGCCGCACTGGCTCACCGGTCGCCAGATCGACGCGGGTCGTATCGCGGCGCAGCACTTCCTCCGCCGTCAGGGCAAGATCTTCATCCGGGTCTTCCCCGACAAGCCGATCTCCAAGAAGCCGCTGGAAACCCGAATGGGTACCGGTAAGGCCGACGTTGACTACTGGGCGGCACGCATCAAGCCGGGCACGATTCTCTTCGAGATCGCCGGCGTGCCCGAGGATCTTGCGAAGCAGGCGATGGCCCGCATCGCCCACAAGATGCCGGTCAAGTGCCGCTTCGTCGGCCGCCGCATCGCCGTGTAAGTCTGAAGCAGAACTGACCAGCAGAACCGAGCTGAAAACAACGAGCTACACATGAAGCCCGCCGAAGTACGAAAGCTTTCCTCCGACGACCTCAAGGGTGAGGCAACGCGCCTCCGCCGTGAGCTCTTCGATCTCCGTTGCCAGACGACCACTGAAAAGGTTGCTGACAACTCCCGCATCGGCAAGGCACGCAAGGATCTTGCGCGCGTCCTGACCGAGCAGACCGCCCGGAAGGCAAAGAAGAACTGAGCTGAACCATGCCGACGAACACTGAACTCGTCATTCCCGAGACCTCTCCCCGCCGTATCGGCGTCGTGCAGAGCGACAAGCGCAACAAGTCCCGCAAGGTCGTGATTGCCTATTCCGGCAAGCACGCCAAGTACGGCAAGTACATGCGCAAGCGCACTGTCCTCCAGGTGCACGACGAGAACAACGAGTCGCATCTCGGCGACCGCGTCGAGGTGGCCGAGTGCCGCCCGATCTCGAAGACCAAGTCCTGGGTGCTCATTCGCGTTGTCGAGCGCGCTCCCGAGGGTGGCGCACTCAACTTCACCGAAGGCGCCTGAGCTAGTTGAACTGAAATTGACGCCGGCTGTGTCCGGCGATGGAGCCAAGCAATGATCCAGAAGGAATCACGACTCGAGGTCACCGACAACTCTGGCGCGAAGGAAGCCATGGTCATCGGCGTCCTCGGATCCTCGACGGCCACGGGCCGCTTCACCCGCCTCACCATGGGCATCGGCGACCGCGTTGTGTGCTCGGTCAAGAAGGCGCTGCCGAACGGCGACGTCAAGGCCGGCGACAAGGTCCAGGCCGTGATCGTGCGCTGCAAGTACCCGACGCGCCGCGACGACGGCTCGTATGTCCGCTTCGACTCGAACGCGTGCGTTCTCGTCGACAAGGACGGCAATCCGAAGGGCACCCGCATCTTCGGCGCCGTCGCTCGCGAGCTCCGCGAGAAGAACTTCATGAAGATCGTGTCGCTCGCGACGGAGGTCATCTAAATCATGCCACGCCACATTCGCAAGGGCGACACAGTCATGGTCACCAGCGGCGCCTCCAAGGGCGTCGTGGGCGAGATCCTGCAGGTCGTCGACGACGGCAGCCGCGTCATCGTGAAGGGTGCGAACATCCGCACCAAGCACGTCAAGCCGACCCAGGCTCGTCCGCAGGGCACCATCCTCAAGGAAGAGGGCCCGATCAGCGCCTCGAACGTCAGCCCCGTCGTCGACGGCAAGCCGACCCGCGTCCGCTTCGTGACGAAGCCGGATGGTTCGAAGTCGCGCGTTGCAGCCCGTGGCGGCAAGGAGCTTCACCAGCTCCATGGTCCGCGCGGCGCAGCGAAGAAGAAGTGATTGATCCTGATTCATCCGCGGTAGGCGATGCCGACCGCGACAACGAGTGAGATCGCCAAGGTCGCGCAGCCGCGCGACACAGCAGAAAGAACGATCCATGGCACACGTCAAGCGCAACTATCCCCGCCTCCAGCAGGCCTTCATCGACTCCGTCGGTCCGAAGGCGCTCGCGGAGTTCGGCCTCGCCAACAAGCACCAGCTCCCGAAGCTCACCAAGATCGTGGTCAATGCCGGCATCGGCAAGTACCTCGACAATGCGAAGCTCAAGCCTGAGGTGCGCGACCAGTTCATCAAGAATTTCTCGACGATCACTGGTCAGAAGCCCATCATGCTGAAGGCCAAGAAGGCCGTCGCGCAGTTCCGCGTCCGCGAGGGCATGCCCTCCGCGTTCATGGTGACGCTCCGCCGCGACCACATGTGGCACTTCATGGATCGTCTGATCAACCTCGCGATCCCCCGTATCAAGGACTTCCGCGGCGTGAAGGACAAGTCGTTCGACAAGGGCGGCTCGTACTCCTTCGGTCTCACCGAACAGGCCGTGTGGCCTGAGATCAACATGGCGAACGCCACGATCACGCACGGCATGCACATCACCTTCGTGTTCGAGAACTCGAATCCGAAGCTGAGCCGCTTCATCCTTGCTGAACTCGGAATGCCGTTCGTCAAGCCCGAAGAGCGCAAGGCGAAGAAGGCGTAATCACCAACCACTCGGTCCGGCCTAGTCATGGCCGGGCACCTGACTGAAAACGAAAGACGGATCAAACCACATGGCCAGCACGCGTACCTTCAACAAGATGAAGCGCAAGCCGAAGTTCAGCAGCCGAGCAGAGGTCCGTTGCGAGATCACCGGCCGCAAGCGCGGTGTGTATCGCAAGTTCCGCATCTGCCGCCACCAGCTCCGCGAGCTGGCGCTCCAGGGAATGATCCCTGGCATGCGCAAGGCCAGCTGGTGATCCCAATTCCAAGCAACTGATTCGATCCACCCTCCCCGCGCGTGGCGCAGGGGACAGGAGCTAAAGAAATGTCCGTTCAAGACCTCACCGCCGACATGCTCACCCGAATCCGCAACGCCGTGCGGAACCGCGAGAAGTCCGTCGTCGTGATCAGCAACAAGCTCAATCGCGGCGTTGCCGGCGTCCTCAAGGACGAGGGCTACATCTCCGACTTCGATTGCGTGACCGATGGCCGCCAGGGCATCATCCGCATCAACCTGAAGTACGGAGCCCGCGGCGAGAACATCATCAACGAGATCCGTCGCGTGTCGAAGACGGGTTGCCGCACCTACTCGCCGGTGGGTGAACTTCCCCGCCCGCTGCAGGGCCTCGGTATCTCGATCGTCTCGACGAGCCGTGGAATCATGTCCGACCGCAAGGCGCGCGAAATGCGCGTCGGCGGCGAGGTCGTCGCGACGGTCTGCTGAGCAGCGTCGTGCCTTCAAGATTGAATTGACCGACAGGAGCAAGTCATGTCGCGCATCGGAAAGAAGCCCATCATCGTCCCCGGCAACTGCAAGGTCGCTGTGAACGCCAACACCCGCGAGGTCGCCATCACTGGCCCCAAGGGTGAAACCCTCAAGGTCATGTACCGACCTGAGATCACCGTCGCCTGGAACGAGAAGGATCGCCACATCGTGTGCACCACGGACATGGCGAAGCTCGACGAAGGCAACCGCAAGGCGTTCTGGGGTACCACCCGCGCCAACATCAACAACTGCATCAAGGGCGTCACCGACGGCTACTCGGAGAAGCTCGAGGTCATCGGCGTCGGCTACTCCGTGAAGGTGGTCGGCAAGAACGTCGACCTCAAGCTCGGCTACGCCAACGTCATCTCGCTGGCGATTCCCGCTGGCGTGAAGGTCGACATCGCCACCGAAGGCGGCATCTTCGTCACGATCAGTGGCGCGGACCGTCAGCGCGTCGGCGAGTTCGCCGCGGCCATCCGCTCGCAGCGCAAGCCGGAGCCGTACAACGGCAAGGGCATCAAGTACGTCAACGAGACCATCATCCGTAAGCAGGGCAAGGCGACCGGCGGCTAAGTGAGGCATCGCGGCTCCGACGAAGTTCTCGTCGGATCCCGAGGCGCCACGAAGTCCCCCCGACCCCACCAGACAGAAGGCAGCAAACCATGAACCGAATGTCCATCAAGCGCGTCCGCCGATCCCGCCGCAAGCAGGGAATCCGCAAGGAAATCCTCGGCCTGCCCGATCGTCCGCGTCTCTCGGTGTTCCGCTCGCTCAACCACGTGTACGCGCAGGTCATTGACGACCTGACCGGCAAGACGCTCGCGTCGGCCAGCACGATGGACAAGGGCTTCAAGGCCAGCGCCGCTGGCAGTGGCGCCAAGATGTCGGAGGCTACGGCCGTCGGCAAGCTCGTCGCGCAGCGCGCGAAGGAGAAGGGCGTCTCGAAGGTTGTCTTCGACCGCAACGGCTACCTGTACCACGGTCGCGTCAAGGCGCTCGCCGACGGCGCGCGTGAGGGCGGCCTGCAGTTCTGATCGATTGAAACAATCCTCGCCGCCGCGATGGCGCGAGGAGTTTGAAGACTGGTTCTACCTATGGCAGAGATCATCGACGAAACTTCATCCATCGAGTCGACGACCGTCGGCGTGTACCGCACCTCGTCGACCGTCGCAGGCGGTCGCCGTTTCAGCTTCTCGGCAATGGTCGTCGTTGGCGACCGTCGCGGACGCGCTGGTGTCGGCTACGCCAAGTCGAACCAGGTGCCGCAGAGCATCGAGAAGGCGCAGAAGGAAGGCCGTCGCAAGATGAGCTCGTTCCAGCTGCAGGCCAAGACGATCCCGCACATGGTGGTCGGCCGCTTCGGCGCGACGACCGTCAAGCTCATGCCGGCTGCTCCCGGTACCGGCGTCATCGCCGGCGCTGCGGTGCGCGCGGTGCTCGACATGATCGGCGTGCAGGACTGCCTCACCAAGGTGTACGGCTCCAGCAATCCGAAGAACGTCGTCAAGGCGACGATGAGCGCCCTCGAGACGCTCCGTAGCCGTCAGCAGGTCGAGATGCTTCGCGGCGTCTCGCTCCCCGAGACGGGCGTCGAAGAGGCGATCAAGCGCGGAATGGCGTTCATGCCGCAGACCAAGGCCGGCGAGAAGATGGCTGCCCCGAAGAACACCGTTGGCGAGGAGAATCGCCGTGGTGGTCGCGGCGGTCCTCGCGGCGGCGGATTCCGCGGTCGTCGTGGTCCCGAGGGTGGTGGCGATGGCGGCGCTCCGGCAGCCGCGCCCGCTCCTTCCGCTCCGTCGGCCTGATCGAGCAGAGGCGTAACGAAACAAGTCAGTGCGGAACCAGCGCATGAAGCGCGGATCCGCTGATCGAACAAGCAAAGCGATATTCGGTGGCAACGGCCGCCGTTCTGGAGAGCTCTAGTCATGATGATCCACGACATCACTGCCAAGGTTGGTCCGCACAAGAGGAGCAAGCGTCTCGGTCGCGGCGAAGGCAGCGGCAAGGGCGGCACCTCGGGTCGCGGTCACAAGGGCGCGAAGAGCCGCGCTGGCTGGGTGAGCCGTCCGGCTTACGCGGGCGGCGCCACGCCGTTCGCCCGTCGCTTCCCCAAGCGCGGCTTCTCCAACCACGGCTTCCGCGTCGAGTACTACGTGATCAACGTGCGTGACCTCGACAAGGTGTTCGAGGCTGGCGCTCACGTCGACATCGACGCGCTCGTCAAGCTCGGTCTGATCCCGAATACCAAGATCGGTCTCAAGGTCCTCGGCACCGGCGACATCAAGAAGAAGCTCTCCGTCACCGCCGCCGCGTTCAGCGCGAGCGCGAAGGCGAAGATCGAGGCCGCCGGTGGTTCGTGCACCGAGCTCGCCAAGTAATTGACGATGCGATTGACGATCCTGTAGTACCGACACGAAGACTTCTCACGAGATCTGACAGCGCCCGCCGGAGTACGAGACGTACGTTGCCCACGGCTTCACTCCGAACCTGAAGATCCGAGTCCTAGATGCTGAATGCCTTCGCGAACATCTTCAAGATCCCCGAGCTGCGCCGTCGCGTGTTCTTCACGCTCGGCTTGCTCGCCATCTACCGCATCGGCTTTGTCATTCCGCTGATCGGTGTCGACCAGAGCGCTCTCAAGCAGGCCGCTGAGAAGGCCAGCGAGGGTGGATCGGGCTTCGGTCGAATCCTCGACTACGCGTCGATCTTCTCGGGCGGCAGCCTTCAGCAGTCGACGATCTTCGGTCTCGGCATCATGCCGTACATCACGGCGTCCATCATCTTCCAGCTCCTCGGAACGGTGTGGAAGCCGCTCCAGGAACTCAAGAAGGACGGC
Organism: uncultured bacterium; assembly: GCA_903891095.1. Lineage (GTDB taxonomy): Bacteria > Planctomycetota > Phycisphaerae > Phycisphaerales > SM1A02 > QWPT01. Next base: position 48,146 of record CAITDI010000057.1, on the reverse strand, counting down.
ACGTCCGGCCAGACCAAGCTCAACGAGTACACGCGCTACGCGTGCGTCGCGCTTTGCTTCATGCAGGGCATGATGTGGCTCGGCTACCTCCGCCAGTCGAATCTTGTCCAGTCGGGCTTCCAGTCCGGCGGCAATCTGGTCGTGTTCTACGCGGCTGGCATTGCGGGTCTCACCGCAGGCAGCCTGTTCCTGATGTGGCTTGGCGAGCAGATCGACAAGTACGGCATCGGCAACGGCATCTCCCTCATCCTGACCTGCGGCATTCTTGCCCGCATGCCTCAGGCCGTGGGTTGGGTGTTCAGCAACTTCGATGCGTCCATCAATGCGGAGGCTGGCAAGCTCAGCCCGATTGGACTGATCCTGCTCCTTGGCGGCTTCATCTTCGTCGTCGCCGGTGCGATCATCATCACCGTCGCGCAGCGGCGAATCCCGATCCAGCAGGCCAAGCACACCCGTGGGCGCCGCGTCTACGGCGGTCAGCGCCAGTATCTGCCGCTGCGCCTCAATCACGCCGGCGTCATGCCGATCGTGTTCGCAAGCTCGCTGATGATCTTCCCGTCGAGCCTCTTTGCGTGGCTCCAGACGCGTGCGATCCAGGACAACAGCGCCGACTGGTGGCAGACGACCGCGAGCTTCCTCGCGATCAACTTCCAGTCGGGCAAGTTCCCGTACATCTTCGCTGAGATCGTGATGATCTTCTTCTTCAGCTACTTCTGGACCACGGTGCAGTTCAGCCCCGAGGACATGTCGAAGCAGCTGAAGCAGAGCGGTTCGTTTATCCCAGGCTACCGTCCGGGTCCGCGGACCGCGGATTACCTCGAGACGGTCATGGAGCGCATCACCTACGTCGGTGCAGGCTTCCTGTCCGCGATCGCCGTGATCCCGACCGTCGTCTCGGCCAGCATGGGTATCCCGCAGTTCGTGTCGCAGTTCCTCGGCGGCACTGGTCTGCTCATCGTCGTGAGCGTCGGCCTCGACCTCATCCAGCGCATCGAGGCGAACCTCCTCATGCGGAACTATTCGGGCTTCCTCGCGCAGGGCGCGAACGACTCGAAGGCGCCCCGCATCAAGAGTCGAACCGGCTGACATGAACGCCGGCGCGACCATCGCCCCACAGCGCAGCACGCGCAACCACCGCGGTGCCTCCCGAAGTGCAACAGGAGGGACCGCGGTTTCTCCTCGCGCTGCCATGATGCTCCGCTCGGCGGATGACATCGCAGGCATTCGTGCGGCAGGGCAGTTGGTGGCGCAGGCTCTCGAGGCCGCGCGAGCCGCATGCGTCGTCGGCGCGACGACGGCGGAGATCGATGCGGTCATTCGCGAGACGATCACCTCCGCAGGCGGAAGCCCTGTGTTCATGGGCTATCGTGGCTCCAATCTCTGTGGCTCGGATTCGTCGACGATGCGTCCCGCGTTCCCCGCGGCGTCCTGCATCTCGGTGAACGAGGAGCTCGTGCATGGTGTTCCTGGCGATCGCGTCATCCGCTCGGGTGACGTGGTGGCGATCGACACCGGCGCGCGCCTCGACGGCTGGTGCGCGGACAGTGCGATCACCGTGTGTGTGGGCGACGTCGCTGCGGAGCGTCGCGTGCTCGTCGACTGCGCTGAGCGCATGCTGGCGTACGCGGTCACCGCGATTCGTCCGGGCCTGCGCTGGAGCGACATCGCGCGAGGCATCGAGCGCATCGCAACCGACGCGGGCTTCGCAGTCGCTGTGGACTTCGTTGGTCATGGCATCGGCCGCGACCTTCATGAGCCGCCGCAGGTTCCGTGCAGCATCTACGAGTCGTATCTCGAGCGCGGCGACTTCACGCTGCGCCCGGGCATGGTCCTCGCGATCGAGCCGATGGTCGTGCTTGAGCGCCCGGCGCGCAACGACCGTGGCGAGCAGATCAATCCAGCCGTCACGCTGCGTTCCGACGCATGGACGGTGACCGTCAACTCCGGCGCTTGCAGCTGCCACGTCGAGCACACGATCGCGGTCACCCGCGACGGAGCCGAGGTGCTCACTGCGCGCGCCGTCGTCCAGAACTTCGCTCAACCCTCTGCCGTCGCGCGGGCCACACCGGCCCTCGTCGGCTGAACACTTCCTCCAGAACCGACAAGAGAATCCAACCCCGAATACAGGTCCGAATCACAGATGGCGAAGGAAGACAAGATCACGCTCGACGCCGAGGTCACCGAGGCTCTGCCAGACGCAATGTTCAAAGTGCGTCTCCAGAATGATCAGGTGATCATCGCGTACGTCAGCGGCAAAATGCGGAAGTTCTTCATCCGCATCCTGCCCGGCGACCGCGTGACCGTCGAGATGAGCCCCTACGACATGACCAAGGGCCGCATCATCTACCGTTACTGATTGCGGCAGACGACTGAAGGAAGCACGACCGAGAACACAACCCTCCATCGCACCACCGCGATGGAGCACGCCAGACCAAAGACAGGAGAACTCACCATGAAGGTTCGTTCAAGCATCAAGCGCCGTACCCGTGACTGCCAGATCGTTGTCCGCAAGGGCAAGCGCCTGGTCATCAACAAGAAGAATCCTCGCCTCAAGCAGCGTCAAGGCTGACTTGGGCGGGAATTTGGGTACAATCGTCCCTTCCCCCAAATGCTGATCGTCTCGATCAGCTGAGGTGGATACATCGGAATTCAAACGCATCGAGTGTCGTAAACCGCTCGGTGCAACAAGACAGACAAGCCCTCGCAGCGTTCCTGCGAAGGCTGACCGGAGCCTGACATGCCGCGTATCGCTGGTATCGACATTCCTGAGAAGAAGAAGATTGGCGTCTCCCTGCGTTACGTCTACGGCATTGGGCCGAAGGTTGCGCTCGACATCCTCCGCGAGGTCGGCATCGACCCGGAGCGTCGTACCAACGACCTCAAGGAACAGGAAGTCGCCGCGATCGCGGGCATCATCGACGCGAAGATCGTCGTCGAAGGTGCGCTCCGCCGTCAGATCCAGCAGGACATCCAGCGCCTGAAGGACATCAAGAGCTACCGCGGCGATCGCCATCGTCGCAGCCTGCCCGTGCACGGTCAGCGCACGCGCTCGAACTCGCGTACCCGCAAGGGCAAGAAGAAGACCGTCGCCGGCAAGAAGGGCGTGAAGGGCTAATTCACGCGCTCAGCGATTGCGAGACTCGTTCTCCTATTGCTGGCACGCGAATGGTCGCCGCCTGAACCGACAGATCACGAGATACACCAATGAATACGCCCACCCCGGCATCAGCATCACCGAAGAAGAAGCTTCGCAAGAACGTCCTGCGCGGAATCGTGCATGTCAACGCGACCTTCAACAACACGCTCGTCACCATCACCGATGTGAACGGCGAGACCATCGCTTGGGACTCGGCCGGTACGGTCGGTTTCAAGGGCGCCCGCAAGTCGACTCCGTTCGCGGCCAGCCGCGCCTCGGAGAAGGCCGTGGGCAAGGCGAAGCGCGTCGGCCTCAAGGAGGTCGAAGTGCGCGTGAAGGGTCCGGGCCCGGGTCGCGAGAGCGCGATCACGGCTCTCCAGGCGAACGGTCTCCGCGTCACCGCGGTCGAAGACCACACGGCCATCCCGTTCAACGGATGCCGTCCGCCGAAGAAGCGCCGCGTCTAATACACACATCCCCAGCGGCTCCGCGAAAGCGGAGGCGCTGGCTTTCATTGGATCCAATGCACAGAAGGCACCCACCCGCCGACAGGGGTGGTCATCCGAGCTGCGTTGGTGTCGAACCGGGCAACTGCCCAAACCTGTCGGACGCCCCTGAGGGGCAATGGAGTTTCTGATGCATCTTCGTTGGCGCGGCCTCGATCTTCCTGCAAACGTTCAGCCCGATCCCAAGAGCCGTTCGGCGACCTTTGCCCGTTTCACGGCTGAGCCGTTCGAGCCGGGTTTCGGTACGACCATCGGCAACAGCCTCCGTCGCGTGCTGCTCTCCTCGATCGAGGGCGCTGCGATCACCAAGGTCAAGATCAAGGGCGTGACCCATGAGTTCTCGACGATCCCGGGCGTGCTCGAGGACGTCGTCGACATCATCCTGAACATCAAGGGCATCGTTGTCGCGATGGACGGCGACGGTCCCAAGACCATGCGCCTCTCGGCCGAAGGTCCTGGCGACGTCACTGCCGAACTCATCGAGTGCGACGCTTCGATCGAGATCATCAACCCGGACAAGGTCATCGCGACCCTGACCGACAAGATCGACTTCGACATCGAGTTCACCGTTGAGAAGGGTCGCGGCTACATGCCGGCCACCGAGCAGATCGCTCGCGGCGGCGACCAGGTCATCGGCGAGATTCCGATCGACGCGATCTTCTCGCCGGTGCAGCGCGTGCGCTTCGCCACCGAGGACACCCGCGTCGGTCAGCAGACCAACTACCAGAAGCTCATGCTGGACGTGTGGACCAACGGCACCGTGACGCCCGAGATGGCGCTCGTTGAAGCCGCGAAGATCCTCCGCAAGCACCTGAATCCGTTCGTTCAGTTCGACGAGCTCGGCGACACCCTCGTCTCCGACGAAGTCGCCGACGCGAACGCGCAGGACGACGAGATCATCCGCAAGCTCCGCATGCCGGTCACTGAGCTCGAGCTCAGCGTCCGCGCATCGAACTGCCTCGAGACCGCCAAGATCCGTACCGTTGGCGAGCTCGTGCAGCGCAGCGAGGACGACCTCCTGGCTGTCCGCAGCTTCGGCAAGACCTCGCTCCGCGAGGTCAAGGAAGAGCTCGAGAAGCTCGGCCTGCACCTGGGCTACCCGGTGCCGGACAGCATCGCGACGAGCTGAGTGAGCGAGAGATTGAGTCGAGTGTGAAGTCAGCGAATGTGATCCGCGCAGAGGCGTGGATCAGAAATTGAACACCCGGGCACGACCGAGAGCGTCGAGCCCAGATAGGAACGAGTCATGCGTCACCGTGTATTTGGCAAGCAACTGTGCGTGAAGGAAGATCACCGTCGCGCGATGCTCCGCAACCTCGCGGCTGGTCTCTTTGAGCACGGCCAGATCGAGACCACGATCCCCAAGGCGAAGGCTGTTCAGCCCTTCGTCGAGAAGTTGATCACGATGGCGAAGCGCAGCGGCCTCACGGCCCGCCGCGAGATCTCCGCGCGCATCAACGATCGCGCCGTCTTCGCCTGGGTCGCCGACCCGAACACGAAGGACGAGAAGAAGAACATGCACCAGCTCTGGGATCTCCCGGCTGAGGATGCGATCGAGAAGAACCGCTACGGCGAGATCCGCAAGGCTCCGCGCCTGGTTCAGCACCTGATGACGCGCGTCGCTCCGCTCTATGCGGATCGCGCCGGCGGTTACACCCGCATCGTCAAGCTGGACAAGCGCCGCGTTGGCGACCAGACCGACCTCTGCATCCTGCAGCTCGTCGGTAAGGAAGACGGCGCGCAGGTCTCGGGCCGTCGCTCGAACCGTCGCCGCACCGCCGACAAGCGCACCGCGTACGCCGCGGGCACGCGCAAGGCGGGCGCCGAGGCTGCGAAGGCTGAGTGATCTCGGCCACGCGACGCTCGCGAACACGACTGCTTTCACCGCCGCCCCGAGTCACTCGGGGCGGCGTTGTTTTTGGGTTAGACTGATTCGATGCTCTCTGATCTCGACGCGATGGAACGCGAAGCGCTGGCCGAACTCAACGCCGTGGTGGATGCCTCCGCGCTCGAGGCTTTCCGCGTGCGCTGGCTCGGAACCAACGGCCGCCTGCGCGCCGCGATGGACGCGCTCAAGACCGTGCCGAAGGAGCAGAAGCCCGCGGTCGGCAAGCGCATGAACGAGGTCAAGGCCGCGATCGAAGGCGCGTTCAATGGCAAGAAGGACACGACGGCCGCTGCGCCGAAGGGACCAGCCGTCGACGTCACCGAGCCTGGCATCGCGATGGGCGAGGGCGCGCGCCATGTGCTGACCAAGACGATCGACGAGATCGTCGATGTGCTCGGTCGCATGGGTTTCTCTGTCGCAGACGGACCCGAGCTCGAGGACGAGTGGCACAACTTCAACGCGCTGAACATTCCTGATAGCCATCCTGCGCGCGGGCCTGCCGACAACTTCTTCCTCGGCGGCGAGGTCGCGGGCAAGCTGTTGCTCCGCACGCAGACGTCGACGGTGCAGATCCGCGCGATGGAGACGATGAAGCCGCCGCTGAAGATCTGCGCGATCGGCCGCGTGTATCGCCCCGATGCGCACGACGCGACGCACTACTCGATGTTCCACCAGGTCGAGGGCTTGTACGTCGATCGCAAGGTTTCGATGGTGGATCTCAAGTCGACGCTCGTGCAGTTCGCGAAGGCGTTCTTCGGGCCCGAGGCGGAGATCCGTCTGCGGCCGAGCTTCTTCCCGTTCACCGAGCCGAGCGCGGAGCTCGACATGAAGATGCGCGTGATGCGCAACGGCGTGCCTGAGTGGCGCTGGATCGAGCTCGGCGGCTGCGGCATGGTCGACCCGAACGTGTTCAAGTCGGTCGGCATCGATCCCGAGGAGTGGACGGGCTTCGCGTTCGGCCTTGGCATCGAGCGCGTGGCGATGCGCAAGTACGGCATCGGCGACATTCGGTTGCTGTTCGAGAACGACGCGCGGTTCCTCCGCCAATTCTGATTGGTGCCTGGCACCAACCTGGCACCAACCTGGCACTTGCCAGGCGTGCGCGGCACGTGCCGGGCAGCGGCCGTGCTCACGCCGGAGCATGCAGAGCAGTTTGCAGTGCGGGGAGAGAGCGTGGTGCCGCGCAGGTGACGTGCGTTCCAGGTTGGTGCACGGAAGGTGCGCGGTTGGTGCCAGGCACCGACGGTTGGGCGCGCGTTCACGCAATGCTGAAGCGTTCGACGGTCTGCTTGAGCGTCGCGACCTCGTCGGCCGACTGTCGCGCGGTCGCCGCAACTTGTTCGCTTTGCCCTGCGGCTTCCTGCGTCGTACGCGAGATCTCCGCGATGCCCTGATCGAGCTGGGTGATTCCCGACAGCTGCTCTGTCTGCGCCTGCGCGATCGATTCGACCGCGCGCGCGACTTCGGCGGATCCCGCGATGATCTGTTCGAGCGAGCTTCGCACGGTCTTCGAGAACTCAACGCCACGGCCCACGCGTTCGCTGGCCGATCCGACGAGCTCCGTCGTCTTGCGTGCGGCTTCGCCTGAGCGAGTCGCGAGCGCGCGGACCTCTTGAGCAACCACCGCGAATCCCCGCCCCGCATCGCCGGCACGCGCTGCCTCCACGGCGGCGTTGAGCGCGAGCAGGTTGGTCTGGAACGCGATCTCGTCGATCACGCGCACGATCTGGCCGATCTCGCGGGCCGCGCGGTCGATCTCGCCCATGGAGTGCTCGAGCCCGTCGACGGCCTTCTGCGCCGAGGCCGCATCCTGCGTGCCTTGCTCCGTGCGCTTCCGCGCGCCGAGCGATTCCTCGCTGGTTCGGGCGGTCTGCTCGCGCAGCTCCGTTACCGCGGCGGACATCTCTTCGATGCTCGCGGCCTGACCGCTGGCGACGCTCGAGAGCGACTCGCTCGCGCTGGCGAGTGTCGAAGTCTCGCCCGCGAGCTCGCTCGCGCTCTGGCGCACGCCGGAAATCGAAGTCGAGAGCTGCTCGCCAAGTTGGTTGACGGCGACGCCAATCGCGCCGAACTCGTCTGTCCCGTCGTCCTGGATTCGGGCCGTGAGGTCGCCTTGCGCGAACTGCGCGAGTGCGACGACCGTTTGCCGAGCGCGCCGACCAATCGAGCGCGCAAGCGGCAGGGCGAGGGCGGAAAGCACCAGCACGGCGGCGGAGGAGGCGCCGATGATCCACCAGGTCAACTCGCGGACGGGCGCGAGCACTTCGGCGGTGTCGATCGTTCCGAGGATCGCCCACTTCTGGCCGAGGAAATCGAAGGGTTGGTAGGCGGCCATCGACTCGCGGTCGTTGATGACGGTGTTCGCGAAGCCCGATTCGCCCTTCATGGCCATGGTCGCGAGGGCTGCAGCCGGGCTTGGCGTGCCGACGGTGGGGGACTTCACGAGGCGCAGGTTCGTGCGGTTTCGCCCGTCGGGTCCAACCAGGAAGACCTCGCCGGATTCGCCCAGGCCCGCAGCGAGTCCGCACATCGCGTCGAGCCGATCGATCGGTACCTGGACGGCAACGACGCCGATCGGCTTGCCGTTCTCGATGATCGGCGCAGCGATGAACCCTGCCTGCGCCCCGTAGCTGGCGGTGTATCCCGCGAAGTCGCACGCGAGCGCGCCCGCGGCATCGGGAGTGCCTGCGTCCTTTGCGAGCGTGGTGCGCACGAGCTTGGAGAGATTCGAATCCGCGTAGCAGCCGCGCGTGGCGGAACTCGCGAAATCCGTCTCCTTGAACACGGTGTACACCGCGTCGCCCTGCGCGTTGAAGAGGAAGACATCGTAGAAGCCGAAGGTCTCGAGCATCGCGCGGATGCGCGGATGGTGCTCGGCGTGCGCGCGGTCGTACGGCGTATCGAGCCCGGCGCGGTCGAGCGTGTGCTTGGATCCGACGGCGTTGGGGTTCGACACGATGTAGAGCTCTTGCAGCGCGCGCGCGTTGGCGCCTTCGGGCGCGATCGTGGCGCCGCCGCTCCAGTTGAGTCCGCCCTCGCGGAACCGCTTGGCGAGCTCGCGGTCGTGGTGTTCGGTGATGTGCTCGAGCGCGTGGTCGGGATCGTGTCCGGCTTTGCGCGCGTCGTCGGCGGCTGTGGCGAATCCGGCGGAAAACGCCGTCAGCGCAGCGTGCGTCGAGGGATCCGCCGCCAGCGTCGCGACCTGCCCTCGCATGGTCGCCAGCGTCTGCTCGATGCTTGTCGCGCGAGAGGCGAGCGTCGCTTCGAAGGTCGTCTGCTGTTGTTCAAGCAGCGCGCTCTTCGCGAGCCGTGTCGCGGGGTAGCCGATGGCGATGCTCGTTGCGATGATCGCAGCCACGCTGCCCGCGAAGGTGCGCACGCCGATCGAGTCGGTGCGCCGTGACAACGGAGTGCGCGGCGCGTGGGCGACGGGTTGCAACGGAGCGATGGTCGAAGAATTGGTCGAGCGGTCGGTTGTCGTCGGCGTCGTGGTCGGCATGTCGATGTCCTGTTGCAGCGCGCTGGGCGTGAAACAGTGGTCGGTCAGCGAGCGAGTCCGGACGAGACGCAGGTGGCAACGAACTCAATTCACGGCGTGAATGGGGTTCCCGCCTGAGGTGCACGGCACGTGCCGCCGAGTGCCTGGCACTGCCTGGCACGTGCCGTGCAGAGTCCTGGCGCGGAGATGGGGCGGCAGGACGCGCTCGAATTGGTGCGCGTCCAGCGTGCCTGACACGTGCCGTTGAGTGCCTGGCACTGCGCGGCACGTGCCGTGCACATCAGGTTGTGTAGTCGGCGTTGAGACGCACGTACTCGGTCGTCAGGCCGCAGGACAGGAACTCATCCGAGTTCGTCTCCGCGACCGAGCCTTCGGTCGCACCCAGCGAGATCTCGATCGCGACGTGCGAGCCGTTGAACGCCGCGCGCACATCGTGCTTGTCGGCACCGACCGGCTCGCCGTTGGCGAAGATCAGAATCCCGCCGACGCGCAGTTCAAGGTCGTTCGCGCGGAAATCCACACCCGCGCGGCCCGCGGCCGCGACGATGCGTCCCCAGTTCGGATCGCCGCCCGTGATCGCCGTGCGCACGAGCAGGCTCGACGCGACCGTCTCCGCGACCTTCAGCGCATCAGCCTTCGTCGCCGCGCCGGTCACGCGGACCGCAAGCGAGCGCTCGAAGCCCTCGCCGTCGCACACGATCATCCGCGAGAGATCGCACGCAACCTCGCGGAATGCCCGCGCGAGCAGCGCCTCGTCGCAGCGTCCAGCGATGCCGCTGGCAAACGCGAACACCGAGTCGTTCGTCGAGGTGTCGCCGTCGACCGAGATGCGGTGGTAGCTCGCGTCGGCGGCGTGGCGCAGGATGCGGTCGAGCGTCTTGGCGTCGACTTCGGCGTCGGTGGCGAGCACCGAGATCATCGTGGCCATGTCGGGTCGGATCATGCCCGCGCCCTTCGCGACGCCCGAGACGCGCACCGTCCGACCGCCGCCGCACGCGATCGTGCGCGACGACATCTTCGGCTTCGTGTCGGTGGTCATGATCGCGCGCGCGAACGGCTCGAGCGGACCGCCGTCGACTGCGTTCGCGAGTCGAGCGACCATGTGCGGGATCTCCGGCACGATGCGCTCCATCGGCAGCTGCACGCCGATCACGCCCGTCGAGTTCACAAGCACGGCCTCGCTCGCGCAACCGATCGCGAGCGACACCGCATCGACGGTCTCCTGCGCGTTCGAAAGCCCGCGCGGACCCGTTGCCGCGTTCGCGCAGCCTGAGTTCAGGATCAGCGCCGACGCGTGTCCGCGCGAATCCTTCAGGTGACGCCGCGATACCTCGATCGGCGCCGCTGCGAAGAGATTGCGCGTGAAGATCGCCGCGGCCGTTGCGCCGGCGCCGATCGACAGCAGCGCGAGATCGTCGCGTCCCGCCTTCTTGATCGCCGCGGCGCCGACCGTGGCGCGGAAGCCGAGCGGCCAATCGAGCGAGGCGGTGTGGATCGGCGAGGAAGCGTGTGCGGTGGCGGTCGTCATGGGGTCACCCAAATCTCAAGTCCCAAATCTCAAGGCCCAAATCTCACGTCTGACGTCTCAAGTCTCTGGCACGCGCTCACGCACGATCACTTCCCATTGCTCTCAGGCAGCACCGTGTCATGCACCAGCGCGATCTCGTCGCAGTTGGTGTTCTTCGGGCAGTTCGCGCAGTCCTTGAGCACCTTCTCAGGAAGGGAGTTGATCGACACGCGGCGGAATCCGCACTTCTCGAAGAAGTCGGGCGCGCGGGTGAGCACGAACACCTTGTCGATGTGCAGCTGGCCCGCGAGCGCCTGGAAGTGCCGCACGATTCCCTGACCGATGCCGCGACCCTGGTACTCGGTGTGGATGCCGAGCGAGCGGATCTCCGCGAGATCGGGCGTGTAGATCCACAGCGCGGCGCAGCCGACGACCTTGCCGTCGATCACGGCGACGCCGAAGTCGAGGATCGCCTTGGTGATGTCCTCGCGCGAGCGGGGGAGGTTCTCGCCGTGCTGCGCCCAGTAGTCGACGAGGGTGACGATCGAGTCGAGGTCGTCCATCCGCGCCTGGCGGAACTCGACCTCGCCTGCGCCCGCGGGCACGGCGCGTTCGCGCAGCAGCCGACGCACGCGCTCGATGGCGCTCTCGACGGCCTTGGGGCCGGTGCCGCCGGTCACGCCGCGCTTCTCGAGCGTGGCGCTGACGGTGAGCTGCGTGTACACGTCGTTGTTCGCGCGCGGAGCCTGCTCGCGGATGACCTCGAGCGAGAGGTCCTCGAGCGCGCTGTCGCTCTCCATCGCCTTGCGGACGAGGCGGCCGGCCTGGTGATGCGCCTCGCGGAACGGCACGCCGAGACGCGTCAGGTAGTCGGCGAGGTCGGTGGCGTTGGTGTAGCCCTCGGCTGCGGCGACGAGCGCGATCTCGCGGTTGACCTTGATGCCCGCGACCATCGGCGGAAGGATGCGCAGGCACATCGAGAGCTGCCGCATCGCGTCGAAGAGCGGCTCCTTGTCTTCCTGCAGGTCCTTGTTGTAGGCCATGGGAAGGCCCTTGACCGTGACAAGAAGCGTGATGAGGTTGCCGATCTGGCGACCGGTCTTGCCGCGGAAGAGCTCGAGCGCGTCGGGGTTCTTCTTCTGCGGCATGAGCGAGCTGCCCGAGGTGAACGCGTCGGGGAGCTCGATGAGCGAGGCCTCGCTGGTCGAGTAGAAGATCAGGTCCTCGGCAAAGCGCGAGAGGTGGACGGCGCAGAGGGCGCAGGCCGACAGCGTCTCGATCACGAAGTCGCGGTCGCTGACGGCGTCGAGCGAGTTCGCGGTGGGGGCGCGGAAGCCGAGGTCCTTCGCGAGCTGCTCGCGGTCGATCGGATACGCGGTGCCCGCGAGCGCGCCCGAGCCGAGCGGCGAGAGGCGCACGCGCTTGAGCGCGTCGGACAGGCGCTCCGCGTCGCGGCGGAACATCTCGACATACGCGAGGCACCAGTGCGCGAACAGAATCGGCTGCGCGCGCTGCAGGTGGGTGTAGCCGGGGAACGGCGTGGTCTTCTCGCGCTCGGCGAGGTCGACGAGCGCGTTCATCGCGGCCTTGAGCTCGGTCTGGCGCATGCGCAGCTGGCGCGCGGTCCACAGTCGGAGGTCGGTCGCGACCTGGTCGTTGCGGCTGCGGCCGGTGTGGAGCTTCTTGCCGAGGTCGCCCACGCGGGCGATCAGCTGGCGCTCGACCCACGAGTGGACGTCTTCGTCCTCGGCGTCGGCGATCGACGACGGATCGTCCTGCGCGAGCGCGAGGATCTCGCCGAGCGCGGCCTCGATCTGCTGCTGCTCCTCGGTGCCGATGACGCCGGCGCGCATGATCGCCTTCGACCACGCGACGGAGCCCTCGATGTCCTCGCGCACGAGCGCGCGATCGAACGGCAGCGAGTCGTTGAACTCGCGGAAGAGGTCGTCGGCCTTGCCTTCAAGTCGGCCAGCCCAAATGGCGGTTGTCATCCGTGTGTGCTTTCTGTCTGAGTGCGGTCGGGAGCGGGAAAGGCGGCGCTCCCCGTCAAGGGAGCGTCGCCGGTCGGTTGGTGCGAATCAGGCGTGCTGCTTGCTGCTGTTCGTCGCGCCGGGCTTGTTGGCGGCGGCGAGCTGCTTCGCCTCGGGGTTCAGGCCGAGCAGCGCGCGGATGCGCAGCGGCAGGCTGAACAGGCGGATGAAGCCTTCGCTGTGCTTGTGGTCGTAGACCTCGTCCTCGCCGAAGGTGGCGAAGCCGTGGTGGAAGAGCGAGTTCGGCGAGCGGCGCTTGCACGCCTCCGCGCGGCCCTTGTAGCAGCGCACGACGACATCGCCGTCGAGCGACTGCGCGATCGCCTCGAACGAGGCCCACATCGCCTCGCGCGTCGGGCTGAACCACGTGCCGTTGTAGATGATCTTCGCGAAGTCAAGCGCGAGCTTCTCGCGGAAGTGCAGCGTCTCGCGGTCGAGCACGAGCTGCTCGAGGCCGCGCACGGCCTCCATCAGGATCGTGCCGCCCGGAGTCTCGTACACGCCGCGGCTCTTCATGCCGACGAGGCGGTTCTCGCAGATGTCGACGCGGCCGACGCCGTTGCGTCCGCCGATCTTGTTGAGCTCGGTGAGCAGCGCGACGGGATCCATCGCCTTGCCGTTGAGGTGCGTCGGGCGGCCCTTGGAGAAGGTGAGCATGACGTCCTCGTGGGCGTCGGGCGCGTCCTTCGGGCTGACCGAGATCATCCACACGTCTTCCGGCGGGGCGTTCCACGGATCCTCGAGCTCGCCGCCTTCGTGGGAGATGTGCCACATGTTGGCGTCGCGCGAGTAGATCTTCTCAGCGCTGGCGGCGCAGGGGATGTTGCGCTCCTTGAGGTAGCCGAGCATCTGCTCGCGGCTCTTGAGATCCCAGATGCGCCAGGGCGAGATGACCGCGAGCTGCGGCGCGAGCGCGGCGTAGGTCGACTCGAAGCGGACCTGGTCGTTGCCCTTGCCGGTGCAGCCGTGGCAGAACGCGTCGCAACCCGTGCGCAGCGCGACCTCGACCTGCGCGCGCGCGATGATCGGGCGCGCGATCGAGGTACCCATCAGGTAGCGGCCTTCGTAGACCGAGCCCGAGATGCACATCGGGAAGACGAACTCCTCCATGAACTGCTTCTTGAGGTCGATGACATGGCATTCCTTGGCGCCGGTGCGGATGGCCTTCGCCTCGATGCCCTCGAGCTCACGCGCGCCCTGTCCGACGTCGGCGACGCAGGCGATGACTTCGCAGCCGAAGTTCTCGACGAGCCACGGGATGATGCAGGAGGTGTCGAGGCCGCCGGAGTAGGCGACGCACACGCGCTTGGGCTTCTTGATGCTGGACGGGATGCTCGACGGGATGTTCGACGGGGTGTTCGACATGGATTGCTCTGGCTTTCTCTGGTGCTTGCTGGCTGAATGTTGCGGGCGTTCGTGTGGCGGCTGGTCAGCCGCGGTTGGCGAGGATCTCGACCTGCGCGCCGCGCACGGTGCGCGTGGCGGGCAGGACGCCGAGGAGCGCGAGCATGAGCGCGTTCTGCGCGTGCATGCGGTTCTCGGCTTCGTCGTAGATGACGGACTGCGGGCCGTCGATGACGGCGCCGGCGACTTCCTCGCCGCGGTGGGCGGGGAGGCAGTGCATGAACTTCGCGTGCGGGCCGGCGATCTTCATGATCTCGGGCGTCACGCTGAGCTTGCGGAGCGACGCGATCTTCTCGGGGCAGTCCTTCTGGCCCATCGAGATCCACGCGTCGGTGTAGACGGCGTGCGCGCCGGCGATCTCGGAGGGATCGTCGGTGAGCGTGATCGTCGCGCCGGTCTTGGCGGCGATCGACTGGATCTGCGCGGTGAGCGTCGCGCACGGCTTGTGCGTGGCGGGCGTGACGACGGTCATCTGGCCGCCCATGATCGCGGCGAGCTCCATGAGCGAGAGGCAGACGTTGTTGCCGTCGCCGAGCCACGCGAGGTGCATGCTCTCGAGCTTGACGCTGTGCTCGACGAGCGTCTGCGCGTCGGCGAGGACCTGGCATGGGTGCGCGATGTCGCTGAGCGCGTTGACGATCGGCGAGCTGCAGTTGTCGCGGAGCGCGGCGAGCGTCTCCTGCTTGAACACGCGGGCGACGATGACATCGGCCCAGCGCTCGAGGATGCGGCCGTAGTCGCCCACGGGCTCGCGCGAACCGATGTGCTCGTTGCAGTGGTCGAGGAACGACACGCAGCCGCCGAGCTTCTGAAAGCCGATCTCGAACGAGACGCGCGTGCGGAGCGAGGGCTTCTCGAAGAGCATGACCAGCGAGCGCTGCGCGAGCACGCCGCGGAATGCCGAGTAGTCGGCCTTGACGGTGCGCGCAAGCGCGATGACCGCGGAGATCTCGGCGGCCGTGAGGTCGGTCAGGCGCAGGATCGAGCGGCTCTTGAGCGCTTCGAGAACGGAGATGTCGACGGTGCGATGCATGTGAGCGATGGCCTCGGGATCGGTCGCGCCCCTTCAGGCGTGGCAGGGCTGGGCGGAAGCGTTGGAAATGGGCGCGAGGATGCGCGTGCCGGTCGAGCCGTTCGCGATCGCGGCGGGATCGCGCCACGACGCGATGGTCGCGGGGCAACCGGCCTGCGCGGCGGCGTCGAGCGCGTTGCGAACCTTGGGAATCATGCCGCCCGAGATCGTGCCGCTCGCGATGAGTTCATCGATGCGCGCGGCGTCGAGCTCGGCGATGAGGTGCTTGGTCTGGTCGAGCACGCCGGGCACATCGGTGAGGAGCACGATGCCCGCGGCGTTGACCACGCGCGCGATGGCGCAGGCGGCTTCGTCGGCGTTCACATTGAGCGGCTCGCCCTTGCCGGAGAGGCCGATCGAGTTGACGACGGGCATGAAGCCCGCGGAAAGCAGCGTGCGCGCGACGGCGCCGTCGCCGCCGACGATCTCGCCGACTTCGCCCGCGTCGAACGCGAACTTGGTCGTGTGGCGGCACTCGCAGAGCCCGCCGTCGGACAGCGTGAGGCCGACGACGCGCGCGCCTTGCGCGGAGAGGATGCCGAGCAGTCGCACATGCGCGCTGCCCGCGAGCACGCCGACGACCTGGTCGATCGCCTCGCGCGTGGTGACGCGGATGCCTTCGATGCGCGGCGTCTCGATGCCGACGAGCTTGAGCTGCTTGTCGACCTGCGCGCCTCCGCCGTGGACGAGGATGATGCCGCCCGCATGCGCGCGGTGGAGCGCGATGAGGCCGGCGAACGCGTCGGCGTGCTGGTCGGCGTTCTCGAGGAGCGCGCCGCCGATCTTGACGACGAGGGGTGCGGTGTGCGGAGGCTGATGCTGGGACTTGCTCACGCCACACCTCCCGCGACCGCGTTGCCGTTGTGCATCGCAAAGCCCGCGGTCTCGTCGAAGCCGAAGCGCAGGTTCATGCACTGCACGGCCTGGCCCGCGGCGCCCTTGACGAGGTTGTCGATCGCGCTCTCGACGATGAGGTGCGTGCCGTGGCTCGAGGTTTCGAGCGCAAAGCCGATGTCGCAGAAGTTCGTGCGCTCGACCGCGGCGACGCTCGGCCAGCGGCCGGCCTTGAGCACGCGCACGAACGGGCGACCCGCGTACGCCGCGTCGTACGCCGCGCGCACCTGTGCGTCGGTCGTGCCCGGCTTGAGCTCGAGGTGCACGGTCGCGAGGATGCCGCGCTCGTAGCAGCCGAGGTGCGGCGTGAAGATCGTGCTGATGCCCGCGTGCTCGGTGATCTCGGGGCGGTGGCGGTGCTTGAACACGCCGTACGCCTGCATCGAGACCTCGCAGAACAGGCTCTTGACTTCGGCCTTGCGGCCGGCGCCCGACACGCCGCTGACGGCGTCGACGATCGCGGGGCGCGTCATGTCGACGAGGCCAGCCTCGACGAGCGGACGAATCGCGAGGATCGACGCGGTGGGGTAGCAGCCGGGCACCGCGACGATGCGCGCCTTGGCGACGGCGTCGGCGTTGAACTCGGCGAGGCCGTACGCGGCCTCCGCGAGCAGCGCGGCGTGCTGGTGCGCGAAGCCGTAGTTCTTCTCGAACACCGCGCGGTCGGAGAGGCGGAACGCCGCGGAGAGATCGAGCACGACGATGTTCGCGTCAACGAGCGACTGCGCGACCTCGTGCGAGAGCTCATGCGGCGTCGCGAGGAAGATCGCGTCGAGCTCGAGCGCCTTGGCGGCGTCGATCGAGAACGGCTCGACCTTGAGCGCGCCGATGGCCGTGCCCTCGAAGCGCGGGAAGAGATCGGCGGCGGTCGGCGCGCCTTCCTCGGCCTTCTTGGACGAGCCGAACAGCGCGACCACGCGCGCGGACGGATGGTTGGCGAGGATCGCGAGGAGCTCGGCGCCCGCGTAGCCGCTGGCGCCAACGACGGCGACGCGGAGAGTGGAGGAGAAGTCTTGTTGCTGCAATGAAGTGATTCCAGCGCGGGAGGGGGACGGCCTCCCGCGGCGAGTCGTGCGTTGGGGATCAGGCGAGTTGCGCGAGCGTGCGCAATTCCTTGACGATGCGGCGCGCGGCGAGCGGGGTGCTTGCGGCGAGGAACACGGTGTCGTCGCCGGCGATGGTGCCGAGGACGCCCTGCATGCGCATGCGGTCGAGTTCGATCGCGAGCGCGTTGCCGTGGCCGGTGGGCGTCTTGAGCACGACGAGCGTGCCGCCCATGGTGATCGAGATGAGCTCGCGGCGAAGGACGCGCGCGAGCGCCGCGTCGGGCGCGGGAGCGGCGACGGCCGCGCCGGGGAGCTGGTAGCCGTCGGGGCCCTTGAGCACGCCGAGCTCGGAGAGGTCGCGCGAGAGCGTGGCCTGCGTCGCCTCGATGCCTTCGCGCGCGAGCAGCTGCGCCAGCTCGTGCTGGCTGTAGATCTCGCTCGAGGAGATCAGGCTGCGGATGGCGGCGTGGCGGCGGGACTTCATGGCGGGGTTGCGGGCGAGACTGGTGGTGGCGCTGCTCGCGGCGTTGCTGGAAAGGGTGGCGGTTGCGGTCTTCAATCGAACTCCAACTCGCGCGGGCGTGCGCGGGTCCACTGGATGGAAATGCAGTGGGACGGAAAAATATACAGCACGCTGCATACAAATCAAGGGCTGTGGATAGTTTTCCACAGACTTCCCGGCGCGCGGCGGGCTGGAAAAAGAAAGACGCCGCGCGGGGCGCGGCGTCGGGAAATCTCGGTTGCGGTCGGCGGATGTCAGCAGTGGGGGCGAGGCGCGGACGCCTGGCCGTCCCGCTGCATCACTCCTCGCCGCCCTCGATGATGTCGTCGTCGTCATCATCGTCGTTCATGTCCTCGAGCTGCTCGGGGATGGTCGGAAGCACCGGCTTGCCCTCGGCAAGCATCTTGCGCTTGTAGAGCTCGACCTTCTGCTTCTCGGGGACCAGGATCATGCCCATGCGGCGGCCGTTCATGCGCGGCGAGACCTCGACCTTCGCGAGATCCGCGAGGCGGTCGATGATGTCCTCCATGCGGCGGTCGCCCTTCTCGCGGAACGCCATCTCGCGGCCGCGGAAGTTCTGGACGATCTGCACGCGGTGACCTTCGATGAGGAAGCGGCGGGCCTGCGCGACGCGGATGTCGACATCATGCGGGTCGATCTTCATGGAGCGGCCGAGGCGGACTTCCTTCATTTCGGAAGCCTTGCTCTTCGCCTTGTTGGCCTTCTCCTTCTTCGACTGCTCGTACTTGTACTTGCCGAAGTCCATGATCTTGCACACGGGCGGACGGCTGTCGGGGGCGATCTCCACGAGATCGAGGCCGATGTCGTACGCGCGGCGCTTGGCTTCGTCGAGCTCGACGACTCCGATCATCTCGCCTTCCTGATCGAGGAGTCGAACAGGAGAGATGCGGATGCGGTCGTTGATGCGGGGACCGAAGTCCCTCTGGTCACGCGGGGGTCCCCCGAATGGTCTACGCGGCGGATAGATGGGTCAGTTCCTTTGTCCGGTGGCGGAAATCGAAGTGTGAGACGCAGCGACCGCGCCACCGACGGGCGTTCGCAGCGATGACATGCGCAATGACAGAAGCAGGGAAGGGACGCTCGCGCGCTCCAAGCCGATGCACACGGAACGGCCTCTGGTCGAGGCGTTCATCATGCGGAGCGGTTGGAGGAGGAGAGCATTGTTGAACCATACCACCTCCCGCGCCCAAAGGAAATGGAATCCTCGGTCGGGAGGGGTGGAAAGGGGCGGGATCCCGATGTGCGGAGATTGGGCGGCGGGTCGCGCTCAGTTGGCGCCCAGGACCTTGGGATCGATCGCGTCGAACCACACGCGCAGGCGCGCGGGGCCGACATTTTCAAAGTACTCGAGCTCAAAGACGCTGTCCTTGCGCTCGGTGACTTCCCACTCGTAGCTGTCGACGGTGGGCTTGTGGATGTTCCAGCGGTCGATCGCGACCTTGCCGTCGATCAGCAGTCGCACGCCGTCGTCGCTCTCGATGTTGACCTTCCAGCGGCCGGGCTGGAAGTTGAGCTTGGTCTTGCTCACGATGCCGAAGCGGTCGGCGGGGAGCGTCATCTGCTTGATATCCGGGTGGTCGATGGTCGCCTGCGGGGCGTTGCCGCCGAAGTTCCAGTCGATCTCGAACACCACCGACGTGCGCGGCTCGGCCTCGGCGAGGGCGTGGAAGGCCTCGAGCGAGGGGACCGCGTCGAGCTTCTTGTCGGCGGAATCCAGCGCGAAGACCTTGGTCTCCCAGTCCGCGGACGCCGCGATGGCGAGGACGCGCGCCTCGTTGTGGAAGACGTCGCGCACCTGCAGGTAGTACGGCGCGGGGTAGCCGCGGATGTTGGCGGTCACCATCGACATGCCCGTGCCGAAGTCCATGCCCGCCATGATCGGGCCGTTGCCCACGACGCTGACGCCGTCGAGTCGGGCCGGGAAGCCGTAGGCCTGGAAGCGACCCTCGTGCTGGCTCGGGGTGATGCGGACGACGATCGGCTTGAGCCACTCGTACGGCCCGTAGTTGAGGACGACGTTGTGGTCGCGGCCGCGGAGGTTCTCGCGGGCGCCGACCGCCTTGCGGGTGCCGGGCAGCTTGGCGAGCATCGCGTCGAAGTCGGCGTCGGACGGTCCGTCGCGCTCGGGTGCGGCGTCCTTCTGGACGGTGCCCGCGGTGTCCTTCTCCTCGAGCAGCTTGCCCTCGCCCTCGAGCGTGTTGCCGGCGAGGATCGTGTCCTTTGCGCCGGTGAGCAGGATGCCGGTGTCGCAGTCGATCAAGCGATTGCCGACGATGCGATTGGCGCTCGCGTTCATGCCGTTGGCCTTGGCCCACGGCAGCTTGGCGATGCCCGCGTCTTCATCGCTCCAGATCGCGACGCCCACGATGTCGCGCTTGAAGTTGTTGTTGGCCACGACGCAGCGCTGCGCGTGCTCCATGTTGATCGCGCCGCGCTCGGAGCCGGTCATGAGGCGACCGTTGCTGTTGAACTGGTTGCCGACGATCACGGTCTCGCGGGCGTAGCCGCCCCAGATGCCGCAGATGGCGTTCGAGTCGAACTTGTTGCGGGCGATCACATTGCCAAAGCTGAACGTCATCTCGAGGCCGTGCGCCGCGGCGAACGAGAGGTCGTTGCCGATGAAGCGGTTGCCGTTGCAGCCGCGGCCGCGGTAGCGGGCGCCGGGATCCTTCTCCTTGCCGTTCTGGTCGAGGTCGATCTTGGACGACGGCGAAGGCGTCTCGCCGAGCGCCTCGTTGCCGGCGAAGCCGAAGATGCCGTCGCCGCAGTGGGTCGCGCTGTTGAGCGCGATCATGTTGTCGGAGCACTGCTCGAACATCAGGATGCCCGCGGAGTCCTGGCCGCGGTTGTACTTGCCGTGCGAGTAGCCGCGGAGGCAGAAGTCAAAGCTGTTGCGGCAGACCGTGTTGCCCGAAGAGCGCCACATGGCGAGGCCCCAGCCCGAGAGGAACGAGCAGTCGTTGTCGTAGACCTGCGAGTCGGTGACGCGGTCGAGCAGGATGCCGTTCTGCGTGTGGCGGGTGAAGATGTTGTGGATCGACACGCCCTTGGCGCGGCTGACCGAGATGCCCGCGCCGTGCTGCTTGGCCCACTCGTCGTTGTCGTTCTTGTGGGGGAAGAGCCAGTCGGCCTCGTCCTCGGCCCACGGCGTGGAGCGCAGGAGCTGCGCGTAGTTGTCGCTGGTGTCGAGGTCCTCGAGCACGAGACCGTCGCAGTCCTGTGCGCTGATGGCGACCTTGAAGCCCTTGAGGCGACCGTGGCGCAGCGTCACGTTGCGGCCTGTGATGGCGATGCCGATGCCCGTGAGGCGCTCGGGCGTGCCCACGCCGCCCAGCAGCATGTTGCCGCCGAGGTCGACGACGATGCGCGTGCCGTCCGCGCGACCCTTGATCTGGATCACGCCGTTGCCGTCGGCGTCGGCGAGGGCGAACGCGGGAGTCTCGACCGTGCAGCTCTCGGCGACGACGGTGTTGTCGCGCTCGAGGCGGAGCGTGATGTCCTTGCCTTGCTGGGCGTGAGCGGCAGGCGAGGCGAGCGCGATCATTGCGATCGACACGAAGGCGACTGCGGAAGCGAGCGAGCGGATGCGGAGCACGGCGTGATGCATGAGGTCCTCGATACTGACTTGGCGGCGACCCGATTGGGCGCAGCGAAGGTGGTCAACCATCA
Organism: uncultured bacterium; assembly: GCA_903891095.1. Taxonomy (GTDB): domain Bacteria; phylum Planctomycetota; class Phycisphaerae; order Phycisphaerales; family SM1A02; genus QWPT01. Next base: position 26,972 of record CAITDI010000057.1, on the reverse strand, counting down.
TCGGTCGAACGCGGCGGTTCGCCAACGATCTTTCTCCATTCCTGCAAGCATGGCAAAGGGTTGCGCGCGAAGCTCGAGCACTCGCCAAAAGCAACGCCCCCCTCGGCCGAAGCCGAGGGGGGCGTGATTCTGTCTGCTTGACCGATCCTTCAGAGGAGTCCCGCGAGGGACGCCGCTTGGGGTCGGATCAGGTTCGACTTACGGGCAGGCGCCCCAACCGTTGAGCAGGATGGAGAGGTCGGCAGAGCCAACCACGCCGTCGCCGTTGAGGTCGGGCGAGCCGGTACCCCATCCGCTGAGGAGGATGGAGAGGTCGGCCGCGCCGGTGGCGTTGTCACCGTTGAGGTCGGTCGGGCAGGTGGAGCCAACGATCGGGCTGCCGAGGATGTGCATCGACGGCGAGTAGACGTTGGCTTCGAGCACGCCGCTGGTGCAGTTGACGTAGGTACCGGTGAGGCTGCGATAGATCGCGAAGCCACCCGTACCACCCGAGCAAGCGGTGGTCGTGCCGGCGATGACGACTTCAGTGGCCGGACCAGAGCCGGGCTGGGTCGCGCCACGCCAGGCGTAGAAGCCCGTCGCGTCGCTGAGCGCGATGCCCGTCGGCGCGCCGACGTACCACGCGTAGTTCGAGAGCACGGCCTGACCGTCGTTGGCGCGGCAGGGGTTGCCCGGAGCCGACGCGAACACGGTGAGGTAGTAGTCGCCCTTGGCGAGCGTGAAGTTGGTGTTGAAGTAGCACTCGCCGTTGCCGCCGAGGGTGGCCGGAGCAACGATCTGACCCGACACAACCTGACCGGTCGCGTAGTCCGGAGCAGCGTTCGTGGCGCTGCGGTTCCACACGATGTAGTTCATGTTGGTGTTGGTGGAGCCGGCCGGGTAGAAGCCTTCGGGGATGACCTGGCTGACGGTCCACGAGGTGCCCGAGCCAGAGCCGTCCGGATCAGCGACGGTGAACGGAGCCGCGAGCCAGCGCTGCGGGCTGCCGGCGGCGATGGCGCCGCTGGAGAGACCGAGGTTGGTGGCGGTGCCGTTGCTGCAGATCGCAGCGTGGACGCCCGAGTCAAACACGACCTGGGCAAAGGTGAAGGTGACATCGCCAGCGCCGACGGTGCCGGTGTCCTGGTCCCACTGGCCGATGCGCCAGAGGTAGTAGGTGCCAGCCGTGCAGCCGGTGAGGGTGACGGCTTCGCCACCGATACCAGCGTTGTCAAGGCAGCCGACGAAGTTGTTGGCGAGCTGGGTGCCGTCAACGGTCGAAGTCGTGCCGTTGTTGTAGACCGAGAGGACGATGTCCTGGGTCGGCGAGTTCGCGGTGAGGGTCATGTTGCCGTTCGACGGGGCGAGGGTCATGAACCACACGTCGTGGAGCGTGGTGCTGCCGCACTGGCCGTTGTTCGGGCCGTCGGTGTTGCAGCTGGCGTTGTTCCACGTGGTGAGCGAGTTGAGGTTGGTCGAAAGAGCGTGGATCGCGCAGTCATTGGCCGCGGCGCCCGGAACGTTGGTGCAGTTGTAGACGAACACGCCGCAACCACCGAGCGAGGTCGGCTGCTGTGCGGCGTCGGCGCAGGACTGATCCCACGCGATGTCGCAGCAGAGCGGGTTGACCGTGCAGATGGTGTCGCAGCAGGTCACGTCCTGGCAGCCAGCGACGGCCGGGGTGGCGTGACCGCAGTCACCACCAGCGGGGGTACCGCAGGCGGTGAACGTCGAGTAGCGAGCCGTGACGGTGATCGTGTACTCGGTGTTGCAGCTGTTGACCGGGGTGAACGGCGTGGTGACGATCAGGCCGCAGGTGCCGGCGCTGACGCCCTGCTCCGCGTAGTTGATCGGGCAAGCGGTGTAGTCGAAGCCGGTCGCGTCGCAGTTGGCGAACTGGGTGGTGTTCGAGAAGAACACGGTGAAGTTCGTCGAGCCGATGCCCGTCGCCGGGTCCTTGGTCTGGATGTTGACGTTGACGAAGCACGGCTCAGCGACGTCGAAGCTGTACCAGTCGAGGTCGCGGCTGGTGCCGTCGAGGTTGCTGCCGCACGAACCGTAGATCGTGAAGCTGGGGTTGGCGCGGGTGAGCGTGCCAGTGGCCTGCCACGAAGTCGGGGTGGTGTTGCAACCGCCGTTGGTGTCGGTGACGCCAGTGACGGGGCAGCCGGTGTCAACCTGGGTGTAGTTGGTCGCGGTGGTAACGGTGCACTGCGCGAAAGCGCCAGTGTTCGCGACAAGCAGCGCGCCAAGCGCCGTCATGCCGGAAGCGATGCTGATAGTGCTCTTGAGAGCCATGCCAGTCTCCTCGAAGGTCCAATTGTCCTCAGGCTCGACCAACGGAAACGTATCCGGTGCCTCGAAACCCAACGGCAGGGTGAAAGTTACAGCGGGAACCTGAGAGTGCAAATGGAAAACGAACCAAATCGCGGCGCGAACTTTGCCCTTCGAATGGCGCGGATGAAGAGTCCCCGTGATCCGTGTTCGACCTCCGGGCGTAACTGCTTGACTGGCTGCGACCTCGGCTTCGCCGCATGGATGCGAGAGGGAGCGGGCCGCCGCGTTCGATCGAGCCAACGGGCTCGCCGAATCGGGGGTGCGCCCCGAGTAAGAATCCCTGCAGACCCGTGGGTTTGTGGACTCCGTTTGGGCCCGCGAGAGCGGGCGTGCATTCGGGGGACTTGCGGCCCCGACTTGCGGCCTCGACTTGCGGCCCCGACTTATGCGGCCCCGAGTCGCGGCCCCGAGTCGCGGCCCCGAGTCGCGGCCCCGAGTCGCGACCTCGAGTTGCGGACCGAAGTCGCGGGGAGGGCGCGATGGTCGAGCTGCGTCGCGATCGGCTTGCAGGAGGTCGCATCCCGCGTGCGTCTAGTCGGCGATGGCGCGGGTGTCCGCGCGTTCGAGCCATTCCCGCCGACGGCGGAGCACCTCGCGCAGCGTCATGCCCGCCGGATCGCTTCCTGCAACAGCCTTGGCACGATTCGCCGCGCCGATGCGGAACGCGGCCCGCCAGTGCGCGTGCATGAGCTTCCACGCGCGCAGGGCGCCCAGCTTCGGGTCGTACATGTTGGTCGACTCGCTGGTGATGCCGTTCGCTTCGAGGATCACGCCACCCTCGCCGCGGCGGCATGCCGCCTCGTCTGGAAAGCGCACATCCAGTCGGCCGTAGTTGAAGCCGCGCGCGGTCGAACAGGCCCGGCGCACCCACGCCTCGAGTTTCGGCGTTCGAAGGCGCTCGCCGTCGACGAACAGGCACCCTTGGGCGTGGTTGCCAGCGTTTGCGAGGCGGAGTGATTCGCCCGCGGCGAGCACCCGGTCGAGCTGGCCCGCCCACCGCTCGAGGAAGACCCGCGCCTGGAGCCGCAGGCGCGGATCGCGCTCGATGAGTTCGGCAAGCGTCGAGCGACCGTCACCCGCGGCGTGGGGGAAGCGCTTGTCGCAGATCGAGAACAACCTGCCGTCGGTGCCCGGATCGCGGATGAAGAAGAGTCCGACCTCGCATGCGCCCGCCTCGAAGCGCTGAACGATGACCGGCGCCCGTGCCGACCCGAGGAGCTCGCGCAGCGCGGGCTCGCCGCGCACGAGCTTGACGCCGAGGCCGCGCTGTCCCGCATCGGGCTTGACGATGACGGGGTAGGGCCACCCCTTGCTCCCGAGCGTGGCGACGGCGGCGTCGATCTGGTCGCGCGTGAACGCGCCGCCCTCGGGCGGTGCCAGGAGGAAACTCGGCGACACGAACTCGCTGTCGAAGGCCTCGAGGCCCGCCTGCTTGCTCTCGCCGACGGCGCCCGAGTCGGGCCAGCACGGATTGACGACCGTGAGCGTGCGCGCGAAGCCGAAACGCAGGGCATTCCACGCGAAGCAGGGGAGCATCGGTGCGTAGATCGCCCAGTTCGGCCAGAACTCGAATCGACGCGCGCGATCGAGCGCAACGAGGATCGCGCGGCGGCGGGCCACCGCCAGGATCGCGCCCTGCATGAGCACGATCACCGCGATGGCGACGGCGATCCAGGCTGCGGGGCTGGTGCCGATGTGGTCGCGTGCGATGCTGGAGACGGAGCTTCCGAGCAGCGCCGTGACGCCGACCACCAGCGGCGTCCACGCCAGCACGGCCACGAAGGTCCAGAGCGCGAAGCGCGCGAAGCCCGCGCCCACGAAGCCGGCGCCGAGATAGATGGGAAGCCGCGAGCCCGACACGAATCGCGAGAAGACGATCGCCTTCCAACCCGAACGGCCGAACCAGTCGGCCACGGTGCGCAGCCGCGCTTCGGGAAGCCTGCGACGGACCCAACCCGTCCCGCGCGCGCCGCGTGCGGCGGCGGCGCCGAGCGCGTACAGGCCGAGATCGCCGAGAAAGATGCCGATTCCCGTCCCCAGCATCGCGGTGGAAAGCGACACGACGCCGGCGTGTGCGAGCAGGCCCGCGGTGATGGCGGTCGTGTCCTCCAGGATGAATGTGCCCACCATCAGCGCGAGCGCCTGCACGATCGGCGGCATCGTGGCGGCGATCTCGAGTCCGCCGGGGAGCGTGGTGGCGGGGTCGCTCAACGGCGGTCGAGCTCGAGCCGGAGTTCGGGGAGGCTCTCGGGAAGGCCTCCACCGTCGCCGCGCCGCGCGTGCACGAGCTGCACCCGCGCGTCATCGACGATGATGGTGGTGATGCTGACGGTCCGCGCGCCCTCGCGGTCCATGAGCACGCTCAGGTGGCGGCGGTCGTTCCAGCGGTGGCGGTGGAAGTGGTGCTGGGCCGCGGCGAGGTCCTCGTCGGGCGCGCGCGCGACGATCGCCGCGAAGAGTTCGCCGCGCGGCTCGCGCACGAGCGCGTCGCCGAGTCCGCTCGACGCGCGCAGGAACGGTCGAACGAGCGGCTCGAGCGCGCAGTCGGCGCGGTGGTCCCCGCCGACCACCTCAAGCACGCGCGTGCCGTCGGTCGCGATCAGGCGGAACGCGCGCGAAATCCCCGCGGCGATGCGCTCGGCGCCCGAGCGGATCTCGTCGAGCGAACCGCATTCGGCCAGCGCCGGCACCAGGGTCCCGCGGCTCGCGCCCAGATCGGCGGGCGCATCGGCGGGCGGCGGACCGTCGTTGCGATTGAGGACCGCGAGCGCGATGCCCGCGTCGTTGACCGCGATCCACGAGCCGCCCGCCTGCGTGTCGCCCGGCATGATCCAGGTGCGGCGACCGGTATGCACGCGCGGATCGGTTTCGGCGCGAGTGGGCTTCTCATCGCGGTTGAACGCGAGGACGAAGCTGCGCGGCGCGGGCGCGATGATCGAAAGGGTGCACATGGCAACGCGTCAATGCCGGGCGTCGTTGGCAAGCGTCGCGGGGGCGCGGCCGGCCTTCGGGTCGGCTTGGATTCCCATGTTGGTCGCCTGCGCGGACATCAGCGCGGTGTGGTGGACGGTGTGGTGGAACACGTAGAGCACCTCGCGCGCGACCGTGGAGTCGAAGCGGACCTCGGGCGCATCGGGCGTGACCATCGCGGCCACGGAGATCGACGAGTCGAGCATCGTGTCGCTGATCGCCCGCACCAGAGCGGCGCGTTCGGCGGCGGCGCTGAGTCCCGCGGCGCGGTCCTTCTCGATCGCGGTGCCGCGCTCGCGGCGGTCGTAGCTGATCTCGCCCGACGCGACGCCGTTGAGCAGCGCGTCGACATGGTCGATGCAGTGGCGGAAGTGCGCACCCAGCGGGCTATGGAAGCCGTAGGCCAGTCCGCCCGCGTAGACGGCGTCGTCGGCCTTCGCGGCGAGAGTGGCGAGAGCGTCCAGCGCGTTGGCGAGCGCGATGCGTGGGTCGGATGTCGGCGAGGAAGCGGTCATGTTCAATCCGTTCGGCGAGGATAGTGGAATCCTGCCCTGATTGTTCGCTGTATCTTCCCGCCGTGCTGACCGAGTTCATCGTCGAGACCGTGATGATCTACGCCGTGATCGGCGTGCTGTTTGCCGCTGCGTTCGCGTGGCGCGGAGTGGCCGTGGTCGATCCGGTCGCGCGGCACGCGACGCGCGGATTCAGGCTGCTGGTGGCGCCGGGCGCGGCGTTGCTGTGGCCGCTGCTGATGGTGCGCTGGTGGCGGGCTGCGGCTCGCGATGCAGGCGACGCCGCGGAGGTCCCTGGTGATCGGACCGAGCGTTGGCAGCCCGCGTCGGAGCGGCTCCGCTCGCGCGCGCTCCTTGCGTGGATCGTGCTGGCACCGCTGGTTGCGCTGGTGCTGCTGGTCGCGATTCGCTCGCGGGCCGAGCGGTTGCCCGAGACGCGCGATGCGGGGCGCCTGCCCGAACCAGCGGTGGAGCGGAGTGCGCGGCCATGAGCGTGTCCTATCAAGCAGTCCAATGGAATGCCGCGAAGAAGGCCTACGACCGCCGGCTTGCGCTCGCGATCGCGGTGTATCTGGGCGGCTTCGTGCTTGCCGCGACTGCGGCGTTCGAGGTGAGTCCGATCGTGCTCGTGATGCGCGCGTTCGGCACCGGCGCGGTGCTGCTGCTCGTGCTGATCCTCTCGATCGGACCGTTGGCGCGATGCACGCCGCGCATGGCGCCGCTGCTCTACAACCGCAGGCATCTGGGCGTGACGATGTTCCTGATGGCGCTGGTGCACGCGCTGCTGGCGACCGTCTGGTACCACGGCTTTGGCGTGCTTGATCCGCTGACGAGCATCCTCTCGAGCAGCACGCCGTTCGAGGGCGCCGCGCAGTTCCCGTTCCAGCCGCTCGGACTCGCGGCGTTGGTGATCCTGTTCGCGATGGCCGCGACCAGCCACGACTTCTGGCTGCGCAACCTGTCGCCGCGCGTGTGGAAGGCGCTGCACCTGTGCGTGTACCTCGCGTTCGCGCTGATCGTGGCGCATGTCGCGTTCGGTTCGCTGCAGGATGCGATCTGGTCGGGCTACGCGTGGATGACCGCAGCCGGCACGGCTTGGATCGTGGGCATCCATCTCGCGGCGGGCGTGAAGGAGTTCCGCGTGGATCGCCGCGCGCGCGCACTTGCGGCCGACGGCTGGGTACGCGTTGGCGAAGTCGGCGAGATCGAGGAAGGCCGCGCGAAGGCGGTCAAGCTCGGTCCCGCGCGCACGGTCGCGGTGTTCCGCCATGCGCGCGGATTCAGCGCGATTTCCGGCGTGTGCGCGCACCAGGGCGGGCCGCTTGCCGAGGGCCGCATCGTCGACGGCTGCGTGACCTGCCCGTGGCACGGCTACCAGTACCTCGCCGAGAGCGGGCAATCGCCGCCGCCGTTCACCGAGCGGATTCCGACCTACGAACTGCGCATCGAGGGCCGCACGATCTTCGTCAGTCCGACGCCGAACGCGCCGGGAACGCCCGTGCCGCCATGCGCCGCGGGCGAGGGAGGCGCGGCATGAGCGCTGAAGGCGATTCAGGCGACTTCTTCGTCGGCTACCTGCCGACGCCCGCGCGCGATGTGCGGTGGACGCGCGTGTTCGTGATCGCGACGGTGATCCTGGCGCTCGCGGCGGCGGTCGTCTTCAACGCGGCTGCGCCCGCCACCGGCCGAGGCGTGTGGGACACGGGTCACGAGGTGACGCTCGAGGGCGAAGTGATCGCGAAGCCGTTCCCGATGCTGCGCGTCGCGCGCGGCGACGGCACGGCCGAGCGCGTGCTGCTGGTCGAGATGGGCAAGCACGGCGCCGACGCGCGCGTCGCGCCGTTCGCGAAGACCGATGGAACCCGCACGGCGGTGCGCGCGCGCGGCTACCTGATCACGCGCGACGGGCAGCGCATGCTGGAACTTTCGGAGGACGAGCCGATCGCGGTCGGCGGCGTGCTTCCGCCAGCGGGGCAGTTCGATCGCATCGGCACCGTCGAGCTCGTCGGCGAGATCGTCGACAGCAAGTGCTGGCTCGGCGTGATGAAGCCGGGCGACGGCAAGACGCACCGCGATTGCGCGACGCTGTGCATCCGCGGCGGCATTCCGCCGTCGATCGTGTGCCGCGCGCCCGATGGCTCGATGCGGCGTGCGCTCGTGGTGGGGCAGGACGGTGCGCCGTTGCCGTTCGATGTGCTGGCGCCGTGGATCGCGCGCCCCGTGCGCGTGCGCGGCGCCGTGGATGTCGTCGACGGTCTCGCGGTCATCCGCGTGACCGAGCTGAACGAGCCTGCATGAAGCGGATCTCCGCCGTTGCCGCGCGCGAGGTCAGCGTCCCGCGGGCTTCTTGTGCTCGGCGTCGAATGCGGTCTTGTCGGCCTCGGCGAGCTTCCTCCAGCCGCCGTCCGCCGCGGTCACGGTCTTCTTCGCGCCGTCGGTCTTGAGCTTGTCGTCCCACTTCTTCTTCGCGTTGCCGAGCCAGCCCTTGTAGAAGAGGTAGACCTTGCCGTCGATGACCTCGTAGTTCATCGGGTCGATCTCGACCTTGTCGCCGTCGATCACGGCCCACGCGCACCAGCCGCCGTAGGGCGGCTCGTACTTCGCGGGCTCGGCCTCGAATTTCGCCTTGTTTTCCGCGGTGGCGAAGCGGTACGTGACGCCGCGGTAGGCGAAGGCGTGCTCTGGCTTGCCTTGCTTCGGGCCCGACTTGTCGAGATACGAGATCGGGTCGTAGCCCTGCAGCGCGACGCCGTCCTTGTCGACGTTGAAGCTCTTGCGGCGCAGCTCGGGCGGCGTGTTGTCGGCGGGCGTCGCGGGTGCAGGTGCAGTTGCGGCGGGCGGCGCGACGGGAGCGGTTTCCTGTGCGGGCGGGGTGGACTGCATCAAGAGTCCGGCGGCAAACACTGTGGCGAACGACATGGAGGCTCCTGATGTTGAATTCGGTGCTGAAGTCGGCGCTTACTTCGCGAAGCTCGCCTGCACGGTCCCCGGCGCGCCCGAAAGCAGCCGCTGCTCGATTTCCGCTGCGATTCCCGAGACAAACGCGTCGAACGGCATTTCGCCGAGGTTCGCCTCGACGCCGCGCGCGCGCACGCTGACGACGCGGTTCTCCGCATCGCGCGGTCCGACGACCGCCATGTACGGGATCTTCTCCTCGGCGGCGACCTTGATCTTCGCCTGCACGCGGTCGTTCGAGTGGTCGACGGTGGCGCGCACGCCGCGCGACTTGAGCGCGCCGACGAGCTCGTCGGCGTAGCCCGCGCTCTTCTCGCTGATCGGGAGCACGCGCACCTGCTCGGGGTTGAGCCAGCAGGGGAACGCGCCCGCGAAGTGCTCGATCAGCACGCCGCAGAATCGCTCCATCGAGCCGAACGGCGCGCGGTGGATCATCACGGGGCGGTGCTGCTTGTTGTCCTGCCCGTTGTACGAGAGGTCGAAGCGGATCGGCAGGTTGTAGTCGACCTGCACGGTGCCGAGCTGCCACGAGCGGCCGATGACGTCCTTGACGACGAAGTCGATCTTCGGGCCGTAGAACGCTGCTTCGCCGGGCTCCTCGCTGAAGGGCACGCCGAGCGTCTTGGCCGCGTCGCGGCAGGCGCTTTCAGCCTTGTCCCAGTTGGCGGGATCGCCGACGTACTTGGTGCCGTCGGGATCACGCAGGCCGACGCGCACGCGGTAGTCGTTCATGCCGAGCGTGGCGAAGATGATCTTGACGAGCGAGAGGCAGCCGAGGACTTCCTCGGCGACCTGGTCCTCGCGCACGAAGAGATGCGCGTCGTCCTGCGTGAATCCGCGCACGCGCGTCATGCCGTTGAGCTCGCCCGACTGCTCCCAGCGGTAGACCGTGCCGAACTCGGCGAGGCGCACGGGCATGTCGCGGTAGCTGTGCGGCTCGCTCGCGAAGATCTTCGCGTGGTGCGGGCAGTTCATCGGCTTGAGGAGGAAGCCGCCGACGAGCTTGTCGGCGTCCATCACCTTGTCCTGGCCGATGACCTCGCGACCCGTGCGCGCGTTGAGATCGCGGGCAAACTGCGCAGAAACGCCGTCCAGGCGCGCGGTCAGCTCGGCGCACGAGCAGCCGGAGACGCACAGCTCGGCGAGCTCGTCGTTCTCGACGATCGCGGGGAACTGCGATTCCTTGTAGTACGGGAAGTGGCCGCTGGTCTTGTACAGGTCGAGCTTGCCGATGTGCGGCGTGTAGACCTGGTGGTAGCCCTGCTTGCGGAGCTCGGCGCCGATGAAGTTCTGCAGCTCGTTGCGGACGACCGAGCCCTTGGGCGTCCAGAGGATCAGGCCCTGGCCGACCATCTCGTCGATGTGGAACAGGCGCAGCTGCTTGCCGAGCGTGCGGTGGTCGCGCTTCTTCGCTTCTTCCTGCAGGCGGGTGTACTGCTCGAGCTCTTCCTTGGTGGCGAAGGCGGTGCCGTAGACGCGCGTGAGTCGGTCGAGCTTCTCGTCGCCCTTCCAGTAGCTCGATGCGAGCGAGAGCACTTTGAACGCGCCGACCTTGCCGGTCGCGGGGACATGCGGGCCGCGACAGAGGTCTTCCCAGTTCTTGCCGGGTTCGCCGGTGGCGTACCACGAGAGCGTCGCGGAGCCGGCCTCGACGGCGCGCTGCGCGTTGTCGAGCTTGAACTTCGAGCCTTCGCCCTGGAGCTTCTTCATGCCCTCGGCGACGGGGAGCTCGTAGCGCGTGAAGGCGCGGTTTTCCGCGACGATCTTGGCCATCTCGGCCTCGACCTTCTCGAAGTCGTCGGCGGACATGATCTTTCCATCGGGGAAGAGCATGTCGTAGTAGAAGTTCGTCTCGAGCGGCGGGCCGTACACGAGCTGCACGCCCGGGTAGAGCCGCTGGATCGCCTCGGCCATGATGTGCGCGCACGAGTGGCGCAGCAGGTAGAGCGCGTCGGGGCTCACCGTGCCGTCGCGGTTCTTCGCGGTGACGATCGCGACCTGCGCGTCGGAGTGGATGCGGTGCGCGAGGTCGACGAGTTCGCTGTTCGCGCCTCCGATGGAAACACGGGCGCCGAGCGCGCTCTTGGCGAGACCGGCGCCGATCGACGCTGCGACCTCTCCGGCGGTGGGGGCGGAGGCGAATTCCTTCACGGAGCCGTCAGGCAGGGTGATGCGAACCATAGATTTGCGAGTGTAACTGCCGCGCGGCGGCGGCGGTGCGCGGTAGGATTCGACCCGCGCGATGATTTGCCCATTCTGCAAGGCCGACGATGACAGCGTGATCGACAGCCGCGAGGCCGACGGTGGCGCCGCCGTCCGGCGCAGGCGCGAGTGCAACCAGTGCAAGCGGCGGTTCACGACCTACGAGCGCTTCGAGCGCGCCGACAAGCTGGTCGTGGTCAAGCGCGACGGCACGCGCGTGCCGTTCAATCCCGCCAATGTCATGCGCGGCATCGTCGCGGCCTGCGGCAAGCGGCCGATCGACGAGGACACCAAGGCCGCGATCGTGCGCGAGATCGAGGACGAGCTCAACCGCGAGTTCGAGCGCGAGGTTCCGTCGGTCGAGATCGGCCGGCGCGTGGCCACGCGGCTGCGGGCGATCGACGACATCGCCTACATCCGCTTTGCGAGCGAGCACGAGGATTTCCGCACGATCGAGGACATCGCCGCCGAAGTGAAGGCGGTCCAGGAGTCCCCGAAGGACGTGAAGGACCAGCGGCAGCTGTTCGAGTGACGCGCGCGAAAGCGTGGCCAGCACGCCCGTCAAATCCGCGCCAACCCAAATTCACACCAAAGGAAGCGGCCGCAGCCGCGACCGCTCAAAGACGCCGCGACCGCTCAAAGACGCCGCGACCGCTCAAACACGCCGCGACCGCTCAAAGACGCCGCGACCGCTCAAAGACTCGCGCCCTTAGATCTCCTCGATCTCCGCGCACTTCTTCGCCGCAAGCGCGTCGAGCGCGTCGCAGAACTTCTTGGTCATCTCGTCGAGGTCTTCCTTCGCGCTCTTGGCGGCGTCCTCGGGGATGGCGTTCTTCTTGTCGGCCACGGCCGCGTCGATCGCCTTGTTGCCGTCGCGACGCTCGTTGCGGACGGCGACCTTCGACTCCTCGGCGAGCTTCTTGACCTGCGACATGAGCTGCTTGCGGCGGTCGGCCGACGGGGCAGGGACGTTGATGCGGACGAGGTTGCCTTCGGCCATCGGATTGAGGCCGAGGCCTGACGTCTCGATCGCGCGGATGATGTCGTGCTTGGCGCCCGGATCGAACGGCTTGACCACCAGCTGCGTGGCTTCGGAGATCGTGATCGACGCCAGCTCGCGCAGGTCGGTGTGCGAGCCGTAGTAGTCGACCTTGATGTACTCGAGGAGCGCCGTGCTGGCGCGTCCGGTGCGGATGCCGCGAAGCTCGCGGTGCAGGTAGTCGGTCGACTTCTGCATGCGCTCGTCCGTCTCGAGAAGAATCGTGTCGAGGTCCATGGGGCGCGAAGTGTAACAAGGTGTGCGCGGCTGCGCGGAATCTCGACGAACACCGCGGAAAACCAAGCAAATCAACGCATGCACCTCCTTGACCGCGCGCGTCGGTGGCGATCGAATGCGCCCATGCCCTCGTCCAAGGTTTCCCAGCGTCTCGTTCTCAAGATCAGCGGCGAAAGCCTCTCTCCCGCCGGCCAGCTCGGCATCGACACGCAGGAACTCAAGGTGATCGCAGGGGAGATTTCCTCGGCGTGCGAACTCGGCGGCCAGATCGCCGTCGTCGTCGGCGGCGGAAACATCATCCGCGGCGCGCGCATGGCCAAGGACGGCGTGGTGCATCAGTCGACCGCCGACTACATGGGCATGCTCGGAACCGTGATCAACGGCCTCGCCCTCAAGGAGGCGCTCGAAGGCATCGGCCGCCCCGCGCGCGTGATGAGCGCGATCAACGTGCCCGCCGTCGCGGAGCCGTTCATCCGCGGCCGCGCGATCCGCCACCTCGAGAAGGGCCGCGTGATCATCCTCGTCGCGGGCACGGGCAATCCGTTCTTCACCACCGACACCTGCGCGAGCCTGCGCGCGATCGAGCTCAACGCGAGCGTGCTGCTCAAGGCCACCAAGGTCGACGGCATCTACACCGCCGACCCGAAGAAGGACCCGAAGGCGACGCGCTACGACCACCTGACGTTCGGCGCGGCGATCGAGCAGCAGCTGGGCGTGATGGACCTCACCGCGCTGACCATGTGCATGGAGCACGACCTGCCCGTGTGCGTGTTCGACTACAAGACGCCGGGAAACATCCGCCGCGTGGTCGCGGGCGAGCGCATCGGCACGCTGGTCACGCGCGACTGACCGGCGCGCTGCAGGCCGAGGCCTGAATGCGCCGAATCCCCGATTCAAGCCGTGAATCAAGCCCTTGCGAATGGCTCGGTTCGTACAATCGCCGTCTCGCGACTGCGTATACGAATCCGTGTCACCGATGCCTTCCAACTCCAGCACGACTTCGGCGCGTGAGCTCACGCCTGAGGAGTCGCTGCGGGCCGAGCGCAGCCGGCTGGTGCGCGAGCGCTGGATGCATCTGCTGCTGCTGGGATTCGCGCTCTCTGTGGTCGTGCACGTCGGAATCATGCTGCGGCTGTGGTGGGTCAAGCTCCCCGAGCGCGTCGAAGCGCAGGATGGGCCCGCGGTCGAGATGCGGCTGCAGGAGCTTCCGCCGACGGTCGAGGTCGTGAACGACCAGGTCGAGCTGCCCGATCCGTCGCCGATGGTGCTCGGTCCGATGACGACCGAGATCGACCCCGTGCCGAACCTCGGCGCGGAGGAAGCCAGCGGAAATCCCGATCAGAACGCGTGGGGCGCGCCCGAGGCGCCTGGCGTCGGACTGATCGCGGGCCCTGGCGGAGCAGGGCGCGGCATCGGCATCGGCAGCGGCAAGGGCGGCGGTGGAACGAGCTTCTTCGGTGTGGGTGGGCGCGGGACGAGGTTTGCGTTCATCGTGGATATCTCGGGGTCGATGGAGCAGGAGAACCGCATCGTCACTGCGCTTTCGGAGTTGCAGCGCTCGGTCAACGCGCTGCCGGACTTCACGCAGTTCTATGTGGTGCTCTACTCGAACAACGCGATTCGCCCTGATTTTGAGCTCGACGGCTGGCTGCGTGCGACGCGTGCCAACAAGTCGCGCATCGGCGCATGGCTCGAGACCATGGGGCCGCGCGGCGGCACGTTTCCGCTCGAGGCGTTCGACATCGTGTTCAAGCTGCCGCAGCCGCCGGATGTGATCTTCTTCCTTACGGATGGCGAGATTCCCGGCGACACCGTGTACCACGTGCGCAACTTCACCGCGGGGATGAAGCGCGAGGTGATCATCAACACGATCGGCTTCTCGAGCGAGGCCGGCAAGGAGCCGCTCGAGCAGATGGCGAAGGAAAACCGCGGGGTGTTCCGCTTCGTTCCCACGCGCATGCAGGGAGTGAAGCAATGACGCGCGTGACGATCATCCTTGCCGCGCTCCTCGCCACGCCCGCACTCGCCGACGTCACCGTCATCCTCCGCGGCGGCGAGCAGCCGCTTGTCGGCACGAGCATGCTGGCCGATGCGCACGGCGTCGACGTGCGCACTGGCGCGGCCGCGAACGCACACACGCTGGTGCCGTGGGACATGGTGCGCGAGCTCAAGGGTTCGTCCGTCGGCGCGAGCGACGCTGAGTTCCTCGCGATGGGCGAGGACCTGTGGCGTGCGCGCGTTCGCATCGAGCGCGGCGACACGCCGCTTGCGTTGCCGCTGCTTTCCAAGCGTTGGGCGCAGTTGCATGATGTCGAGGGACCGACCGCCGCGCTCGTGGCCGAGGGCATGCTGCGCTGCGCGCTCGCGAGCGGCGACATGCGCGGCGCGATCGAGCCGTGGCTCGCGTGCCTGCGTCATCGTGCGGCGGGCGTGGACACGCGCTTTCCCACGCTCACGCCGGTGATCGATGCGGACAACGGCCTGTTGCCGCAGTTCTCGCCGTTCTTGCCCGCGGCGCGGCGCGCGGACTTTGTCGCAGCGTGCGAAGCCGCGCGGACCAGCGCCGGTTCGCGCGACATCGCCGGCGCCGAAGTCGCCGCGTGTCTCGCGCGCATCGCCGCGGGCACGCCGACCGCAGCCAACACCGCGGATCCCGCCGCCGCGCCGCGCACGGCCTCGCCTGCGGTGCGCGCGCTCTCCGCGATCGAGACGATGCTCGCTGCGCCCGACGCGCGCGCGCTCGACAAGGCCGTCGCCGCCTTCGACCGCGCGTACGCAGAGCCGCCGAGCTACCTCGCCGCGTGGCGACTCGCCGCGATCGGCTCGTGCCGCGCGCGGCTCGCGCGCGCGACCACGGGCGCGACCACGGGCGCCGCGCGCAACGCCGCGCTCTCGCATGCGGCGCTCGAGCTCCTCGCGGTCCCCGCGGCGAGCCTCGACCGCACGGGCCTCGTCGACGCGTACGCGATCGAGCAGGCCGCGGCACTCATCCGCGAGTCAGGCGACGACGCCAGCGCTGCGCAGCTCGCCGCGCTCGCCGCAGACAAGATCCAGTCGGGAAACCAAACCAGCGCACGCTGACGGAACCACCATGCAACCACTTCTCACCAGCATCCTTCTTCAGGCCGATTCGGGCGGCAAGGGCGGCGGTTCGCTGCTCAAGTTCATCACCGGCGGCGGCATCATCGGCTACATCATCGTGCTGCTCTCCGTCGTGGCGGTCGCGTTCGTCGTGATCCACTTCGTGCAGATCCGCCGCAGCGCGCTGCTCCCGGGCGACAAGGTCAAGGGCGTGCGCGAGCTCGTCGAGCGCGGCGACCTCGAGGGCGCGCTCGAGTACTCGACGCTGCCCGCGAACGACTGCTACTACCTGCGCGTGATCGGCGCGGGCCTCAAGCGCTTCCTCCGCTCGCCGTTCGGCGCGTTCGAGATCAAGAGCGCGATGGAAGAGGCGGGCGCCGAGGAGACCGCGAAGCTCTACCGCACGATGGACGTGATCGCGACGATCGGCTCGGTCGCTCCGCTGCTCGGCCTGCTCGGAACCGTGCAGGGCATGATCGGCGCGTTCGAGACCGTCGCGCAGGGCGCGGCCAACAACGCGGGCTACTACCAGTCGCTCGCGGACAACATCGCGATCGCGCTCATCACGACCTTCCAGGGCCTGGTCGTCGCGATTCCGTGCGTGTCGATCTACGGCTACCTCCGCAACCGCGTCGACGCGCTGGCCGGCGAGTGCGCCGCGAGCGCCGAGGAGATCGTGACCATCGTCGAGCGCAGCGGCCGCAAGTCGGGCAAGTGAGCGCCGAGCCAGTTCGATCGAAGGGCTGAAGTCCGCGACCGCGATACGAATCGAGATCCACCGTGCAGTTCAAGAACAGCAGATCCTCAGCACGAGCCGTGAACATCGACATGACGCCGATGATCGACATCGTGTTTCAGCTGCTGATCTTCTTCCTGGTCACGTCGCAGATGGCCGAGCAGACGCGCACGGAGCTCGATCTCCCGCGCGAGAAGGGCGAGGAGAGCGTGGAGCAGGCGCAGGCCGGCATCACGATCAACGTCAGGCCCGACGGCAGCGTGGTGGTGAGCGACAAGGTCGTGTCGTTCGAGGCGCTCGACGCGCTCGTCGACGACGCGATCAAGCACTCGGGCGGCGTCGACAAGCTCAAGCCGATCGTGCGCGCCGACCGCAAGTGCGACTCCGCCAAGCTCAACGAGGTCTTCACGCACCTCAGCTCGCGCGGCCTCACCTCGATCCGCCTTGCCACCGAAAGGAGCAAGTGATGAGGTTCCGTCGCGGCGGCGCCGACCGCAAGCCAGAGCTCAACCTCGCGTCGATGATCGACGCGACGTTCCTGCTGCTGTCGTACTTCATCTTCACGACGGGCGCGGGCTCGAACGAGTCGAAGCTCACGCCCAACCTGCGCGTGCAGCAGGGGACCGACGTCAAGGACGACCTCGAGCCGCAGGTGGTCGAGGTGCTGCGATCGGGCGACCATGTCGTGTTCCGGCTCGGTGCGACGGAGTACACGACGCGTGATGCGCTTTCGGGCGCGCTCAAGGGCCTTTCGCACGAGAAGGGCCTGTTTGTCCGCGTTTATGGCGGCGTCGACGTGGGCTCCGCGGCCACGGCCATCCAGGTCGGGCGCGATGCAGGATTCGAGGCGGTGACCTATGTCCCTGCGAAGTAACCCAGCCTCCCGCATCTCCGTGTGCTTGATCGCCTGCGCCGCAGCGGTTGCCGCTGCGCAACCCGTGCGCGCCGACGAGCTGCTCGAGTACCTCGACTCGCACGGACTCGACGCGCTCGCCGCGCTGCGCGTGGAGGAGCTCGCGGCCGCCGCGAGCGGCGACGAGCGCGCGCAGCTCCTCGACCGGCTCGCCGACATCTACGCGCGCATGCTCGACACGACGGCCGATTCCGCCGCGCAGACGAGGCAGCTCGAGCGCGCGGATGCGCTCGCTGCGCGCATCGCGACGGCAAAGGGCGACGGACTCCGGCTCGCCGCGGCGCGGGCGCGATATCGCTCGGCCGCACGCGTGGCGGAGGCGATTCGCGCGGGACTTCCTGGCGATTCCAACGCGGCCGTCGAGGTGCTCACGCAGCAGATCGAGGTGCTGGTGGACGTCGCCGCGCGCGCCGAAAAGCGCGCGAACGAGCTCGACCGCCGCATCAACAGCGACAAGGTGCTCGAAGCGCAGTCGCTGCAGGAGCAGAAGTCGCGCGAGGAATCGCTCGCGGGCATCTCGCGCTATCTCGCTGCGTGGAGCCTGACGTATCGCGGATTCCTCACGGGCGAGCACAAGGACTCCGATCGCGCGGTGGGGATCTTCCTGCCGATTCTCGGCGCGCGCGAAGGCAAGCTCGAGCCGAGCGAGGTGTCGGAGCCGCTGCGCGCCGACGAGCTCTACGCGAGCGCGATCCTCGGGCTTGCGCTCGCGAAGGCGCCGACCGGCGGATACGGCGAGTCCGCGCGCTGGCTCGCGCTGCTTGATTTCGGCGAGACCGCCGCGGCCGTGCGCGAGGTGCGCTACGGCTGGTCGCTGATCGCCGCGCTCGAGGCGCGCGCGTTTGGTCCTGCGCGCGAGCTGCTCGCGAAGGTCGCGCCGCGCGACGATGCCGCCAACTGGGCGCGCATCGCGGTCGCGCGCAGCGTCGAGCTCGGCGCCGAGAATGCGGACTCCGTGCAGCTTCGCCGCGAGGCGATCGCGCTGCTCGCCGCCAAGCGCGACCTCGGCGCGATCCGCGACCTCACCAGGAAGTTCGGCGACGAGATCCTCGGCGACGACGCGACGGGCTTCGTGCCGCTCTACGTGCGCGCCGTGCGCCTGTACGACGAATCGCAGAAGGCCGTCGAAGCCGCCGCGGGCGACGCAGAGAAGCTCGACTCCGACGCCGTGCGCGTTCCCGCGAACACCGCCGCCGAGGCGCTTGCCGCCGCGCTCGCCGCGCCCGATGCGAAGAACTTCGCCGACGCCGGCACCGCGTGCAAGCTCATGCGCGCGTGGAGCCTTCGCGCGGCGGGCGATTTCGCTGCGGCGGGCGCGCTGTTCGACGTCGTCGCCGCCGAATCCGTCGGCGACCGCGCGGAGGAAGCCGCGCGTCTCTCCATCCTTTCGCTCGACGACGCGCGTCGCCGCACCACCAAGGCCGACGAGCGCAGGCAGTACGACGAGCAGCTGGTGGCCAAGGTCGACGCGTTCCTCGCGCGTTTCCCCGCCAGCGATCACGTGCCCGAGCTGCTCGTGCGCAAGGTCGCGTCGATGTCGGAGCCGACCGGCAAGGATGTGCGCGACCTGATGCGCGTTCCTGCGGAAAGCAAGGACTGGCTCGTCGCGCGCAAGCAGGCGCTCGAGGGCTCGTACCGCGTGTTCCGCAACGGCAAGGAGCCGCGCGCCGACACGGGCAAGCAGTACCTCGCGATTCTCGCGGAGCTTCCCGTCGATCCGCAGACGGGCCTTCCTGCGTCGAGCACGACGATCGCGCGCCAGGCGCTCGAGGTTGCGCTCGCCAACGAAGTGCGCGCGACGCAGACCGCGATCGGCCTGATCGCTTCGCTCGAGAAGGCCGCGGCTGCGGGCAAGTTCGACCTGCGCGAGGCCGACGAGGAGATGGCGTACCGCAGGCTGCAGCTCGCGATGCTGCTCGACCGCTGGGCCGATGTCGAGGCCGCGCTCGCGCCGTTCGAAAAGCCCGAGGCCACCAAGCTGTGGGCCGACGCGGGACTCCGTCTCGCGATCCGCGGCGCGGAAGGCAAGCGTCGCGCCGTCGCGGCCGATGCTGCCGAACGCGGCGCGTATGTCGCGACGATTCTCCGTGCAGGCGACGCGATCCTCGCGCGCAACGGGGGTGCTGCGAACGCGCTCGCGGCCAAGACTCCCGATGCGGCCGCGCTCGCGCAGATCGCGGCGATCGTGCTCGACGCGCGCGCCGAGCTCGTGCGCGCGAACGGAAACGCCGAGCAGGCGAAGCGCGGACTCGAGCTCGTCGATGTCCTCCTCGCGCGCAAGCCGAACGACGGCGCGCTGCTGCGCTCGGGCGCGGTGTTCGCCGAATCGTGCGGCAGCTACGCGCGCGCTGCTGAGCTGCTGCGAACGCTCGTCGGCGGACTCCCGCCGCGCACCGACGCGTGGTTTGGCGCGAAGGTCGATCAGATGCGCGTGCTCGCGAAGCTCGATCCCGCGCGCGCGCGGCAGGTGCTCGCGCAGTACCGCGCGCTGTATCCCGACCTCGGGCCCGAGCCGTTCCGCACGCGCATTCGCGAGATCGAGGCGACGCTGCCGGCCGAAGCGCCCGCAGCTGCACAGCCGGCGATTCCGCCGAGCGGCAAGCCTGCAACCGAAGGAGCCGCGCCGTGAGCATGACTCCTGAAAGGCGCTTCCTCGGGCTTGAAGGCGGCGCTCCCGACGACCGCACGCTGCTCGCGTTGCCGCACGATGGTGCGCTCAAGAGCGGGCAGATCGAAGGCGCGCTCGAGCGCCGCGTGGACGAGATCGCGCGCCACCCACTCAGCGGCAGCCCCGAGGCGCGCCGCTTGATGCATCAGCTCGAATTGGCCGCCGACCGGCTGCAGGCCGAGATCGCGCTCGCCGGCAAGGGCCCGCTGCATCCCGCGGCCGCGCGCCGTGCGGCAGCGCGCGTGCAGCGCTCGCAGACCACGCCGACGAAGGCCGCAGTGGTCGCGCCTGCCGCCGTGACCGACGTGGGAACGGGACTCACCTCCGACGACCTCACCGATTTCGACCGCGTCGCGCTTGCCGTGCTCGTCGTGAGCGGCGGCTGGAACGCGACGAGCGCCAAGCGACTCGCTGTGATCGCCGAGGAATACGGCATTTCCATCGTCGACCTCGACCGCGTCGTGCAGGGGCTCACCGAGTTCCTCTCGAAGGGCGACGGCATGCGCGGCGTGATGGGCGAGGTCGGCACGCACGCGCGCTCGAGCCTGATGTCGGCGCCGCGCACGACGCGCTCGGACATCGCCGAAGGTGCGGTCGAGCGCGTGTTCGAGCGGATCAACGACGTGCTGCGCGACGAGGTCAGCGGCGACACGATGGGCTCGAGGGTTCGGCTCACGGTGTTCTTCGTACTGTTTGCGGTGTCGTGGATGCTGGTGCTCGGGTGGCTGTTTTTCTCGGGAAAATCAGACGAATCCGGCGCGGCCGACGAAGCGGGGACCGTGCTCGCGGAGAGCGGTGCCGAGCCGAAGGACGCCGCTGCAGCGAAGGCCGGCGGCAAGGCTGGCAGCAAGGCCGGCAGCAAGGCTGGCGGCGACGCGGCGTCCGTCGACGCCAACGGCAAGTCCGTCGCGCCGATCGCGGCGCTGGCAGCGGCTGCGAAGTTCCCGCGTCCGCCTGGGTTCTCGCCGACGGTCACGCCTGCAGCGGTCGTCGAATCCGCGAGCGCGGGCGCGCGCTGGATCTCCGATCTTGAGCAAGCGACGCGCGAACTCGCGGCGAACCAAGGTCGTGTCGAGAGTTCCGCCGACGGCGGCCATGCCTTCGGGCTCGCCGCCAAGGCGATGTCGCGCGCGGCGGACGCGTGGCCCGCGGCGGGTGCCTATCGCAACGATGCCGTGCGCGCGTTCGGCGCGTTCGCCCGCGCAGCGCGCGGAAACGTCGCGATGATCAAGGTGATGTCGACCGTGCCCGGCGGCATCACGGACACCGTGGTCGAGTCGTCGCGCGCAAGCATGTCGGCCTGGCAGCGCACGTGGCACGCCGCGTTCGGCGCGGGCTGCGTCGCGTCGCTCGCGCTCGATCCCGCGCAGTCGCCCGAGCTCGCCGCCGCAGCGCGCGAGGAACTTCGCCAGCGCTCGGTCGCGATCCCGCGCGGCGAGACGACGGATCCCTTTGGCGCGGTCGCGATCGAAGTGCTCGCTGCAGCCGCGCCGCGCATGACCGAGCAGCTCGCGCTCGGAACCATCGGACTCGACGAAGTCTCGCGTTGGAACGAGGCTGTCCTCGCCGCTGGTTCGTCGCCCAAGCTGCGCGTCGAGGCGTTGCTCGCGCTGATCGACGCGTCGCTGCGCACGGCGGGCGCGCTGGACCAGCCCGGTCCGCTCGTCGACACGCTTGCGTTTGCGATCCGTTCGCTCGATTTCACGGGCCGCGGTGCGGATGCGGAGCCCGTGCGCGCCGCGCTGCGTGCATGGATCACCGACAAGGCCATTCCGCCGTCGCGGATCTGGGTCTTCACCAGCCTGCTCGACGCCGATCTCGGCATCGCGTGGTACGGCCCCGATCTCGTGCTTGCGACCAACGCCGACGCAGGCGCGCGCGTCGATCTCGCCGAGCGCGTGGACAAGGCGTTCCCACGCGTCACGACGACGACCGCCGGCGAGGCGGTCCTCGTCGACAACGCGCAGATGGAGATCTGGAAGAAGAACCTCGCGACCCTCGAGAAACTCGCGCACGTCGACCCGTACCAGCGCCTGCGCAACGCGGCCGCCGCGCTCGCGCTCGGGCGACTGCTGCGCGCGTACGAAGCTGGCGACGTGAAGGCCGCGAAGGCCGCGGACGGCGCGTTCGCCGATCTCGCGGAACGCGCGGAGAAGGACTGGGGCATCTCGCCGACCGGGCAGCGCGCGGGCATCGTCGCGAGCGGCTCGACCGACGGCGAGTTCGTGAAGGCGTGGAACGCGACGCGCGACGCCAAGGGCCGGTTGAATGTGGTCAAGGACCTGCGCGCGCGCGCGGCGGCGGGCGATCTCGGTCCGCAGGATGCGCGGCTCGTCGCGATGGAAGTCCTGCGCGGAAACCAGCCCGAAGTCCGCGCCGAACTCGGCCGCGTCGTGCTCGACCGCTACTCCAACGGTCGCGAACTCCTGCGCGCCGTGCTCGACGGCCTCGCCGACGGCGGCTCTGGTGAAGAAGCGCGCATCTTCGTGACCTCGCTCACGGGTACGACCGTCGCCGGCCGCGACTGGATCTCCGAAGCGCGCAAGGCGATCCTCGAGAAGCTCTACCAGCTCGAGGACAGCAAGGAGCACGCAGTCGACCTCGCGTGCGCGGATGTGACTTCCAACGCAGCGGCGCTGGCCGTGGCGTTCGGTCGCGCCGACGCGACGACGATCGCCGCGACGCGCCCCGATCGCGCGCTCGCTGCGGCCGCCGATGGAATGCGCGCGGAGGCCGCGAAGCGCTACATGGCCGAGCCGTTCCCCGCGCCGATCGACGAGATCGAGCGCACGCGCATCGCGCGCCGCTCGCTCGCGCAGAGCGTGACGCAGCGCATGGCGGCGGAAACCGCTGCGATGGTCGACTACGCCGCGATGCTGGTCGTTGCGCGCCAGCCGATGGTGCGCTCGACGGTCGCGGAACTTCTCGCGGCGTCGCGCCGCGCGCGCACCGCGTCCGCGAGCGCAAGCGACCAGGCGATGGCGGACCTCGAGACTGTTGCGCGGATCTTTGGAACCGCGCTCGCGCCCAAGGGAACCGACCGCGCGGCGATGGTGGTTCCGATCGACGTCGCGAACGAAGGCGGTGTCCTATGAACATGAACGTGAAGCAGGGCGGTGCTGGGTTTGGCCGCAGTGAATCCCTGCGTTTCCGCGCGATTGCCCGCGCGATTGCCCCCGCGATCTTCGCATGCGTGATGCTCGCTCTCGCGGGCATCGGCGGCCTTGCCGCGCAAAGTGCACCGGACGCCCCGATCGCTCCGTCCGCTCCCTCCGCGGCCTCGCGCTGGGACACGCGCCTCGCCGCGCTCGATCCGCTGCGCCCGATGGACTACCTCGAGCTCGGCGAGGAAGTCGCCGACGCCGCGACCAACGACGCCGACCGCCGACTCGCGCGCGAGCTCTTCGGATACGCGGGCGCGCTCGATTCCGCGCGCCTCGGCCGCAGCGCCATGCTCGCGCTGGCCGCGATCGCGGAGACGCCCGGCGAGCGCATGCGCGCGTCATCGGCCGCCGAACTCGTGGGTGGCCGCGGTGCGGCGCGCACTGCGTTCTCCGCCGATCCCGCGCAGATCGAGGCGCTCTCGCGCGCGATCAGCTTCCACCGCCGCGGCGATGGCCGCAAGGCGCTGGCGGCGCTCCGGCAGGACGACGCCGACGCGCTGCTCGACAAGGTCGGCGAGCCGCTCGCAGGAACCGCCAAGGTCTTCCGCGAGGAATGCAAGGCCATGCGCTCGAACTCGGGCGCAGTGCCGATCGCGGACATCGTCCGTCGCGGCCTGCTCGTGGAACTCGCCCTCCGCAGCGGCGACCTCCGTCCGCCCGCGCTCGACATCGCCCTCCTCGGCGACGCGCCGCTCATCGAGATCGACCTCGCCGATCCGATGTCGACCTGGCGCGTCGACCCGAGCAAGCCGTGGTGGCGCAACGGTCACTGGTCCGGCAACGGCTGACGCGACGAAGCCCCGCCGCGCGCCGCAAGCAGAAGAGGACCTCTTCTGTACACTCTTCGCATGACGTCTCCGCGCGCCACCGCTCCGGTCTTCCACAACATCCTCGAGATGATCGGCAACACGCCGATGCTCGAGATCACCCGCATCGACACGGGCCCGTGCAAGCTGTTCGTGAAGATGGAGTCGATGAACCCGGGCAACTCGATCAAGGACCGCATCGCGGTCACGATGATCGACGCCGCCGAGAAGTCGGGCAAGCTCAAGAAGGGCGGCCGCATCGTCGAGGCGACCGCGGGCAACACCGGCCTCGCGCTCGCGCTGGTCGCGGGCCAGAAGGGCTACCGCCTGACCGTCGTCGTGCCCGACAAGATGAGCGACGAGAAGATCTCGCACCTGCGCGCCATGGGCGCCGAGGTCGTGCTCACGCGCTCGGACGTCGCCAAGGGCCACCCCGAGTACTACCAGGATGTCGCCGAGAAGATCGCGCGCGACGATCCCGATGCGTTCTACGCGAGCCAGTTCACCAACGAGGCGAACCCGCAGGCCCACTACGAGACGACCGGTCCCGAGATCTGGGAACAGATGGACGGCAAGATCGACGCGTTCGTCGCGGGCATCGGCTCGGGCGGAACCGTGTCGGGCGTCGGCAAGTTCCTCAAGGAGCGCAACCCGAACTGCGAGATCATCCTCGCGGATCCGGTCGGCTCGATCCTCACGCCGCTCGTGAACGAGGGCAAGAAGGTGCAGCCCGGCTCGTGGCTCGTCGAGGGCATCGGCGAGGACTTCGTGCCGTCGATCTGCCACCTCGAGCTCGTCAAGAAGGCGTACGCGATCTCCGACGAAGAGGCGTTCCACACCGCGCGCGAACTGCTCAAGAAGGAAGGCGTGCTCGCGGGCTCGTCGGTCGGCACGCTGTTCGCCGCCGCGCTCAGGTACTGCCGCGAGCAGAAGGAACCGAAGCGCGTCGTCACGCTCATCTGCGACAACGGCGCGAAGTACCTCTCGAAGATGTTCAACGACTTCTGGATGGTCGACAACGGCTTCATCAAGCGGCCAACCTACGGCGATATCCGCGACCTCATCGCGCGCCGCCACCTCGAGCGCGAGGACTTCTGCCTCTCGCCGGAGATCCCCGTGCTGCAGGCGATCAAGCGCATGCGCATGTTCTCGATCTCGCAGATGGCGGTCGTCGACGAGAAGGACCGCGTGGTCGGCATCCTCGACGAGACCGACGTGCTGATGGCGCTCGTGCGCGACCGCGATTGCGCGGCGAAGCCCGTGAAGGACTTCATGACGAGCCGCGTCGAGACCGTGCGTCCGACCGCGAGCGTGAACGACCTGCTGCCGATCTTCCGCGCGGACCGCGTGGCGGTCGTCGCGGATGACAAGCATTTCTACGGCCTGATCACCAAGATCGACCTCATCAACTACCTGCGCAAGCAGCTCTGATCTCGAACGGCGAAGCACGAACATGGCGAACACCCCAGCGCATCTCGCGACCGATTGCATCCACGGCGGCCAGCACCCGGACCCGACGACGGGCGCGGTGATGCCGCCGATCTACACGAGCTCGACGTTCATCCAGGATTCGCCCGGCGTCCACAAGGGCTTCGAGTACTCGCGCAGCCACAACGCGACGCGGTTCGCGTTCGAGCGCTGCATCGCGGTGCTGGAGCGGTCGGGCTTGTCGGAGTCGGATGAGCGCACCTGCGGCGGGTTTGCGTTCGCATCGGGCCTCGCGGCGATCGCGACGGCGCTCGAGCTGATGGACGCGGGCGACACGATCGTGTGCATGGACGACGTCTACGGCGGCACGAACCGCCTGCTGAACCGCGTCCGCAAGCGCAGCGCGGGCTACAAGGTCGTGCATGTCGACCTGAGCGACCTCGCCAAGGCCGAGGCCGCGATCCGCGAGCACAAGCCGAAGATGGTGTGGCTCGAGACTCCGACGAATCCGACGCTCAAGCTCGTGGACATCGCTGCGGTGTGCAAGCTCGCGCGCGCGGCAGGGGCGATCTCGGTCGTCGACAACACGTTCGCTACTCCGATGCTGACGCGGCCGATCGAGCTCGGCGCGGACATCGTGATGCACTCGACGACGAAGTACGTCGGCGGCCACTCCGACACCGTCGGCGGCGCGCTGATCACGGGCTCGCGCGAGATCGCTGAGAAGCTGCGCTTCATGCAGAACGCGATCGGCAGCGTGATGGGCCCGTTCGACGCGTACCTCGGCCTGCGCGGACTCAAGACGATGCACGTGCGCATGGAGCGCCACTGCGTGAGCGCGATGGAGATCGCGACGCGCCTCGAGAAGCACGCGAAGGTCGCGAAGGTCGTGTATCCGGGCCTCGCGAGCCATCCGCAGCACGCGCTCGCGGCGCGGCAGATGCGCCTCGACGGCAAGCCCGCGTTCGGCGGGATGATCACGATCTTCCTGAAGGGTGGGATTGGGGAGAGCCGGCGTTTCCTCGAGAACGTGCATCTCTTCGCGCTCGCGGAGAGCCTTGGCGGCGTCGAGAGCCTGATCGAGCATCCGGCGATCATGACGCACGCGAGCGTGCCCGAGGCGATGCGCGCGGAGCTCGGCATCAGCGACTCGCTAGTGCGGCTCTCGGTCGGCGTCGAGCATGTCGAGGACCTGTGGAAGGATCTCGAGCACGGGCTGTCGAAGGCGTGATTCCCGCGGGGTTCATCGTCGCGCGCGTGGGCGCGGAGGGTGATCCTGCGTCGTTCGTCGAGTTGCGGCGCGAGGGCGAGCGCGAGGGCCGCGGGGTGCGGTGCGATCTCGCGAAGGTGTCTCTGCGCGGCGGGCGCGCGGAGGCGCGGGCGATGCCGATCGTGAAGGCGCTTGGCGATGCCGTGACGGTGGTCGATGCGACGGCAGGGTTGCTCGGCGATGCGTTTTTGCTTGCGGCCGCGGGGTTTCGCGTGACTGCGATCGAGCGGTCGGCGGCGGTGCATGCGCTTGCGGCGGATGGATTGGCGCGCGCGCGGCTTGATCCGCGGTTGGCGGCGTTGATCGAGGATCGGCTCGAGGTGGTGCATGCAGATGCGCGCAGCTGGCTCGATGCGCGCGCGGGAACGGCGGATGCGCCGGATGCGGTGGTGATCGATCCGATGTTCCCCGCGAAGAAGAAGCGGAGCGCGCTGCCTCGCAAGGAGATGGTGGTGCTGCGCGAGGTGGTAGGCGCGGATGTCGACGCGGCGGAACTGCTGGAGGCGGCGCGGAAGTGCGCGACGCAGCGCGTGGTGCTCAAGCGCGGCGATGACGCGGAGGAGCTGGTGAAGCCGGACTGGATGGTGGGGGGGACGACGGTGAGGTTCGACGTCTGGCGCGCGACCCCCTGAAACGGTGCCTGGCACGTGCCATGAGGTGCCGGGCACCTCATGG
>CAITDI010000056.1 GCA_903891095.1 uncultured bacterium | reverse complement strand
TGAGCTGCAGGCTCACACAACCCGCTCCGCAGGCTCACGCCTGACGGGCATTCATGTCTACTGAAAGCTGACGATCGCGAATTGCATGAATGCCCGTGGGCGGAAGCCCGCGGAACACCGGACATGGGAGTCGAATCGAAGGCTCACGACGGCCAGTTCACGACCACAGTTGGCATGAATGCCCGTGGGCGGAAGCCCGCGGAACACCGGACGTGGGAGTCGATTCGAAGGCTCACGCAACCCGCTCCGCAGGCTCACGCCTGACGGGCATTCATGTCCATCGAAGGCTCACGACGGCCAGCTCACGACCACAGTTGCCATGAATGCCCGTGGGCGGAAGCCCGCGGAACACCGGACGTGGGAGTCGAATCAATCGTCCCCCGCTTACGGGCACGGTCCCCAGGCACCAAGCAGCACCGAGAGGTCCTGCGGTCCGACGACGCCGTCGCCGTTGAGATCCGCATTGCCACCCGCCGCGCCCCACTGACTGAGCAGCGCAGCGAGGTCCTGCGCGGCAACCTGATGGTCGCCGTTGAGATCCGCTGGGCACGGCGCGCCGCTCGAACGCAGGTCGAGCACGAACGGCGAACTGCCGTTCGGGCCGAACGCGGTACCGACGATCGTGAGCCCGTCTTCGCTCATACCAAGCGGAAGGCTCAGCGACCAACCATCAGGAATCGTCACGCCAGCCTCTGCCGCAAGATTCGACAGCGGAACGTAGCCGCGATCCGTGGTCCACATCGCCGAGCCCGCGCTGCCCATGATTCCGTAGAAGCACAGCACGCGCGAGCCGTCGTAGTTCGCGTCGACCACATAGCCGACATCGCCAAAGCTGTTCACGCCGATCGGCTGCACGCCCGTCGCCTGGCTCCAGCGCCACGCCACGCCGCTGTTGTAGCTCGCGCGTCCGATGCCGTAGACCCACTGTCCGTTGCCGCTCACGGCGCCGGCCTCGCGCATCTTGAGAGGAGCGCCAGCGCCGGGCACCGAGATGTTGGTCTGCACGTACGCGCCCGCCGCGTTGCGGACCCACACGGCGGCCTGGCGATAGCCGCTGTAGTCGTCGTTCCAACCGCAGATCGTGCCGCCGTTGCCGCTGACCGCGTTCGCGCGCGTCGGCTTGAAGAAGTACAGCGTGCCGAGATCGGAGATCGCGTTGGTCGTGGCATCCCAGCGGAACGCGGTCGCTTCGCAAAAGCCCTTCTCAACCAGGCCGACCGCCATCTGCGCGTCGGGCGTCATGCCCCAGATGCTCGAGCGCTCGATGTCGCAGTTGAAGCCCAGGCTGCCGATGCTGCGGAACTTGGTGAGCTGGATGTCGTAGATCGTGCCTTCGGCCTTTTGCGGATCGCCCTGGAGCGTGCTCACCGACATGAGGCTGCCGTCCGCGGTGATGCACGCCTGTCCGCCCACGCCGTTGCCCGGCGGGATGGTGGTGCCGATCAGCTGCACGACACCCGTCTCGCGCGTCCAGTACCAGTACGACTGCGGGTCATAGCCTGCGACCACGCGGCCGTCGTTGCTGCAGTTGTTCGCGTAAGAGAACGGCACGAGGCCCAGCAGGAACAGTTCGCCCGCATTGGCGCAAGCAGGCGCGGCGAGAACGGTGGCAGCGAGAAGAGCGTGTTGAAGGCGCATGATGTGGATGCAGTCGATGGAATTGCGTTGAAGCCGAAGCCGCGCCCGTCAGAGGCACGGCCCCCACTGGCTGAGGAGAACGGTGATGTCCTGAGGGCCGACGACGCCGTCGCCGTTGAGGTCGGCGGATCCACCCGCCGCGCCCCACTGGCTAAGGACGATCGTGAGGTCGGGCGCGCTGACGCTGCCGTCGGCGTTGAGATCCGCGGTGCAGAACTGCGGCGTCGGACGAAGGTCGAGCACAAACGGCGACGTGCCGTTCGGGCCGGACGCAGTGCCGACGATCGTGAGCGCGTCCTCGCTCATGCCGAGCGGGAGATTGAGCTCCCAACCATCGGGAATCGTGACGCCCGCCTCGTTGGCGATCTGCGAGAGCTCGACGTAGCCGCGCTCCGCCGTCCACAGGTACGAGCCGCCGCCACCCATGACGCCATAGAAGCAGAGCACCTTCGAGCCGTCGTAGTTCGCGTCGACCACGTAGCCTTCTTGGCCAGCCGTGGGGTTCGATCCGATCGCCTGCACGCCGGTCGCCGGGCTCCAGCGCCATGCGGCGCCGCTGGCGAATGTCGAGCGACCGATGCCGTAGACCCAGTGGCCATCGCCGCTCACGACGTCGGCTTCGCTCATCTTGATCGGGATCGTGCTGCCCGCGGGCGGCGGCGCAGTGATGTTGGTCTGCACGAACACGCCCTGCGCGTTCTTGATCCACGCGGCGGCCTGGCGCCAGCCGCTGTAGTCGTCGTTCCACCCTGCGATCACGCGACCGTCGTCGCTGATGTCGTTCGCGCGCGTCGGCTTGTAGAAGTACAGCGTGCCGAGATCGGTGAGCGCAGTGGCGCCTTCGCTCCACTCGAAGCCGCGCGCGGCGCAGCCGATCTGCCAGCCGAGGCCGACGACGTGCTTGCCATCGTTCGACATGCCCCACGCGCCCGTCCGCTCGATGTCGCAGTTGTAGCCCCAGTTGCCGACCGGCCGGTACTGCAGCGTCTGGATGTCGTAGATCGTGGCCTCGGCCTTTTGCGGCGTGCCTTGCAGCGTGCTGCACGTCATGAAGCGACCGTCGGCGGTGATGCATCCTTGACCACCCACGCCACTCCCCGGCGGGATCGTGGTGTCGAGCAGCTGCACGACGCCCGAGCTCGGCGTCCAGTACCAGTACGACTGACGGTCGTAGCCCACGACCACCTGGCCGTCGTCACTCACATCATCGGCATACGAGAACGGGACGAGTCCGAGCAGATGCAATTCACCCGCCGCTGCGGTCAGTGTCGATGCTGCGGCGAGAACAGAGGCGATGGATGTGGTGCAGATGGTGCGCATGGCGAGTGAACGATCGGACTTTGCTGCGGCACGCCTTTACGAGAAGGCGGGCGCGCGGGTTGCCCCGCGCGCCCGCGGAAATGTGCGATCAATCATCGTTTCCGATGAGGTCAATCAGTTCGGGCACGCGCCCCACGCGCCGAGGAGCGCCGCGAGATCGGAGGCGTTGGTGGTGCCGTCGCCGTTGATGTCGGCGCCGCCAGTACCCCACGCGCCGAGGAGCGTCGCGAGGTCAGACGCGTTGACCGAGCCGTCCTGGTTGAGGTCCGACGGGCACGCATTGGCGGTCGAGCCGAGGAAGATGCGGGCGATGGTGTAGATCGAGTTCCCGGTATCCGCGGCACGGAGCGTGAGCCAACCGTTGGAGCTGAGACCGGTGTGACCACCGTCGCCGTTGTTGCCCGTCGAACCGATCAGCGTGATCTGGCTGATCGGCGTGCCGGTGAAGTTGGTGTCGCCGGTCGGAGAGAACGGCGATACGTTCGAGGACGAAGCCTTCGCGAGCACGCGGAGACCGTTGGTCGCATCCCACGCCATGATCGCGTTGCCCTGCTCGTTGAGCGTCGCGTTCACGATGTTCGCGCTCCAGACCACCACGCCCGCATCGCTGATGCAGGGGCTGGTGCTGCCGTTCATGCCAGCGAAGACCCAGCCGGTGGGCAGGCCGACAACCGGATCGGTCTCGCGGCAAAGCGTGAGCACGGTGCCGTCAGCCTTGCGGACGCCGAAGTAGGTCGCCGGAGCCGGCGAGGTGACGCTCGAGCCGTCAGCGTTCATGAAGATGCCCTGGAACGCGAGCAGACCGCCGCGGTTCTTGACGAACGACGAGGTGTTCGGTCCCTGGAAGACCTTGCCCTGGAAGTTCGCGTCGGTCGAGTCGGTGATGCCCGGGATCGAGTCGCCCTTGCGCATCAGGATGGTGAACGTGCCGAACTTCTCCGTCATGATCGCGTTGTTGTTGGTCGCGTCAGCGCCGGTTCCACCGAGCGCGGACACGAAGATGATCGTGCCGTCGTTCGCGAGCGGGTGCTGGCTGAACGAGATCGAGCTCGTGTTGGGGAAGGTCAGGCCGCCGAGACCCGGGATCGCGTCGCCTTCGCGTGCCCACACGCGCTGCGCGCCCGAGCCGTTGCCGTTGATGTTGGTGATGTAGATCGAGTCGTTGGCGGTGGTGATGCCCGTGCCGACGAGCTTGGCCGAGAAGGCGTACTTGCTGCCGTTGAGCCACAGACCGAAGGTGTCCGGGGTGATCGTGAGGCCCGAGTAGCCGAGCGACTTGCCCGAGGTGCCCTTGCGCATCACCAGCTGATCGGAGCCCGAGTCGAAGAGGACGATTGCCGAGTTGTTCGCACCCGCGCCGGTGGTGACGGTGTCGCCGCCAGTGGTCGCGGTCGCGAACAGCGACTGGCCAAGGTCGTTGGTCTGCTGACCCGAGCCCGCGGTCATCGCGGAGCTCATGATCGCGCCCGTGGTGCCGGGGCACGGATCGCTCTCGCGGACCAGCAGGAACGGCGTTCCGCCACCCGAGGGGAGGAAGTACATCGCGGTGTCAAGCAGCGTGGAGTTGCCCGTGCCGTTGATGTTGCCGGAGACGAGGACGCCGCCCGACTCGGAGATGTTGTTCGAGCTCGCGAGGCCGTTGATGCCGGTCGTCGAGTTGAAGACATAGCCAGCCGGCGTGTTGCTCGGAACCGCCGAGCCGTCGCGCGCCAGGATCGACCACGCACCAGTGTGGCCGTGGTAGACGATGCGCGAGTTCGCGGTGGTGATGCCGGCGCCGCCGAGCTGGAGGCGCAGCGTGACATCGCCGTTGCCGTCGATGACCGGATTGTTGGTCGAGTTCGGGACCATGACCGCGCCCGCAAGCGTGGGCAGTTCGTTGGTGCCGTTCAGGACGAGGAGGTTCTCCCAGGCCGGGCCCCCCGCGAGCGCCGCGGCCGTGAGAGTTGCGGAAAGCGATGCACCGACGAGCGTGAAGTTTGTGCGCATGTGCGAGGGCCTCTAGAGGTGTCGTTCTGTTGGGGACGGGGCGAAGCAACGAATGCCCGCTGCGTTCAGACCCTGGCGGTCGAGCCGCCGCCGCACAACGCGCGGCGTTCGCCTCGACAGCCAAAAACCAAGACAGCAAACAGCCTCGCTCGGAGTGAGGCGGTCTGAAAATAGTCGCGAATCTACTCCCTGCAAACTTCCCTAAGGAAAATCGCGCAATATCCTGAACTGCCCGCACACACGCTCCAATCGATACAGATTGCGCGGCATCCGTCCGACGCCAGCCCCCACGTCCAGTAAGAATCGGTCAGAATGGGCTTTTTCCCATTCGAGACTTCAATGCCTTCCAAGAAGCCGCGACTCGCATCTATCGCCTATGCCTCGCTTTCCCCGCGAAACGCCGGTGGCTTTCGCGCGCGCACGCTCGTTCGATCGCCGCTCGAAGTGGCGCTCGGCGCGTTCCGAACGGACTGCGATGACGCCATCCAGGAGCTCCGACATGCGCTGACGGCGCTCGCC
Organism: uncultured bacterium; assembly: GCA_903891095.1. GTDB lineage: Bacteria > Planctomycetota > Phycisphaerae > Phycisphaerales > SM1A02 > QWPT01. The sequence continues at coordinate 1,906 of CAITDI010000056.1, read as the reverse complement.
GGGCGCGCGGAGTGCGATCCGCTCAAGCCGCAGGAAGTGTCGCGACGCTTCGGCATCAACAAGAACCTGACGTGGAAGTTTGCCCGCATCCTGCTCGCGAACGAGTCGTTTGAAGCGATCCCGATGCTGCCGGGCCCCGAGGGCATCGAGATCTACCTGCGCGCGTTTGAGTCGAAGAACATCGGTCGAGCAGACACCGACCCCGTGCGTGCCGCGATCCGCAAGTTCGATTCGGTCGTCGCGCGCCACTTCGGCGATCGCGCGCAGCTTGAGGTCGTGCTCGACGGACTCCGCTCCGACGGCAATCTCGAGTCGTCGCGGCGCATGGCGTTCAAGGGCATGGCCGGCGTGTTCGGCGTGCAGGCGCGACTGCGACTGACTGCGCAGATCCTCACGCCGAGCGCCGAGCATTCGAACAAGGCAGACCTCGCGCTCGTCGTCGGACTCGCCGGCCTGCAGCGGCTTCGTCCGATCGGCTCGCTGCCGGTCTTCCGCTCCGGCGCGATCATCCCGACCGAGCCGCTGCATCCGCAGCCGCTCTTCAAGGGGGACGGAACGCGCCCCGAGGAGTTCCTCCTCCGCGAGTTCTCGTCGTTCCCGAACGCGACGGTGACCGCCACGGACAACGGTGGCAAGCACATCGTCGAGCTGAGCGAAGGACCGCTCGGCCGCATCGGCGAGTCCGATCTCTTCTTCGGCAGCCGGGTGCGCAATGTCATGCACCTGCGACGTTTGCCAACGGACACTTCGAGCGAGTTCATCACCGTCGTGAGCATCCCCGCGGAGTGGTTCGTGTCCGATCTCTTCGTGCACAAGAGCATCGACGGACTCGACACGCTGCAGACGAGCATCCACTCGACGCTTTCGCAGCCGGTCACCGCAGTCGCAGAGCAGCGCACCAACTCGATGCTGCCGATCGACTGCGCGCCGATGCTCATCGAGGATCTCTCGCAGGGCTACGGCCTGTCGACCCTTTCGAACTACGAGACGATCATGGCCAGCGCGTTTGCCGCGCTCGGCGCAAAGCTCGCGGACTACCGCTTGATTCGCGTGGCGATGGCGCATCCGCCGGCGCCATCGGCGCTGGTGGTGCGATGGGATCTGCCCGAGTAACGCGGCGCGGGCGACGCTGCAGCCGATTCAATACGCGATTCAATACGCGATGAAGCCGAGATGCAGCTGCGCGTGGGCAAGCTGCAGGCGCATCCACTCGTCGTGCGACATCGGACCAAACGCGGGGCTGGCGGTCGTCATCTGCTGACCACGGTCAAGTCGGTCGAGCACGGCGCGAAGGCGCGCAAGGCCGTCTTCAAACGAGCAACCTGCACGGGGCAGCATGTACGCACCGCCCTTCGGGATCTTGAACCCAGACGGCAGCGTCTTGCCGCTCGTCATGCGCCCCTTCATCGCGCGCGCCACGATGCGGATCAAGAAAGGCATCTTCGCCTCAGGCGGAAAGCCGTTCAGCGAGAACTCCCAGGTGATCGCGAGATGGTCGAGGTTCTCGCCGGCCGTCCAGTTGCCCGTGTGCGAGAGCTTGCCCGCGCGGTGCGCGGCCTCGATCTTGGCGAGTTCCTCCTTGAGGCAGCCGGTGCAGTGGAAGGAGAGTTCGCGGCGCGGGGCGCTCTTGGTGTTGATCGTGTTTGTCGTCATGGCGAAACCTCAGTGAACCGGCACCGCGACGAACGCCTTCGCAGGCGCGCTCGCGGTGGGCTTGGCGTTCATCGTGTACCACGCCTCGGTGGACCAGATCGACGCGCCGCTTGCGTCCTTGGGGTTGGCGCGCAGATAGACCACGCGGCCAGGCTTGATGCTCGGCGCAACGAGACGCACCGAGCGACCGTCCGCCGCGGGGATCGCCTGCGCGACGACGACATCCTCTTCATCGATCTTCGGGCCGCCGTAG
>CAITDI010000055.1 GCA_903891095.1 uncultured bacterium | reverse complement strand
GCGTCGGCCCCGCCGGCCCAGCCTGAATCGCCATCCTGAACCGCCATGTCGCTACTCGAGCAACTCCTCGCGATCGCCCGCAACACCTTTCTCGAGTCGATCCGTCAGCCGATCGTGCTCGTGATCTGCGCCGCCGCGACCATCCTCATCGTCATGAGCAACCCGTTCAGCGCCTGGACCATGCAGGACGACCAGCGCATGTTCGTGGACATCGGCCTGTCGACCGTGTTCATCGCGACGGCGATCCTGGCGTCGTTCATCTCGACCAACGTGCTCGCGCGCGAGATCGAGAACCGCACGGTGCTCACCGTCGTCTCGAAGCCCGTCCCCCGCCCTGCCTTCGTGGTCGGCAAGTTCCTCGGCGTCTCGGGCGCCATGCTCATGGCGTTCCTGTACCTGGCCCTGGTGTTCATGCTGGTCGAGGTGCACGGCACGCTCCAGACCGCACGCGACCCGATGCACATGCCCGTGATCCTGTTCGGCTCAGGCGCGCTGATCGCGTCGATCGGCGTCGGAGCGTGGATCAACTTCTTCTACGGCCGCAGCTTTGCGGCGTGGACGCTCACCACGGCCGTGCCGATGCTCGGACTCGCGTACCTGCTGTCGCTCTTCTTCGACGCGGAGTGGGTCAGCGTGCCGCTCTCGAAGCAGTTCGAGCCGGAGATCTGGAAGGCGCTCTTCCTGATGTCGCTCGCGATGCTCGTGCTCAACGCGGTCGCGATCGCGGCCAGCACGCGGCTTGGCCAGGTGCTCACGCTGACCGTGGTCGTCGGCGTGTTCGTCCTCGGCCTGCTGTCCGACTGGATGCTCGGCGCGCAGGTCTCGGGCCGCGTGGAGGTTTCCGCGGCGTGGATGGCGTTCTTCCAGACGGCGCGCGCGGCGCTGCCGAACTTCCAGGTGTTCTGGCTCTCCGACGCGCTCACGCAGAAGAAGCCGATCCCGACCGACTACATGCTGGTCGCGGTGCCCTACGCGCTCGCGCTGGTGACGGCGCTGCTCGGACTGGCGACTGCGATGTTCCAGCGGCGCGAAGTCGGCTGAGTCACTCGACGGTCGCGCCCGAAGGCTGACCCCACGCCGCCTGGTCGGCTCGCACGTTCGCGCGCGACAGTGCGATGGCGATCACGAACGGCCAGATCGCGAAGGCCAGGCTCGCGCCGGCAATCGCCCACAACGCCCTCTGCTCCGTCGCCTCGCGCTCGGGGATCGGCGGCAGCTGCTCTTCCTTGACGCCCTTGTTGCGCATCGACTCGCGCATCTCGCTGGTCATGGTGATCTGCCACTCGACCTGCGGCTTGAGCGTCACGATTCCCGCGACCAGCCCGACGATCACCATCACCAGACGCGCGTAGGCCCAGAAGCGCATCAGCGTCACGCCGAGCGGCTTGCGGAGCAGCGTCATCGCGGAGCCCGTGATGAGCACGATGCCGAGGATCACCAAGACTCCGGCCTGGACGCCACCGACGATCTGCACGACCTTCGGCGCGGGCGAGACCTCCATGCCGCTCATCTTCATGATCTTGTCGGAGGCGACGCTCATGCCGGCGCCGATGCCCTGCACGCAGGTGCCGAGGACCGCGTACACGAGCGAGATGGAACCGAACACGATCGGCCAGCGCGACCGACGGGCCGCGAGGTCGTCGGGATACGGCGCGAACGGATCTGAACTCGGCTCGGCGGGCGGGGTCGGGGGCAGCTCGTTGTCCATCCGCGCATCGTGGCGAAATCGGCGCGGCGCGCAAGTCGCCCGAAGCTGGTGGGAAGCTCGAGGATCGCAGGTGGCTCGAGGCGCGGACCTCGATGCGCGGGCTCGACGCACGGGCTCGACGCAACAGCGGCAAAAGGAAACAGCGCGGTCCGAATGGACCGCGCTGTGTGTTTGTTCGTGATCAGGATCAGCCGCCGCGATTCTTCGAGTTGGCGAGTTCCTTCTTCAGCCGGTCGAGCTCTTCCTCGAGCATCTTCACGTCCGGCGGCATGTTCGGCGCTTCATAGACCATGCCGGGGTAGCACTTCTTGTACCACTTGATGATTTCCTTGAGCGCGTTGATCTGGTTGCCGATCTGCGCCTCGCGGGTGCTGCCACCCGGATTCTGGAAATCGTTCATCAGCTTGCTCTTGGCTTCCTTGCACTGCTCAAGGGTGCGCTGCCAGTCCTTGTGGATCTTGTAGCCCACGTCGGAAATGACCACGCTGTCCTTGGGGATCTGCAGCGTCGCAAGCAGGTCGTCGACGGTGTCGGCGATGCCCTGCGAGAACTTCGAGTGCACCGCGGTCTCGGCGTTGAAGGTGAGGTTCTGCTTCTCGTCGGAGAGCTTGTACTTGCCCTGCAGCGTGTTGTACCAAGTGACCTTGCCCGTGGTCTCATCGCGGTCGTAGCTCAGCAGCGGCTCGCTGTTGACCATCGCCTCGCCGATCCAGCGGTTGCGGTTGTGCTCGGCGCACACGTCGCCGACCATCTTGAGCCACGCCTGAAGCTCCGCACCCTTGATGGAGACGGTGCCGGAGAACATGGTGATCGCACCGAGGGTGCCGACCTTCATGAAGTAGATCTCGTGGCAGTGCAGGCTGGTGAATGCGGCGGCAGAGATCGCCTCGCGGATCCATGCGATCACGCGGTGACGCTCGCTGAGCTTGCCCATGGTCTCGTGGATCTTGTCACCTTCGGTCACGAGGCCACCGGGGCTGTTGACCTGGATGATGATGATTTGGCCCGGGCCGTACTTGTCGGCTTCCTTGCCGATCGCCTCGAGCTCCTCGTGGCGCGCGCCGATGCCGACGGTGCCTTCCCACGGCATGACGAAGATCATGCGCTTGCCGTCGGGAGCGGTGAGCGTTGCGGCGGTGCCGCCGGCCGCGCCCGCGCCAGACGTGGTGTTGGTGCGGGTGGCGGGAGTCGTGGTGTCAGACTTGCCTTCAGACTTGGTGTCAGACTTGCCGGGCGTCGCCGGAGCCGCGCCAGCCGCTGCGCCGATCGACTCCAGCTTGCGAATGTCGCGCCAGAAGAGCAGCTTCTCGGTCGGCTTCTTGCCAGCGGCCGCGGCGTCGCCGTCGAGCTTGACGCGGATGGTCGCGAGCGAGGCGTCGATCTTGGTGATCTCGCCCGTCACGGTCGCGTCCTTGCCGTTGGCGTCGATGAAGGTCACGCGCACCTTGGCGCCGACGTCGCCCTTCCACACCGCGCCGTCCTTGATCTTGACGTCGGCCGCGAGCGCGCCGCCGGCGATGGGGAACGCGAGCGCTGCACCGAGGCAGAGCGTGGCGAGCTTGCGAGAAGAACGAACGAGTCGAGCGAGGTCAGACATGTATGACTCCCGAATGCAAACTGATTTCACTTCTGGTTCCGCCGGGCGCGCGATCGACGCGGCCGGGCGGGGTTGATTCCTGACTTTGCGCGTGGTTGGTTGCGCGGGATCAATTGCCGCCGATTAATTGCCCTTGGGACGGCCCATGCCGCCGCCACCGAGGCCCTTGCCTCCACCGCCGCCACCACCACCGCCGCCGCCGTTGTTCTTGCCGGCGTCGCGCATCTTCTGGATCTGCTTCTTGATGTTGTCGATCTCGTTCTCAAGCTGCAGGCGGTTGATGCCGCCGAGCTCGCGACGCTTCTCGATCACGGGGTACTGCTTGAGGGCGGAGACGATCTTCTCGAAGAACGCCTTGCGCTTGCCGAGGCCGATCAGGCTGTCGTCGACCTCGCCCGCGTCCTTGAGCCACTCCTGGACGTTCTTCATGGCCTTGCGCCAGTCGTCGGTGTACTGCTTGGCGATCTTCTCGCCGCTGTCGACCTTGACGAAGTCGCGGTAGCCGAGGAGGAACATGAGGTCATCGAGCGTGTCCGCGGTGCCGTCGGAGAGGAGCGTGTCCTCCGCGATCTGCGCCTGGAAGTTGACCGGCGCGTCCTTGCTGCTGTCGAGCACCCAGGTGCCCGAGGTGTCGGCAAGCCACTTCACGCCGCGACCCTCGAAGTTGAGCGAGAGCATGCGGTCGGAGAAGATCATCGCGTCAGCGAGCTGGTCGGGGTAGCCGCCGAGCTGCACGAGGCCCTTCATGATGCCGGTCCACGCAGCGACCATCTTGGAGCGGACGTCGGCGTCGTCCCACTGCTTCTCGACCATTTCCTTGAACTGGCTGATGCCCATCAGGCGCGCGCCGCTGCCCATGTACATGCGCGACCACGACAGCGCCATCAGGCCCGACACGCCGACCGAGTCCTCGACCCACATGACTTGCGGGATGTTCGAGAGGTCGTCGTGGATCGACTTGACCATGTCGCGGTAGTTGGTGATCTCGCCGACGAGACCGAACTCGTCGCGGTCGTCGTTGCGGAGGTAGTCGTTCTTGTCGATGTCGGCGCTGGTGAGCTTGAGGATCAGGATGTCGGGCTTCTGCTTCTTGACATCCTCGATGATCATCTTGAACAGCGGCTCGGAGATGTCGGTGCCCATCTGTCCCTTGAGCGGGAAGACATAGACCTTGGGATTCGAGAGTGCCGACGGGAGCGGCGCCTCGTCAGCGGTCGCGACCGGCGTGATGGCGAGGCAGGTGACGATGCTGGTCACGAGCGCGAGAGCGAGAGCAGGAATCTTGAAGTTCAGCATGGTGATGCTCACAGACCGAGGTCGACCGACGACTCGGTTCCGGAAAGGAACAGAGAAGTCCCATCTTACGGCACGTCCCGCTTGGGTTGCGCCCGTTGCCTGGTGGATTCGGCGAAGTCGGATGGGTCGCGAAGCCCATCTTGGGCGGTCGCCAGCAGGCTCGGTCAGCCCGTACGGTCCGCCGCGCGAACCAGTTGCAGCGCCTCGGCGAGGGAAGCGATTCGACCCTCGATCTGCGCGTCCATGGCCAGGTCGAGCAGGACCTTGAACCGCGGTCCGGGCCGCATTCCCTCGGCGACAAGGGCGTTTCCGTCGAGCAGCGGCTCGGGCAGGCTGCGGGTCGGCAGTTCGCGGTCGGCGACGGCGCGCCAGCGGGCGGCGTCGGCTGGGCGTTCGCCCATGAGCACGTCGAGGGCCGCGTCAAAGCCGGGGCGGGCGATGCAACGCACGCGGGCGGCGTGACCGAGGCCGTCGAAGCCGGCGAGGAGCGCCTCGCGGACATCGAGGGCGTTGCGGAGCGCGTCGGTCTCGTGGTTGGTCAGGACAAGGCGGGTGCGAAGTCCCGAGATCGCGGAGGTGCGCGCACTCGCGTCGGGACGCGGGGCGCTGCGGTCGTCGCGGGCAGCGTCCCGTGTCAGGCGATCGAGCCACCATGCCGCGAGCACGGTCGCCGCTCCGCTTGGATGGGGCAGCGCGGCGACGCGCGGCAACCCGCCGATCGACGCCTCGCCGCCAAAGACCGCGCGATCGAGCTGGTGTTCCTCGACGAGCGTCGTCGCGCGCAGCCGCGCGGGATGCTCGAGCATCTTGCGGACCTCATCGCCAACGCGCTCGGGACTGACGGCGCGCAGCTCGGTCGCGTGCTCGCGCACCGCGGCACTGGTGGCGGGCTCGATGGCAAAGCCCAGGCGCGCCGCGAAGCGCACCGCGCGCAGCATGCGCAGGCGATCTTCGTGGATGCGCGCGTGCGGGTCGCCGATGGCGCGGATGAGCTTGGCCGCGATGTCCGCGCGGCCGTCGACAAAGTCGACCGGCTCGCCCGTGAGCGGGTGCTCGAACATCCCGTTGACCGTGAAATCGCGGCGCTGCGCATCGCGCTCGGCCGTCGAGAAGTGGATCTCCGATGGACGGCGTCCGTCGTGGTACGGACCGTCCTCGCGGAAGGTCGCGACCTCGAACGTGTGCCCCCACTCGCGCACGAGCATCACGCCGAACGACTCGCCGACTCCGCGCGCGCGTGGAAACACCGCGACGATCTGCTCGGGCGTCGCGCTCGTCGCGATGTCGAAATCCGTCGGCTCGCGGCCGAGCAGCACATCGCGCACGCATCCGCCCGCGAAGTACGCCTCGTATCCCGCGCCGATCAGTTTCTCAGCAACACCGCGCGCGGCCTCGCGCAGAGGCACCTCGCGCCCGCGCGTCATCGCGCGCCCCCGACCCAGCGGGCGCGGTATTCGCGCGCCTCTTCATGCGCCTTGCTCACGGCGGCATGCATCGCGGCAAGCGCATCGGCGCTGTCGAGCTTGGCGAGTTCCTCGCCCGAGATCGGCTCGCCGCAGACGCACACGACCTTGCCGGACGCACGCGGAAGCTTTCGTCCGCGCGGCCACGCGTCGAAGGTTCCCTCGACGCCCATCGGCAGCACGGTCGGCTTGACGCGCTTGAGCAGCAGCAGCACGCCGCGCTTGAAATCCTGCATCGAACCGTCGGGCGAACGCGTGCCTTCGGGATAGATGATCACGACGCGCCCCGCCTCAAGCTCGGCGATCGCCATCTTCATCGCCTCGAGGTCGCCGCCTTCGCGCTTGATCGGACGCGCGCTCACCGAGCGCAGGATCCAGCCGAACGGCCCGACAAAGAGCGAGTCGCGCGCGAGCGCCGTGAACTGACGGTCCCACACGGTCACGCCGTTCACCATCGGATCGAGAAACGACTGGTGGTTCGAGATCACGAGGATCGCGCCCGTCTTGGGCACGCGCTCGCGGTGCAGCCGACGCAGGCGGAACGACAATTTGAGGTACGACCAGCACAGGAACGCGCAGAAGTCCCACCACACCGCGCGGACGAACCCGCGACCAGGCACGCGCCGGCGGAAGTCCAGCGGATTGGGAAGCGCGTTCACGAACGCGCCGTCCTGTTGAGTTCGTCTCCGTCGGAGCCGTACTCGGATTCGGCGAGAGCCGCGCTTGCGCGCGCGCGCACGATCTCCTCGAGGCGGTCGATGACGTCGTCGATGTGGATGTCGCTGGTGTCGACGACGTCGGCGCCGTCCGGGCACACCAGCGGTCCATCGCGGCGCGACGAATCGAGTCGATCGCGCTCGATGATCTGCGCGAGGACTTCGCTCTCGCTGACCTGGATGCCCTTCGCCTGCAGCTGCTCGACGCGGCGGCGCGCGCGGATCTCGGGGCGCGCGTCGAGGTAGATGCGCACGTCGGCGTCGGGAAACACCACCGAGCCCTGGTCGCGGCCTTCGGTCACCAGCCTGCGATGGAGCGACGCGATCTTGCGCTGCGACTGGACCATCGCGTTGCGAACCACGGGGTTCGACGCGACAGGCGACACGGCGCGCGTGACTTCAGGCGTGCGGATGCGATCGCCGATGGCGACGCCGTCGACGAGGAGTTCCGGCGGATCGGTCGTCCAGTCGAAGCGAATCTCGATGTCGCGCACGAGCTGGGCCACGCGCGCGCCGTCGCTCGGATCGATGCCGAGTCGCAGCGCTTCGTAGGCGGCAGCGCGGTACATCGCGCCGGTGTCGAGGAACTCGAGGCCGAGCCGCTTCGCGAGTCGGTTGGCAACGGTCGACTTGCCGGTCCCAGCAGGTCCGTCGATGGTGACGATGAACGATGCGGTGGCGGCCACGACCAGCACCTTACTCTTCCTCGTCCTCGAATCCGACTTCGAGCTCGGGCTCAACGGCCAGCGCCGAAAGGACCTCGCGCGCCCGATCGAGCTCGGACACGATGTCGATCTCTTCCTTCTTGGCGGACTTCTTCTTGGTGCCGGTTTCCTTGGCGGAATCCGTGCCGACGAAATCAAGCGCGAGCGTGTTGCCGTAGCCGACGCTGCGCACGCTCTCGATGCACTGCTCGAGGCTGTAGCCGTCGTGCGCGCCGCTCTTGTCGAATCCACGCACGCTGGCCGCGATCGCGGGTGCGTACGGCGCGAGCTTGCGGAGCGTCTTCTCGAGATCGCCCGACGCGAAGGCATGCGCAAAGCTCGGGTAGCTGCCGATGCGGAAGCCGCCGATCTTCTTGATGAGGTCGGTCAGGCGACCCGCGTCGAAGGTCAGTCCTTCGTGCGGCGCGAGCAGCAGGTTGAGCTCGAACTTGTCGAGTTCCTTGAGCGCGAGCTTGACGCCGACCGCGGTGGCCTCGAAGGCCTCGTCGGTGTCGGGCGCATGCACGCGGACGGCGATCGACGGGCAGCCGAGGCGGTTCGCAGCGGTGCCGAGGCGGCGCAGGCGATCGAGCACCTTCACCCAGGCCGGGCCGCGGGTGATGAAGTCGATCGGCGCCTCTTCGGACAGCAGGAGGACGGGGCAATGCGCCCGATCAGCCTCGTCGCGGAGGCGATCGATGTCGTTCAGGCCAAAGCCCGCCAGGAGGTCGGAGGGAAGGTTCAGGCCGCGCAGCTGCAAGTCCGTGGCAACGAACTGCGGCACGGCGAAAATCGTCGAGCAACGCGGGTCCTTGGCGGCGAGAAGCGGGCGCACGGAACCCGCGGAGAGCGTGAGGAGGATCTCTGGTTGCACGGACGCTGCTGCGGAGGTTCAAGTTGGCGGTGGAACGATCCCACCCGGGTCGAGGAGTCTACCAAGTTGCGGTGTCGGCCAAAGCAGATTGGTTGCTTTCGGTTGCGCGCGAACTCGACACACCAAGCGCGCTCTCGACGCAGGGAGGGCAAGAGGGAAAGAAGGAGGGAACGAAGGAGGGAACGAAAGAAGGCGCCGACATGCACTCAAGCATCGGCGCCTTCCGGGAGGAGAAAGCTGCGGGACACGCGATCGACCTGCGGCCAAGTCCACAGTTGTGCGGTCGCGTTCGCGGCGCAGTCTACGTTTATTCTCGGACGCTGCAAGCGGCGGACCGGCGCAATTTCCCGCTTTGCGAATCCCCCGCCGCGTTACTATCCGCGCCCCCTCGGGCCAGTCGCCCACCGGAGCACCTATGTCCACCCCAGCTGATTGCCGCGTTTCCGACACCCACGAATGGTTCCGAGTGAACGGCAAGACCGTCACGATGGGCATCACCAAGCACGCCGCCGACGAGCTCACCGACATCACCTATGTCGAGATGAAGCCCGCGGGCACGACCGTCTCCGCCGGCGGGTCGGTCGGCGAGGTCGAGAGCGTCAAGACCACGAGCGAGATCTACTCGATCGCGTCGGGCAAGGTCGTCGAGACCAACCCCGAGGCCGCGAAGGATCCGTCGCTCGTGAACAGCGATCCGTACGGCAAGGGCTGGCTGGTCAAGCTCGAGGTCTCCGACACGTCGGCGATCCTCGCGCTTCCGGACGGCCCTGCGTACGACAAGAAGCACGGTCACTGACGAGCGGCACCAATGGAAGCCGCACCGCCGACCATTCTCTGTCGCGGTGTCACCAAGCGGTACGACCTCGGTGCGCGCAGCGTCGAGGCGTTGCGCGGTGTCGATCTGTCGCTTGATGGCGCGGGTTTCTACGCGGTCATGGGTTCGTCGGGCAGCGGCAAGAGCACGCTGATGCATCTCGTCGCGGGGCTCGATCGGCCGACGAGCGGCGAGGTCACGGTCGCAGGCGAGCGCGTCGACCGCATGAGCGAGGCGCAACTCACGCTGTTCCGCCGCCGCAAGATCGGCATCGTGTTCCAGCACTTCAACCTGCTGCCTTCGATGTCGGCGCTCGACAACGTGATGCTGCCCGCGCTGCTCGACGGGATGCCGCGCGCGGCGAGCGAGTCGCGTGCGCGCGAACTGCTCGAGGAACTCGGCGTCGCGCAGCGCGCGGACCATCGGCCCGACGCGCTCTCGGGCGGCGAGCAGCAGCGCGTGGCGATCGCGCGGGCGCTGTTCTTCGCGCCGCCGGTGATCCTCGCCGACGAACCGACGGGCAACCTCGACAGCGCTGCGGCAGCGCGGCTCTTCGCCCTGCTCTCGCAGATCGCGCGCGCGCACAGGACGCTTCTCCTGATGGTGACCCACGAACCCGCAGCCGCAGCCAACTGCGAGCGCGTGGTCGTGCTGCGCGACGGCACGGTGGCAGGTGCTTTTTCCACGGAGAATCTCGATGCGGGCGCTTTGGCCCTTCGCGCGCAGGAGCTTGCTCGGCCGGCGCGGTAGGACCGCGCTGCTCATCGCCGCCGTCGCGCTCGCCGCGAGCCTCGTGGTCGCCGTGACCAGCGGCATGCGCACGGCGCAGGCGAGCCTCGAGTCGTCGCTCGCCCGCGCGATGGGCGCGACCGACGCGCGCATCGTGCACCGCTACGCGCAGCCGTTCGAAGCGTCGCTGCTCGACGAGGTGCGCACCTGGCCTGGCGTCGCGCGCGCGACGGGTCGCTTGTCGGGATCGATCACGCTTGAGAACCAGAACGCGACCGACGACGCAGGCCGATCGTTTCGCGCGACCGTCCAGTGCCGCGGCGTGGATCCGCGCGAGGACGCGTTCTTTCGCGAGGTCGAGATCGAGTCGGGCCGCCGCATCGAGGCCGAGCATGAAGTCGTGCTCGATCCTCAGTCGGCGAAGGCGCTGCGCGCGAAGCCCGGCGACACGCTGCGCATCGCGCGATTCGGCAAGCCGATCACGGTCACGGTGGCAGGCGTCTACAAGCGCCCGATCCTCGGCGCGCTGCAGCGGCCGCTGATCGAGATCGACATCGCCACGCTCGCCGACGCGACGCGCCACGCGGGGACGCTCACGGGCATCTCGATCGCGCTCGACAAGAACGCAGGGAAATCGCAGGCGGACGGCGCAGGTGCGGACGTCGAGGCCTGGTGCAAGACCAACGCGACGCGCGTGCGCGAGCCGCTCATGTGCGAGCCCGCCGAGCGCGTGCGCACGGGACTCGACAAGCAGGCCGCGGCCGCGGAACTCGGCACGCTGATCGCGACGATGATCGCGTTCCTCTCGTGCGCGGCGATCGTCGCGACGGGCATGACGACCGCTCTCCTCGAGGAACTTCGGGAAATGGGCATCGCGCGCGCGATCGGCGCGACGCGCGCGCAGCTCTTCGGGGCGCAGCTCGTCGTCGGCTCCGCGATCGGCGTGATCGGCGGACTCCTCGGCGTGCCGCTCGGCGTCGGACTCGTGTCGATCCTCGCGTGGTGGTACCGCGACATCCTCGAGAGCGGCGTGGCGTTCGACGCGCGCGGCGCGTGGATCGCGGTCGCAGGCGCGGTCGCGAGCGGCGTGCTCGGCGGACTGTTTCCCGCGTATCGCGCGGCGCGCATCTCGCCGCTCGAGGCGCTCTCGATCCGCGCCCGCGCGCCGCGCGCGCGTGCGATCGTGCTGTCATCGCTCGCCGCGCTCGCGTGCATCGGCGTGTGGTCGCTCGGGCTGCTGCCTGAGTCGCGCGAAACGCGCTTCTGGATGTACGTGTTGTGCGGGCTTCCGCTGATCCATGTCGCGTGGTTCCTGCTCAGCGTGCCGATCACGATCGCCGTCGCGCGCGCGGTCGGCCCCCTGCTCGAGCGCGCGCTGGCGATCCCGCGCGGACTGCTCGTTGGCAGCGTGCTCCGCATGCCGTGGCGCCTCGGCTTTACGGCGGGCGCGCTGATGGTCGCGGTGTCGATCCTCGTGAGCACGCGCTCGAACGGCGACGCGATCATCCGCGACCTGCGCGAACGCGTGCGTTTCGCCGACGGATTCGTGTTCTGCACCAGCGGGCTTTCGAAGGACGAACAGGCGCGCATCGCGCGCATCCACGACGTCGAGGGCGCGCTGCCGATCGGCTACCTGCCGCTGCGCGTCGCGGGCGACCAGGTGTTCGGCGTCAAGGGCATGGGCCCGTCGAATGTCGTGTGCGTGGGCTTCAACCCGCGGCCGTTCCTCGAGATGAACCGGCTCGACTGGCTGCAAGGCACGCCCGAAGCGGCGATCCCGCGCCTCGAGCAAGGCGACGCGATCCTCGTCGCGCCCGAGTTCCTCGTCGCGCGCGGCATCGGCGTCGGCTCCAAGATCCGCCTCGGCTCGGGCGCGAACGAAGCCGACTTCGAGATCGTCGGCGTCGTGACCGCGGCGGGACTCGACATCGCCACGCAGACCTTCGGCATGCGGCAGATCTACATGGAGCAGGCGGTGAGCTGCGTGTTCATGGACTTCGCCGCGGTCGAGCGGCACTTCGACACGCGCGACGCGTACATCATGCAGCTGCGGCTCAAGCCCGGAATCAGCGAAGAAGACGAGAAGCGCCTCGGCAACGCCGTGTCCAACGCGGTGCCCGGCGCCGTGTTCTCGAGCGGTCGCTCGATCCGCGGATTCGTCGAGGAAATCGGCGGAACGGTCCTCGCCATCACGAGCGCCGTCGCGCTGGCCGCGCTTGCGCTCGCGGCGATCGGCGTCGGCAGCGTGGTCGCCGCGGGAATCTCTGCGCGCACGCGCGAGTTCGGCATCCTGCGCGCGATCGGCGGATCGACGCGCGTGCTGGTCGCGCTGGTCCTCGGCGAGACGATCATCGTCGCGCTCGCGTCGCTCATCTCGGGCTCGATCCTCGGCGTGCAGCTCGCGTGGATGGGCGTCGGCCTCTACCGCGATTTCGCGGGATTGCGGCTGCAGTGGGTGTTCCCCGGCGCGTCGCTCGCGGTCGGCGCGGTGGTCGTCGTCGCGGTCGCGCTCCTCGCGGCGCTGCCCGCGGTCGTGCGACTCGCCAGAAAGCCCGCGCGCGAACTGCTCGCAAGCGCCTAACCTGCCACCCACGCGATGAACGACACGCCCTTCATCCTCCGCAGCCCGTTTCAGCCGATGGGCGATCAGCCGCAGGCGATCGACGAGCTGTCGGAAGGCCTCGAGCACAAGCGCCGCCACCAGGTGCTGCTCGGCGCGACGGGCACGGGCAAGACCTTCACGATCGCGAATGTGATCTCGCGCGCCAACAAGCCGACGCTGCTCATCTCGCACAACAAGACGCTCGCCGCGCAGCTGTACGAGGAGATGAAGGAGCTCTTCCCGCAGAACGCGGTGAGCTACTTCGTGAGCTACTACGACTACTACCAGCCCGAGGCGTACATCCCCGCGCGCGACATCTACATCGAGAAGGACGCGTCGCGCAACGCCGACCTCGACCGCCTGCGTCTCGCGGCGACGAGCCACCTGCTCTCGCGCCGCGACACGATCGTGGTCGCGAGCGTCTCGTGCCTGTACGGCCTCGGCTCGCCGACCGAATACCGCAACAAGACCATGATGGTCGAGGTCGGGCAGACGCTCGACCGACGCAAGTTCCTGCTCGGGCTCAACTCGATGCAGTACTCGCGCAACGAGGTCGCGCCCGAGCGCGGCAACTTCCGCGTGCGCGGCGACTGCATCGAGGTCTACCCCGCGTACGAGACCTACGCGATCCGCATCGATCTCTTCGGCGACGACGTCGACTCGATCCAGCTGTTCGACCCGACCAGCGGCGAGGTGCTGGCCGACGAGAAGAAGACCTTCATCTTTCCCGCCGTGCACTACGTGATGCCCGAGGATCAGCGCGCGACCGCGATCCGCACGATCCGCGAGGAGATGGACGCGCGCGTGGCCGAACTGCGCGGACAAGGCAAGCTGCTCGAGGCGCAGCGCCTGCTCGCGCGCACCAAGAACGACCTCGAGCTGCTCGAGGAGACCGCGTTCTGCAACGGCATCGAGAACTACTCGCGCCACTTCGACGGCCGCGCGCCCGGCGCACGCGCGTGGACGCTGCTCGACTACTTCCGCCAGGCGCCCGGCAACGAGAACGACGACGACTGGCTGGTCGTGATCGACGAGTCGCACGTCACGATCCCGCAGATCCGCGGCATGTTCTTCGGCGACCGCGCGCGCAAGCAGACGCTGGTCGACCACGGCTTCCGCCTGCCGAGCGCGCTCGACAACCGGCCGCTGAAATTCGAGGAGTTCATCGAGATCGCGCCGCAGACGATCTTCGTGAGCGCGACGCCTGGGCCGTGGGAACTCGAGCAGGCCGGCGGCGTGGTGGCCGAGCAGGTCATCCGCCCGACGGGCCTCGTCGATCCGCCGATCGAGATCCGCCCCGCGCGCACGCAGGTGCCCGACCTCCTCAAGGAAGCGCGCATCCGCAGCGAACGCGGCGAACGCACGCTGGTCACCGCGCTCACCAAGCGCCTGTGCGAGGACCTCACGGCGTACCTGCATCGCGAAGGCCTCCGCGTGCGCTACCTGCACAGCGAGATCGAGACGCTCGAGCGGCTCGAGCTGCTGCGCGACCTGCGTGAAGGCGCGTTCGACGTGCTCGTGGGCGTGAACCTCCTGCGCGAAGGCCTCGATTTGCCCGAGGTTTCGCTCGTGTGCATCCTCGACGCCGACAAGCAGGGATTCCTGCGCAGCCAGTCGAGCCTCATCCAGACCATGGGCCGCGCCGCGCGCAACGCGAACTCGATGGCGATCCTCTACGCCGACGGCATGACGCCCGAGATGCAGAAGGCGATCACCGAGGTCGAGCGCCGCCGCGCCAAGCAGCTCGCGTACAACGCCGAGCACGGCATCGTGCCGCAGACGATCAAGAAGGAGATCCGCCGCGGCATCGAGATGGAGCTCGCCGCGCACAAGACCGCCAAGCGCGCGGCGGGCATCGAGGACGACGATGACGACACCTTCGACCGCGAGGAACTCATCGGGCAGATGCAGGGCGAGATGATGGAGGCCGCGGAGAACCTCGAGTTCGAGAAGGCCGGCCGTCTGCGCGACGAGATCGCCAAGCTCAAGGCGATGCCTGCGAACGCGAAGGCGACGAAGCCAGGGGCGAAGGGCGGCGGAGGCGGACGCCAGCCGACCAAGGCGGGCATGCCCGGCACGCGCGCGGGGCGCGGACGGAAGAAGCGCTAGAAATCACCGCAGCCGGAACGACAACGCGCGCCTTTCGAGCGCGCGCCAGTCATCGGAACTCGGGATGGGCTTGCCGTTGCGGAGCTTCGGCTGGTTGCCCGTGACGTTCGACGTCGACTCGTGGATCGTCGTCGTCGTCGTCGCCGTCGTCGCGCCAAGTGTTCCCGCGTTCGCAGCAACCGCATTGATCTCCGCACGGATCTCAACCGGCCGACCCACCAGCGCCGGCGAAGGCGCCGCGTTGGCAGCAGCAGTTGGGATCGAAGGCGACGCGATGGGCGACATGAGGTAGGGCTAAGTCCTACCCCGCTTTTCGTCTCAGACCTCGTTCAGGTCGCAAAAAGATCGTGAAATTGCCCACGAGCCTTGGCGGCCCCATCTCTATGCGCGGCCTGCCGCGATCCGCAGGCCAATCGGATCTATGATCGTCGCCCCCATGGCAACGCCCGAGAAGTCCATCCGCGTTCGCGCCGCCCGCGAGCACAACCTCAAGAACCTCTCGGTCGACCTGCCGCGCGACAGGCTGGTGGTGATCACCGGCGTGTCGGGCTCGGGCAAGAGCTCGCTCGCATTCGACACGATCTTTGCCGAAGGTCAGCGCAAGTACATGGAGTCGCTCTCCGCGTACGCGCGCCAGTTCCTCGACCAGATGCAGAAGCCGAACGTCGAGGCGATCGACGGCCTCCCGCCGACGATCGCGATCGAGCAGCGCTCGGGCGGTCACAGCCCGCGCTCGATCGTGGCCACGACAACGGAGATCTGGGATTACCTGCGCCTTCTCTACGCGCGCTGCGGCACGCCGACCTGCTGGCACACGGAAGAACGCGGCAAGGGCAAGGCGAAGACGCTGCACGTGTGCGGCAAGGAGATCAGCGCGTCGAACCCGAGCCAG
>CAITDI010000054.1 GCA_903891095.1 uncultured bacterium | reverse complement strand
GCGTCTTCGACGTGCGGGGGCAGGCGGAGCGATACGACGCCGACGGAGCGTACCGTGCGCTCTGGGGTGCGCTTCCCCGCGCGTGATTCGGGGGATGCCTGTCCGGGCGCTTCGGACTGTCGTCCGGTCAATTCGCAGGCTTCATCAGTTCGGCCATCTGCGCCAACGCGCGATCCATCGCCCGGCGGTAGATCCACGCGCGCTCGGATGCGTCCTCGTGCGACGCGCCTTGCTCGAGGGCCTTCGAGAGATCGGCCTTGGCATCCGCGCTGACGGCGTCTTCGCCGAGCAGCACCACCGACGCGATCGCGAGTTCGTACAGCGCCGCGCACGATGCTGTGTCGCCCGCGTTGAAGCGCGGCACGCCGCGTTCGATCGCGAGTTCAAGGATCGCGGCCGCGCGCTGGGCACGCTGCGGCGAAGCGGGGGCTGCCGTCGCCGCTGCGGGCGCGGCGCTGCGCGCAGGAAGCACGCGGTCGATGATGTGAATCACGCCGTTCGCCGCCTCGATGTCGGCGACTTCAATGCGCGCGCCGTCGACCGTGATCGCGCCAGAAGCAAGCGCGAACGCCACGGTTCCGTCACCCATGAGCGTGCGGGCCGAACCCTGCGCGAGCATCTCGTCGCGCCGGATCGCCGTCGGCAGCACATGCGCGGCAAGCACCGCGGTGAGCGCGGGTCGGTCCGCGAGGAGCGACTTCAGCGCATCGGCGGGGATCTTCGCAAACGCGTCGTTCGACGGCGCGAGCACCGTCCACGGCCCCGAGTTCTCCGCGCCGAGCTGAGGGCCCAGGCCCGCAGCAGCGATGGCGGCCCGCAGGTTGGCGAACCGCTGGTCCTGCGCGACGATCTCCTCGATGCTTCGAAGTTCCGGCAGCATCACGCTGTCGATCACATGCACGAGCCCGCCATCAAAGGCGACATCGGTGGCGACGAGGCGCGCGCCGTCGACGGTCAGCGCGGCGGGGTCGATCTCGAGCGACTGCCCCGACAACGCCTTGAGCCGCCGGCGGTCGAGCAGCGCGGAACTCTCAAGCGACTGCGCCACCACATGATGCTTGAGGATCGCCTGCAGCGCGGGCTTGCCCTTGGCGCTCGTCAGGAACTCCACCTGCTCGCGCGGAAGCTTGGCGAACGCCTCGTTCGTCGGCGCGAAGATCGTGAGCTTCGCATCCTTCGGAAACTCGATTCCCGCAGCCTTCACGAGTTCGAGCAGCGTGGTGAGTTTCGCCTTCGTCGCGACCGAAGCGAGCGAGCCCGCGGACGACCGCTCGGCCGCCGCCTGACCCCTCGGTCGGATCCAGTCGACTTCGATCGCAAACAGCCCCTCTTGCTTGTCTGCCAGCGTGATTCCCACCGACTCGATCGACGCGCCGTCGAGCGGCGGCGCGTTGCGCACGCGCTGGCCGAAGCTGTTCGCGACGCACTGATCGAAGGGAACCTCGACCTCAGTCCACTCGCCGGCCTTGGTCTTGAACACGCTCTGGTAGCCGCCCGCCATGAGACGCAGGCGCGACGAGCGGATGTCGCACTGATACGAGCGACCGTCGCCCTTCACGCGCAGGAGAAGCCCCGTCGTTCCCGCGAAGGTTCCTTCGGGGACCGCCGTGCGGATCTGCGAGAAACCGCCGTTGTTCTCGAGCGAGAGTTCACCCGTGAAGCGCAGCGTGCCGCCTTCGCCCGCCGCGATGCGCCCGGTCGAGCGGCCGCCCATCACGCCATCGAGGACGACCTGCCAGCCCTTGGTGCCGCTGTCGAACTCGAGATTGGAGGCGGGATTCGAGTCGGGCTTCGACGCGGGACTCGACTGCGCCGCCGCCTGGCTGGCGGTGCAGACGAGAACGGCGGCGAGAAGCGAGGCGATAGAGAAAGTGAAGCGCAGCATGAGTCGGGCGGCTTCGCCCGCTGCGCCAGATTGGATGCCAAATCCGAGGAGAGCGGCTTCGCTTGTCTTGCGGTTGCTTTCGAGGTCGGATGCTCCCTCGCCGTCCCCTCTGTGACAGGCGTTTGAATCGCGTGCTCCGCGACGACCGCGTGGCACCACCCTCGCGCGCCCGCCAACACGCGGCACCTCGGCCACATGTCAAAGTTGCTGCGACGAAGCTCGTTCTGGGCACGTACACCCCGTTCCGGGCACGCAAACACCGCGCCGGGCATGGAAACACCGGTACCCGCTCGTCTCTGTGAGGTGTCCGTTGCGCGGCCACCTTTCGGACGAGATGAAGAAGCGCATGACGCAGCCCATCTGACAGCGGCTCGGAGTCACCCCGAGCAGTCGCGCGCCGTGTGGCAGGTCGTTCAGGAAGTCACGGCGGTCGCCGAGGCAGAACTCGCCTCCACGCTTCGCGCGACCAAGGATCCGGGCGGCCGCAAGCGCCGGCAGGAGGCTGCCGCGAGGCTCAGGGCCCTGGCACCGCAGTGGTTCGACGGCGGTCGCGGTGCCTCGCGCCGAGAGACCGCCGGCCGGTCGCGCCCACAACCAGCAGTCTGGCGGGCTCTCCGCTCAGGCGCCGTGGCGACTGCGGGTACGTTGCAACCATTGAACGCCTCCTCCGCCATCGTCCGCGCGATCTCCGCCACGTTCCACGACGCCATCGTGCAGCACACGGCGCCGTCTCCGATCGACGTCGCGCTCGCGCGCGTGCAGCACGCGCGGTACGTGCAGGCGCTGCGTGACGCGGGGCTCGCGGTCACCGAACTGCCGCCGCTCGACGCGCATCCCGACGCCTGCTTTGTCGAGGACTGCGCGCTCGTCGCGGGCGATACCGCGCTCATCACCCGCTCAGGCGCGCCGTCGCGCGTCGGCGAAGCCGATTCGATCGCCGAGGCGCTCGCGCGCACGCACCGCATCGAGCGAACTGCCGCGCCCGCGACGATCGACGGCGGCGACTGCCTGCGCGTCGGCCGGACGTGGTTCATCGGCCGCTCCGCGCGCACGAACGCGGAAGGCGCGCAGCGCGTGCGCGAGGTCTTTGGCCCGCTCGGCTACTCCGTGGTCGAGGTGCCGGTGCGCGGGTTCCTGCACCTCAAGTGCGTCGCGTCGCGGATCGGCGATGGCGCCGTGCTGGTGGCGGAGGACAGCGTCGATCTCAAGCTCTTTGGCGGGCTCTTCGGCGGGCTCGAGGTGGTGACGATCCCGCGCGCGGAGGCCTACGCCGCAAACACGGTCGTCGTGAACGGAACCGCGCTGGTAGCCGCCAATCACCCTCGCACGCGCGCAGCGCTCGAGCAACGCGGGCTGCGCGTGATCGAGCTCGACATGAGCGAATTCGCGAAGGCGGATGGGTCCCTGACGTGTCTGTCGATCCTGCTCGGTTGAGCGAGGCGACGGCTCAGACCTTCTTCCCCTCGACCTGCTCGAGATACCGCTTCGTCGCCGCGGGCAGCATGCTCCACATCTTGATCGCGAAGATCAGCCCGACGATCGTGAACGGGAACAGGAACATCGGCCAGTAGGTCCAGCTCTTGGTCGTGAGGATGCCGAGCACGAACGCCTGGATCGCGCTGCCGAGCTTGGAGAACGCGTCGGCGACGCCGGTCGCGGTCGCGGCCGACTTCTTGCCGCCGAAGTCCGCGGTCGCCGTGCCCGACATGATCGAGTGCACGCCGATCACGGCCATCACCGTCGACACCGCGCACACGCCGATCACCATCGGACGCCACGCGAGGAGGATCGCCGCGAGCGAGCCGTCCGCCGCGCCGATCGACTCGACCGTTGCGTCGAGCGGCTGCCACATCAGCATCAGGATCATCACGCCCGTGGTCGCGAACATGACGATCTGCATGAGCGCCGCGCTCGGCGAGCGCCGCGACTGGAAGAACTTGTCGCTCACCCAGCCCGCCGCGAAGCCGCCGACGATGCCGGTGACGCAGTTCCAGAAGCCCCAGTTGTTGGTCACGCCGACGACGCCGAGCGGCGTCTGCTTGGCGAACAGCAGGTACCAGTTGACGATGCCGTCGCGCAGCACGCCCGAGGTGAGCTCGATCACGCCGATGGTCAGGATGACCGGGTTGGAGAGGATCTTCCAGATCGTCATCCAGTAGCTGGTCTTGGCTTCGGTCGGGTCGTCGCTCGACGCGTCATGCGTGTCGAGCGGGTCGAAGCCCGCCTCGTCGGGCGTGTCGCGCAGCATGATCACGTCGATGAGCGCCCACACGATCATGATGCCCGCGGGGATCGCGAAGATCAGCCACAGCGCAGGGACCGTGCGGCCCTCGAGCGCGAACAGCGTGTCGAGCAGGCGACGCGTGAAGGTCGGCTCGGCCGGCTGCTCGAGCTGCACCGCGCTCGCGATCGCGCGGCCCCAGTCGAACGCGAAGTAGACGCCCATCGAGATGAGCGTGCCGAAGATCGCGCCGAAAGTCCCGCGCTCGCGCACGTGGAACCAGTAGCTCTTGACCTTGATCGTGCTGACCGCGCCAAAGCTCTGGAACAGCATGTTGAGGCTGTACAGCACCGCGAGCGCGACGCCCATGCTCACCTCGAGCCGGCCGTTGAGCTTGAGGAAGATCACGCCCGCCATGCACAGGTTCATGAGCGCCGAGCCGAGCGCGCCCGTCACCATGCCGCGCTTGCCGCCGAGCTTGTCGACCAGCGGCCCGACGAACAGGAGCCCAAGCGCGTACATCGTGGCGCCGGCGCTGGCGATGAAGCCGAACTCCTTGTTGGTCATCAGGCCGCCGAGCGCGACCGCCGCGACCGTCAGGTTGTACCGCCCCATGTAGAGGAACGAGTACGTCATGCCCAGCGGGAACCAGTTCAGGAACCGCCGCCACATGAACTTCCGCGTGTGCTTGAGCGGGTTCGTGAGGAAGTAGATCGTGATGATGTAGCTCAGCGCCAGGCAGACGAGGGACAGGGTCATGCCGCGCAAGGTATCGGAGGCGCGCGGCAGCCGCCCTCGGCAAGGCCCTCCGAACGGGCGTGGTAGGGCGGCGGCCATTGAGGCCAAGTCCGCCGCGCAACTACCAGTGCCGCGGCTCGTTGCGCAGCTTTCGTCATCGGAGGTCGGCGTCCACGGCAAAAACCGAACCGCCGACCCTTCGCAGGGACGGCGGCTCGGCGACGTGGAAATCGAATCGCACGCATGCAAGGCGCGGGCGTCGTTCGCGCGAATTCAACGCGAAAGGCGGCACAGCTGCAGCTGCGGATGGAGACTTGAGTTGGAACGTGGGACAACGCGATGCGTGGGACTGCGTACAGCGCGCACTTGGATGGACCTGTCCCTAGGCACAGCGTTGGACTCCTAGGTGCTCACAAGATGCCTCATGATCTCGGGCGTGCAAGCAATTCGCGATGTGGCTTCGGTGAAGACGCGCTGAGGGAAATGAAAGGGCCCCGGAGCGATCGCTCCGGGGCCGTGGTTGTGGGCCGTGGTTGTCGGCCTTGGCTATGCCGCTTCAAGTTGACCGGAGCGAGTTGCGCTCCGCGACGCGGTCAGCAATCGCCCCACAAGTTGAGGATCATCGTGAGATCGTCGCCGTTGACGAGGCCGTCGTGGTCGAGGTCGGCCGGGCAGCTCGAGCCGCACGCGCCCCACGAGCTGAACATCACCGCGAGGTCGGCGCTTGTCACGCTGCCGTCGCCGTTGATGTCCGCCGGGCAGTTGGCGCTCGAGTGCGGGGTGACCACGAACTGCTGGCGAATGGTGATCGGTCGCGCGATGATCGCGGCCGGGTCGGCTGCTGCCTCTGCGGGCGAGTACCAGTCGCAGCCGTACGTCGTGATCTTGAGCGCCTTCGACACTGCGTCGATCTCGAACTCCGTCCAGCCGTAGGAGTGCGCGGCGACCGCTCCGCCGATCGTGAAGTTCGCCTGGATGGAGGGATCCTGGATTCCGGTGGGCGAGTAACCGTAGTTCGCGATCACGCCGTCAAGGAAGTTGCCGATGAACGCGTCCTTGCCGGCGCTCGGAAGGCTCTGGTAGTACGCATACTGCGGTGCCGTCAGCAGTCCGTAGCCGAGGCCGATCTGCGCGAACGTCGGGCCGGCGGGAGCGGAGTACGCAATCGCGCCCGTGATAATCTCGAACGAGCCCGTGTAGAGCTGCTGGACGGGGTTCGCAGGGTTCGGAACGGTCACGTCGTTCACGATGGTGCCGTGGAAGTCCGCAGTGACGAACGCCACGTTCTTGATCCCGAGGGCGTGGATCTGTCCGAGCAGGTACGCGCGTTCGGCGGCGTAGCCCTCCCAGCGGTCCTCGGCCGCGAGCACGCCGAAGTTCTGCATCGGCTCGGGGGTGAGGATGAACTTCCACGTGATGCCCGCGCGCTCAGCAGCCGCGAGGTCGTTGAGCAGCACACCGAGCTGCGGATGTCCGAGCATCGTGCGGGCGGGGTTAAAGCTGGCGGTCATGAAGGCCTGCACCTGCGCGGGATCGAACGGATTCGTCACGGCCGGCAGCTCCGCGTCGCGGAACGAGCGGGTGTCGAGCATGAAGGCCGCCGCGTCCGCGCCCCACTGGAAGGAGCGATAGAGCATCGGCCGACCGTTGACACGGGCGTCGCCCACGACGGGGTAGTTGGTCGGGAAGATCGCGTTGTGCTCGACAAAGGCCTGGAGCCCGTTCGTATAGAGCGGGCTCTGGTTGTACCAGCCGTTGACCGCGTCGTACGCGCCGCCGGCGAAGTCATTGGTGACCTCGTGGTCGTCGATCATCGAGAACGTCGCGGTGCTCGCGGCAAGGTCACCCCACGGGTCGATGCCGTGGTTCGCGGCGTAGTTCTCCACGTGCTTGGCGCGGAACTCGCTCAGCGTCTGCGCGGGGCCGTTTGGGACCGCGGGGCTCGGCACGTCGCCGTAGATCGTGTCGCCGAGCTTGACGAAGAAGTCGAGGTTTCGTTCATCGACGTTGAGGATCGAGTTGAAGATGCCCACGTCGCCGCGCCAGTCGCCGCTCACGCCGAAGCGGACGCCGCGGGTCGGTCCTTCGAAGCCGATGGGAGTGGCGCCGGTGACGAAGGTCGAGGTGCGCGTCGCGCTGCCATCGGTGACGCGCGCGTAGTAGCGGCGGCCAATGACGAGGTCGCTGACGAAGACCTTGCCGGGCACCTGAGGATCGGTCACGTTCACCGTCTGCGTGGAGACGATCTTGGTGAAGGCCGCGTCGCGCGCGACGGTCACGGTGACCGAACCGGTTCCATTGGCGGCGGTCACGATGATCGCGGCGTTGCCGCCGATCACGTCGCCGACAGCGATGGTGGGGAGGTTGGAAGTACCGCCGGCAAACGCGGACGAGGTCGCGAGCAGGATCGAAGCGATGATCGAGGGGACAAGGTTGTGCAGCACCGAGGTTCTCCTGTTGGAAAGTTGACTGACGAGGACGAAGCAGGAGAACGCCGCCCCGCGTCAGGGCGGTTTGCTTCAGGTGACGATCGGGTGAGAGTCCGCTACGGGGCGAGTGAAGCCGATGCGAGCGTTGTGTTGGGCGTCGACGCGAGTGGCGGCGCAAGTGTCGGCGTGGGCTCAGCCGCGACCGTACCCGCGCCGCAGGTCGTAGAGGTACCACGACTCGACCTTCTCGCGCGCCCACGGGTTCTTGCGGAGGAACGCGAGGCTCGACTTGATGCTCGGGTCGTGCGTGAAGCAGCGGATGCGGATGCGCTCCGCGAGCGCTTCCCACCCGTGGCGCTCGACGAGCGTGGTGAGCATCGCCTCGAGCGTGACGCCGTGGAGGGGATTGCGGGGTTGGTCGGGCTGCTGATCGGTCATGGTGCGCGTCGCCGCTCACCCTAACCAAATCGCCTGTCTAATGCCCGCGTGCCCGCCAAGAAGAAGCCCAGCACCAAGCCTCCGACCAGCGCCGAGCGCGTGAAGGCCGCCTGCGCCTGCATCCGCCGCGCGCGCGTGCTGTGGGACGCGCACAAGAACGCCGCCTGCCGCGGCGAGCGCGCGAAGGCGATCGCGCTGTACGAAGCGCTCACGCACGACGAACGCGAGAAGGTCCCGCAGCAGCTCCGCGTGTGGCTTCGCTATCGCAGCGAGAAGTACTTTGGCGATCACACGACTCCGCCGGGCGGGTGAGCCGCGCGCTGCCGCGCGCGCTTACGGGCACGCACCCCACGCGCCGAGCATGACGGCGAGATCGCTCGCGTTGGTCGCGCCGTCGGCGTTCACGTCGCCGCCGGTTCCGCCCCATGCGCCGAGAAGGATCGCGAGATCCGACGCATCCACCGCGCCGCTGTGATTGAGGTCCGCAGGGCAGGGCGCCGTCGCATCGAGCCTGATGCGCGCGAGCGTCTGGATGCCCGCGTCGGTGTCGTACACCGTGAGCGCGAGCCAGCCGTTGGCGCTCAGGCCCGTGTGTCCGCCGTTGCCGTTGTTGCCCGTCGAGCCGATCAGGAACATCATGTTGCACGGCGTGCCGGTGAAGTTCGTGTCGCCCGTGCGCGCGAGGACGCGCAGGCCGTTGACGGCGTCCCACGCCATCGTGGTCGAGCCCATCGTGTCGCCGCTGTGGATGTCGGCGTTGAACACGACGACGCCGTTGTCGCCCACGCAGAGACCCGTGTATCCGTTGAGCGAGCTGAACTGCCAGCCGGGCGATCCGGGCACGGGATCCGACTCGCGGCAGATGGTGACGACGGTTCCGTCGGCGCGGCGCGCGCCGATGTAGGTCGCGACGCCGGGGTAGAGGATCGCGCTGCCGTCGGCGTTCATCAGGATGCCTTGGTATGCGAGCAACCCGTTGCGATTGCGCGCGAACGCGGTGACGTTGACGCCCTGGAACCGCTTGCCCGCGAACGTCGCGTTGGTCGAGTCGGTGACGCCCGGCACGGAGTCGCCCTTGCGGAGCAGGATCGCGTACGCGCCGTTGCGCTCGGTCATCACCGCGGCGTTGTCTACCGCGGTCGCGGCGCCGCCGAGCGACGCCGTGAAGAGGATCGTGCCGTCGGCCTCGATCGCGTGCTGCGCGAGGTACGGCGTGCCTTCGCCGGCCGCGAACGTGAGTCCGCCCGTGCCGGGAATCGCCGCGCCCTCGCGCGCGAAGATGCGCAGCGCGCCGCCGGCCGCGCCGATGTTGGTGAGCGCCGCATCGTCGTTGGTGCTGTTGATGCTCGCCTCGTTGACCAGCGTGGCGGTGCAGGCGAGCTTGGTGCCGTTGAGCGTGAAGCCGTACTGGCTGGGCGTGATCGTCGTGCCGTCGGCAAAGCCGGGCGCAGCCGCACCCTTGCGGAGCACGAGCTGATCGCCCGTCGCGCCGACGAGGACGAGCGCCGCATCGTTGGTCAGGTCGGTGTCGCCGCCGTCGAGCGGCGTGTAGAGCAGCGCCTGTCCCGAGTCGTTGAACTGCTGGCCGTACGCCGAGCCCAGCGACGCGAGCATCTTCGCGCCCGCGGTGCCCGGGCACGCGTCGCCTTCGCGCGCGATCAGCGACGGCGCGCCGCTCGGCGAGATGAAGAAGAACGCGCTGCCGGTGACCTCGGTCACACCCGGCCCATTGATGAACGCAGGCAGCGCGTAGCCGCCGCTTGCCGAGATCGTGGTCGACGACGTGACGCCGCTGAAGCCGTCGATCGTGTTGAACACGTAGCCCTTCGGGTTGTTGCCCGGGACGGGCGCGCCGTCGCGCGCGATCGCGGAGAGGGCGCCCGGCGTGCCCGACACGATCATGCGCGAGTTGGTGTAGTCGATGCCGGGGCCCGCGATCCGGCCGCGGAACGTCATCTTGCCCGTCGTGTCGATCACGGGGTTGCTGAACTCGAACGGCACGAAGACCGCGCCCTTTACGCCAGGGACGTTGGGCGTCGCGGCGTCGCCGACGACGACGTTCTGCCACGCGCTGTCGGGCGCGGCGAAAGTGGTGGCGGTGCAGGCGGCGAGCGAGAGAAGAAAGGTCGTGGCGTGGGCACGCATAAGGAAGGGGCCGGGCGAAAGAGCCGCGCGGCCTCCACGCAAGGTAGGGGCGAACCGCGGCGCGGCAAGTTTTCCCAAGGTAATACTCTGGAGATTCCCGCCGACCGGCTCACAGCTCGATCTTGATCACGAACGGCGCGACCAGCAGCCCGAGGCAGACGAGCACCAGCACCAGCACGTTGTCGATGAAGTACGGCAGCACGCACAGCAGCGCGCCCGACAGCAGCGGGACGGGCCGCTGCTCCTTCTTGCCGTAGATGAAGTACGCCGCGCCGAGGATGCCTGCGACCGCCCCGATGAGCAAGGTGGTCATGTTGAAGTTCATGCGGGGGATCCTGATGGCGGGGCGGCGCGATGCGACGGTGCGGGCGGATGTTCATCGTCCAAAAACGCAGCGGCTGCGCCCTTTCGAGCGCAGCCGCGTGCATTTGGCATGGACTTGTCGAGGAACTGTCTGCTTGGATCAGCCCCACGAACCCAGGAGGTTCGCGAGGTCTGCCGCGCCGACGGTTCCGTCACCGTTGATGTCGCCGGTGCCCGAACCGCCCCAGTTGCCCAGGAGGATCGAGAGGTCGGCGGCGTTCACGACGCCGTCGTTGTTGAGGTCCGCCGGATTGCCCGTCGGCTGGTCCGGTCCGCCGATGGTCAGCGTTCCGGTGATCGAGGTCGTCGCGCCGTACGAGCCGGCGATGATGTAGTAGGTCTGGCCCGCGACGAGGTCCTGCGTGAGCGGGAAGCCCGCGAAGGTGCCGGTCGCGCCGCCGTTGGTGGCGTCAATGAAGCTCGCGAGGAGGCTGGTCGTGCTGCCAGCGACGGCGCACGCGTCGTCGTTGTACGCGAGCGACTGGAACGGGCTGCCAACGCCAGGGCAGGTGGTGCCGATGGCCATCATGGTGTCGCCGTTCGCGCCGCAGAGGCCGATGCTGTACGCGCCGGTCGTGCCGGGGACGAACTTGAACCACAGCGCCTTGTTGATCGTCGCGGTGGCCGTTCCCGTGGCGGTGTTGGTCGCGGTCTGTGCGGTGGTCGCCGCGGTGTTGTCGAACACGTTGTCGCCAAAGCTCGCGGCGACCGCGTTGACGCAGTCCGGGATGGGCGGCGGGGTGACGGTGACGGTGATCGGCGACGGCAGGTCGGCGCTGGCTCCACCGACCACGATGTACACCGGGACGGTGCCGATCAGGTCGAGGGTGACCGACGACGCGAGGCCGCAGCTGTCGTCGTTGCAGGCGAGAACCGCGGAGCCCGCAACGCAGCCATCGAGGATGGCCATGCGGGTGTCATCGGTCATTCCGCAGGTGCTGATCGTGTACGAGCCGCTCACGGACGGGGTGTACTTGAAGTAGTTCGCCTTGCGGATGGTCATGCCGCAGCTGCTGACGGCCAGGTCGGCAGCGGTGTCCTGGTTCATGGCGAGGCTGTTGTTGCCGTTGCTGGCCGTCGGGTTGAACGACGCGCACGGGTCGTAGCTCGGCGGCGGGCCGCCGGTGCCGTCGCCCACGTTGATCGGGGCGCCGGGGGTCGACTCGAACGCGATGTCGATGAGCGTGCGGACGCCCATCGTGGCGCCGATCTGGATGCGACCCCAGCCGTAGTGCGTGCCGCCGTCCGCTCCGAGGAAGCGGAAGCCGAAGCTGTTGATCGCGTTGAGCTGCCAGCCGCCGGCCGTGACGCTCGACGCGGTGTTGCCGAAGGTCGACGCGGCGCTGACCGGCGTGGCGGTGCTGAGATTGGCGACGGCAGTGGTCGTGCCACCCTGGCCGAGGCCCATCACGCATCCGCTCGGAGCGGCTGCGCCGAACCAGCTCAGCGCGGTGGTCGAGGTGCCGTAGGGATTGAGGTCCCAACCGGCGACAGCGCCGGCGGTCGCACCGGTGACGAACGTCTCGACGTTGATGTAGATGCCGTCGATGTTGTTCGGGATCACCGTGTTGTACGAGTGGTAGACCACCGCTGCGGAAGCGTCGGTCGATGCGACGAACGCCGCTGCGGCGGTCACGGTCGCAGCCGCGACGAAGTGACGGCTCAGCCGTGCTCCGATTGCGGACTTGCCAGAAGTGTGATTCAGCATGCCATCATCTCCAGATTGTGTTTGTGCCGTCGGTGGACGTGGGTCGGGACGTGGGTCCAGACTTTGGCCGCTGGCGGCGTGCCAGAAAGGTGAGCGTTAGCAGCGGAAGGCCCCTCTGCTACCGAACAAAGAGAGGAATCGGGCGCACCAACCACTTGTGCGACCACGCTTGCGCGCACGCGCAATGCCGAAACCTAGCTCAGTTTGCGGACTTGGCTAGCCGTTTCCTCAGATTCCGTTCATTTCGTCCGAGGCCGACCGAGAGGGGGCGCTGACTGCGGTTTGGTGGGAAGCCTCGCCAAGCCGCGGCGGAACGCCGAGGCTTTGTCGGAGGCTGGCGGTGCGCTGCCTGTGCGGTGCCCTCGACGGTCCCGCGGTGGTGGGGTCGAAGCGACACGCGCGAGAAAAGACGCCTCAACGTTCCGATTTGGCGGGAGATTCTGTGGCGGGCGCCTGTTTCAGCCGATGGTCTCGCGGAACTTCCCGATGCCGAACCCTCGTTGGCATGGGCGGTTGGCACCATTCCGCGACTCCAGATGAATACTCGACCCAACTCAACTTCCCCGCAGACGGTGCTGGTGCTTGGCGCCAGCGGATTGCTTGGAAACGCGGTCTTGCGCGTGCTCGCGCAGAGCCCGGCGCTTCGAGTTGTTGGAACGCTCCGCAGCGATGCGGTGCTCTCCCGCCTTGCCGCGGTGACCGACGCCAAGGTGGTCCTGCCCGTCGACGCCACCAAGTTCGCCGACCTGCAGAAGGTCATGGACGACGTCAAGCCGACCGTCCTCGTCAACTGCGTGGGCGCGACCAAGCACATCGAGGCCGGCAACGATCCGTCGGCCGCGTACATGTCGAACGCCGTCCTGCCGCACACGCTGGCCGCGCTGACCGCCAATGCGGGCTGCCGCCTGATCCACGTGAGCACCGACTGCGTCTACCGAGGCACCAAGGGCATGTACCGCGAGAGCGACCTGCCCGACGCGACCGACGTCTACGGCCAGTCCAAGGCCGCCGGCGAGGTCTACTACCGCAACTCGATCACCATCCGTACCTCGATCATCGGCCACGAGATCGACACCCGCCGCAGCCTCGTCGAGTGGTTCCTGATGCAGGGCGCGGAGTGCAAGGGCTTCCGCAAGGCGTTCTTCTCGGGGTTTCCGACGGTCACCCTGGCGCGGGTCATCCGCGACTACGTGATCCCGCGGCCCGAGATGCACGGCCTCTGGCACGCCGCCGCGCCGCGCGTCGACAAGTTCGACCTGCTCTCGATGATCGCCAGGCAGTACGGCAAGAAGATCACGATCCACCCCGAGGACAACTTCCTCATGGACCGCGCGCTCGATGGAACGCGCTTCCGCGAGGCGACGGGCTTCGTGTCGCCGCAGTGGCCCGAGCTCATCGCCGAGATGCATGAGGACCGCCAGCGCAACGCCAAGCTGTTCGGATAGACGGACAGACCGACCCTGTTAGCATCGCGAACCCCGTTCGATCTCCCCCCGAAACCCGCATCCAGACGCTCGCCAGAGGATCACCATGTTCAAGGACAAGACTCTTCTCATCTCAGGCGGTACCGGTTCCTTTGGCAACGCCGTCATGCGCCGCTTCCTCCACTCGGACATCGGAGAGATCCGCGTCCTGAGCCGTGACGAGAAGAAGCAGGACGACATGCGCAAGCGCTACAACAGCGCCAAGCTCAAGTTCTACCTCGGCGACGTGCGCGACTACGCGAGCGTCCGCAACGCGATGGCGGGCGTGGACTTCGTGTTCAACGCCGCCGCGCTCAAGCAGGTCCCGTCGTGCGAGTTCTTCCCGATGGAGGCGGTGCGCACCAACGTGATGGGCACCGACAACGTGATCGACGCGGCCATCGCCTGCGGCGCGCAGCGCGTCGTGTGCCTGAGCACCGACAAGGCCGTCTACCCGATCAACGCGATGGGCATGTCGAAGGCGCTCATGGAGAAGGTCATGGTCGCCAAGAGCCGCAACCTGCGGCCCGGCCAGGCCGTCGTCTGCGGCACGCGCTACGGCAACGTGATGGCGTCGCGCGGCTCGGTCATCCCGCTGTTCGTCAAGCAGATCAGCGAGGGCAAGCCGATCACGATCACCGACGCGAGCATGACGCGCTTCATGATGACGCTCGACGACGCGGTCGACCTGGTGCTCTACGCGTTCAACAACGGCAACAACGGCGACATCTTCGTGCAGAAGGCTCCCGCGGCGACCATCGAGGTCCTCGCGCGCGCCGTGTGCGAGCTCATGGGCCGTCCGAACCACCCGATCGAGATCATCGGCACCCGCCACGGCGAGAAGCTCTACGAAGCGCTCTGCAGCCGCGAGGAAATGGCCGGCGCGCAGGACCTCGGCGACTTCTACCGCGTTCCCGCCGACACGCGCGACCTGAACTACGGCCGCTACTTCGAGCAGGGCGAGGTCAAGATCACGCAGTCGACCGACTACAACTCGCACAACACGCACCGCCTCGACCTCGACGGCATGAAGAAGCTGCTCATGAAGCTCGACTTCATGCGCGACATCGTCGAAGGCCGCACGCCGCAGCTGGTCGACTGAGCGACGGCGGACGACGGACCGATCAGGCGCATACGGAAACATCAGCGCGAACGCCCGGAGGCACGCAGTGAAGAAGCTCAAGGTTGCAACGATCGTCGGTACGCGTCCTGAGATCATCAGGCTCTCGCGCGTCATGGCCCGCCTGGACGAGCACTGCGACCATGCGATCGTGCACACGGGCCAGAACTACGACTACGAGCTCAACCAGATCTTCTTCGAGGATCTCGGCATCCGGAAGCCCGACCACTTCCTCGAGGCCGCGGGCGGCAACGCCGCCGAGACCATCGGCAAGGTGATCATCGCGACCGACAAGCTGCTCGCCGAGATGCGCCCCGACGCGGTGCTCGTCCTCGGCGACACCAACAGCTGCCTGTCGCTGCTCTCGGCCAAGCGCCGCAAGATCCCGACCTTCCACATGGAGGCGGGCAACCGCTGCTTCGACCAGCGCGTGCCCGAGGAGATCAACCGCCGCATCCTCGACCACGCGGCCGACATCAACCTCACCTACAGCGAGATCGCGCGCGAGTACCTGCTGCGCGAGGGCCTTCCGCCCGACATGGTCATCAGGACCGGCAGCCCGATGCGCGAGGTGCTCGAGCACTACCGCGAGCGGATCGAGAAGTCCGACGCGCTCCAGCGTCTCGGCCTCGAGGCGGGCAAGTTCTTCGTGGTCAGCACGCACCGCGAGGAGAACATCGACTCCGACGTGAACTTCGCGCGCCTGGTGACGCTGCTCAACTCGGTCGCGTCGACCTACGGCATGCCCGTGATCGTGTCGACGCATCCGCGCACGCGCAAGCGCATCGAGTCGACGGGAGCGTCGTTCGATCCGCGCATCCAGCTGCTCAAGCCGCTCGGGTTCAGCGACTACGTCCACCTGCAGATGAAGGCCAAGGCCGTGCTCTCCGACAGCGGCACGATCACCGAGGAATCGTCGATCATGAACTTCCCCGCGCTCAACATCCGCGAGGCGCACGAGCGCCCCGAGGGCATGGTCGAGGGCGCGGTGATGATGACCGGCCTCAACGTCGACCGCATCATGCAGGGCCTGGCGATCCTCGACCACCAGCCGCGCGGCGACAAGCGCATGCTGCGCCTCGTCGACGACTACGCGACCGACAATGTGTCCGACAAGGTGCTGCGCATCATCATGAGCTACACCGACTACGTGAACCGCGTGGTGTGGCACCGCGCCACCTGACGGGGCCCGAGCCGAGCCAGACTGTCCACGGGATTCACTGGGCTTCACCCCATGCGCATCGCGATCATCGCCGACACCTATCCACCGCTGAAGATCTCCGGCGCGGTGCAGATGCGCGACCTCGTCGCCGAGTTCGCCGCGCAGGGCCATGAGCCCGTGGTGATCGTGCCCGCGAGCGACCTCGCCGAGCCGTGGAAGATCGAGCGCACCGGCAGCGTGACCGTGCTCCGCGTGCGCACGCCGCCGACCAAGCGCGTGAACTACGTGCGCCGCACGATCAACGAGCTGCGGCTGCCGTACGTGCTGCTGCGCGCGATGGGCAGGAGCGGCCTCCGCAAGCTGCGCTTCGACGGGATCGTGTGGTACTCGCCGACGATCTTCCTCGGGCCGATCATCAAGCGCCTGCGCCGCGAGAGCGGCTGCCGCAGCTACCTGATCCTGCGCGACATCTTTCCCGAGTGGGCGGTGGACATGGGGCTCATGAGCCGCAGCCCCGCGTACTGGTTCTTCAAGTGGATCGAGCGCGAGCAGTACTCGGTGGCCGACACGATCGGCGTGCAGACCGAGGCGAACCGCCCGTACATGTCGAAGTGGGCGAAGGCCCGGCCCGGCCGCGCGCTCGAGGTGCTGCAGAACTGGCTGAGCCCGGCGCCGTCGGTCGGCTGCTCGATCGACGTGTCCAAGACCAAGCTCGCGGGGCGCACGATCTTCGTCTACGCGGGCAACATGGGCGTCGCGCAGGGCATGGATGTCTTCATCGAGCTCGCGGTGCGGATGCGCGGCCGGAAGGACATCGGCTTCCTCTACGTCGGCGGCGGCAGCGACACGGCGCGCTTTGCGGCGACCGTCGAGCGCGAGGGCCTCGACAACGTGCTCTTCCACAAGGAGATCGAGCCGACCGAGATCACGGGCCTGCTCGAGCAGTGCCATGTGGGCGTGGTCGCGCTGGATCCGCGGCACAAGTCGCACAACATCCCGGGCAAGTTCCTGACCTACATGCAGGCGGGCATTCCGGTGCTTGCGCGCATCAACCCGCACAACGACCTCGAGTCGCTCATCAACGACGAGCGCGTGGGCAAGGTGTGCACGGGCGGCGACGCGGCCACGCTGCAGCGGCTCGTCGAGGAGCTCGTCGCCGACCGCGACATGCTCGACGGCGCGAAGGAACGCGGCCGCGCGCTGTGGATGCGGCTCTTCTCGACCAAGGCCGCGGTGGAGCAGATCGTGCGCTCGATCGAGGCGCCGCGCAGCCGCTCGGTGCTGATCCTCAACCAGTTCTTCTATCCCGACGTGTCGGCGACGGCGCAGCATGCGTTCGACCTCGCGCGCTTCCTGCGGCGCAACGGCGACGAGGTCTCGGCGATCGCGTGGCGCAGCTCGTACGGACAGTCGGGCAGCGCAGCCGGCGGAAAGCTCGACAGCGAGGAGACCGTCGACGGCATCCGCATCCACCGCGTGGGCAGCAGCCTGCTCGGCAAGCGCGGGCTGGTGGCGCGCGCGATCGACTTCATGGCGTTCAACGTGGCGTGCCTGTTCAAGGCGCTCACGCTGCCCAGGCACGACGTGGTGATCTGCCTCACGACGCCGCCGTTCATCGCGCTCATCGGACTCGTGCTGCGCTGGCTCAAGGGCAGCAAGTTCGTGTTCTGGACGATGGACCTCTATCCCGAGGTGCCGCTCGCGGCCGGCGTGATCAAGCGCGGCTCGATCACGCACCGCGTGTTCGACGCGCTCGACCGGTTCTGCCTCAGGCAGGCCGACGCGGTGGTCGTCCTCGGCCGCTGCATGCGCGAGCTCGTGCTCAGGAAGGGCGTCGATCCCGCCAAGGTGACGACGATCACGCCGTGGGCCGATCCCGACGAAGTGCGCAGCGTCTCGACGCGCGGCAACAGCTTCCGCGAAGAGTGGGGGATCGGCGACCGCTTCGTGATCGAGTACTCGGGCAACTGCGGCATCGGCCACGACGTCTCGTCGGTGTGCCAGGCGATGTACGAGCTCCGCGACGACGACCAGATCCGCTGGGTGTTCGTCGGCGGCGGCGTGACGCGGCCGCGCATCGAGGAGTTCGTCGCCAAGCACGGCATCCGCAACGTGATCATGAAGCCGTACCAGCCGCGCGAGCGGCTCGGCGACCTCATCTCGCTCGGCGACGCGCACCTCGTGCTGGTGGCCGACGGCTTCGAAGGCCTGCTGCTGCCGAGCAAGTTCTACGGCGTGATGGCCGCCGGCCGTCCGACGGTCTACGTCGGTCCCGCCGCGAGCGAGGTCGCGCGCGTGATCGCCGAGGAGAAGTGCGGGTTCGCCGTCGCCAACGGCGACTGCGCCGCGCTTGTCCGTGCGATCCGCGACCTGCAGTCGACCGCGGGCCGGGCCGACACGATGGGCGCGCGCGGACGCGAGGCGCTCGAGCGCGCGTACTCGACGCGCATCGGATGCTCGGCGTGGCAGCAGCGCATTCATGGGCTCTCGACGGCGCGTCGCGCCTGATGGGCTCTCGACGGCGCGCCGCGCCTGATGACGACGGAGAAAACGACAAGAGGCCGCGCGTCGCGCGGCCTCCTGCGCTCGTTAGGCCACTCCCTCACTTGGGGATCAGTAGACCACCACGCCGAAGCGGCCGAGGAGGATGCCGAGGTCGACGGCGTTCACGATGCCGTCCTTGTTCAGGTCGCCGAGCGGCGGATTGGGGATGCCCCACCAGCTGAGCAGGATGTTGAGGTCGAGGTCGTTGATGACGCCGTCGAGGTTGAGGTCGCCGATCGCGTATTCGCAGCTGTCGAGCACGCAGTCGTGGTCGATGTCCGGCGCTCCGTTGGCGATCTCGCAGCTGTCAGGGATGTCGTTGGCATTGCAGTCGAAGATCATCATGGCCGTGCAGCCGGGGATGTACGGGCGCCAAGGCTCTTCCGCGCACTTTCGGTATTCGCTTTCGCACGACTCGTTCTGCTCGTGCTCCCATGCGCCGCTGCTCTCGTTCTTCTTCTGCACGGCGTGCTGGGTGATCTTGAGCGAGTTCGTGTCGACTACAGCGTCGACCTTTCGCTTCGAGCCGCTGGATGAAAGCGAACTCGATCCGCCGACGGTGACATCCGCGAGAAAGGCGACTGCGACCATGGTCACAGCGCCGAGAGCCAATCGCACTTTCATGGTGTAACTCCAAACAAGCGGTCGGGCGACCTGCCGTCACAAGAACCGCCGAACGACTCGGCGTCTCCTCTGTGGAGCATGGGAACCCGGGCGAGATACAAACAACTCCGAATTATCCGCGATTGCCCAACGCATTGCCTGATAGATCCGGCCTCGGGCACCGGCATCGGGCGCGGCATTGGTACGGCGGGGCGCTGCGCGCGCGCCCGCCCGCGACAGGGAACACAACAAAAGGCCGCTCGACGAGGAGCGGCCTTTTGCATTCGGATGGAGGTGGATCGGATGCGCCGACCGAGCGGGGCTTGTGTCCCGTTTCTCAGTAGACGACCACGCCAAAGCGTCCGAGGAGCAGGCCGAGGTCGCGCGCGTTGACGACGTTGTCGCCGTCGAGGTCGCCGTAGAGCGGGTTGATGATGCCCCACCAGCCGAGGAGGATGCTGACGTCGGCCCCGTCGATGACGCCGTTGAGGTTCAGGTCGCCGACCTTGAACTCGCAGCTGTCGAGGACGCCGTCATGGTCGGAGTCCTGCGCGCCGTTCGAGATCTGGGTGCTGTCCGAGACGCCGTTGCCGTCGCAGTCGAAGACGAGGAAGGCGGTCATCGCGGGGAGGTACGGGCGGATCGGCTGCTCGAGCACCGAGATCACCTCGGTGGCCTGCGAGTCGACCGGGGCCGGGACCCACGTGTTGGTCGAGGCGACCTTCACCTCGACCACCGGAGCGGTGACGATGCTGGTGGTCGTGTTGACGGTTGCGGACACCTTGCGGGTGTTGCCGACGGCGGCCAGCGGGGTCGTGCCGCCGATGGTTGCCTCAGCGATGAACGCGGTCGCGATGATGGCCGAAACGAGAATTGGAGTGTGGGTCTTCAAGCAGTGCTCCTCTGAGAGTTTGATGCAGCGCGCGAGCATGCGCGTGCACATTCGTGCGAGCGGTGGAAGCCGCCCACTTGGGCCAACGACGCACCACGCGGCGCCAGCCACAATCCCGGATCAACGAAAGTGCTCTTCAGCGGTCGAGGACAGACCTCGCCCGATGCTGGCGTGATAACCGCTCCACGCCTGTTGAGCAAGCCATCTTTCGGTCTATCCGACTTGTCGGATTCAAACTCGGATGAGAGTCGCGCCGTGTTGTTTCGTTCGCTTGTGCCTGCGAGGGGTGTGCTGTATTCTCCCCGACCCGCTCGGCCCCGCGCTGAGGTGTGACGGGGTGTAGCTCAGCTTGGTAGAGCGCTTGCTTCGGGAGCAAGAGGCCGCAGGTTCAAATCCTGTCACCCCGACTTCGTTCGGAAACGATCAAGACCCCCCTCTGCGAGGGGGGTCTTGTCGTTTCCTCTCTGCATCGGGTTGACGCGACCAGCGCCGTCGCTTCGCTCCGGCTTGTCCGCGGTCCCGCGTCGCGCTGCTCCGCGTGACCAGTCTGTAGGACTCGGGCTCTCGCCCGAGTAGCAAATCCTGTCACCCCGACTTCGC
>CAITDI010000053.1 GCA_903891095.1 uncultured bacterium | reverse complement strand
GTCGACCGTCTCGGGGAGGCGCGCGCCCCGCGGACCGAGCTCGGGTGAGCATGGGTCTGGGGAGCATGAGAAGTGTCCGAACAGGCGGGGAAGCCGCGGAGTACTCCGCACCTCATCGCGGGGTTCGCGCCCCTGCAAGTTCGGGTTCCGTACCTTACAGTACGAAGCCCTCCCGCGGACCCCAACCACGGGCGGGATCATTTCTTCCATCGTCCGACGGCAGTCGACTGCGCTCCTCCGACAGATTTGCAGAGCGCCCCGCCAGCCGACTCGGGCAGTCAGTCCAGTTCAGATCCGAATCCAAACGATGCGTATCGACCACCATGCCTATCAGCGGGCCACGGGCGTTGCCGCCGCAGGTCTGTTTGCACAGCTTGCGGTTGCGCTGCTGCTTCTCGTGTTCGGCAAGTCCACCGGCGACTCGACCGCGGTCATCGCCTCGGCGTGGGCCTTCTCCGGCCTCGTCGTGTGGCTTGGCCTGATCCTGCTGTTCCACCAGCAGCGGCTCGAGCGTCTCGAGAGCCTCGAGATGGACACGGGCGCGCGCCTCGACGAGGACGGCCGCCTGTTCACCCAGGACGAAGCCCGCGTTGCGCGCAAGCGCCTCGGGCTGATGCACTCGGTGCTCATGCCCGCGCTCAGCGTGATGTACGCGCTGCTGCTCGTCGGCTTCGGTGCGGGCGTGATCTGGTGGTTCGGCAAGACCGCCGATCCGAACGCGGACTACGGCAACTTCGCGGTCACCAGCGCCGCTGGCTGGCAGCTCGCGGTGGCGTTCGGCACGGCGCTGCTGTCGTTCATCTTCTCGCGGTTCCTCGCGGGCATGGCGGTGCAGCCGGCGTGGGCCAATCTCCGCGGTGGCGCGGGCGTCATGGTCGGCAACGCGCTCGTGTCGCTCGCCGTCGGCGTGGGCACGGTGTTCGAGCTCCTGCGCGACGACAAGCAGTCGATCTCGATCATGGAGGGCATCGCATACGGCGTCGCCATCTTCATGATGGCGGTCGCGGCGGAGACGCTGCTCGCGTTCCTCCTCAATCTCTACCGTCCGCGCCGCGCGGGCGAGACGCCGCGTCCGGCGTTCGACTCGCGTCTGCTCAGCCTGCTCGCCGCGCCCGATTCGATCGTGCGCTCGATCAACGAGGCCGTCAACTACCAGTTCGGCTTCGACATCACCAGCTCGTGGGGCTACCAGCTCCTGCTCCGCAACTTCGTGCGGCTGCTTGTGATCGGCGTGGCGGTCGTGATCTCGCTCACCGCGCTCGTGATCGTCTCGCCGCAGGAGCAGGGCATCCGCCTGCGCTTTGGCGCTCCCGTCGGCGAGGTCTACCAGGGCGCGCCGATGGTCAAGCTCCCGTGGCCGATCGAAGGCGCGATCGTCGACGACGTCAACCGCGTGCGGTCGCTCCCGCTGGGCATCGTGAAAGGTGTGCGCACCGAGCCCGTGATCGTGTGGGGCGAGGATGTTCCCAATCCCGACCTCAACATCAACCTGTTCCTCGTGGGCTCGGGCACG
Source organism: uncultured bacterium (assembly GCA_903891095.1). GTDB lineage: Bacteria > Planctomycetota > Phycisphaerae > Phycisphaerales > SM1A02 > QWPT01. Next base: position 44,170 of record CAITDI010000053.1, on the reverse strand, counting down.
CGCAGCGCATCCGTCAGCGGGCAGGGCGACACGGGCGTGTCGAACCTTCCGCAGGCGACCGACCAGTTCGCCGTGGTCGAGGCCGACGTGATCCTGCAGTATCGCGTGCGCGACCGCGAGTTCGACAAGTTCCTCGGCTTCTCCAACGACGTGAAGAGCCGCCGCACCGTGCTCGACATGCGCGAGCGCGCGCTCAAGGCGATCGCGCTCCGCGAAGTCACGCGCGCGATGAGCGCACGCACGCTCGACGAGGTCCTCTCGCCGCCGGTCGACAAGCCGCTGGTCGACGCGCTCGCGAGCGCGATCCAGCGTGCGTACGACGACGCCAAGTGCGGCGTCGAGGTCGTCGGCATCAGCATTCCGCGCCTCCGCCCGCCGAGCAAGGAAGGCGGCAAGTTCGAGGAACTCTCGATCGCGCGCCAGAACGGCCGCCGTCAGGTGGAGGATGCGCAGAGCACCGTCAGCACCACCATGAGCCTGATCGTCGGCGACCCCGCGCACGCCGACGAGGTGTTCCGTGGCATCGGCGACCTGACCAAGCTCGAGCAGGAAGCCAAGCGCGGCGGCGACAGCGCCGCCGGCAAGGAGGCGCGGCAGAAGGCCGACGCGCTCCGTGCCCGCCTCGAGCAGATCGTGCTCGACTCGCGCGCACAGGCCGCGAGCGTGATCTCGGGCGCACGCGCGCTCCGCTGGAACACGCTCATGGACGCGCAGGCGATCGCGCAGGACGTCCTCGGCCAGGCTCCCGCGTGGAAGGTCGACCCCGACCTCTACCGCAGCCGCCGCACGATGGAAGCGCTTTCCGATTCGCTCTCCGGAGTGCGCGTCAAGTACATGCTCCTCCCCGACGCCAAGCACGTGCAGATCGACATCGAGATGCAGCAGCCGACCTCGGGACTCAACCTCGCCGACTACCTCGAGAAGAAGGACAAGCCCGGAGGCTGACGCGGACCGCCCGCTCGCCGACGGATTCTTCTCGCCAACGACACCACTCTCAGCAACAGACGGAAGCCAGACATGAACAAGCGCTCATCGGCCATCGCACTCGGACTCGCCATCGTCGCGGTGCTCGTGCTCTACAGCACGACCTACACGGTCAACTTCCATGAGATCGCCATCCGCACCCGCTTCGGCAAGCCCGCGGGCGTCGAGCGCGAGTCGGGGCTCCACTTCAAGCTGCCGTTCTTCGTCGACTCGGTCACGAAGATCGACCGCCGCAAGCAGTTCGTCGAGAGCCCGATCGTGCAGACCTCGACGCGCGACGGCCTGCAGGTGATGGTGCAGGCGTATCTCTTCTGGCAGGTCAAGGACACCGACGACGACGCCGAGAAGTTCTTCGTGAGCTACAACGGCTCGCTCGACGAGGCCAGCAAGGATCTCGAGCAGACGCTCTCGGGCGCGGTCAAGGCCGTCGCGGGATTCACCTTCGACGAGCTCGTCGGACCGAACGCCAAGCTCGCCGATGCCGAGAAGGCGATCCTCTCGGGCGTCGCGGGCGCCAAGAAGGTCGGCGTCGAGCCGATCTCGGTCGGCCTCGCGCAGGTCGTGCTGCCGCAGAAGACCACCGTCAGCGTCCTCTCGCGCATGGCGGAAGTGCAGAACACCCTCGCCAAGCTCGAGAGCGCGAAGGCCGCCTCGCAGGCCGAGGCGCTCAAGAGCCAGGCGTCGAGCCAGGCCGACACGATCCGCGCGTTCGCCACCCAGTGGGCCGCGCGCATCGAGGCCAAGGGCAACGAGGAAGCCACCGTCTACTACGAGCGCATGAAGGAGCACGCGGACCTCGCGACCTTCCTCGCCTGGATCGACGCGATGAAGTCCGGCCTGCGCGGCTCGACGACCTTCGTCGGCGACACCACGCGCGCGCCGTTCCACCTGCTCGACCTCTCGAGCAAGACCGACGCGAAGGGCATCCCGCAGCCGAAGGACGGCGCCGCGGCGAACGCATCCGAGAAGAGCGGTGACTCGCGATGAGCACCGAACCGAACGACCCCAACCTCCCGATGGAGGTCGAGGCGCCGCGACGCGCGGCGAGCGCTCGGTTCGACGTGGCCGGCCGCGACGACCTGGGCATGCGCGATGCGCTTGACCCGGCGACGCAGTCGCTCGGCGAGGCGCTCAAGCTCTCGTACCGACTGCTGCAAGTGGGCATCCTCGCGCTCGTGGTGGTGTTCATCTTCTCCGGCTTCCAGTCGGTGCCCGAGGGTTCCACCGGCGTGAAGACGCTCTTCGGCGGCATCGCCGGAGCGGAAGGCGAGGAGCAGCTGCAGCCCGGTCTCCAGCCGTTCTGGCCGTATCCGATCGGCGACCTCGTGGTGTTCGAGCAGCGCCGCACGCTGCGCCTCGATCGCCAGTTCTGGCCCGCCACGCTCAACCGCGGCGACATGCGCCAGAAGACGCTGCAGGAGCAGATCGACAGCGCCGATCCCAGCGCGGGTCTCAAGCCCGGCGCCGACGGATCGCTGCTGACCAAGGACGGCGACCTCGTGCACGCGCAGTTCGAGGCGGAGTATGTGATCGCCGACGCGGTCAAGTTCCTCAAGTCGACCGACCCCGCGAACGCGGACCGCATCGTCCAGGCAGCGCTGATGCAGGCTGCGGTCGAGTCCGCGAGCACGCTCACGCTGGTCGAGTTCACCGACACGCGCGACATCGTCGGACCGACGGTGCGCGAGCGCGCGCAGCACACGCTCGACAAGATCGGCGTGGGCATCGAGCTCGCGAGCGTCCGCGCGACCGAGCGCATCGCGCCGCTGCCCGTGCAGAACAAGTTCCGCGACGTGCAGACGTCGCGCGAGTACGCCAAGGGCGAGGTCGAGCGCTCGCGTCAGAACGCGGTCACGATCCTCACCCAGATCGCAGGCGGCGAGGTCTACAACGAATTGCTCGGCATGATCCGCGACTACGAGACCGCCATCGAGTCGGGCAAGAAGGACGACGCCGAGGCGATCCTCGTGCGTCTCGGCGCCCGCATGGAGTCGCCCGACATCGGCGGCGAGGTCGCCAAGCTCGTGTCGAAGGCGCGTGCTTCCGAGGCGTCGCAGCGCGCGCGTCTCGAGCGCGAGGCCGAGCGCATCGATGGCCTGGCCGCGAGCTTCCGCGGTTCGAGCAAGGCGGTCGTCCAGCAGCTCTGGCTCGACGCCGTGCGCGACGTGATGGACAACCCGCAGGCCGAGGTGTTCGCAGCGCCGAACCTGCTCGGACTCTTCAACCTGCGCATCACCAGCTCGGCGGAACTCATGCAGGCCCGCCGCGACGCGCAGATCCAGCGGCAGAAGGCCGAGGAAGCCGTGCGCAACGCGGGCGGCTTCTACGCGCCCAACAGCGAGCAGATCATGATCAACAAGGCCGGCCGTCGCCTCAAGCGCGACGCGAGCGGCGGCCTCGGAAGGTGATCGAGGCGCGCAGCCCGCGGCCTCGATGAAATCTCGGAATCAATCGGAGAACCTCGCCTCGCCTTCGGGCGAACCGAGCGTTCTGCAGCCGAGACAGCAGGCAGAACCAGAAGGACCGCCCGCGAGGAACGGCCCGTGAGGAACGGCCCGTGAGGAACGGCCAGAAGGAACGGCCAGAAGGACAACCATGGCGATCTCCGACCGACACTCCGATGGACACGCAGCAGGACAGAACGGCGACCGCATCGTCGACGCCGCCGGCCTGACCAAGACCTTCAGCGACTTCTGGATGCGCGCCACCGCGCGCGCGGTCGACGGCATCGACTTCCACATCGACCGCCACGAGATCTTCGGCCTGCTTGGCCCGAACGGCTCGGGCAAGTCGACCACGATCAAGATGATCCTCGGCCTGCTGCACCGCACGCGCGGCCGCCTCGTGGTCTTCGGCCGCGATCCGAGCGACGTCGATGTCAAGCGCCGCATCGGCTACCTGCCCGAAGAGACGTACCTCTATCGCTTCCTCAACCCGACCGAGACGCTCGATTACTACGGCAAGCTCTTCGGCCTCGATCGCCGCACGCGCCGTCGCCGCACCGAGGAACTGCTCGACATGGTCGGCCTCACGCAGGTCGCGCACCGTCCGTCGGGCGAGTTCTCCAAGGGCATGGCGCGCCGCCTCGGCCTCGCGCAGGCGCTGGTCAACGACCCCGAGCTGCTGATCCTCGACGAGCCGACCTCCGGACTCGACCCGATCGGCACCAAGCAGGTCAAGGACCTGATCCTCGGTCTCGGCAGCCGCGGCAAGACGATCCTGCTCACATCGCACCTGCTCGCCGACGTCGAGGACGTCTGCAGCCGCATGGTCATCCTCTACGGCGGAAAGATCCGCGCGCAGGGCACCAGCACCGAGCTTCTCTCCGACAGCACGCACACGCTCATTCGCGTGCCCAAGCTGACCGCGGCATCGATCAAGGCCGTCGACGAGACGCTGCACCGCGTGCAGGGCGTCGGCATCGACAGCGTGCAGGCTCCGCGGCAGACGCTTGAAGAGCTCTTCCTCGACATCGTCGAGAAGGCGCGCGCCGAGCAGGTCGCCACCAGCGGCGCGCAGTCGGGCGGTCGCATCGCGTCGTTCCTCCAGGGCGACGGCGAGGGCCAGCAGGGCAGCGCACGCGCCACCGAGGCAGAGGCCGCGGCGCTCGTGCAGGATCTCGTGTCCGCCAAGGCCGAGGCGCCCGTCGCGACTCCGGTCGCGAAGGCTCCCGAAGCACCGAAGGGCGCGGACTCCGCGATGCTCGACGCGCTCGTCGATCCGTCGAAGGCCGCCGCCGCCGCCGCATCCAAGCCCGTCGCGCAGCCGCGCTCGGCCGCGCCCGAGGTCCGCAAGGCCGCGGAGCTCGACCAGGGCGTGATCGACTCGCTGCTCGGTGGTTCGGGCAGCAGCCATGACAGGACCGATGACAAGATCGATGGCAAGACGGGTGACAAGAACGCGCCGGGCAAGTCCGGCGGGAAGAACCCCGGCAACGAGAATACTGGGGGACAGGCTTGAGCCTCGCCTCCGCCATCCAGAACAAGGCGTCCGATCTCGGCCGCAGCAGCGCGTTCCGCATCGCGGTCGCCGCGGTGTTCTCGCTGGTGATCGCCGTTGGTTCGATCCTCGTGTATCGCGAGGCCGCGCGCCTCGACCGCATCGCCGACGCGCTCCCGCAACTGCTCCGCAACGCCGACTTCAAGGCCAAGGATGCCGTCGCCACGCAGCTCGTTGAGAAGGGCACCATCGATGTCGACGGCGTTCCCGTGGGCAGCGAGGCGCTGCGCTCGGCAATGGAGCGCATGTTCGAAGGCACGGGCAAGATCGAGCGCGTCGCCGAGGCCGCGAGCATCCTGCTCGGGACCGCGCGGCCGCAGTGGATGCCGGCGTCGATCGCGCAGGAGCCCATCGTCGCGCTCGCGGCGGGTGGATTCGCGCTCTGCGTCGTGGGATTTGCGTGCTATTCGGGTCTCGCGGTGCCGCTGGTCGTCGTGACCGCGGTGTGCGCGCTGCTGTGGACGCCGCTCGCGTTCGGCGGACGGCTCAGCCTCGGCACGAGCCTCGCGGCGATCCCGTTCTTCATGTTCGTGTTCACGCTGGTCGTGCGGCTGCTGCTGGTCGTGCTTGGCCGCGCGAGTCCGATGTTCGCCGTCGCCGCGGGCGTGGTGCGCGAGGCGATCCGCCTGCGCATCGCCATCGCGTTCGCCGCGATCGCGATCTTCGTGATCCCGCTCCTCCCGCAGTGGATCGATCCGACTTCGCCGCTCCGCTACCAGGTGCAGACCTACCTCGCCCGCTCGCTCGACACGATGTACCTCGTGTGCGCGTTCCTTACCGTGTTCCTCGGTTGCGCGACGGTCGCATTCGAGATCCGCGACCGTCAGGCGTGGACCACGCTCACCAAGCCGGTGTCGCGCCTGTCGTGGCTCGCGGGCAAGTGGCTCGGGCTCGTCGCGCTCAACGCGGCGATCCTGCTGACGTGCACGGTCGCGATGTACGCGTTCCTCGTGCAGATCCGCTCGCGTCCCGCCGAGGACCTGCTCGACGCGCTCGCCGTCGAGGACGAGGTGCTCGTCGCGCGCGTCGGCGGCCTGCCCGCGTACACGATGCTGCCGCCGAACGAACTCCAGTCCGCCGTCGAGGAGGCCATCAAGGCCGACCCCAACGCGCAGGCCGACATCCGCGAAGGCACGCGCACCGAGATCGAGGTCAAGAAGACGCTCGCGCGCGCCATCGCGGAGGAGTACCTCAAGCAGCAGCGCTCCGTGGGACCGAACCAGGAGCGCGTCTACAAGTTCTCCGGCCTCGGCTACGCGCGGGAGTCGAAGTCGAACCTCTCGCTGCGCTACAAGTTCTACGCAGGCGAAAGCGACCCCAACGAGGCGTATCCCGTCGTGTTCGTGTTCGGCACGGGCGACGCGCAGACCTGGATCGACCGCAACTTCGTTCCCGCGCAGTCGAACGTCGTCACCGTCCCCGCGTCCTGCGTGGCCAGCGACGGCTCGCTCGAGCTCCGCATCGTCAACGCGGCCTTCAACCCGCGCGCGAAGGAAGGCGAACCGCAGTTCCTTCCCGGTCGCGGCACGATCGCCTTCGATCCCGACGGCATCGAGCTGCTCTATCGCGTCGGTGGCTTTACCGACAACCTGGTGCGCGGTCAGATCGTGAACCTCACCAAGCTGTCGTTCCTCGGCATGCTCTCTGTGGTGTGCGCGTCGATCCTGAGCTTCCCGGTGGCGATCCTCGTCGTGTTCACGGTGTTCAGCGCCGGATCCATCGGGCCGTTCCTCGCGACCAGCGTTTCCGAGTACCGCATCCGCACCGACTCCTCGGCGCTCAAGGCGTTCGAGTGGATCGTCAGGACCATCGCAGGCGCGACCGAGTTCTCGGTGCGCGCGTTTGCCGACGCGCAGGCCAACAGCCCGCTCGTCGAGGGGCGGTTGGTCTCGTGGTTTGTCGTCGGCCGCACGCTGATCCTGATCGGCTTCGCGTGGTCGGGCATCGTGCTCGCCCTGGGCTTTGCTGCGTTCCGCCGCAAGGAACTCGCCATCTACAGCGGACAGGGAGGCTGACGTGAAGGACCGCACGATCCAGTTCCTGGCCGTCATCTGCTGCATGCTCGGCATCGCGGGCGCGGGTTTGCTGCAGCCCAAGCTGGTCACGATCGCCGACCGCGACCAGCTGCGCTACACCGACATCTCCGTCGACGGCGCTCCGCCGATCGTCGCGATCGGCACCGCGATCGGCGCGCTGCGCGGCCTGATCGTCGACTACCTGTGGATCAAGGTCACGCTCCAGAAGGAGAAGGGCCTGCTCTACGAAGTGATGGCCGACTCCGACCTGATCACCAAGCTGCAGCCGCGCTTTCCCGAGGTGTGGAGCTTCCACGGCCACAACATGGCCTACAACGTGTCGGTCATGACCAACACGCCCGAGGAGCGCTGGGCGTGGGTCAACGCGGGCATCTCGCTCGTGCGCGACAGGGGCATTCGCTACAACCCGAACAGCCTCGCGCTGTGCAAGGACCTCGCGTTCTGGTTCGCGCACAAGATCGACGGCGTCGCCGACGACGCGCACCTCACCTACAAGCGGCAGTTCGCGCGCGAGTGGCAGTACATCCTCGGCGTTCCGCCGGGAGACTACGAGCTCCGCAAGGCGTGGATCCAGCACATCGCCGACGCGCCCGATTCTCTGGACGCGCTCTATGCAAAGGTCCCCGGCACGCGCGAGTTCGTCGCCGACCTCGAGAAGAAGCTCGAGCCGCTCGGCACGCGCTACGCGTTCGGGACCGACAAGCGCTTCCTCCTGCTCTACGGCGAGTGGGCTGCGCGCGCGCAGTCGCCGTACGCGCGCCTGCTCGGGCTCAAGGCCATGAACAAGGACGCCGCCGCGCTGGTGGGCGTGTTCGAGTCGACCTTCGGCGACGCCAAGCGCCGCAAGGAGGCGGAGTCGGTGCTCGCGGTCATGCGCAAGCGCGTGCTCCTCGACGAGTACAACATGGACCCCGCGCTGATGTCGAAGTACACGGCCGAGACCGGTCCGATCGACTGGCGCCATCCTGCGGCGCACGCGCTCTACTGGTCGCGCCGCGGCAACGAGTTCGGCGCGGACCGCGTGAACGACGACGCCGACGTCTTCAAGAAGATCAACAACGACCGCACCGAGATCCAGGCCATGCAGGCGCTCGCGCGCTCGGGCCTCGTGCAGTTCGATCCGTTCAGCGGCGACAACGTCACGCGCCTCAACGATCCCCGCTGGATCAAGCCGATCGACGCGTACTTCGAGAAGCTCTACACCAAGTACTACGACGTGCGCGGCGCCGGCGGCGACACGTTCACCAACTTCCACGAGAACTTCATGAAGGGCGCCGTGCGCGAGCTCTACCGCGTCGGCGACATCGCGGGCGCGCAGGCGATCCTCGACAAGCTCGACAAGCTGTACGGCCGCGGCTCGTTCAACGAGAACTCGACCTACCACGTGCCGCTCGACCAGTTCGTGCAGGGCATCACCTACGCCGAGTACGAGATGCAGCCCGAGGTCGCGCGCAGCGACGTGTACTCGGTGCTCGAGCGTGGTTTCCGCGAGGGCCTGCTGCTCGACAACACCAAGGTGCTCGAGGACGCGCTCAAGTACGCGCGCGACCTGACCCGCTACTTCCGCGAGGCGCGCTACAACGACTTCGTGAACAAGTTCGGCGAAGGCCGCATGAAGGACCTGCTCGGCGAGCTCGACGATTCGATTCCCGCGGTGCTCACCAAGGTGCTGCTCGATACATCGCAGCCGCTGCTCGACCGCATGATCATCTTCCGCAAGGCGCCCGACGATGTTCGCGCGCTGGTGTGGGACCGCGTGGCGCCGCAGCTCGAGCAGGAATTCGCGCGCGGTCGCCTTTCGGCGGGCGGGCTCGAGTTCAGCAAGCTCGCGCCCGAGCCGCCGGATCTCGCGGCTGTTCGCCAGGCGCAGGCCGACAAGGCCAAGCGCAAGGCCGAGGAGCGCGAGGAAGCGGCACGGTCCGAGGCGCAGCGCAAGTAGCGGGGCGGTGTCGGTCCGCGGTGTCAGTGCGCGGTGTCAGTGCGCGGTGTCCGTCCGCGGTGTCCGTCCTTGGGGCCGGTCATCGCTGGTCGATCTTCGCTCCGCGTCCTGCGCCTCGCGCGCAAACGGCACGAGCGGTAGAGTGCGCCGATGCGCATTCCTCCCGCCATCATCGCCATTGGACGCAACTACGCAGACCACGCCGCCGAGATGGGCGGCAAGACCGACGAGCGCCCGATGGTGTTCATGAAGAACCCCGCGAGCGTCTGTCGCAACCACGACACGATCGTGATTCCCACCGTCTGCAAGGAAGGCGGCCCGCAGGTCGACTTCGAGGGCGAGCTCGCCTTTGAGATCGCGCGCGACTGCCGCGATGTGCCCGAGAGCGAGGCGCTCTCCGTGATCGCCGGCTACCGCGTCGCCAACGACGTGAGCGCGCGCTGGTGGCAGAAGACGGGCTCGGGCGGCCAGTTCTGCCGCGGCAAGAGCTTCGACACGTTCTGCCCGCTGACCGACCTCGTTCCTGCGGGCGCGGTGGGCGATCCGCAGAACCTCGACATCGAGACGATCCTCAACGGCCAGACCGTGCAGAAGGCCAACACCAAGCTGATGGTCTTCTCGGTCAAGTTCCTCGTCGCGGAGCTTTCCCGCGGGATGACGCTGCTCGCGGGCACGATCGTGCTCACCGGCACGCCCGCTGGCGTTGGCGCGGGGCGCACGCCGCCGCTGTACCTCAAGGACGGCGACACGATCGAAGTCAAGATTGCCAAGGTCGGGCACTTGGTGAACAAGGTTCGCGAGACCTAACCTCGGGGCCTAACTTCGGGGCCTTGCCTCGGTGCCTCGCCTCAGCAGCTGCGATCGCTGAAAGCCCTCGTTCCCCGCCGAAGTTCTGCGGGAGCGGTTTGCTATCGGTCGATAGCGGAGCACGCGGCCGACGGGCCCGCGGATGTCTCGTTCCAGAAGACTGCAGACCTGCGCCCCACCCCGCTAGAAGGAGTTCCTGTGCAGCGTGGAATCGAACCAACCATGACACGGATGACTCGCCCGCAGCTCGGGACCCTGACCGCTTTCGCGCTGGTCGGAGTCGCGGTGTTTGGCGCCGCGTGCGACCGCGAGGAGATCCACTCGTATCGCGTCCCCAAGTCGGCGCCTGCTCCGCGCATGGCGGGTGGCGGCATGGGCGGCATGAACCCCGAGCTCCCCGCTCGAAACGGAGCCGCTGGCCAGGATCTCGCGCCGTCGTCGTCCTCCGCGACCGTCGTGTGGGATGTGCCGCCCGCGTGGAAGACCGTCCAGTCGAACCAGCCGATGCGCATCGCGACCTACGACGCGTCGGGCGCTGAGGTCACCGTGACCGCGTTCCCCGGTCCCGCTGGAGGAACGCTCGCGAACGTCAATCGCTGGCGCGGGCAGATCGGCATCGGCGAAATCGGCGAGGCCGAACTCGCATCGCTCCTGACCACCACGCGCGTGAACAGCACCGAGGTCTCCACGCTCGCGATGACCGGCGGCCAAGGGCAGGTCATGCTCGGCGCGATCATCACCCCAGGCGACGGCAAGACTTGGTTCGTGAAGTCGACCACCGACGCAACTGCCGCCGCAGCGTTGCGGCCGACGTTCGATGCATTTGCGAAGACGTTCCGCGTGGAGGGTGCGGGAGCACAGGCTTCTGCGCCGCTTGCGAGCGTTCCCGCGCAGGCGACGCCTTTGCAACAAGCCCCGACGCAGCAAGCCGCCGCGCAGCAAGGCATGAACCCCATCGAAGGCCGCCTCGCGCACTACGCCGCGCCGACCAACTGGGCGTCCGAAGCGCAGACCGGCGGCATCGTCGCCGCGGCCTTCACCGCGACCAACGCGGCGGGCGGCGCGCGCATCACCGCGACCTCGCTCGCCAACGATGGCGGCGGCGACCTCGCGAACATCAACCGTTGGCGCGGACAACTCGGCCTGGCCGACGTGCCCGCGCTCTCGCAGGTTCAGTTCGCCGACCTCGTGCCCGGTGTAAAGGTCGTCGATCTCGCCAATCCTGCAGGCACCGACCGCATGATCGCGGCCTTCGTGACCGTCGACCGCTCGACGTGGTTCTTCAAGCTGCGCGGCAGCGTCGCGGGCGTCGAAGCCGAACGCGAGCACTTCGCCGCCTTCGTGCGCACCGTCGCCATGGGAGCTGCTCAATGAACAAGCTCAACTCGATTCTCAAGAGCCTCTCGTCGCTGCGGCTCACCGTCGTGCTGCTCGCGCTTTCGATGGTGCTCATCCTCGCGGGCACGCTCGCGCAGACCGAGCAGGGCGTGTGGATGGTCGTCGAGCGCTACTTCCGCTCGCTGTACGTGGCGATCCCGTTCCAGCTCTTCGTGCCCACCAAGATCGTGCGGATCCCCGGCGTGTTCCCGTTCCCGGGCGGACTCACGCTGGGCGTGCTGCTGTTCGTGAACCTCCTCGCCGCGCACGCCGTGCGCTTCACGCTTTCGTGGAAGCGCGCCGGCATGATCGCGACGCACGCGGGCGTGCTGCTGCTGCTCGTCGGCGAGTTCGTCACCGGCGCCTTCGCCAAGGAAGGCAACATGACGATCGCCGAGGGCGAGTCGGCCAACTACATCGAGGACACGCGCAGCTGCGAGCTCGCGGTGATCGACACGTCGGATCCTGGCGATGACCTCGTCGTCGTCGTGCCTGCGCGCATGCTCGGCCAGGCGGGTGGCGATGCGATCACCAACGGCATGCTGCCGTTCTCGGTGCGCGTGGTCGAGTGGATGCCCAACTCGCGCATGCTCGGACCGATGCAGGCCTCGAAGGGCCAGCTCGCCAAGGCGACGGCAGGCGTCGGCACGCAGGTCGCTGCGGCGCCCGTCGCGGTCGCGACTGGCGTCGACGGCGCGGACATCGACATTCCCGCTGCATACGTCGAGCTCAAGCGCGGCGACGCGTCGCTCGGAACCTACCTCGTCACGCCGCGGATCAACGTGCCGCAGACGGTCGATGTCGGCGGCAAGCGCTACGAGATCGCGCTGCGCTTCGAGCGCGGCTACCGCCCGTACACCGTCAAGCTGATCGACTTCAAGCACGACCGCTTCGTCGGCACCGAGACGGCGCGCAACTTCTCGAGCCTCGTGCGGCTGACCGATCCGTCGGAGCGCGTCGACCGCGAGGTGCTGATCTCGATGAACAACCCGCTGCGCTACGCGGGCGAGACGTTCTACCAGGCGTCGTTCGCGCCCGATGACAGCGGCACCGTGCTGCAGGTCGTGCGCAATCCCGGCTGGCTGCTCCCGTATGTCTCGTGCGCGCTGGTCGCGCTCGGTCTCCTCGTCCACTTCGGCTCACGGCTCATCAGCTCGGTGCGGAGGAAGGTCTCGTGAAGAATCTCCCGCGTTGGTTTCCCGCGATCGTCCTGATCTGCGTGGTGGCGTTCGTCGTCTCGATCTTCGCGCGCGGCATTGGCGCGGGTGATCTCGGTGGAGGCAGCTCAGGAGCGATGCCGCTCGAGGGCCTCGCGCGCATTCCCGTTTCCGCCGGCGGCCGCACCAAGCCGCTCGACACCTACGCACGCAACGAGCTGCTGCGCATGAGCGGCAAGCAGACCTACGAGGGCGACGGCGGCAGCCGTCCCGCGATCGAATGGCTGCTCGAGCTTTGGACCAAGCCCGAGGCCGCGGCCGAGCGCCGCGTCTTCCGCATCGACCACCCCGATGTCCGCTCGCTGCTCGCGCTGACCGATGCGACGCGCACGCGCTTTAGCTGGAGCGAGATCGCGCCCAAGCTCGAGGAGATCTTCCGTCAGGCGCAGCTCGCCTCCGAGATCTCGCGCAAGAAGCAGGATCCCTTCCAGAAGCAGATCACCGATCTCTACGGCAAGCTGTCTGAATACGTGCAGGTCCAGAACCTGCGCGAGCCGTACACCGTCGCGCCGCTCGCCGCGGGCGAGGAGTGGGCGCCGCTGCTCGGCACCGATCCGCACGCGAAGCCGCTCGACACCGAGTCGGCGCTCGCGCTGCGCGGGATTCTCGCGAGCTACGCCTTGGGCGACGCCGCCGATTGCACGCGTCGCGTGGCGGAGTACCACGCGGTGCTCGACGCGAAGCTTCCGAGCGCCGGCGCTGCCAGCGCGTTCGAAGTCGTGATGAGCCGCTGCGAGCCGTTCTACAACGCATCGATCCTGTATCTCGTGGCGTTCCTCCTCGGCTGCGTGGCGATGCTCGTGTCGCCGATGTCGCCCGACCGCTGGAAGCCGAGCCTGCTCCGCAGCGCGCTCGTGCTGATCGCGGTCGCGTTCGCGATCCAGACGTTTGGCCTCGCCTCGCGCATCTACCTGCAGGGCCGTCCGCCGGTCACCAACCTCTACAGCTCCGCGGTGTTCATCGGCTGGGCGTGCGTTCCGCTCGCCCTGGTCGGCGAGTGGTTCTCTCGCATCGGCGTGCTGTCGATGGCCGCGTCGCTGATCGGTTTCGCGACGCTCGTCGTGGCGCACAACCTGTCGGCGTCGGGCGACACGATGGAGATGATGCAGGCCGTCCTCGACTCGAACTTCTGGCTCGCGACGCACGTCGTCGTGGTCACGATCGGCTACTCGGCGACGTACCTCGCGGGCTTCATCGCGGTCTTCTACGTCGTCGGCGGGGTGTTCACCAAGCTGCTCCGCGGCGAGGCCATGAAGGCGCTGCCCAAGATGGTCTACGGCGTGATCTGCTTCGCGGCGTTCGCGAGCTTCGTCGGCACGGTGCTCGGCGGCATCTGGGCCGACCAGTCGTGGGGCCGCTTCTGGGGCTGGGATCCCAAGGAAAACGGCGCGGCGCTGATCGTCGTCTGGAACCTGCTGATCCTTCACGCGCGCTGGGGCGGCATGATCCGCGACCGCGGCGTCGCGGCGCTCGCGATCGCCGGCAACATCGTCACCTCGTGGTCGTGGTTCGGCACCAACATGCTTGGCGTCGGACTGCACTCGTACGGGTTCATGGACTCGGCGGTGTTCGCGCTGGTCACGTTCTGCCTGGTGCAGCTCGCGCTGGTCGCCTGCGCGCTGGTTCCGACGGCGCGTTGGCGCAGCCTTGCGGCGGCCAGCTGAACCGCGCAACAGCCTAGAGCAGCGTCCCGCCGCGGTTAGTTCCAAGTTCGCGTGTTGTGGCACGCCTTGCAGTTGGAATTGCCTTGGCTGTTGTGCCCGCGCTGGAAGTCATCGCGGTGGCAGTTGAGGCATGTGGGCGTGAGGCCCGTGAACACGTTTGGCGTCGTGTGACACCTGCTGCACGGCGGCACGGCGTGCGCGTTGGTCAGCGGGAACGTCGACGGGTGGTTGAACGTGCCGTTGGTCCACAGCGTCGGCGTGTGGCAGGTCTGGCAGGACGTCGGGAATCCCGCGGCCGTGTGGTTCGGGTTCGTCGTCGCCTGGTACTTGGCCAAGTGGCAGCTCACGCACGATGTCGAGAGCCCCGTGTACACGCCGGGCGTCGTGTGGCACTGGCTGCATGTTCGACCTGCGTGCGCCTGCGTCAGCGGGAAGCTCGCCGGGTGGTTGAAGTTCGCGCCCGGCCACGCCGTGGTGTTGTGGCATGTCTTGCAGTCCGTCGAGAGTCCCGCTGCGGCGTGATTCGGGTTGGTGGTCGCTTGATACTCCGGCAAGTGACAGCTCACGCAGGTTGTCGACAACCCTGTGTACACGCCAGGCGTCGTGTGGCATGCGTTGCAGGCTCGCCCCGCGTGACCGTTGCTCAGCGGGAATGTCGCGGGGTGGTTGAACGACGCCCCGAGCCACGTGGATGTGGTGTGGCATGTCGTGCAGTCCGTCGAGAAGCCCGACGCCGCGTGGTTGGGCGCCGTCGTCGCCTGGTACTGCGGCAAGTGGCAACTCACGCACGACGTCGACAGTCCCGTCCACACGCCCGGCGTCGTGTGGCACGACACGCACGTGCGACCCGAGTGACCGTTGCTCAGCGGGAAGCTCGCGGGATGGTTGAACGTCGCGTTCGGCCACGCCACCGTGCTATGGCACGTCTGGCAATCGGTGGAGAAGCCCGCGCTCGCGTGGTTCGGGTTGGTCGTCGCCTGGTACTGCGGCAGGTGGCAGCTCACGCACGACGTCGAAAGACCCGAGTACACGCCAGGCGTGGTGTGGCACGCGTTGCAAGCCTGTGCCGAGTGCCCGTTGGTGAGCGGGAAGCTCGCCGGGTGGATGAAGTTCGCGCCTTGCCAGCCCGCGGTGTTGTGGCACGTCTTGCAGTTGGTCGAGAAGCCCGCCGCGACGTGGTTCGGATTGGTCGTCGCCTGGAAGTTGGGCAAGTGGCAGCTCACGCAGTCGGTCGAGAGGCCGGTGAACACACCCGGCGTCGTGTGGCACGAGTTGCAGTTGACGCCGCCGTGGCCCGCCGTGAGCGGGAAGCTCGCAGGATGCACGAACGAAGCAGGAGTCCACGACACCGGCGTATGGCACCGGTTGCAGCCCTGCGTGAGTCCGAGCGCGATGTGATCGACGCTGGGCGAACGCGTGACGTCCTTCGCGTGGCACGCCTCGCACTCGATGCTCGCGTTCACAAACACGCCGTCGGACGCATTCGGGTGGCAGCTGGTGCAGTCGACGGCCGCGTGACCGCCGATCAGCGGGAAGCGCGTGCGCGCATGCTCCGCGATCGACTGCAGCGGACGCCAGGTGTCCTCGTTGTGGCACTGCTGGCACAGCGCGCCAAGCTGGCCGCGGTGGACGTCCTCGTGGCAGCCGCGGCAACCCTTCTCGGCGAACTGCTTGACCGGTCCTCGGTCGTTGTGGCACAGCAGGCACTGCGCGGTGTCGTGCGCGCCGTTGAGCTTGACGCCCGTCTCCTTCTCATGGTCGAACGAGAAGTCGGCCTTGATCTTGTTCCACGAGCCGCTCTCGTGGCAGAGCGAGCAATCGGCGGGGAAGGTGTCGTGCGGTACGACGGGGCCCTGGTCGGGGCTCCAGCCCTTGCGCGGAACGAGGTTCGCGCAGGCGACGACGCAGCCGAGCACGAGCGACGCGAGGATGATCTTGTGAGACTGTCTCATGTGATGCTCCGCGCTTAGAACCTGTGCTGCAGCGACACGCCGATGCTAATGGATTCCTCGTCGTCGCCGAAGGTGTACGAGGTGTCGATGTCCCAATACCACGATCCTTCGCCCCAACTCACGTCGGCGCGCAGGGTGTGACGGAGGTAGTCGTTGCCGCCGGGAGTCACCGTGTCCGTGGTGTAGTAGAAGCCGTCGTATCCTGCGAAGAGGCGGAATGCTCCAAGTTGCGTCTGCGCCTGCAGGCGCACGCCGGTGCCGGTGGTGTAGGCAGAATCCTCGTAGTACACCGCGCCGTAGATCGAGCTCGGCGTCTCGGTGTTGAGCGTCCAGTCGAGGCTTGCTTCGCCGCCGTAGCCTTCGCGCGACTGGTCGCGCCAGACCTGCGAGCGGAGGCTGAGGCGCCAGTTCTCGTCGAGCTTGGTCCAGAACGTGCCCGAGAGGCGGTCGACGTAGCCGTCGGCCACGAGCTCGGGCGGCATCGCCATGTCGGTGCGCTGCAGCTCGGGCCAGGTGGTGTGGATGATCGACGCCGTCGCGCCGGTCGTCGGCGTAAAGCGGAAACTTGCCTGCGAGATCAGCTGCGTGAGGTCCGCCGAGTTCTGCTTGAGCGTGTCCTCGGAGCCGTAGAGGTCGACCATCGCCATGGTGAACAGGCGGATGTCCTCGGTGGGGTTCGCGGTGACGCGCGCGACGACCAGCGAGCGGTCGGTGTTGTGGTCCCAGTAGGTCTGCTGGTAGCCGACGGTCGCCTCGAACGTGTGCTTCGCGTCGTCGGGCTGGTAGTCGGCAAAGACATGGAAGCCGTAGGCATCGCTCGAGTACAGGCCCTGCGGCGTGCTCGGGTAGTAGCCGAGGCCCGCGCCGATGCTGAGGCCGTTCTCGAGCCGCAGCGCGCCTTCGGCGCCGTCGATGATGCCGAGCTCAGGCAGCCACACCGAGAAGAACCGTCCGACTTCGCCGCGGAACGGCGCGTTCTTGTCGGTGCCCCACGCGTAGCTGAAGCGCTGGATGCGCGTGTCGGATTCGTTTGAGTTCGTCCACTGGCCGCTGGTGCTGCGGTACTGCGCGTCGCCCTGGAATCGGATCAGTCCGCCGTCGCCGAGCGGATTGCGGACTTCGAGCCAAAGTCCGCTGCGCGCGTACAGGTAGTCGTTGTCGTTGCGCATGTCGCGGATGACGCGGATGGTCGAGTAGCTGCGGCCCCTGATCGTCGTCGGCTGGTCCTGCGGGCGCGCGGAGAACGCGGGCGAGAGCAGCGGGGCGTTCGGATCGCGCGCGCCGACGGGCTGCTGCCAGAGCGGGTGCGCAGGCACGGGGCGCGGCGCTGCGGGCTTGGTGCCTGTCGTGGTGGAGTCGTCGGGCGGAACATCGGTGATTTCCACCGCTGCCTTGTCCTGCGGCTCGGGCATCGTCGCTTCTTCAGGAAGCTCGGCGCGCGCGTTGGTGGCCGACACATCGACGATCGTCGCGGTCACCACTTCGCCCGTCCGGAGACGGAACACGACGCGGGCGCCTGCGATGACACCTGCATCGCGGCCTGCGCTGATGTATACGCTTCTTCCGGAGACCGTCACCACAGTCGCGTCGAGGGCCGACTGTGCCGCTGCGATTCCGTGGATCCACAGCAGCGTGAGGCAGACGATCAGAAGCCGTGTCACGGCGATGACCCTCCTGGTTTCGGGATGTCGGGGCGCGAGTCGTGGCAGTCTGCGCACTTCACGCCCAGTGGCTTGTAGCGGATGACCTCGCGACCCTCGATGTCGAACCGCTTGTGGCACGCGATGCACGCGAGCTTGCGGTGGTCGTCGTCGAGCGCGAAGCGAGAGTCCTTCTGATGGTCGAAGGCCACGATGGCGAACGAGTCGTTGCTCTTGTGGCAGCGCGCGCAGTCCGCGATCGCGCCGGCGGGTTGCAGCGGATTGAACTGGCCGAGGTGCACGTCCTCGTGGCACGCGGCGCATTCGCGCGGCGCGGGCTTGAACGCGACCGGCTTTCGGCCGACCGGCGGCTCGCGGCGGTGGCAGTCGTTGCACGACGCCGTGGCATGCTTGCCCGTCAGCGCCTCGCCGGTCCAGGTCAGGTGCTCGGCGGCCGTCCAGGTGATCTCCTTGAACGACGCCGTCGTATGGCAGCGCGCGCAGTCGGACTTGCCGTTGACCTTCGCGGGCAGGCCCTCGCGGTCGAACGATCCCTTGTGGATGTCCTCGTGGCACGAGACGCAGGCGGACTTGGTGCCGACGAACTGCCGCACGCCGCCGACGACCCCATCGGGGATCTTGTGGCACGCGGAGCACGCGACCGCGCGGTGGCTGCCGTCGATCGGGAACGCGCACTTCGCGTGCATCGCCGCGTCGAACTTGGTCGGCGTCCACACGACGCGCGTGTGGCACGCGAGGCAGGCGCCGCCGGTCGCGGACTTGGCGAACTGTCCCGCGTGCGGGTCCTTGTGGCATTCCTCGCAGGCGTCGGGCTTGCGGCCCGGGAAATCGCTCTTCCACTCGACCGTGCTGCGACGGGTGGCGACGGGCTCGCGGCCGAGGCCTGCGTGGCATTCCGAGCACTTCTGCTTGTCGTGCGGCTTGACGAGCGCGAAGCCGGTCGCAGCGTGCAGCGCGACGGTCATCTTCTCGCTGCCCGCGCGCCAGGTGGTCGCGGTGGGGAGGTGGCAGACGACGCAGGCGTCCTTCGCCGCGCCGCGCACATGCTCGGCGGCCTCGATGAGCTTCGCATCGTGCGGCGACGCGTGGCACACGACGCAGCTGGCGTTCTTGCCGTGCGCGAGCACGGATTCCTGCGGCGCGCCCGCGGTGTGGCAGGTCGCGCAGGCGGTCGACTTGTGCGCGCCCTCGAGCGCAAAGCGCGCGTCGTGCACAAAGGTCGTCGTGGTCCAGTTGGCCGCGCTGTGGCACTTCGCGCAGTCGGTGCCGAGGCCCGCGAGCTTGTGCGCGGGCTTGGTGGTCTTGTCGAAGTCGTCCATGTGGCACGACGCGCAGTCGAGCTTGAGACCCTTGAAGTTGTCGGCGGGGTTGGTGTGGCACTCGCTGCACGTGCGCTTCGAGTGGCCGTCGACGAGCGGGAAGGTCTTCGGGTGCGCGAACAGCGGCGCGTCCTTGAACGCCTGCAGCTGGCCGTGGCACTTGGCGCAGTCCGGTCCGAGCTCGCCCTTGTGTGCGTCGTTGTGACAGCCCGTGCAGTCCTGCGTGAGCCCGAGGAAGCGCTTGTGGCCCTCGGCAAGCGCAGTGTTCTTGGCGTTCACGTGGCAGCCGATGCATTGCAGCTCCTCGTGCTTGCCGGTGAGCTTGAGCCCGCCGACCTGCGCGTGGTCGAACAGCTCGGGCGCACCGACGCCCGCACGCTGGAACGCGGCGACGGTCACGAGCCCCAGCGTGTCGCCGATGTGCTCGTGGTGGCAGTGCGTGCAGTCGTTCGCGGTCTCGGGCTTGAGCACGCCGTGGATGCCGCGGCGCTTGTCCATCTGCTCGGCGATTGGCAGGTGGCACTTGTTGCAGGCCGCCGCCATCGACACTCCCGCGGTGAAGTCGCTGCCCTCGTGGCACGCGACGCAGCCCGCGTTGCCTTGCAGCGCCGCGACGCTCGCGTGCGATGCGTGCAGCGGACCCGGGCTCGAGCGCTGGTCAAAGCCCCACCAAGCGACCGCCACCACCACGAAGAGGCAGAGGTACACGAGGACCTTGGACAGCGACCGGAGCTTCACGGCGCGGCCTCCGTCGTCGTCGTCGCCGTCGCCGGCGTGACGATCCACGCGGGCAGCGGCCAATCGAGCTTGGCAAAGCGGACCGCGACAACGAGGTGCGCGATCACGAACAGCAGCATCAGCAGCGCGAGCCAGCGGTGGATGAAGCGCCAGGATCCGAGGATCGCGCGCAACTCCTCGTAGTGCGCGATCTGCAGCGTGAGCTTGAGCGAGCGCTTGGCGAGCATCATCAGCTCGTCGCGCTCGGCTTCCGGAACGCTCTCGAAGCGCGGGTCCATGCGCAGCTCGCGCAGCGTGCGGCGGATGCGGATGTGCGACCAGAAGAGCCCAGCCGCGCGCGCAAAGAACGACGCGCGCCAGCGCTCCTCGCGCACCAGCGTCTCGACGCGGTCGCGCACCACCGAGCCGAGGCCGCGGCTCGACTTGTCCCACTCGCTGGCGATGTTCGCGACGCGCGTGCGCAGCTCGTCGAGGTCCATCTCGCGGCCGTTCGCCGCGCGCGGAACGATGGCGTAGAAGTACCGTCCGACCAGGCCCGCGATCAGCACGATGCCGAGCGTCACGAACGCGAACCCGCCCAGCGTCATGCGGTAGCTAAAGCCCGCGTGCAGGATCACGCAGAGGAAGCTGCCGATGCCCGTGAAGATGTGCGAGCCCATCCAGAAGCGCAGCGATCCCGGCAGGAAGCGCGCCAGGAACTGGTTCTTGCGCGCGAGGTACGCGAGGTTCCACACGAAGAGCCACATCGCGACGAGCGCCATGCCGAGGCCGAACTGGCCGCCCGGCCGCAGCCAGCGATGGTCGTCCACGAGCGTGCGCGCGGCGGCGTTCGCGCCGTAGTAGCTGTGGTTGATCGACGCCCACAGCAGGATGCCGATCGCAACGAGCAGCAGCAGGGAGACCGCCCAGATCAGCGGAGTCGTGTTGTCGGCCATCGCCGCGGGCTTGGGACGCCGCGCCGGATCGAACGACACGCCTGCACGCTTGAGCAGGTCAAACGGCGGATCGCCGCCGATGCACACGAAGATATCCTCGTTGGGGATGACGAGCATCTCCTGCTTGCCGTCGACCGTCACGGCGATGGTGGCGGAGTCGGCGTCGAGGCGCTCGACGGCGCTGTCCATCACCAGCTTGAGGCCCTTCTCGAGGATCGAGTGCTGCAGGCGCGTCTGGTTCTTTGACTTGACGCGCGAGAGGTCGCGGCCACGCACGCTCAGCGTGACCGTGTTTCCCTCTTGCTCCGCGAGCGCGATCGCGGCCTCGATGGCGCTGTCGCCACCGCCGACCACGAGCACATGGCGGCCCTTGTACGACTCCGCGTCGAGCAGGTTGTAGAGGACCTTGGGCAGGTTCTCGCCAGGGACGCCGAGCTTGCGCGGCGTTCCGCGGCGGCCGAGGCAGAGGCACACGTTGCGCGCGCGCACGGGCCCCGCGCTCGTGTCGGCGGTAAAGACTCCGTCATCGCCACGCTTGACGTCCTTGAGGCGCACGCCCGAGCGGATCGGCAGCGCGTGCCGCTTGGCGAGGTCGTTCCAGAGGTCGACGAGCTCTTCCTTGAGATACTCGAGCTGCTTGAGCGGGCCATGCAGCGGCAGCACCATCGGCTGCGTCATCACGAGCTTCTTGCGCGGATACGCGGCGACGGTTCCGCCGATCATCTCCGACTGCTCGATCATGTCGAAGTTCAGCCCGAGTTCCTTCGCGCGCAGCGCGCACGACATTCCCGCGGGTCCGACGCCGACGATGAGCAGATCGACGACGCCCGCGTCGCTGCTCGCGCCCGCGGACTTGAGACGGCGCTGCACGGTGTTCGCGACGGTCGTTCCGTGGCCGACCGCGGTGCGCACGAGCGAGAACCCAGTGAGTTCGCCAGCGAGAAACAGCCCCGGCACATCGACCGCCTCGAACTCCTCGGTGACCGCGGGAAGGTCCGTGCGCTCGTTGAGGTCCGCGAAGGTGAGCGCGATCGCGCCGGTCGGGCAGACTTCGGCACAGCGGCCGTGGCCGACGCAGCGCGCGCCGTGCACGACGACGGCCTGGCCGTGCAGGAGGTCGAGCACGCCGTCCTCGGGGCACGCGTGCACGCACGAACCGCAGCCGATGCACTTGGTCAGGTCGATGTCGGGATGGATGAGGCGGGCCTTGTAGGAACCGCGTTCCTTGGCTTCCGTGCGCTCGCGGTGGCTGCGCTCGTAACGGCGCATCTCCTCGCGTCTGCGCCAGAGCAGCAGCAGCACGATCGCGAGCCCCAGCGCAATGAGCGCTGCAATCGCGACGCTCAGGATGATCGGCGAGTCGGGGTGCGGCATCGGAACAACACGGACGGAACGACGACGGTGGCGCTGCTCGCCGACGGGCTGGGGCGAGAGCCTTGCCCGTGGCTGAGTTCATTGATCGACGCAGCGACGACCGCGCCTGACGACGCGAGGGACAATCTGTGAGAGAAGCAGTCGATTCGCCCCGCGCGACATGCGCGCCCGCCGAGGTGCGCGGGTTGCGCAGTCCGTTACGAGTCGTGCGTGCACATCCCGAGTTCACGGCGCATTCGGCGTGGGAATCGCGGACGAATGATCTGGATTGGTTCGCGGCACGGTGGTGCGTTCATGCAACGCGCGGTTGCGCGAGTGCGATGGGCAGGCGCTTCACGGCACGGGATCAGGGAACTGGATCGTGTCCGCAGCCGCCCCACGGTTGGCAGCGGAGCAGGCGGCGCAGCGTGAGCCGCGTGCCGCGCCAGGCGCCGTGCTTGCGGTACGCCTCGATCGAGTAGTACGAGCAGCTGGGCGTGAAGCGGCAGTGACCGCCGAGCAGGGGGCCGAGCACCACCTGGTAGCCGCGCACGCACAGGATCAGCCCCCGGGTGATCAGACCCCGGGCGGCGATTCCAGGTCGGTCGGAGCCGTTCGTGGTTTCGCTTCGGTCGCGTTGCGTCTGTTCGTTCGCTTCTGCCATGTTGCGTGGATGTGGCGCATCGCGTCGGCGAGGCGGGTGCGGTATTCGTCGAGCCCGAGCGGCTCGTGCGCGCGGACGATGACCACGAGGTCGTACGGCCCCGGCGCGGTGTGCGGGAGTTCGTGCTGCGAAAGGCGGTACGCCTCGCGGATCATGCGCTTGATCCGGTTGCGGCGTGCGGCCGTGCCGGCGCGGCGACCGATGGAAATCCCGATGCGGTTCGCCGAGCCGTTGTTCGGGCATCCGTGCACGGCGATCGCGCCGCCATCGGAGCAGGCGCGCGCATCGATCACGGGCTTGAAGGCGCCGCGGCCGCGCAGTTTCTGTCCGCGTCCGAAGGTGAACCTCGGCTCGTCGCTCACGACTCGCGCTCCAGGCGCCTGCGCCACGTGCGCATCAGCGCCGAGCGCGAGAGGACGCCGATGATCTCGCCGTTCTCGCTGCGCACTGGCATCGGGCCGCGCTCGAGCAGGTCGAGCGCATGGTCGAGCGGCATGTCGACGTCGAACGGCCGGATGCCCGTGCGCGCGATGTCGCGAACCTGCAGCAGCGGCATCGCCTCGCGGTTCACGAGCGCGATGCGCAGGTCGCGCGCGCCGACGATGCCTTCGAACGCGCCGCCATCGTCGAGGACGACGAAGTCGTCGTTGTTCTCCGCGAGCGCGATCAACGAGTTCGCCGGCGCGGAACCGCGCACGACGACGGGCTCCTTGAGCGAAACGTCACGGACGCGCAGCCGTCGCAGCGCGGACATGTCCGACGTCGAGCCGAGGCGCACGCCGAGCGCGGCGAGTTCCGCCGTGTACAGGCTGTGCCGCTCGAGCAGGCGCGCCACGATCGTCGAGAGCGCCGCGACCAGCACGACGGGCAGCAGGATCGACGGTTCGCGCGAGAGTTCATACACGAGCATCGCGCCCGCGAGCGGGGCATGCGTCGTGCCTGCGACCACGCCGGCCATTCCCGCCAGCGCGAGGCGCGCGGGACCTGCGTCGTTCACGAAGGGCACGAGCTCGCCCATGCTTCCGAACGCTCCGCCGACGAGCGCGCCAACGAGGAGCGACGGCGCGAACATGCCGCCGACGCCGCCGGACCCGAGCGTGAGTCCGGTCGCGACGCACTTGACGACCGCGAGCCCGACCAGCAGCGCCGCAGCGACCAGCGCCGTCGAGTGGTGGTAGAAGTTCGGATCGAGCACCGTGTGCGCGAGCGGATAGCCGTTGCCGTAGAACGGCGGCAGCGCGCCTTGCCCGAAATCAAGCAGCTTGGCCGCGAACACGAAGTGCAGCACGCCGAGCGCCGCGAGGATCGCCGCGCCCGTCGCGGGCGACAGCCACCTCGGGATCGGCAGGCGTCCGAACGCGATCTCGCACGACTGCACCGTGCGCACGAAGAACACGCTGGCGATGCCGCACGCGACGCCGAGCAGGAGAAACGCGGGCGTCGTCGCGATCGACATGCCTTCGCCCTGCATCGCGAGCATGCTGCCGCTCACGCCGAACAGCGGCTCCTGCGTGCCGATCATCGTCTGCACCGTGGCTGCCGCGAACACGCTCGCGATCACGATCGGCGTGAACGTGCGCAGCGAGAAGTCGCGCAGCAGCACCTCGAGCACGAAGAAGATCCCCGTGATCGGCGCGTTGAACACCGCGGCGAGGCCTGCCGCCGCGCCACAGCCGACGAGGGTCGTCGCCGTCTGCGGATCGACGCGGAGGAAGCGCGCGATCGTCGAGCCGAGCGTGGCGCCGATGGTGACGATCGGTCCCTCGGGTCCGGCCGAGCCGCCGCTCGAGATCGTCAGCGTCGCGCCGATCCAGGTGCGCGCGGCCAGCGTCGCGGGCAGCTGCGAGCGCCGCCGATGGATCGCGTAGAGGACGCTCGACACGCCGTGCGCGCGAATCTTGACGGGCAGCGCTCGGAGGATGGCGCCGCAGGCGAGGGCTCCGAGCACGGGGACGATCGCGATCGCGACCGCGGCTCGCTCGGGGTGTTCCTTGAGCCACTCGATCTCAAAGTGCTCGATGGCCTGGATGGGGCGGATAAACGCGAGGGCGATCAGCGCCAGCGCCACTCCCGTGAACGCCGCCCACAGCAGGACCCGGCGCTCCTTGTTCAGCCCGATCCGCGACAGCCCTCGGTTGAGCGCGCGCGAAACCCGCTGCATCCGCGCCGAAGCAGACGACTTACCCGCCGACTGGGGGGCGGACGGCATCTCGGAGGCGGGGTCGTGGGAAGTGTCGGACGGCATCGGAACGGGTGCGGCGGGCGCTCGGTGGGGCGACCATCGCGGGAGATCGATCAAGCATCGCGCAGAATGCGCGGGGGGCGCTATACTAACCCTCTTCGCTCGGGGGTCAGCCCCCCCGAGCACAGGGAACCCATGATCGAAGCATTGAAGAGCGATGAGATCGTCGAAAAGCTTGGCGGACGATTCAAACTGACCGCGCTGATCCAGCGCCGGCTCGGCGAGATCATCGACGGCGCACGTCCGCTGGTCGACCGCAACGGCCGTTCCGACCTCGAGGTCGTGATCGACGAGATCATGCAGGAGAAGATCACGCTTGAGATGGACCCCGCCCTCATCGAGAAGATGAAGGGTACGCCTTCCAAAAAGCGATAGGCCACGAAGCGGTAAGCCACGAAGCGGTGAGTACGAAGCGGTGAGTACGAAGCGCTGATCTTGCGTTGATCGCGTTGAGTTCCGCGGATATCCGCGGTGGCTCGCGCAGAACCTCCTTGCTCGGTTGAACCATCATGTATCGCGGTGACCCCGCCAACCTCGTCGCCCTCAAGGCCGCCATCGGTGGTCGTCGGATTGCGGTGGGTGTTTGCGCTGGCATCGCGTCCTACAAGGTCTGCGGCGTTGTCAGCACCCTCGCGCAAGCGGGGGCCGAAGTCACCGTCGCCATGACCAACGACGCGCAGAAGTTCGTCGCTCCGTTGGTGTTTCAGTCGCTCGCGGGCCGTCCTGTGCTCACGTCGCCGTGGGATTCCGCCTCGCCCGCGGATCCGCAGCACATCCGTGCGGCGACGGCGCTCGACGCCTACCTGATCGCACCGTGCACGATGGACATGCTCGCGCGCCTCGCGACCGGTCGTTGCGACGACATGGTCTCGCTCCTCGCAGCTTCGATCGATCGCGCGCGCACCAAGGTGCTCATCGCGCCGAGCATGAACGAGGCCATGTGGCGCCAGCCCGCCACGCAGCGCAATCTCGCGACGCTTCGCGCCGACGGATTCCTTGTGCTTGACCCCGCTTCGGGCTGGCAGGCCTGTCGTGCGGTTGGT
The DNA here is from genome assembly GCA_903891095.1 of uncultured bacterium. GTDB lineage: Bacteria > Planctomycetota > Phycisphaerae > Phycisphaerales > SM1A02 > QWPT01. The sequence continues at coordinate 18,240 of CAITDI010000053.1, read as the reverse complement.
CCCGGCCGTCTGCCCGAGGCCGACGATCTGGTCGACGCGTTGGTGTCGGCCCTCGCGCGGGGTTGATCGCAGCCCGATCCAACCGACCGAGGTTGGCGCAGCGGTCCCACTTCGGTCTGCGCCGCCGCCCATGTGTCCGAATGCATGCTTTGCGCCGAGAACCTCTTTGGGTGCGGGAAAGCGGTGCTAGGTTTCCTCCGGTTGGATGCGCTTGTCCGATGTTGTTGCGGCGCGCACGCTGTAGGTCCGCGCCAGTCCCGTCTCGGGGCACCAGTTCGAGGGAACAACCATGCAGATCCGTACGCAGTTCCTTTCGCGCGCCAGCACGTTCGCTGTGGCGCTTGCGCTCGCTTGTGGTTCGTCGGCACTCGCTGCCGCTGGCGCTGGTGGCGGCAAGGCGGGCGGGGGCGGCAGCGGTGGAACTGCCGGCAACGGCAACACCCGTCCCGTCGGACGCATCGTCGACGATCCGATCGGCACGAAGAGCACGCCGGTCGTGCACTTCACGCCGGCGTTCAAGCCAGGCGCGAACGGCACCGGCAACGGCGACGGAGGCGTTGCGGGCGCGTGCCAGCAAGTGACCTCGACCTACACCAACGCGAGCTTCGATGGCGGGCAGTACGTCGTGCAGGCGGGCTTTGCCGAGCAAGAAGCCGCGGCGTGCTCGTACACCGTCGCAGCAGGCGATTTTCCGCTGAAAATCGACCTGATCGAGATGATCTTCGCCACCAGCAACGCGACGGTCCAGACCACGACCGCATGGTCGGTGATGGTGTGGCAGGGCACGCCCGCGACGGGCACGCTCGTGTACACCTACTCTTCGAACGGCGTCGATCTGCCGCATCTCGTGATGTCGCCGGGCACGAACGGCACCAATGTGCAGTTCAGCATCGATCCAGGCGATCCTGAGCAGATGGTGATCGTCGACAACGGTTCGCACACGTTTAGCGTGGGCTACCGCATCGACCACCACAACAGCCAGACGCAGAATCCCTGCCTTGTCGCGCCGCCGAGCAACGCCAACGCATTCCCGACGACCGACGTCGGCGGACTTTCGTCCTCGACCAACAACTGGCTCTACGCCGTCGATTGCGGCGCGCTGGGTTGCCCTGGCGGTTGGCGCAGTTTCGCGCAGCTTCCCGCGGTGTGCCGCCCGAGCGGCGACTGGGTCATGCGCGTGAGCTGGACGCCGCAGCAGTGCGAGGTTCCCGGCGCATGCTGCCTCCCCAACGGCACCTGCCAGGTCCTGGCCAACAGCCTGTGCGCCGCGCAGGGCGGCGTGTTTGGCGGCGAAGGCACGACCTGCAACGCCAGCAGCTGCACGCAGAACATCTGCCCGTGCTGCTTTACCGCGACCGGCGGCTGCGTCACGCTTTCTCCGACAGCGTGCCAGGCCGCGGGCGGTATCGCGGGTCCCACGGGCCAGTCGTGCACGGGATATGTGTGCTTCCCGCAGGGCGCGTGCTGTCTGCCCGACGGTTCATGCGCGGGACCGATGAGCCCAGGCGCGTGCACCGCGCAGGGCGGCGTGTTCCAAGGCAACGGCACGGCGTGCACGGCGGGGCTTTGCCCGCAGCCGCTCGGCGCCTCGTGCTTCCCGAACGGTTTCTGCCTGCAGCTCACGCGTGACCAGGCGGTCGCTGCGGGCGCGACGTGGGCGGGCCCTGGCACCACCTGTGCCGACGCCAACGGCAACGGCATCGCCGATGCGTGCGAGAACGGCAATCCCGCCGACCTCAACCACGATGGCCATGTGAACGCGCAGGACATCACCATCATGCTCAACGCATGGGGGCCCGGCAGCGGACCCGCCGACCTCAACCACGACAACGTGGTGGGCGCGCAGGACATCGCGATCCTGCTCAACGCGTGGGGCTGAGCGTTCCAGCCGCCTGAGCGCAGGCGCACTCACTTCGATCTACGCAGGCACGCGCGGTAACCGCGCGTGTTTCTGCATGGCGCGACGGTGCTCGCACGGTGCGCGCCTGCATCTCTGGAACGTTCGGCGTAAAGCGAACTCGCGAAGGTTCACTTGAGCTTCGCAGCGCCTCGCGTGCTTGCAGGGTCGGGCGCCCGTGGCATGTTCAAGCAGGGTGAGGTGGCACAACCAGTTGGACGAACCAGTTGGAAGAATCACGGGAGAAGAAGATATGTACACCAAGCTCATCGTTGCCATCGCCTCCGCCTTCGTCGGCGGTCTCGCATTCGCCCAGGACTCTTGCGGCGGCCCGCAGACCCGAAGCTGCTTCGACGTGCGCACCACGCCGGGCTGCTCCGACACCACCTGCTGCGGAAACATCTGCGCGCAGGACGGCTTCTGCTGCGACGTCGAATGGGACTACATCTGCCGCCAGAACGCTGTCGCGGCCTGCAATCCGCCGCACGCGCTCAATGACGAGCAGTCGGGTGCGATCACCGTCGTCGCGGGTCCGTTCAACGTCAGCACCATCGGCTCGACCAACAGCGTCGACACCCAGATGCCCGCCGGTTGCGCTGGAATCTTCGGCGACCAGATCGTCAACGACGTGTGGTACCGCCTGGTCGCCACCCGCAACGGTCTTGCTTCGGTCAGCAGCTGCCCGAACATGGACTCGGGCAACTACAGCGAGTTCGATCCGACCATCATCGTGCGTGACGGCAATGGCGATTCGCTCAGCTGCAACGACGAGATGGCCGGCTGCGGCGGTTACGCCAAGGTCGAATGGGCGATCACCGCCGGAACCGTCTACTACATCCAGGTCGGCGGCCACGATGAGTTCGTCGGCCACGGTCGCTTCACGCTCACCGAGGAAGGCACCGTCCCGGTGCCGCCGTGCCCCGCGGACCTGACCCACGACGGCATGGTTGCGGCGCAGGACATCGCGGCGCTCCTCAGCTCCTGGGGTACCGGCGACGCGGACATCACGGGTGACGGAACGGTCAACGCTCTCGATGTCGCCTCGCTCCTCAGCGCCTGGGGCAACTGCCCGCGCTAAGGTGGGTCGAGTCAACTGAACACGCGCGTCGCCGGCTCCCATCGGAGCCGGCGATTGCCGTTTTTGGGGGTGCAGGACGCGATAACCGCGGACGCAGCAGAGGTCGGGCGCCGCGCATCAAACGCGCCTCGAACTCGCATGGAATCGGTGGACAAGTCCAAGGATTTGGGCGATACTTCCCACCCCGCTCAGCAGCGACAGCGTCGCGAGCCTGTGCACACGGAGAGGTGTCCGAGCGGTTGAAGGAGCTAGTCTCGAAAACTAGTAGTGGGTTCGCCTACTCGTGAGTTCGAATCTCACCCTCTCCGCTTCCAAGACAGCCCGTGCGCGCCGAGAGCGAGCACGGGCTGTTTGCTTGTAGAGGCCTTGTAGAGACCTTGTATCGACATCGCTGCGTGGGATCACCGCGCAACGCGGATCACGGCATCGTCCTTGATCCAGCCGCGCGTGCGGTCGCCGAGTTCGACTTCAGTCCAGCCTGGGCGCGATTCGCCGACGCGGCACTCGGTGCCGAGCGGCAGGGGCTCCGCGACGGCGGGCTCGAAGCCATCGCCGTTGCCCTTGCGGAGCGTGGACTGCTGCGAGATCACCGCGAGGTCCGTGCCGCTCACCGCGAGCGTGTCGCCGACCACGGTTGCGCCGACGATGACTGCGAGTGCGATCAGCGCGAGGCCGGCGCGCCGAAGACTTGCGGGCTTGCGCCATGCGAGCTCCGCTTGGGTTCCGAGCACCGCGAGCGTGAGCAGCGCAAAGCCGAGAGACCAGAGCGTGAGTGTGAGCGCCATGCGCGTCGAGGCGCCGAGCACGAACCATCCGTCGCGCAGGATCTCCGCGCGCGAAGGCGCGGGCGGCGCCACGCGCTGCTGCACTTGACGCCGCGCTTGCTCGAGGTTGTGGAGCGCGCGCGCGTCGGACGGATCGAGCACGAGCGCGCGGCGATAGGCCGCGATCGCGCCAGGCAGCTCGCCCGCGCGGAGCCGCGCGTTGCCGAGGTTGTAGGCGAGCGCTGCGGAATCGAGATGCGACTCGGATTGCGCGGCCTCGTACGCGCGTGCTGCGGCACGGAACGACTCGCGAGAGGCGTCCAGGTCGGACTTCGCGTCGGCGGACTGCGCGACGCCGCGCTCGTATTCCGCATCGGCGGCGCGTACGCGCTCGCGGATCGGACCGCGGTCGACGACCGACGCGCCCGCAAACCACACCGCGGGAAGCACGACGCACAGCGCGGCAAGCACGAACTTGGTGATCGCACGGGAGTTCATCGCGCGCCTCCTTCACGCCAGGCGGCGGCGTCGAGTCGCGCGACAAGCGCGCGCGCCTCGGCGGCGTCGATCGACGCGCCTGCGTACCGCGCGCGGTCGCATCGTCGAAGGAAATCGTCGGCCTCGTCGATCAGCTGCTTGTCGAGCTTGGCCGCCGCAAGCGCCTCGACCGCCTCGCGGCCTGCGAGCGAGCCCTCGGGTGCGCCGACGCGGTCGGCGATGTACGCGAGCACCGCGGCGCCGATGGCGTCGGCGGATGCGCCGCCGTCCGCAGCAGGTTCGGCGAGCCTTCGCTCAAACGAGCCGCGCGCGCCGCGTCGGCGACGCGCCAGCGGATTGCGCTCCTGCGCATCGCTGCGCAGGCGGATCGCCGTCGCAACCGCAAAGCACGCCGGTGCGACCAGCGCGAGCGCGGGCAGCATCGTCTCGTTCGGGAGCGAACCCATCGCTTGATCGAGCGACGCGTTGGCGAGGATTCCGCCGTCGACCTTGGTGAGTTCCGACTTGCCTTCGCGCGCAGCCTGCGGCGTCTCGACATCGACGCGCGCAACCGTGCTCGGCTTGACCTTGATCGGAATCGCCGCGCTCCGCACGATCTCGTACGAACCCGTGCCGGGATCGAAGAACGCGAGCTCCACCGGCGGGATCTCGCGCACATTGTCGCCGAGCGCGCGGATCGACTGCGTGAAGACCTTCGTGCGGCCTTCGACCGTGCCCGACGCGGACTCGCGCGGCACGCGGAAACCGCTGGCAAACGCCGGCTGATCCGCAAGCACGGGCGCCTGAAGCCCCGCGAGCCCAGCGATGCCCGACTGATCGGTGATGCGCATCGTGAGCGTGATCGGATCGCCGACAGAAACCTCCAGCGGCTTGGCGATCACCTGCAGGCCGAACCGACCGACCGCGCCGTTCCACGACGCGGGCCTGGGACCGTCGGGCACCGGGATCACGGTCGCATCGACGGCGCTCGGAGTGATGCTGATCGCGCGCGAACCGCCGAGCGTGAGCCGACTCTGATTGAAGAAGTCGTTGCCGCGCTGCAGCCGAGTCGGGTACTCCATGCGCACGCGGACTTCGCCGACCGACGGCGTTCCCGTGGCGATCGGGTCGAACGACTTCGAGATCGTGTAGACGATGTACTCGGTGCCGGCGATCACGCGCATCTCGCCGCGCGGGCGGCGGTTCTCCGAGAGCATCTTCTGCAGCGCGGGACCGAAGATGCCCCACGACGAGCGCTCGAGGTCGATCAGCGACCACATCGACTGCTCGTCGAGCGAGATGCCCAGCGCGCGATCCTTGAACGCCTTGACCGCGAGCTCGAGATTGAGCCCGCCTTCCTGCCCGAGATAGAGGTCGTGCGGCTCGCCCACGACGCGCACGATCATCAGCTCGCCTGCGTCCGACGCTGCGACCGTGATCTGCGTCGGGTTGGTCGTGTACTTCTGTCCGCCCGACTGCACCATGAACGCGGGGATCACGAAGGTGCCCGCCTTGTGCGGAATCACCTCGTACGAGATCCCCACGGTGCGCGTCTGCACGCGGCGTCCGTTGGCGATCTGGATGCTGGTCTGGGTCTGCTCGCCGGGCAGCCGCGTGATCTGGAGCCCCGGCACTTCATCGAAGAACGGCCCGTCGAAATCGTCGAAGTTGATCACGTTGACCACCACGCGCATCGGCTCGTCGACGAACCCGTCGGACGACGAGAGCTGCGCGGTGATCGTTTGCGCGAACGAGGCCGCTTGCGTGCAGAGCGCCGCGACCGCCGCAACCAGGATGCTCAGGTAGCGCAACGACATCTCACCAGTCCTTCGGCGCGGGTTGGGTGCGGACGCGTTGACGCTCGAGCTGCTCCTGCATGCGAGCCTTCTCCTTGTCGCGGATCTTCTGCAGCAGTCGCTCGACTTCCTGCTTGGTCATCGGCTTGCGCTCCTGCTTGCCGTCGGCCTGCTGTTGTTGCTGCTGATCCTGCTTCTGCTGATCCTGCTTCTGCTGATCCTGCTTCTGCTGGTCTTGCTTCTGCTGATCCTGCTTCTGCTGGTCTTGCTTCTGCTGATCCTGCTTCTGCTGGTCCTGCTTCTGCTGGTCCTGCTTCTGCTGGTCTTGCTTCTGCTGGTCCTGCTTCTGCTGATCCTGCTTCTGCTGATCCTGCTTCTGCTGGTCCTGCTTCTGCTGATCCTGCTTCTGCTGATCTTGCTTCTGCTGATCTTGCTTCTGCTGATCCTGCTTCTGCTGATCCTGCTTCTGCTGGTCGTCCTTCTTCTGGTCGTCTTTCTGCTGCTTCTGTTGCTTGTCTTGCTGCTGCTTGAGTTCCTTGAGGACGCGGTGGGCGAGCTCGGCGTTGGCGCGGGCGTTTTCGTTGGTGGGGTCGGCGCGGACGGCGTCCTTGAGCTCGCGCACGGCGCGCTCGAGGGTTTCCATCACTTGCTGCTGCGTGTCCTGCGGACTGTCGGGCGCCGAGGCCTGGCCGGGCTGCTGCGCGGCCTGCATTTCCTTGAGGCTCTCGGCGTAGCGCGTGGTTCCGCGGTTGTACATCGAGCGCGACGCAAGGTCGGCGCGACCGCGGCCGGCGGCGGCTTCAAAGAGATCGCGTGCGAGTCCGAGTTCGCCCGCGCGGTACATCGCGACGCCTGCGTTGTAGAGGCGCTCGGGCCGCGCGTCGGGCTTGGCGAGGAGCTGCTCCGCGGCTTCGCGTGCCTGCGCGACGATCGCCTGCGTATCGGCGGGCGGCTGCGTCGTCTGCGCGGACGCGTGTGCGCCGGCGATGATCGCGGTGGATGCGAAGGCGATGCGCAGGAACATGGCGTTTCGTGCGGACTTCATGCGGTGGCCTCATCCTTCGCGGCGCGGGCAGGCGGAAGCATCAGGCACTCCGCGACAAGAAGCAACAGGGCGACCGCCGCGAACAGCTGGAACAGCGGCCGCTTGCTCGAGACATCGCTGCGCTCGCGCGTCGAGGTCTCGAGCCCGCTCGCGAGGAGCTGTGCGAGCTGCACCATGTCCGCCTGGCCGGTGCCGGCCTCGACGAAAAAGCCCTGGCCCGCGTCGGCGACCTTCTTGAGGAGCGTCGGATCCATCTTGGTCCAGACTTCCTGGCCTTCGTGCACGAGGTACTTGCGCTCGCCGCGCACCTCGACGGGAATGCGCGCGCCGTCGTTCGAATCGCCGATGCCGATGGTCACGACGCGAATGCCGCGTTCCTTGGCTGCGGCGCCCGCGGCCTCGACGGGCTCGCTCTCCATGTCCTCGCCGTCGGAAAGCACGACGATCGCCTTGCCGTTGCCGTCGGCGCCGAGGCTCGTGGTCGCGAGGCGGATCGCGTCGCCGAGGAGCGAGCCGCCGCGGATCGTGGCCTGCGGCGACAGGCTCTCGAGCGTCGTGCGGAACGTGCGGTGGTTGAAGGTGAGCGGGCAGCGCAGCGACGGAACGCCTGCGAATTCAACGAGCCCGACGCGGTCGCTGCCGAGCGCCTCGACGAGGTCCGACGCGAACTGCTTGGCGCGCGCGAGCCGCGAAGGCGAGGCGTCTTCGGCGAGCATGCTGCGCGAGACATCGACGACGACGACGACATCGATGCCGCGCTGCTCGACGGTCTCGACGGTCACGCCCGCGCGCGGATCCATGAGCGCGGGCACGATCGCGAACATCGCGAGCGCGACGAGCACCGCGCGAATCGTGCTGCGCGACGAAGCGATGCCCGGCGCGATGCGGGCGAGCATCCGTTCGTCGGCGAGCCGCGTGCGCGCGCGCTTGCGCCACACCACGAGCCACGCGAGCAGCAGCGCGCAGCCGACGGCCGCGACGAACCACATGGCCCCCTCGGGATGCGCGAACTGAAAGCCGTCTGCAGCGAGGATCATGCGAGCGTCCTCAGTCGCGTGGTGGTGACGATGGTGTCGATCGCGAGCAGGATCAGCGCGATCGCCAGCAGCGACGGAAGCCGGAACGGCGGCAGCACGCGCAGGTCGACGGTGAATCCATCGACCGCGAGCTCGCGGTAGCGCACCTGCTTGGTCTCCTCGATGCTGCTCTTCTCGAGCTTGTCGATGGTCTCGTAGATGTCGCGCAGGCTGTCGGCGTCGGTCGCGCGGAAGTAGCGGCCGCCGGTCGCGGTCGCCATCTCGGTGAGCGTCTTCTCGTCGATCGAGACGGGCACGCGCTGCATGCGCGTACCGAACGGCGTCTGCACGGGAACATTGGCGAAGCCCTTGGTTCCGAGGCCGATCGCGTAGATCCTGATGTCGGTCGACTTGGCGAGCGCGGTGGCGTCGGCGGGGGAGAGCTCGCCTGCGTTGGACTCGCCGTCGGTGAGCAGCAGCAGCACGCGCGACTTGATGCGCATCTTGCCGTCGCGGTTCGCGCGGTCGGACGCGTCCTTGAGCTTGTCGACGCCGAGCGCGACCGCGTCGCCGATCGCCGTGCCCATCTCGCCTTGCTGCGTGGGAAAGTCGATCTGGTCCAGCGCCTCGATCGCGACGTCATGGTCGAGCGTGAGCGGAACCAGGCTGTCCGCCTTTCCCGCGAAGCAGACGACGCCGATGAGGTCGTTCGGGCGCCCTGCGAATCCGTCGCCGCCGCGCACGAAGCGCGTGCCGACTTCCTTGAGCGCGTCGAGGCGGTTGGTCTGCTTGCCTTCCTTGGCAAAGTCCAGCGCGCGCATCGAGTCGCTGCGGTCGACGACCATCTCGATGGCGACGCCTTCGACGAGCGTGCGCGCGGTTTCGTTGGGAATCACAGGGCGCGCGATCGCGATCACGATGCACGCGATCGCCGCCGCGCGCATCGCAGGCAGCAGCGGAAGCAGCCGAACCATGCGCCCGCGCGGCGAATGCGCGACCGCTTCGAGCGAGCTGAATCGCACCGCAAGCCGCGAACGGCGCCGATGGCGCAGGTACGGCAGCAGCGCAAGCGGCAACAGCAGAAGCAGCCAGATCGATGACGGGTGGAACATCATCGGGCGGCCTCCGTCGCCCGCTCTTCTGTCTGCGGCTTCTCCGTCGGGCGCGTCGACTCGACGAATCCGCGGGCTTCAGCGAGGTTTCGGTCGCACTCGTCGCGCGAAGGCTCGGCCTTGGCGAACTTGACGAGATCCGCGAGGCGCAGCAGCGCGCGCAGGCGTTCGGTCTCGGCGGACGGGAACTCCGAGTGCGCCTGCGTGGCCGCGATGAACTCGCGCGAGGTCTGGCGATCCGCGGGGATCGCGTACCGCCGCGCGACGTACGTGCGGACGATGCGCGTGAGCTCGTCGTAGTACTGGCCGAATTCATTCTTCGCGGGCAGCGCGGCGGACTCGAGCCGCGTGAACTCGCCGAGCGCCCACACATCGGGCGCGACGGGCACGGCGGGGCGCTTGCGGAGCATCACCCACGCGATCACGCCGAGCACGAGCAGCGCGCCTGCGCCAGCGGCCCACGGCCACCAGTCGAGCGGCGATGCGATCGCGACCTCGCCTGCGATGTCGCGGAACTGCGACGGATCGACCTTCTCGCCAAGCAAGCTCTTGATCGAGAGCGCGGGGAACGCGACCTTGCCGTCGTTGCCCTCGCTGCCGTGGCGCCAGCTCACGGCGAGCTCCGCCGGCGTGAGCGTGCCGGAGTCGAAGGTCATGAGCGTGACATCGAGTTCGGTCGTGCCCGCGGGAGTGCGCCGCGCGGGCGCGATGGCGACGATGTCGAAATCACCGAGCGTCTGCGCGGGATCGACGGCGATCGTCGCGGCGTCCGCGCCTTCGAACGCGATCGTGCAGGCGATCGGCTCGCCGACCTCGAAGTCCGAGCGCGCAAAGCGCACGGTCGCGGTCACGCCGCCGAGTTCGGTGCGCTTGCTGACGGGTTCGGTCGCGAGATTCGCGGCCGCAGCGCTTGCAGATGGCGCGGGCGGCTCGGCAAGCGCGGAGTGCGACGCAGCGATGACGAGCGCGACCAGCGCGGCACGGGCGAATCTCATCGTCCCCTCCGCGACTCGCGCTTGCCAAAGTACGCGCGCAGCGGAGCGACAAAGTCCGCGCCCGTCTCGAGCGAGAGCGGCTCGGCCTTGGCCTTGCGGAACAACTTGTCGCGCGTCTGCATGCGTTCTTCTGCGGCTTCGGCCCAGCCCTCGCGCACCCAGCGCGACGAGGTGTCGAACGCGCGCAGCGCTCCCGTCTCGAGGTCCTCGAGTTCGATGATGCCGACATCGGGCAGCTCGCGTTCGCGCGCGTCGCCGACGGTGATCGGGATCACATCGTGCTTGCGGCGCAGGCGCGTGAGCGCGCCGTCCCAGGGCTTCGCGCCCGCAGGCGAGAGGAAGTCGCTCGCAACGCACACGACCGAGCGCTTGGACAGGCTCGACGCGAGTTCATCGAGCGCGCGCGCGATGTCGGTGCCGCGGCCGGTCGGCTTGAACGCGAGCAGGTCGCGCACGATGCGCAGCGCGTGTCGCGCGCCCTTCTTGGGCGGCACGAACGCCTCGGTGCGGTCGGTGAAGAGCAGCATGCCGACGCGGTCGTTCGACCGGATCGCGCTGAAGGCGAGCGTCGCCGCGACCTCGGCCACGAGCTCGCGCTTGAGTTCCGCGCGCGTGCCGAACGAGAGCGACCCCGAGAGATCGACGGCGATGATCACCGTGAGCTCGCGCTCCTCGCGGAACACCTTGACGTGCGGTTCGCCCACGCGCGCGCTGACATTCCAGTCGATCGAGCGCACATCGTCGCCGATCAGGTACGGGCGCACTTCCTCGAACTCCATGCCGCGGCCCTTGAAGGCAGAGCGATACTGGCCCGCGAGCACGTCGCTGACAAGGCGACTGGTGCGGATCTCGATCGATCGGATCTTCTTGCGGATCTCGGGCGAAAGCATGCGTTCAGCTCGCGCTCGGGATCAGGGGACTGGCACGTGCTCGAGCAGGATGCGCACGAGGTCGTCGCCGGTCTTGTCCTCGGCCTCGGCCTCGAAGCTCGGCGTGAGGCGATGGCGCAGCACCAGTGGCGCGATGTCCTTCACGTCCTGCGGAACGACGTAGCCGCGTCCGTCGAGGAACGCATGCGCGCGCGCCGCGCGGGAAAGCGCGAGCGTCGCACGCGGCGACGCGCCGAACGCGACGAGTCCTTCGAGCGGAACCTTGGCCGACTTCGGATCGCGCGACGCGACCACGAGGTTGACGATGTAGTCCTTGAGCCGGTCGTCCATCGCGATGTCGTCGACCACGCCGCGCGCGGCCGCGATGTCCTCGGGCTTCATCACGGGCGCGACCTTGGTCGGCGCGCTCGCGCGCGACATGCGGTCGAGGATCTGCCGCTCCTCGCGCTGCGTGGGGTAGCGCACGAGGATCTTGAGCATGAAGCGGTCGACCTGCGCCTCGGGCAGCGGGTACGTGCCTTCCTGCTCGACGGGATTCTGCGTCGCGAGCACGAGGAACGGCTCAGGCAGCGGGTAGGTCTCGCTGCCGATCGTGACCTGGCGCTCCTGCATCGCCTCGAGCAGCGCCGACTGCACCTTGGCGGGCGCGCGGTTGATCTCGTCGGCGAGCACGATGTTGGTGAAGATCGGGCCCTTCTTCACGACGAACTCGCCGCTGCCTGGGCGATAGACGAGCGTGCCCACGAGGTCCGCGGGCAGCAGGTCGGGCGTGAACTGCACGCGCTGGAACGCCGTCTGCAGTCCGCTCGCGAGGCAGGAGACCGCGGTCGTCTTCGCGAGGCCGGGCACGCCTTCGATCAGGATGTGTCCGTTGGCGAGCAGGCCGAGCAGGAGCCCGTGCACGAGTTCTTCCTGTCCGACGATCACGCGATGGATCTCGTCCTGGAGCAGGCGGAAGGGACGGCTCTTCTCCGTCACTTCGCGTTCGATGGCCGTGATGTCCTTTGATGCGGTTGCCATAGCTGTGAACTGAGTTTGGGTGCGATGCGGAATCGAAACGGGAAGGGTACGGGAAGCCGCGCGTCGCGGTGGGGGCAGCCGTTCGCGGGGCGTGGTATACCGCGTCGCGCGCGATGGATGCACCGCGCGGGGCGGATCCGTCCAAGCGGCCGCGTCTTCGCACTCCTCAGGTCAGGAAACCGCATGTCTGGAAATCACGCGCGCATTGGCTGGATCGGCACGGGAATCATGGGCAACTCGATGGCGGGGCACCTGCTCCGCGCGGGTCATCCGGTCGTCGTCCACAGCCGCACCCGCGCCAAGGCGCAGCATCTCCTCGACGCGGGCGCGACCTGGGCCGCGCACGCCGCCGAAGCCGCCGCGGGTGCGGACATCGTCTGCACGAATGTCGGGCTGCCGCACGAGGTCGAGGACGTTTACTTTGGCGCCAACGGCGTGCTCGCGTCGCTGCGGGCGGGGCAGATCCTGATCGACTTCAGCACCTCGCCGCCGTCGCTGGCTCGGCGCATCGCCGAAGCCGCGCGCGCCAAGGGCGCATGGGCGCTCGATGCACCCGTTTCGGGCGGCGATGTCGGCGCGCGCAACGCGGCGCTTGCGATCATGGTCGGCGGCCCCGCCGAGGCATTCGAGCGCGCCAAGCCGATCTTCGAGAAGCTCGGCAAGACCATCGTCCTCGAGGGCGAAGCGGGCGCCGGCCAGCGGACCAAGATCGTGAACCAGGTGCTCGTCGCGGGCAACACGCTGAGCATGTGCGAATCGGTGTATTTCGCGACCAAGGCGGGTCTGGACCCCGAGAAGGTCCTCGCCGCGGTCGGCGGCGGCGCGGCGGCCAGCTGGTCGGTTTCCGTGCTCGCACCGCGCGTTCTGAAGGGCGACTTCGATCCGGGATTCTTCGTCGAGCACATGGTCAAGGACCTGCGCATCGCCAAGGCCGAGGCGGCGGAACTCGGGCTTTCACTGCCGATCATCGAGCTTTGCCTCGCGCAGTACGAGCGGCTCGTCGCTGCGGGGCATGGGCGGAGGGGTACGCAGGGGCTCTTCCTGCTGTATCGCGAGGCGCATGGTTGATCGCATGGTTGATCGCGTGGTTGATCGTGTGGTTGACCGCGCCCGATAAACGGAAGGCCTTCCTGCCGAGCATCTTGCCGACCGTCGAAGGTTCGGGTAAGGTGCGCGACTCTCCAAAGCGAGCTTCGAATGAGCAAGATTCCAATGACCGGCACCGTCACCTTCACGCTGACCTCTGTCCCCAAGACGGACGGCGGCTTCCGCACTGTTGAGCGCCTCATGCGCCTTGAGCGCGGCGCCCAGCGCATCCTCAAGAAGCTTCAGCACAAGCGCATGACGCAGCTCAATGAGTGGCGTCCGCGTGCAGGCCGCGAGTGGCTCGTCCGCGCGCGTTGCACCCGTCTCGTGCGCGTGGCCGCTGGCCAGTCGTTCACGATCCAGGTGACCCCGCAGCTCGCGAAGGACATCGCGAGCGTTGCTGATCATCTTGAGTTCAAGACGGTCAAGTAAACCAGATTTAGGATCGGTTTCCGATCCTGCCGCATTCGGCCGATCTGTGCCGCCCGCCTTGTGCGGGCGGCGCAATCGTTTTTGGGCGGTGTGCGGCGCGTGAGGCGTGAGCCTTCGAAGATCCGACTCCCACGTCAAACGTTCCGCGGGCTTCCGCCCGCGGGCATTCGGGCAACTGGTGGTCGTGCGGCTTCGGCAGACGCGAGCCCACGCAGACCATGAATGCCCGTCAGGCGGAAGCCTGCGGCGCGTGAGGCGTGAGCCTTCGATCTCTCGACTCCCACGTCCTGCGTTCCGCGGGCTTCCGCCCAAAGTATTCAGGGCTCGGGCATTCGTGCAACTAGTGGTTGGAGGCCTCGACGACGTGAGCGCTCATGACGCGAGCCACGACGACGCGAGCCCACGCAGACCATGAATGCCCGTCAGGCGGAAGCCTGCGGCGCGGGTTGCGTGCGACCGCCATCACTTCGCCGCAGGCGCAGCCGCGCGCTTGAGCGCCTTCAGTGCCGATTCGGACATGCCGAGCACCTCGACCAGCAGCCGCGTGCCGCCTGCGTCGATCACGCCGACCGATCGCACGCCCGGCACCGCGCGCATCGCGATCTCGCGCGTGCGCTGGCCATCGGTCTGCTTCGCGCGCACCGCGAACACAGCGCCGCCGTCGCCCGCGATCGGATCGATGTGCACTTCGATCGAGCTCGCGCCGTCGCCGACCTTGATCTCCGCGGGCTGCTGCGTCGGCGCCATGATCCTCGGCGCACTCAGCAACTTGCCGAGTCCATCCTTGACCACGGCGTCGATGCCGGCGGCGCTGCCGATCGCGGCGTCAATCGCGTCCTTGGCCGCCTTCTCGTCGAACTCCACGGCGCGCACGGTCCACTGCAGCGAGGCCGCGGGCAGGACTTCCTCGAGTTCGGCGAGTCGCTTGCGGATGTCGTGGTGCATCGAGGGCGTCGCGGTGATCGTGGCAACGTCGCCCGTCCACTGGATCGCGCCGAGGTCGCCGCCCTGGCTGCTCCAGACATCGGGCTGCGTGAGCTCGACAAAGCGCTCGAGCTGCTCCTTGGCGCTCAGCGTGGTTTCATCGCCCTCCGCCTTGCCGCCGAGGCGAGCGAGCGTTCCGCCGAGCGGGTACTGCGCGCGCGCACGCAGCGTGCGCTGGCCCGAGGGGTCGGTGATCACGACGATGCCCGCCGCGACATCCGCGACGAACGGCTGGTAGTCGGGCGAGATCGCGCGGATCACCGCATCGAGCGCCGCGCGTGCCGTCGCCGGCTCGCAGGTGACGTGCTTGTACTCCCAGCCGCCTGCGTCGCCGACGGCGCGCGTGTCGATCTCGACCGAGACCTTGGCGAGCGTGCGCACGGACTCCAGCACGTCGGACGCGTTTGCATCCTTGAACGAGACCGGCTTGGGGAACGGCGTGTCGAGCCGCGCCATCAGCGCGATGTCGTTCGCGAGCGCGGCGTTGGCGGCTTGTGTGACGAACGCGATCGCCTTGGCGTCGGCCTTGCCGTCGACGGGCAGGCCCGCAGGGACAGGCTTGGGCGCGGCTTGCACGGCCGCCTGTCCCGCAGGCGTCACCGCGGGCGCGACCGCAGGCGGAACCTGAAGAGCGAGAGCGGCGGCGAGCAGGGCGGGATTCAGAAGCGAAGTGAGCATTGCGACTCCATGGAGCTGCGAGGTAGCTGCGTGTCTGCGAGCGCCGACTTACCCGCGCGATTGAAGAACCTCGTGGATCGGGGCGACGAGATTGGGGATGACGCGCTGTTCGGCGAGCAGCTCGGCATGGCCGACGATCGTGCCGAACGCGCTCTTGAGTTCATCGAGCGACGCCAGCGGTCCGTGGCGCCGCACCGTGAGGAACACCGAGATCGGATCGCCGCCTCGATCGCCCGCGACGGGCATGCGCGGCCGCGTGCGCACCTCGAACACCGCCTGCATGTTGCCGCGATCTCCGAGCGAGATCGCCAGCGCCGGCTGCGCCTCGAGCACGCTCTCGAAGCCCGCGTCGACGAGCCCGCCCAGCGGCGAGTTCGCGAGCAGCGCGTCGAACACGATCGCGTCCTTGTCGTGCTCGGTCTCGAAGTCAAAGCCGAACACGACCTCGAGCATGTCGACGTCGAGCGGCGAGATCGAGAGGAAGTAGGGCGCGACTTCGAGCAGCGACTTGTGAAAGTTGTACGCGTCGGCGAGCGTCGCGGGATTCACGTGGCCCGAGCGGATCGAGGTCTGCCGCAGCGCGACCCACTGCCAGTCGCGTTCGGCGCTGTCGCTCTCGAGCGCGACCTCGCCCTCGTAGCGCTGGAACGTCGTCAGCCGCGGAAACGTGCGTCGCACGCGGTCGAACAGATCGAGCACGGTCTCGCGCCGCTCGGGGAGATCGAGCTTGAGACCGAGCTTCTGGTTGACGTAGAAGTCGCTGCAGAGCGAGGAGAACGACGACATGCGCCGAGCATTGTGACGAGTCGCGGGGAGGGTTGCAGCCTCGTTGCAGGATCGCGCGCGGAAACGGCGGCCTTTTCCACGCGCCGCGCTCAGTCGCCGAGGATCCAGCGCACGAGCGCCTCGGTGTCCGACAGGTCGGCGACCGCGAGGTCCGCGCCCGCCGTCGCGAGCTGCTCGACGCTGTACGGCCCCGTGGCCACGCCGATCGCGCGGCAGCCGTGCGCCTTGGCGCAATCGACGTCGAGCGGCGTGTCGCCGATGATCGTGACCCGCTCGGGCGCGAACGCGCGGCCGTGGTGCGCCGTCGCGCGCTCGATCGCCACCGGCGTCAGGTGCCGCCGCGAAGCGCCGTCCGCACCGAACGCGCCAAACGGAAAGTGGCTTTCGTCGTAGCCCGCCGCGCGGATCTTGATCTGCGCGGTCTCGCGGTAGTTGCCCGTGAGGAGCCCCGTCGCCGCGCCGCGCTCCGAGAGCCGCCGCGCGAGTTCGCCCGCGCCAGGCATCTGCCGCACGCGGTCAGGCGTGAGCGAGCTGCCAAGCGCATCGCGGTAGACGCGCTGGAAGTGCGCGTGCGCCTCGTCATGCGCGGGCAGTCCGTGCTTGGCCATGATCCGCGCGAACAGCAGCCCGTCGAGCGCGCCCGCGATCTCGAGCCCCTCGAAGCTGAACCCGAGGTCGCCGTGGATCGCGGTGAACGCACGCAGCATCGCCTTCACGCCAACGCCCTCGGTGCGGAGCAGCGTGCCGTCGATGTCGAAGAGGACGAGATGGCGGCTGGGCATCAGCCGGCCTTGCGAACGGCCGCCACGATGCGGCTCGCCGCGTCGGTGAGGTCGGTCGCCGCCTGCATCGCGGGGATCTCCGCCTGCGCGTCGGCCAGGATCTGGCGCGCCGCGGCGACGTTGGTGCCCTCGAGGCGCACGACGAGCGGCACCTTGAAGCCCACGTTCTTCGCGCTGGTCACGATCGCGCGCGCGATCTTGTCGCACTGCATGATGCCGCCGAAGATGTTGACCAGGATGCCCTTGACGGCCTTGTCGCTCAGGATGATGCGGAACGCCTCGGTCACCGCCTCTTCGCTGGCGCTGCCGCCGACGTCGAGGAAGTTCGCGGGTTCGCCGCCGTGGAGCTTGACGATGTCCATCGTCGACATCGCGAGGCCCGCGCCGTTGACGAGGCAGCCGATGTTGCCGTCGAGCGCGACGTAGCTGAGGCCGAACTCGAGCGCGCGGAGTTCCGCGGGGTTCTCCTCGGTCGGGTCGAACATCGCCTGCACCTCGGGGTGACGGAACAGCGCGTTGTCGTCGAACTGGAACTTCGCGTCGAGCGCGAGCACGCGGCCGTCGGGGTTCTTCGCGTCCGGCGGCGTGACGACGAGCGGGTTGATCTCGACGAGGCTCGCGTCCTTCTCACGGAAGACCTTGGCGATCTTCATCATGATGTCGACGGCCTGGCCGACCTGCTTGCCCTTGAAGCCGAGGTCGAACGCGAGGTCGCGCGCCTGATAGGCCTGGAGGCCCATGATCGGATGCAGCGGGACCTTCTTGATCGCGGCGGGATTCGTCTCGGCCACGACCTCGATCTCGACGCCGCCCTCGGCGCTGGCGATCAGGGTCGCGGTGCGGCGCGAGCGGTCGATGGTGATCGCGAGGTAGTACTCCTTGGCGATCGCCTCCGCAGCCGCGATGAGCAGCTTGCGGACGACCAGGCCCTCGGGGCCGGTCTGATAGGAAACCATCTTGTTGGTCAGCATGAAGGTCGCGGCGGCCTCCGCGTCCTTGAGGTTCGTCACGAGCTTGACGAAGCCCGCCTTGCCGCGGCCACCGGCGTGGACCTGGGCCTTGATGACGATTTCCTTGATGCCGGCGTCGAAGAGCTTCTTCGACTCGGCGACGGCGGTGGCGATGTCCTCAGCGACGGCGAAGGCGGGGACGGCGACGCCCGCCTCAGCGAGCAGTTGACGGGCCTGGTACTCGTGGATCTTCATGGGGGGTGCGGACGATATCACAACCCCAATTCGCGCGGATTGAAACAGCGTGTATAGTGGTCGTCCCCGCTGGACAGGTGCCCGAGAGGCCGAAGGGGACGGTTTGCTAAACCGTTGTACGGGGGATTCCCTGTACCGAGGGTTCGAATCCCTCCCTGTCCGCTCACAACGCCGCACGCCGCCGCCTTCGGGCGGCG
>CAITDI010000052.1 GCA_903891095.1 uncultured bacterium | reverse complement strand
TTGAACTTCGCGGTGACGGTGGTGGGGGTGGGGGTGGGCGAGGGCATGCGGGGCATCGTATTGGGAGGGGATCGGCGCTTCGCGCCGCGGAGAACCGAGATCGGATGTTCCGCGACCACTACCCCTTCGGGGAAGTGGCACCCGCGCACCGCGCGGCGAGTCTGGTGACCACCACATCAACCTTTTTCCGCGCGGCGACTTCGGTGACCACCACATCAACCTGTTTCCGCGCGGCGACTTCGGTGACCACCACACCAACCTGTTTCCGCGCGGCGATTCTGGTGACCACCACATCAACCTGTCTCCGCGCGGCGACTTCGGTGACCACCACATCAACGCGTCTCCGCGCGGAGCGCGGGTGACCACCACATCCACGCGGCTTGATGCGAGCACCACGATCACCGCCGCCCGAAGGGCGGGTGCCACTTCCTCCGCGAAGCGGAGGTAGTGGTCGCCCAGCATCGGAGTTCACACGGGCGCGCCGCGCAGCGGCGGTCCAAAAACCGAACACGCGCACTGTCGGAGGGAGCGCGCGCGTTCGGAACAGATAGTTCGGTTGTCGGCGTCGGTGGTCGCCGTTCAGTCTTCGTCGCCGCCGTCTTCGTCGGTCACCTTCGGCTCGCCGAAGATCGCGCTGCCCACGCGCACGAGGTTCGAGCCGCACTCGATCGCGACCTCGTAGTCGCCGCTCATGCCCATCGAGAGGATGTCGAAGCGCTCGCCGCCGGAGCCGATCGCGCGGATCTCGTCGAACAGCTCCTTGCAGCGGGTGAACGTCTTGCGGGCGTCGGCGATCGAGCCGGTGTTCGGCGCCATGCACATCAGGCCGCGCGGGCGGAGGGCGACCATCGTGTCGAGCATGTCGACGAGGTGGCGCGCGGCGGCGGGGGCGCAGCCGTGCTTCGAGCGCTCGCCGGCGACGTTGACCTCGATGAGGACATCGACGGGGCCGTACTTCTCGCCGCCGGGCGCGCTGCCGCGCTCTTCGGCGATGTCCTGGAGTTCCTCGGCGAGGCGCAGCGAATCCACCGAGTGGATGAGGCGCGTGACCTCGATCGCCTGCTTGACCTTGTTGCGCTGGAGCGAGCCGATCATGTGCCAGCGGACCGGCGAGGCGCTGCCGCCGCGGTCGCGACGGCGCGCGCTGAACTCCTCGATGATCGCGGCGCGCTGCACCATCTGCTGCACGCGGTTCTCGCCGAGGTCGGTGTGGCCGAGCGAGACGAGCTCGCGGATGTCCTCGATCGACGCGTGCTTGGTGACGGCGACGAGCATCACGTCGCTCGCGCGGCGGCCGCTCTTCTCGGCGGCGCGCGCGATGCGGGCGCGGACATCTTCGTAGCGCTCGCGCAGCGTGCGCGTGTCGTTCATCGTCGTTGCTCCGTTCGCAGCGCCGTTGGTCGCCGCATTCGTCGCCGCCGAGGAAGAAGTTGCTTTCGTAGCTCCAGGCATCGAGGTAGCGGGGAGAGTAGCCATCGTCCGCGTCGCGCACAAGCGGAAGGTCGCTAGGCTTCCGTCATGGATGCTTCCGTGATGACGCCCGCGACTTCGCTCCGCAATGTGCCGTGTGTCCTGATCGTCCGCGACGGTTGGGGGCAGAGCCCGCACCACGAGCGCGACGCGACCAATGCGATCACGCGCGCGGCGAAGCCCGTCGACGAGCGGCTGGCGCGCGAGTTTCCGCGCACGCTGATCCGCACGAGCGGCGAGGACGTCGGGCTCCCCGTCGGCCCCGATGGTCCCGTGATGGGCAACTCCGAGGTCGGCCACCAGAACATCGGCGCGGGGCGCATCGTCGACCAGGAGCTGATGCGGATCACCAACGCGATCCGCGCGGGCAAGCTCGCGAGCGATCCGACGCTGCTCGCGGCGGTCGCGCATGTCGCAAAATCAGGTGGATGCCTCCACTACCTCGGGCTCGTGTCGGATGGGCAGGTGCACAGCGACCTCGCGCACCTGCTGGCTTTGGTCGATTTCGCCCGTGATGCATTCGCGGGCGCCGGCGTCGCGCGCGACCGGCTCTGGATCCACGCCATCACCGACGGCCGCGACACCGCGCCATCGGCGGCGCCGGGCTACCTCCGCACCCTCGAGGCGCACCTGGCCAAGACGGGGACCGGCGCGGTCGCGACCGTGGTCGGGCGGTTCTTCGCGATGGACCGCGACCACCGTTGGGAGCGGGTGCAGGCGGCGTACGACGCGCTCGTCCGAACGGCGCCAGGCGCCCGTACGGCTTCCAGTGCCCTAGCCGCCGTCGAGTCGTACTACGCGGCGCCCACCGACGCCTCGCGCGGGGGCGACGAGTTTGTCCCGGCGACCCAGATCGGCGCCGACGCGGCGGCGATCGCGCGGTCGCGGATCAAGCCGGGCGACGCGGTGCTGTTCTTCAACTTCCGCGGCGACCGGCCGCGCGAGATCACCAAGGCGTTCGTCCTCGACGACGCGGCGTGGAAGTCCGTGCAGGGCGGCGGCTTCGACCGCGGCGCGCGGATCGGGAACCTGTTCTTCGCGACGCTCGCCGAGTACGAGACGGGGCTTCCCGTCCAGGTCGTCTTCAAGCGGCCGGCCAAGATGAAGCACATCCTCGGCGAGTGGCTTGCGGAGCACGGCGTGCGGCAGTTCAGGTGCGCCGAGACGGAGAAGTTCCCGCACGTGACGTTCTTCTTCAACGACTACCGCGAGGAGCCGTTCGCGGGCGAGACGCGCACGATCGTGCCGAGCCCGAAGGATGTCGCGACCTACGACCTCAAGCCCGAGATGAGCGCGCTCGGCGTGCGCGACGCGGTCCTTGCGCGCGTCGCCGCGAACGACTGCGAGCCGGTGATCATCGTGAACTTCGCCAACGGCGACATGGTCGGCCACACGGGCAGCCTGGCTGCGGCGACCAAGGCCGTCGAGGTCGTCGACGCGTGCGTCGGGCAGATCGTCGATGCGGTGCTCGCGCGCGGTGGTAGCGCGATCGTGACCGCCGATCACGGCAACGCCGAGGAGATGTGGGATGCGCGCGCGAACTGCCCGCACACCGCGCACACGAACTACACGGTGCCGTGCTCGGTCGTCGGCGCGGCGTTCAAGGGTCGGAAACTTCGCGACGATGGGCGCCTTGGCGACCTCGCGCCGACGCTTCTCGAGATGATCGGACTCTCGAAGCCCGCGGAAATGACGGGGAAATCGCTTCTCGCGTAGACTGCGCCCCCTTATGGCACTTCCAGAGATCGCGATCGTGGGACGCCCCAATGTGGGCAAGTCGAGCCTTTTCAACCGGCTCGTCGGCCGTCGTGTGTCGATCGTCGACCCGACGCCGGGCACCACGCGCGACCGCGTGTCGCAGCTTGTCGAGATCCTTCCGCCGACGGACCTTCCGTACGACCAGGCGCGCGATGCGGCGCCCAAGCTCGCGGAGATCGTCGACACCGGCGGATTCGGCGTGTACATGGCCGAGGGCGGACGCTTTGACGACGCGGGCGAGGACCTCACGAGGCTCACGCCGCAGATCGAGGCGCAGATCAAGGCGGGCGTGACGCGCGCGACGCTGATCCTCTTCGTGATCGACGCGCAGACGGGCGTGACCAGCCTCGACATGCGCATCGCGCAGCTTGTCCGCGAGGCCGGCCGCGCCGACCGCGTGCTGCTGGTCGCGAACAAGGTCGACGACGACAGCTGGATTCCCGCCGCGCAGGACGCGTCGCGGCTCGGCTTTGGCGAGCCGCAGATGACGAGCGCGGAGAGCGCGTTCGGCAAGCGCGCGTTCCTCGAGGCGATCTACGAGCGCCTGCCTGAATGGGTCGAGCCCGTCGCCAAGCCCGAGATGAAGATCGCGATCGTCGGCCGCCGCAACGCGGGCAAGTCGACGCTGATCAACGCGCTCGCCGGCGAGCCGCGCGTGATCGTGAGCGAGATCGCGGGCACCACGCGCGACTCGATCGACGTGCGCTTCGAGATGAACGGCCACGCGTTTGTCGCGATCGACACCGCGGGCGTGCGCAAGCGCAAGAGCTGGGTCGACGACATCGAGTACTACTCGCACCAGCGCGCGAAGTCCGCCATCGAGCGCGCCGACGTGTGCGTGCTGCTGCTCGACGCGCGCGAGGAGGTCTCGCAGGTCGAGAAGCGCCTCGCGCTCGCCCTGATGGAGCAGCACAAGCCGACCGTGATCGCGGTCAACAAGTGGGACCTCGTCGAGTCCAAGCTCAAGACCAGCGACTACATCGACTACCTCACGCAGGAGCTGTTTGCGCTGGATTTCGCGCCGCTCGTGTTCCTCTCGGCCGAGAAGGGCGAGGGCGTCAAGGAAGTCATCAAGGTCTGCTCGAACCTGTTCGAGCAGGCGGGCCACCGCGAGACGACGGGCCGGCTGAACGCGGTCATCCGCGGCATCCTCGAGGACCGCGGACCGAGCTCGAAGCTGGGCACGAAGGCGAAGGTCTTCTACGTCTCGCAGATCGCGACCCACCCGCCGACCATCGCGGTGGTGGTCAACAAGCCGCAGCTGTTCGAGGGGCAGTACGAGAAGTACCTGCTCAACCAGCTGCGCGAGCAGCTGCCGTTCTCCGAAGTGCCGATCAAGCTGGTGATCAGCGAGCGCAAGCGCATCACCTACGAAGAGCTCCGCAGCCGGAAGAAGGCGGGCGTCGAGACGACGGCCGGCGAGGGCGAGGACGCGGGATACGGCGACTGAGGCGGAACCGAGTCGGGGTCGGGCCGCCTGAAACCCCGTGGAGCGCGCCGCGTGCCGCTACACTCCGACCCTCATGTCTATCTTTCCACTCCCGATGTTCGAGCGCGATGCGGACCCGAAGTTCCGCGATGGTCTCTCGGACGAGGAGATCTACGCGCGGCTCAAGCCGCCGACTTCGATCGTGGTCAAGTTCGGGCGGATGAAGCTCATCGGCGAGTACCCGTATCGCGGCGACGCGAAGCCGGGCTGCGGATCGAAGATGGTCGTGCGGACCTTCCGCGCCATCGAGATCGCGGAGATGCTCACCACGACCTGCTCCAACTCGGGCTGCGGCAAGAGCGTGTCGCGCTCGGAGATGATGAACTACATCGAGAACTCGGGCGGCCGCGACTATCCGTTCCAGACCAACGGCGAGATCCTGCGCGTCGCGACCGTCGAGGACCTCAACCGCGCCACGGGCTGCGTCGACAAGGCGCGCAACTCCCTCGGCCGCGTGCGTGAGATCGCGGCGTCGGCCAAGTTTCCCGCGAAGATCGTCGACCTCGAGCTCACGCTCGACGAGTCGCTGCTGATCGTCTACTACCTGTGCGACGAGCGGATCGACTTCCGCGAGCTCGCGCAGACGCTGGCGCGCGAGTTCAGCTGCCGCATCGAGATGCGCCAGGTCGGCGCGCGCGATGAGGCGCGGCTCGTGGCCGACTACGAGCGCTGCGGCCAGCACTGCTGCTGCAAGAACTTCCTCAAGGTGCTCAAGCCGATCTCGATGCGCTCGGCCAAGATCCAGAAGGCCACGCTCGACCCGCTCAAGATCTCGGGCCGCTGCGGCCGCCTGATGTGCTGCCTGCGCTACGAGGACGCGACCTACGAAGAGCTCCGCAAGCGCCTGCCCAAGAACAAGACCCGCGTCGGCACCTCCGAAGGCCCCGGCACCGTGGTCGATTCCAAGATCCTCGTGCAGCTCGTGCTCGTGCGGCTCGACCCCGCGCCCGGCGCGATGCCCGGCGAGTACGGCCGCGAGATCGCCGTGCCCGTCGAGGAGCTGATGGATCCCGACAACTGCCCCGCGCCCGGCACCGCGAAGGCTCCCGATCCGATGCGCGGCATGAACACCCGCACGGTCAAGGAGAAGCTCGCGACCGAGCGCAACGCCAAGCTTTCCAAGCAGGACCGCTACCGCGAGAAGAGCGAAGGCAGCGAGAAGAAGCCGGCGACGACCGCAGCTGCGCCAAGCGAAGCTCCCGTCGAGGGCGCCGCCACGACCGGTGATTCGCCTTCGAAGAAGAAGCGCCGTCGCCGCAAGAAGAAGGGCGGCGCGCAGCCAGGCGCGACCGACGCCGCGCCGGGATCGGTTCCGCCCGCGGGCCGCGCGCCGAGCGGCGCGTCTGCCGAAAGCGACGACGCCGACGAAGGCGATGACGACGGCGACGAGGGCGCGGAGAGCAGTGGCGCGCCCGCGTCGAATGGTGGCCAGCCGGGTTCGCAGTCGGGTTCACAGCCTGGCGACGGCTCGGGACGCAAGAAGCGTCGTCGACGTCGTCGGCGCGGCGGCAATCGCCAGCCTGGCGAAGGTGGTGGCGAAGGCAGCGGCGGACCAGCAGGTGGCGCGCCGACGGCCTGAGATCGCGTGTGCATGGCCCATGATCAGTCAGCAGGAGCGCGGCTCGATTTCAGCGCGCGGCTCCCGAGCACCGATGGAAGCGACATGACGACTTCGACGACGACGACGACGAACACGAAGCAGCCGCCGCGCAAGCCCGAAGAGGACACGAACGTCGTCGAGACGATCCAGTCGCTGATCGTGGCGTTCGCGCTGGCGATGGGCGTGCGCAGCTTCGTGACCGAGGGTTTCGTCATTCCGACGGGTTCGATGGCGCCGACGCTGATGGGCGCGCATGTCCGCCTGACCAGCGAGCAGACGGGCTACACGTATCCGGCCGACACCGGCCCGGCCAACGATGAAGTCCGCATGCTCGGGCCGAACTACCGAAACTTCCCGCGCGACCTCAACGACCCGATGCTGTCGAACACCGAGCGCATCGGCGTGATCGGCAACAGCGAGATCGTCATGCAGGAGCGCAGCGGCGACCGCGTGCTCGTCATGAAGTACCTCTACGCGTTCCAGGAGCCGCAGCGCTGGGACGTGGTGGTGTTCAAGCAGCCGCCCGATCCGTGCAGCGCTGCGGAGAACTACATCAAGCGGCTGGTCGGGCTTCCGAACGAGCAGATCCTCCTGCTCGATGGCGATGTGTTCACCGCGCCGCTTGGGGCGGACCGTTCGAAGTTCGCGATCCAGCGCAAGCCCGAGCATGTGCAGCGCGCGGTCTGGCAGGAGGTCCACAACTCCGACTACGAGCCGATCGATCCGAGCGGCGTGGCGAAGGCGTGGGGCCGTCCGTGGCCGGGCGTTCCGTGGGAGACCGAAGGCTTCGACCTCGGTGCGCGCGGCACCGCGCGTGCATGGCGGCACGATGACGGCGCGAAGCCCGCATCGCTCACCTGGCGCTGGGACGCGATGCCGATCAACGACTTTGCGCCGTACAACACCTGGCGCAACATTCCGACCCAGCTGCGCTACTCGGTGAGCGATGTCCGCGTGTGCGCGGCGATCGAGGCCGACGATCCCGCCAAGCTCGCGACGCAGTACACGCTCGAGACGCGCAAGCGCGCGATGGTGTTCGCGATCGCCGACGGCAAGGCCTCGATCCGCATCGAGCGCGCGAAGGAAGGCCCGAGCGACGCAGTGCAGGTGCTCTCCGAGAAGTCGGTGGAGTTCGATGCGCCGTCGAAGGGCGCCGCGTTAGATGTCGAGTTCTGGCACGTCGACCAGCGGCTCTCGATGTGGGTGAACGGCCGCGAGGTCGTTGCACTCGACTACGGCTTCGAGTCGCTCGAGGAGCGCCTGCTCGCGTCGTTCAACGGGCGTAGCCTCGAGGACTATCTGCGGCAGCCGAGCTTCCAGCAGCCGACGCCGCCCAAGCTGGCGATGTCGTTCAAGGGCTCCGCGCTCACGCTGCACCGCGTGCGCGTCGACCGCGACCTCTACTACCGCCCGGCCAACCTCGATCCGAGCGAGCGCAGCCAGCCGCTGCAGAACGGCGAGCCGATCAGCGGCCTCGCGTTCGCGACCGACTTCAAGAAGCCCGCGGAGCTCAAGGCCGATCAGTTCATGATGTGCGGCGACAACAGCGCGTGCAGCAAGGACTCGCGCCTGTGGGGCCGGCCGAGCCCGGTCGTGAAGGCGATCTTTGGCGAGGACGCGCCATTCATCGTGCCGCGCCCGCTGCTGCTTGGAAAGGCGTGGTGCGTGTACTTCCCCGCGCCGATCGAGCCGATGGCGGGGCTGCCGAAGCTGCTGCCGGATTTCGGGCAGTTGCGCTTTATTCGGTGATTTCCACCACAGCGAGCGCGCGCACGGCGCGAGCGCTAAAGAAACGAGCGCACGCATCTTCATTCAGTCTTCGCGAACGCCTGCAGGCGCGCGATGTCGTCGGCGGACTGCACGATGCGCGCGTCGATGTCGATCGGCGTCGTGATGTCGAGGCCTGCGAGCGGAGCTGCGTTGGGCGCGCGGCTCACGAGGCGCGGCGCCTGCGCGCGCGCGGCAGCGAGCGCGTCGAGATCGAACCAGCCGCGGATCGCGAGCATCGGCCCGTCGAAGGCGCAGTTGCATGGATCCTTCGAGAGCGCGGGTGATGCAGGCGATGTGACCGCGACGAGGAATGCGATGGTGTTGGCGGAGAGTCCCGCGAGGCTCTTTGATTCGAACACGCCGGGCGACCTGAACGCGGCGAGCCGCGCGCGCTCGAACTTGACCGCGGACTGGAAGCCGAACGGGTCGTCGGCGCGGATCTTGGCGAGTTCCGCGGCGATCTTCGCGCGCGCGTCGGCGTCGAGCGGCTTGCGCGCGTCGAGCTCGGCGAGCGCGGCCGCGACATCGCGCGCGATCGCCTGCGCGACGAGCGCGCGGCCGAAACCGCCTGCGCTCGCGTAGTGGCGCATCATGGCAAGCGCGGCGAGCACGGAATCGAGCGAGTCGGGCGCATCGTCGAGCAACAGCCGCGCGGCGCCGTTCGCACCGAGCATCGCGGTGAGCGTGAACGCCGGTTCGCGCCGCGCCGAATCGTCGAACACGCAGCGCCCGCACTTCGAGGCGCGCAGGAGCCGGTCGATCACATCGGCGCGCAGCGAGTCGATCGCGTGGCGCGCGTCGGCGCGCATCGACTCGGGCATCTCGGCGCGCGCGACGCGAACGGCCTCGATGCCGCGCTGCGCTTCGGCATCGAGCCGCCGCATGGCGGACGCGGCGGCCACATAGAGCGGCGCGGCGTTCACGAAATCCGCGGGCTGCTTGGTGCCGTCGGCGAGTGCCTGGAGCGTCGCGCGCAGTTCGGCGTACTCGCGCTCTGTCGCTTCGACGCGGTCGAGCACCTTGTCCGTCGCGGGCGCGAGCGCCTTGACCAGCTCGCCGAACTCGCCGGCGAGCAGCCGCTTGTCGAGCGCCGCGAGCGCGGCGCGGCCTGCGGCGCGATCGGGGTTCGCGATCGCCGCGCCGAGCGCGCTGTAGTAGGCCGTGGACATCTCGCTTGCCTTGGCGAGATCGGCGTCGCTGAGCGGCAGCGCGTTGCTGGTGGCGTTGAATACGTTGAGCCGCGTTGCGCGCTGCTCTGGCGTGAGCTCCTGCAGCCTGCCGAGCTCGACGCGGAGCGCATCGCCTTCGCGCTGCATCGCTTCGTCGAGCCGGTAGCTCGCGCCCTTGCCGAGCGGCGCCGTGGTGGCGAGGAGCGCACGCGCGGTGTCGGCATCGACCGAGCCGCTGTCGATTGCGCGCGCGATCGCGTCGTGCGTGAGCCGCGCACAGGCCATGCCCACGAGGCTCGAGATGGTCAGGCCGTCGGCGGTCGCGTTCTGCACGATGAAGGCCTGCGCGTCCATCGAGCGGAGGAGCGCCGCATGGTCGCCGCGCAACGCGGCGTCGTCGGTGGCGTAGCTGAACGCGCGCGCGATCTGCCGCAGGTCGCTCAGGTGCGGCAGCAGCAGCTCGAAGCCCTGCGAGTAGTCGAGCGCGCGCGGCGGAAGCGTGCGCTGGATGCGCGCGTATTCGGCGAGGAGCGGCGCGGTGTCGGCGAGCCAGCGCTGCATGCGGGCGTTGGTGACGCCTGAGGTTCGAGCGGTCTCGCGCGGATCGGCGCCGTCGCTCAGCTCTGCCTGGATCTCCGTCTCGAGTTCGCGCAGGCGTGCGGTGATGCGCGCGGCGGCTTGCGCGGGCGTCTCGCCGGCGGGCGCGGCGCTGGTCGGCGGCGGCGAGGCCTGCGACCACGCCCCAGCCCGCGCCTCCGCCCGCGCCTCCGCCCACGCCCGCGCGCAGCCGAACGCCGCGATCGAGACCAGCGATGCCTGAAGGATCCGGGTGCCGTTGCGCATAAGTCCCATCATCATGCCCTTCACAGCGCGCATTCGGGAGGTACTCGCCGCGGTTTGCCGTTTGATTTCGGTTCTTTCGCTTCGATGCGACGCGATCGAGGGGTACATTCGAATGCTCCACCCGCGTGCCCTCCTCTTTGGAGCCTGACGACTTGAAGACCGAGAAACCCGCCATCTCCGCGCTGCTGACCGCTGTGAGCCTCGCCGCGGTCGTGACCTCCGCCGCGCACGCGCAGCAGTTCGTCGACCAGACCTCGACGCGCTTTCCCGTGCAGGCCGAGTACACCAACCAGTGCACGCTCGTCGACATCGACGGCGACGGCGACAAGGACATCGTCTGGGCCAACGGGCAGGGCTACTCGGCCATCGGCACGCTGCTCAAGCCGCGCGTGTACATCAACAACGGCGCGGGCGTGTTTGCCGACGAAACCGATGTGCGCATGCCTGGCGTCACGGGCTGCTTTCGCGGCGTCGAGGCGGGCGATGTCGATGGCGACGGCGACTGGGACATCATCCTCGCGCAGGACTACAACCGGCAGCCGCTGCTGATGATCAACCTCGGCACGGGCGTGTTTCGCGACGAGACGGCCGCGCGGCTGCCCGTGATCACGATGGGCTCGTCGCGCGCGCAGTTCGGCGATGTCGACAACGACGGCGACCTCGACATCCTCATCTGCAACTCGGGCGCGAATCGCTTTGCGACCACGGGGCGGCCGCGGCTGTTCATCAACAACGGCGCGGGCGTGTTTGCCGATGCGCCGACGACGCAGTTCCCGTCGACGGCGCTGGCCGAGCAGATGGACTGCGTGTTTGCCGATCTCGACAACGACCTCGATCTCGACTTCGTGATCGCGACGCGCGCGACGGGTGCGAACGCCACGCAGATCTGGATGAACAACGGCGCGGGAACCTTCGCCAAGCTCGCGGGACTCGTCGCCGACCAGACCGCGTACAGCTACGACTGCGGCGACATCGATGGCGACGGCGACCTCGACCTCGTCGGCGTGAACGCGGGCGCGTCGAGCACCGAGCTGCTGCTCCGCAACAACGGCGCGGGCACCTCGTGGACCAACGTATCGACGCAGATCTCGCCGAATCCCGCGGCCGACGACAACGACTCGCGCTTCATCGACTTCGACAACGACGGCGACATCGATCTCGTGATCGCCGCGCTCGGCGCGCCTGATCGCATCTACCGCAACGACGGGCTCGGCACCTTCACGCAGGTGACGACGGGCGTGATGCCCGCGGTCACCGACAGCTCGCTCGACATCAAGGTCGGCGACGTGACCGGCGACGGCAAGCCCGACATGATCACGGCGCAGGGCGAGTCGGGCTCGTTCCAGAACCGCATCTTCGTGAACATCGGGCCCGCCGACACCATCGCGCCGAGCGTGCGCCTGCTCGAGCAGGTGCCGTCGAATGGCGCTGGGCCGTTCGCCGTGCGCACCGAGGTGTTCGACGGCATCACCAGCGACCGCGGGTATGACGACAAGGGCGTGTTCCTCGTGTATTCCGCCAACGGCGGCAAGCAGGTGAGCGTGCCGATGAAGTGGGACGGCAACAACCTGTGGCGCGGCGTGATTCCCGCGCAGCCGGCGTGCGCGCATGTCGACTACTTCGTGCGTGCGTTCGATGTGTCGAACAACATGGGCACGAGCCCGATCAAGTCGTTCGTCGCCGCGGGTTCGTGCGGCGTGCCCGGCGACCTCGACGGCAACGGCGTGGTGAACGGCGCGGACATCGCGATCCTGCTCAACGCGTGGGGCGGCGGCGGTCCGGCCGACATCGACGGCGACGGAACCGTCGACGCGCGGGACATGTCGATCCTGCTGAACAACTTCGGCTGACGGGCATTCGCTATTCTGCGCCGCGTGAATAGCAATCCATTCTCACTCAGTGTCTTTTCGCTCGAAGGCAAGACCGCGGTCGTCTGCGGCGCGACGCAGGGCATCGGACGCGCGGCGGCGCTGGAGTTCGCGCGTGCGGGTGCGCGCGTGGCGATCGTCGGTCGCAACGAGGACGGCCTCGCGAAGGTGCTCGACGAGCTGCGCGCGATCTCGCCGCTGGCGCACGAGTCGTTCAAGGCGGACTTTGCCGATCTCGACGCGACCGAGCGCGTGGCGCACGAGGCCGCGGCCAAGCTGGGCGCCGTGCACATCCTGGTCAACAACACCGGCGGACCCGCGGCGGGCAGCGCGATCGAGGCCAAGCCGCGCGACTACGTGAACGCGGTCGCGATGCACCTCGGCTGCTCGCAGGCGTGGACGCAGGCGTGCGCGCCGCTCATGCGCGCGGCGGGCTACGGACGCATCATCAATGTGACGAGCACGTCGGTGTTCACGCCGATCAAGGGGCTCGGCGTGTCGAACACCGTGCGCGCCGCGATGGCGAACTGGACCAAGACGCTCGCGAGCGAGCTCGGGAAGTTCGGCATCACCGTGAACAACGTGATGCCCGGGTTCACGAAGACGGCGCGGCTCGATGCGCTCTTCAAGGGCAAGGCGTCGCGCGGCGGCATGACGATCGACGAGGTCGAGCGCGACGCGATCGCGACGATTCCCGCGGGTCGCTTGGGCGATCCGCGCGAACTGGCGCTCGCGATGCTCTTTCTCGCGAGCCCCGCGTCGAGCTATGTGAACGGCGTGAACTTCCCGGTCGACGGCGGTCGGCTGGCCGCGCAGTGACGACGCAGATCCCCGAACCGAAGACGGAGCACGCCATGCGCGAGGTCGATCACTTCATCAACGGCTCGTACGCGATCTCCGCGGTCAACGCCGCGCGCATCGTGCGCGAGAATCCCGCGACGGGCGAGCCGCTGCGCGCGATCGCGCGCGGTGGCGCGGCCGATGTCGCGCGCGCGGCCGAGGCGGCGACGCGCGCCTTCGCCGTGTGGGGCAAGACGCCCGCGAGCGAGCGGTCGCGCGTGATGCTCGCGATCGCCGCGGGAATCGACGCGCGCCTCGACGAGCTCGCGCACCTCGAGTGCGAGGACACGGGCAAGCCGCTCGCGCTCGCGCGCAGCCTCGACATTCCGCGCGCGGCGGCGAACTTTCGCTTCTTCGCGACGGCGATCCTGCACGAGGCGAGCGAGAGCTTCGCGACCGAGCGCCCCGCGCGCGCGATCAACTACGTGCTGCGCAAGCCGCTCGGCGTGGTCGGCTGCATCTCGCCGTGGAACCTGCCGCTGTACCTCTTCACATGGAAGATCGCGCCCGCGCTCGCCGCGGGAAACTGCGTGATCGCGAAGCCGAGCGAGCTCACGCCGACGACGGCCGCGCTGCTCGGCGAGATCGCGCGCGACGCGGGGCTGCCCGCGGGCGTGCTGAACATCGTGCAGGGTCTCGGCGGCGAGGCCGGGCAGGCGATCGTCGATTGTCCTGCGGTGCGCGCGGTGAGCTTCACGGGCGGAACCGTCACGGGCCGCAAGCTCGCGGCGCGCTGCGGCGAGCGGCTGATCCCCGCGTCGCTCGAGCTCGGCGGCAAGAACGCCGCGATCGTGTGCGAGGACGCGGACCTCGCGCTCGCGGTGCCCGAGATCGTGCGCAGCGCGTTCCTCAACCAGGGCGAGATCTGCCTGTGCTCGTCGCGCATCCTCGTGCATCGCGCGCGGATGAAGGAGTTCACCGAGCGGTTCGTCGCGACGACGCGCGCGATGAACGTCGGCGACCCGATGTCCGCGGAGACCGACCTCGGCTCGCTGATCTCGAAGGCGCATCGCGAGAAGGTGATGGCCGCGATCGAGCGCGGCGTGGCCGATGGCGGCGTGATCGCGTGCGGCGGCGAGATTCCGCGGAATCTGCCTGCGCGCGTGGCGGGCGGTGCGTTCCTGCAGCCGACGGTGCTGCTCGGCGTGCCGCAGTCGAGCGCGTGCGTGCAGGAGGAGGCGTTCGGCCCCGTCGTGACGGTGCATGGCTTCGACCGCCACCGCGACGCGGTCGAGATGGCGAACGCGACGCGCTACGGCCTCGCGGCGAGCGTGTGGACGCGCGACCTCGGCCGCGCGCATCGCATCGCGGCGCGCATGGACGCGGGAACCGTGTGGGTGAACTGCTGGATGCTGCGCGACCTGCGCGTGCCGTTCGGCGGCGTGAAGGACTCGGGCATCGGCCGCGAGGGCGGACACGAGGCACTGCGGTTCTTCAGCGATGTGTCGAACGTGTGCATCTCGACGGGGGAGGCGCTGTGAACTTGCCGACGACGAAGACGATCCGGGCTGCGAGCGAAGCGGATCTCGAGGCGATCCGCGCGATCTACAACGAGTCGATCCCCAAGCGCATCGCGACGGCGGACCTCGAGCCGCAGACGCTTGACGCGCGGCGTGCGTGGTTCGTGAACCGCAATCATGCGACGCGGCCGGTGCTGGTCGCGGAAGACGCGCAGGGCGTGTGCGCGTGGGGGAGCTATACGAACTTCAAGGACCGCGCGGCATATGCGCCGACGGCGGAGATCTCGGTGTATGTCGCGGATCGCGCGGCGGGGCGCGGGGTCGGGCGCGCGATGCTCGACGCGCTGCTTGAGCGTGCGCCTAAGTGCGGGATCGATCGGATTCTGGCGATTTGCTTTGCGCACAACGAGGCGAGCTTGCGGTTGTTCAGGTCGCGCGGCTTCGTGCATTGGGGGGAGTTTCCCGATGCGTGCGTGATGGATGGGGTGCGGAGGAGCGTGGTGATCCTCGGGCTTGCGTCGGGTGGTAGAGTGGAAGCATGACGCAAGCCGAGATCATGCAGGCCATACGCGAGACCGCGAGCGCCTACGGGGTGCGGACGGCGTACCTGTTTGGCTCCTTCGCCCGCGGTACGGCTGGCGCGGCGAGCGACATCGATATCTGCGTCGAGTTCGACGGTCCCACGACCATGTTGGCTTTCGTCGGGTTCAAGCTGGCCCTCGAGCGTCGCCTTGGGCGGCGCGTCGATCTCGTGACGCGTCGTTCCGTGCATCCGGGCATGCGGGAAAGCATCGAAAGCGAGTGGATCCGTGTCGCGTGATGCGAAGGTTCGGCTCCAGGACATGCTTGACGCCGCGGCGCGCATCGCCGGCTATATCGATGGCATGACGGCCGATCGCTTCGTGCAAGACCGGAAGACGGTCGACGCGGTCGTTCGAAACCTCGAGGTCGTTGGCGAGGCTGCGCGCGCGATCGATGACGCGAACCGCCGCGCCATGCCGACGGTTCCCTTTGCCGAGATGGCGGGCATGCGCGATGTGCTCATTCACGGCTACCACCGTGTGGACGATGAACTTGTCTGGGACGCCGCATCGCGCGTGCTGCCGCAGGCTGCCTCGGAGATCCGTCGCCATCTCTCGCTTATGCGATGACCCGACGGTGCCTGGCACCAACCTGGCACCAACCGCGGTGGTGCCAGACGAACCAGGTTGGTGCGCGGTTGCATGGCGTGCACGCTGCGCGCACGGAAAGAACACCGGTTTGGAGCGTGGAAGCTGTCCCGCACGGCACCAACCGTGTGTTCCAGGTCAGTGCGCGGTTGGTGCCAGGTTGGTGCCAGGCACCGTCGCGATGGCCTTGATTTCCACCGCGATCGGCGTCGGCAGACTCGAGATCCCCAGCGTCGTGCGCGTCGGGTTCGGGTTGCCCGGCCCCGCGAAGTACTCCGCGTAGATCCGGTTGTAGATCGGGAAGTCGTTCTTCATGTCGGTGAGGAAGACCGTCACGTCGACGAGGTTCTCCCACGGGACGCCCGCGTCCTCCATGATCGCCTTCACGTTGTCGAAGCACGAACGGCACTGCGCCTCGATGTCCTTCGCGACCAGGCGGCCGTCGGGGCCGAGCGTGACGCCGGGGATCTCCTTCGAGCCGCGCTTGCGCGGACCGACGCCCGAAAGAAACAGCAGGTTGCCCGCGCGCTTCGCGTGCGGATACGCGCCGACGGGTTCGGGTGCGCGGGAGGAGACGACCGTGCCTTCGCTCTGGCTCATGCGAGGGAGCGTAGCACGGCGCGCACCGGGCTTGCGTCGAAGCCGACGAGCGGCAGCGGCAGCGCGATCAGTTCGTACTCGCCCTCCGCGACATGCGCGAGCCGCAGACCCTCGAGGATCGACACATCGCGCGCGAGAAATCGCTTGTGCGCGGGGAGATCCTTCGATTCCTGCACGTCGACGCTCGGAGTGTCGACGCCGATCAGCGTGACGCCGCGGTCGGCGAGCGCGTCGATGAGCGCGGGGTCGAGGCCGGCAAAGTCGCTGTTCCACGCCGTGAAGTCAGGAAACGTGTCCGTGCGAATCAGCACGCGCGGATGACGGACCGCGGCGATATCGAAACGGATATCGCCGAGGCCGACGCGCGCGCCGCCAGGCACACGCGCGACATCCGCGTGGATCACATGGCACGCGCCGAGGTAGCGCTCGAGCGGCATCGCGTCGATCGCGGGCGCGCCGTTCGCGCCAGCCGCCGCGCCGTAGTGGTTCGCGCCATCCGCATGCGCGCCGAGATGCACCGTCGCGCGCATCGTCGAAAGCGTGATGCTCGCGCCGCGCTCGATCTCGCAGAGCACCTCGCGCGTGAGCGGCGTGTCGCCGGGCCACACGGCGATGTTCGGCGTGAGCGCGGGGCTGATGTCGATGATGTCGATCATGGCTGTGGTGCGCGGGCGCGTGGTCATCGGTTGAGTTCCTCGGCGATCGGATCGCGCGTCGATCGCGCGACGAGCAGCGGAAGCGCGAGCGCGAGCAGCGCGACCACCGCCACGGTGATCGCGATCACGACCGTCCACAGCAGGTTGTAGTGGATCTGCGGCGCCGCGCCCGATGGACCGACGAGCCACGCGTACTGGTCGAACACAGCCTGCGTGGCGGCATCGGGTGCAGCGCCGCGACCGCTCCACGCGTGCACGCCCTTCGCCGACGCGCCGCGCGCGAGCCAGCCGATCGCGAAGCCACCCTGCGCAACGAGCCCGACGGCGCCGCCGCCGGCCGCGACGATTCCCGCGGCGAATCCGCCGACCGCGCTTCCGAGCAACGCGACCGCGCCGCCGCCGAACGCCGCGAACGTGCCGATCGACAATCCGCCGAAGGTCACGCCGCCGAACGCCGCGCCGCCGAACGCGACGACTCCGCGCGCGAGCCCGCCGAACGCGAACACGCCGGTCGCGATGTCGCCGAGCGCGAAGAAGCCCTTCGCGTGCGCAGGCTTGCCGTCCTCGCCGACGCCCGATGCGATCGCGACCAGCGGCATGCCGAACACGCGCGTCTTCGATTCATAGCGGCGCGCGAGCGCGCTGCGGTTCACGCCGAACATCGGGCGCACGAGCACTTCGACCAGCGGCCGTCCGCACTCGGGGCAGTTCGCGCTGTTGACGGCGCCGGTGAGATCGTGGCCGCACGCCGCGCAGAACGGCTTCGGCAGCACGGTTCCCGTCGGCGTGGGCTTCGGCGCCATCATCATCATCATCACGGAATCGCCTTGGTCACGAGCAGCACCGCGACCGCGACCGCCGCGACGACGAGCGACGCAGCCACGCCGATTCCCGTGCGGATCGCGCGATCGTTCGCCGCGCCGCGCGCCTTCGCCTCCGCGTACGGCACGGTCGAGAAGCTCACGAGGTCGTACAGCGGCACGAACGTCGCGGGCATCAGCCGGTTGAGCGCGTGCTCGATCTTCTTCTTCCACTTGAACGAGCGGCGGCCGGTGAGGTCGCGCATCTCGATGAAGTTGCGCAGCGCCATGTCGGCGATCGCGTTGGCGTTGGCGACGCGCGTGTCTTCGTACTTGCAGAGCGCCTCGCCGATCGACGCGGAGCTCGCGAGCGCGTCGACGAGCGCCTCGCAGTCCTCGAAGCTTGCGTTCGCGCCCTGGCCGTAGAACGGCACGACCGCATGCGCCGCGTCGCCGAGGAGCGTCACGCGGCCGCGCGACCACGGCGCGCAGCGGACGGTGACCATCGTGCCCACGGGATTGCGCGCGAAATCCTCGGCGAGCGTCGGCATGAGCGGCACCGCGTCGGGGTACGCCTTGCGGAAGTGCGCGAGCGCGTCGTCACCCGTCTTGATCGCGGCGAAGCTCGAGCCCGCGCCGTCGTGGCGCCAGAACAGCGTGCAGGTGAACGAACCGTCGGGGTTCGGCAGCGCGATCATCATGCTCTCGCCGCGCGGCCAGATGTGGAGCGCGTTCGGCTCCATCGCGAACGGCGCGTGCGGGCCGGTCGCCGCCGCCGACCCGACGACGGGCGGAATGTGCAGCTCCTTGTAGCCGTGGCCGAGGAAGTCCTGCGAGTAGTTGAAGCGTTCGTTCTTCTGCATCGCCGCGCGGACCGCGGAGTACGCGCCGTCGGCGCCGACGACGAGGTCGGCGGTCGCGGTGCGCGTCGCGCCGGTGGCGTCGTTGACAAAGGTCACGCTGCCCGCGGCGAAGTCGACGCTCGCGCAGCGCTCGTCGAACGCGACGGTGACGTTCGGCTCGGCGGCGGCCGCGTCGAGCAGCGCGAGGTTGAGCGCGCTGCGCGAGACCGAGTTGATCGCGCGCGTCGGATCGGCGGAGTACGGCTGGTAGCCCGGCGCGCCCGCGACCGGATGGATCATGCGGCCCGACATGCGGATCGCGTCCTTCATGACGGTGTCTTCGAGGCCCGCGCGCTTGAGCGCCTTGATGCCGCGCGCGCTGATCGCGAGATTGATCGAGCGGCCGGCGGCGAAGCGGCGCGCGCGCGGATCGGCGCGACGCTCGACGAGCTCGACCTTCCAGCCCGCACGCGCGAGGTAGACCGCGAGAAGGCTTCCCGCGAGACCGGCACCGACGATGAGGACGCGACCTGGTTGCATCGGGCGCATCCTACTCACCTGTCCGCTCGTCATTCCGTCGATCTATATTGCGGTCATGCCCGCCACGCAGAGCAGAGTTTCGGCCGATCCCGCACGCGCGATTCCGGCGCTGTTCAAGGAGTTCGGCCCGCGGACCTACGCGCTCGCGCTGCGCGTGACGGGTTCGGCGAGCGAGGCCGAGGACGTGGTGCAGGAGACGTTCACGCAGGCGTTCCGCAAGTGGGGGACCTTCGAGGGCCGCGCGGATCCGGGCACGTGGCTGTACGCGATCGCGCTGCGCTTTGCCAAGCGGCGGTTTCGCAAGCGGAAGGACGGGACGACCAAGCGCTCGGCGATGAAGAGCTTTACGGATCTGAGTCCGATGCGGAGCGACGGCGGCGGCGACCGCACGATCGACCTCGCGATCGATCGACGCCAGCCGGCCGATCCGCTGATGCGCGAGGAGGCGCGCGAGCTGGTGCAGGATGCGATCCTCGCGCTGCCGCCGCAGTACCGCGTGCCGCTGGTGATGAAGGACATCGTCGAGCTGTCGCTGGAGGAGTGCTCGCAGGCGCTCGGGATCAAGATCGAGACGGTGAAGACGCGGATCCATCGCGCCCGGCTTGCGCTGCGGAAGTCGCTCAACGACGGACTGCGGACGCGCCGCGCACCCGCGCCGACATACGACCGGCAGGTGTGCCTCGATCTTCTGCAGGCCAAGCTCGCCGCGATGGACGAGGGGCGCGGGTTCCCGATCGGGCGGGAGGTGATGTGCGAGCGGTGCCAGCTGGTGTTCGCCGAGTTGGATCTCGGGCAGAACGCGTGCGCGGAGCTGGGCGAGGGGATGCCGGCGGCCGTACGCAAGCGCGTGGAGCGCGCGATTGCGTCCTCCGCGATCCCATCCTGAAACGGTGCCTGGCACGTGCC
>CAITDI010000051.1 GCA_903891095.1 uncultured bacterium | reverse complement strand
GCGATGCAGGATCTCCTGGCGGAAGCGCTCTAAGGGCTTCCCTTCGCATCGGGCAGCCGCGATACTGCGGTTCATGCCATCGAGGTCACTCCGTCGTTCGGCCGTCGTCGCTTCGCTCGCGCTGCTTGCATGCGCGGATGCACGCGCCGCCGTCGACTTCGACCGCGAGGTGCGGCCCGTGCTCGCCGCGAAGTGCTTCGCCTGCCATGGTCCCGACGCCGAGGCGCGCAAGGCTGGGCTTCGGCTCGACACCTTCGCGGGTGCGACCGCCGCGCTCAAATCGGACAGCGACGACGCTGCTGCGCCCGCATTGCACGCGATCGTCCCAGGCAAGCCCGAGGCGAGCGCGATCCTCGCGCGCGTGACGCACGCCGATCCCGAAGAGCGCATGCCGCCCGACGGCCGCGAGCCGCTCACGCCGAAGGAAGTCGCCGCACTGCGCGCGTGGATCAGCGAAGGCGCCGAGTACACCGCGCCGTGGGCGTTTCGCGGGCTCACGAATCCCGCGGTGCCCGCCGTGCGCAACGCCGCGTGGTGCCGTGGCGACATCGATCGCCTCGCGCTCGCGACGCGCGAGAACGCCGGCCTTGCCGCGCCCGCGCGCGATGCGTCGCCGTCCGCGCTCCTGCGCCGCGCGTCGTTCGACATCACGGGCCTTCCGCCGAGCGAGGCGGATGTGCGCGCGTTCGCGGCCGATCCGAGCGACGCGAACTTCGCCGCGTTCGTCGACCGCGCGCTCGCGAGCGCTGCGTACGGCGAGCGGTGGGGGCGTCACTGGCTCGACCTCGCGCGCTACGCCGAGACGCTCGCGCATGAGTTCGACTACGCGATTCCCGAGGCGTGGCGCTACCGCGACTACGTGATCGACGCGCTCAACTCCGACGTCGCGCCCGCGCGGTTCGTGTCGGAGCAGATCGCGGGCGACATGCTTGCGCCGCGCGCGGGCATGGGCCTGCCGAACGCTGCGCCGCTCGGCACCGCGTGGTGGTTCCTCGGCCCCGCGACGCACGCGCCCGTCGATGTTCGCCACGACGAAGCCGACCGCATCGCCGGCGCGATCGACGTCGCGGGCCGCTCGCTGTTCGGCCTCTCGATCGCGTGCGCGCGCTGCCACGACCACAAGTTCGATCCGATCCCGACGAAGGACTTCTACGCGCTTGCGGGCGTTGCGCGCAACACGCGGCGCGTGCTGGGATTCGTCGACACCGACGCGAACGCGGCGATCCGCGCGCACGACGCGCAGGCCGCGCTTGATCAAGCTGCGCGCGCGGTCGGCGTTGCGGCGAAGGGCGTGCAGCCTGCATCCGCAATCGCATCCGCAATCACATCCGCAGCCAGCTGCATCGACGACGCCCACGACGGCGGCGCGTTGTGGACGCGCTCGGGTCACGCATTCGACGCATCGTCGTCGCGCCTCGCGCTCGCAGCCGACGGCTCGCTGCGCGCCGCGGAGTCGGGCACGATCGACAGCTCGCGCGTCGACGCGCGCCTCATCGGCAGTGCGCGCTCGCCTGCCTTCGCGATCGACAGGCGCTACATCCATCTCCGCGTGCGCGGCGCATCGAGCTGGATGCGCATGATGATCGACAACTACTGGCTCGACGACCAGAACGGCCTGCTCTTCGAAGGCATGCGCCGCAGGCTCGCCGATGTCGACCCCAAGCAGCAGCCCGCGCGCGATCCGCGCGAGTTCGAGTGGCGGTTCGAGTCGTTTGACCTCGCGCGATTCCAAGGCGAGCGCGCGTACATCGAGCTCACCGACGACGGCGCGGGATGGATCGAGGTCGACGCGATCATCGCGAGCGACGACGCGGCGCCGCCAGCGCCCGAATCATGGGACGCCGACGGCGCGCCTGCGCCGCTCGCGAACGACGCGCTCGCGTCGCCCGCCGTCGAAGCCGCGCGCGCAAAGGTCGTCGCCGCGCGCGACGCGCTCCTCGCGTGCACGCCGCCGATCCGCGCGCTCGTCGCCGAGGAATCGGGCGCGTTCGACGAGCCCGTGCATGTGCGCGGCTCTTCGCGCAACTACGGCGAGATCGCGCCGCGCGCGCAGCTCACGATCTTCGGCATGAATGCGGGCGCGGGCAGCAGCGCGCGCATCTCGCCTGGCGAAGTCTCCGGCAGCGGACGACTTGCGCTTGCGAACGCGATCACGAGCCCCGATGAGCCGTACCTCTGGCGCACGCTCGCGAACCGCGTGTGGCTCAAGCTCTTCGGCCGCGGCATCGTCGAGACGCCTGACGACTTCGGCCAGCTCGGCGCGGGACCGTGGAGCCGCGAGCTCCTCGATCACCTCGCGGGCAAGCTCGCGCGCGGCGCGACGCTCAAGCAGCTCATCCGCGAAGTCATGCTTTCGCACGCGTATCGCGCGAGCGCCGACGGCACCGCCGCCGACGCTCCGCCGACCGCGTGGTCGCCGCTCGCCGTGCGTCGTCTCGACGCCGAGGCGATCCGCGACGCGATGCTCGTCGCCTCGACGCGCCTCGACGCGAAGTCCGGCGGCCCGAGCGTGGCCGCGTATCTCACCGAGCACATGCAGGGCCGCGGTCGTCCGGGCGGCAGCGGTCCCGTCGACGGCGCTGGCCGTCGCAGCGTGTACCTCGAGGTGCGGCGCAACTTCCTCGATCCGTTCCTGCAGGCGTTCGACCAGCCCGTGCCTGCGACCACGTGCGGTCGTCGCCACGCGTCGAATGTCCCCGCGCAGGCGCTCGCGCTCCTCAACAGCGAGCTGGTCCACGACCTCGCGCGCGTGTGGGGCGAGCGGCTCGCCGCCGCAGCGGCATCGACCGACGAAGCGCGCATCGAGAGCATGTGGATCGCCGCGTTCGGCCGCGCGCCGAGCGCCGATGAAACCCAGGACGCGCGCGGATTCCTCGACGCCGAACGCGCGACGCTCGCGGCCAATCCCGACGCTGCAGCGCGCGACCGCGCCGCCTACACCGCACTCGCGCACGCCATGTTCGCGGCCAAGGAGTTCGTGTTCCTCCGATGAGTTTCCAACGATGAACGACGACCCACGCCATCACTGCGGTTGTTTCCGCCCCACGCCCGTCACGCGCCGCGACATGCTGCGCTCGGTTGGCGGCGGCTTCGGCATGCTCGCGTTCGCGGGGCTCTTCGGCCGCACGGCGCTCGGCGCCTCCACCGGTGACGACGGCGGCAGCGCGGCAGGCGTACTCGCCGAACGCGCGCTCCCCGCGACGCATCTCCCGCAGCGCGCGCGCAGCGTGATCTTCCTCTACATGGACGGCGGTCCGTCGCAGGTCGACACGTTCGATCCCAAGCCTCGGCTCGTCGACTACGACGGCAAGCCGTTCCCGATGAAGACCGCGCCGACGCAGTTCAACAACAACGGCAACACGCTCGCGTCTCCGTGGAAGTTCAACCAGTACGGCCAGTCGGGCATGTGGGTGTCCGACCTCTTCCCGCACATCGCGGGCGTGAGCGACGAGCTCTGCGTGATCCGCTCGATGACGAGCGATTTCTCCGAGCACACCAACGCGAACTACTTCCTGCACACGGGCTCGGGAATCCCCGGCCGCCCGTCGATGGGCGCGTGGTGCTCGTACGGACTCGGCGACGAGAACGCGAATCTCCCCGGCTTTGTCGTCGTCGAAGGCGGGCTCGTGCCGCCGGGCGGACTCGACTGCTTTTCCGCGGGATTCCTGCCTGCGCGCCACCAGGGATCGATCATGCGGCCGATGGGCGAGGCGATCGCCAACGCCACGCCGCGCGATTCGGCCGACGCGCAGCTGCGCCAGCGCCAGATGATCGCACGCCTCGACAGCGCGTTCGCGCACGACACCAACTCCGAGGCCGTCGAGAGCGCGATCAAGAACCACGAGCTCGCGTACCGCATGCAGGCTTCCGTGCCCGAGCTGGCCGCGCTCGACGGCGAGAGCAAGGAAACCAAGGAGCTCTACGGCTTCGACGCGCCCGACGCGACCACGCGCACCTACGCGCGCGAGTGCTGCCTCGCGCGGCGCCTTGTCGAGCGCGGCGTGCGCTTTGTCGAGGTCACCTGCCCGCGCACCATCGGCGACCGCTGGGACCAGCACGACAATCTCCGTGGCGGCCACGAGGCCAACGCGCGCGCGGTCGACCAGCCGATCGCCGCGCTCATCATGGACCTCAAGCGCCGCGGGCTGCTCGAGTCGACGCTCGTCGTGTGGGCCGCGGAGTTCGGCCGCACGCCGTTTGCGCAGGGCTCGAACGGCCGCGATCACAATCCATTCGGCTTCACCGTGTGGATGGCCGGCGGCGGCGCGAAGGGCGGCACCGTGATCGGCGCGACCGACGAGTTCGGCTACCGCGCCGTCGAGAATCCCTACAAGATCCACGACCTGCACGCGACCATGCTGCACCTGATGGGCGTCGACCATCGGCGCCTGACCTTCCGCTCGGGCGGCCGCGACATGCGGCTCACCGATGTGCACGGCAATGTGATCAGCGGCGCGGTCGGCGCGTGAAGCCGCGCGCGACCGAGAACGCGCTCCGTCGAGCGCGTTTGCAACCCGGGAAGCATGCTCGTCGGCAAATCCTTCGTGCGGCGGCTTGCACCCGCTAGTGTGCACGACCGTGTTGCAGCGCGCGAACAGGCTTATCCCCACGATGATCGCGCTCGCCGCGGCGTGTTTCGCCGTCGACACCGCGCGCGCGGACATCGGCTTTCCTGCTGCGGTCGGCACCTGCCGCCAACTCGTGCCCAACCGCACGCTGACCGCGATCCGCCAGCGCCAGCGCAACAACGTGTGGGTCTACGAGGGCGACCTCGTCAACACGCCGCCGACCGAGGTGACCACCGCGACCATCAACCGCGACACGGGCGCGACGATCGACATTGCGACCATCGCGCTCCCGCCGGCTGAAGTCGCCGCGACGGCCCAAGCGCTTCAGCGCCTGCGCTACGCGACCATCGACTACGCGCAGGCGCTCGCGACCGCGAACGCCTTCGCCGCGCAGTCGAACGCCGAGCGCATGCTGCTCCTCTACGAGGCGGGCGTGCTCGCATTCCGCGTCTCGTACTTCACGGGTGGGACGATCGTGCCCGTCGACTCGATCACGGGCGGCGTCGTGCCCGCGTTCGTGCCTGGCCTCGGCATCGAGCCGACGGTTTCCGCCGCCGAGATGGCGGGTGCGATTGCGCACGCACAGTGGCGTGCGGGCACCAACTGGACCGCGATCGAAGCGTGGGCCAACGAGCGCGTCGACGGAACCACCGTGCGCGTGCTGCTCGCGAACCGCGTCACCGGCGAGCTCATGAACCCCGAGGTCGTGCAGGGCTTCTACATCTCGGCGCCCGCGTTTGCGCCGATCGGCTCGCAGGTCGCGCGCGCGGCCGCGGTTGCGGCGGGCACTTCGCCCGTCGCGTGTCCCGCGATCGGCGCGCTTACCGACGTGCAGTCGCGCGCGCCGCTGCTGGGCGTGAATCGCCTCGCGCTCGAGGTGCGCACCGTCAAGAACTCGACGACCTACACCTGGGTGACCGGCTTCGTCGGCGCCGACGGCATCGAACGCGACGCGCGCGCGAATGCCGCTGCCCCGTGCAACGCGAGCGCGGTCGCGATCGTCGCGCCTGTCGACCTCATCGCGGGCGACCTTAATCGCGACGGCGTGGTCGATGCGCGCGATCTCGCCGAGCTCCTCGCGTCATGGGGCGCGATCAATCCGCTGCTCGACCTCGATGAGGGCGGCAGCGTCGATGCGGCGGATCTGGCGATCCTGCTGTCGAACTGGCGCTAGCAGGACGGTCCGCAGAACCAGGAGTGGTCGCGCATAACTTCGACTGCCTCGGCGCCGGCATTTGGCTCCACCGTGAGCGGCAAGTCTTTGCAAATGCGAGATTTGCAAATCAATCGCTTCGCGCAGTGATCGCGGTATCTCTGTAGTCGGGTCGCCGCTCTTCTCTAGCAGCCGAGCGCAGATCGTCCGCGCAGCGGCCAACCAAGATCGCCCTTCCTGGGGGCTTGCAACCGAACATCGTGGACCTCGTCCACAGGAGTTCAGCCGTGCTCTTTCGTGGCCTTGTCATCTCTTCAGCTCTCCTTGCCTCGTCCGTTGCATCCGCCGACATCGGGTTCGCAGCAGCCGTCGACGCGGCCCGCGCCGCAGCTCCGCTCGGTCGCCTCTTCGCCATCGAGCAGCGCGTTCGCGGCTCGGCCATGGTCTACGAGGCCGACCTCTACAACGCCGAGCTGACGACGCGCTACCAGCCGCGGCTGAACCTCGATACGGGCGCTCTGATTCGTCTCAACGTCAACAACGTCTCTGCGGCGGCGCGCGCAGCGCTCAAGCCGATCAACGATCGTCTTGGCTCGGTGCAGGTCGACTTC
This sequence comes from uncultured bacterium, assembly GCA_903891095.1. Lineage (GTDB taxonomy): Bacteria > Planctomycetota > Phycisphaerae > Phycisphaerales > SM1A02 > QWPT01. The sequence goes on along the minus strand of CAITDI010000051.1, from coordinate 103,031 downwards.
GCGCAGGCGATCTCGATCGCCAACGAAGCAACGCAGCGCTCCGACGTGCAGAAGGTTGAGTACGACATCGAGGCAGGCATCCTCGCCTATCAGGTCAAGTACTTCGACGGCGTCACCAAGTCCTACATCGACAGCGTGACCGGCGGCGTGGTGCCGCACCACATGCCCGATGACGACATGGATCCGACCAATCCCGCGACCTCGGTGAGCTCCGCCATCGGCATCGCTCAGGAGTTCAAGGGCTCGGGCTGGGTTTCGATCGGACTCGAGAGCGAGACCGAAAACGGCGGCAACATCGTCGAAGTGCTGCTCCTCGACCTCAAGAGCGGCATGCTCTCGGTGGTCGACGTCTCGGGCACCGCGGTCAGCCACTCGGTGGACTTCCAGCCCGCCGGCGGCCAGGCCAACCGGATCGGCGCGATCCGCTCGCACTGGGGCATGGTCGTGACCGACCTCGCGGCTGCGGTCGGCGCGGCTGGCGCGGCGTATCCCGGCTCGGGCATCGTCGAAGCAGAGATGGCGATCGAGACGCACAAGAACGTCACTTCCATGAAGTGGAAGATCAACCTCATCACCGCGGACCTGATCCAGATTGACTACATCGTCGATGCCACGACGCCGCTCAACAACGGCTTCCGCATGGCGATGGCGCCGGTCACTCCGCTGGTCGGCGACTTCAACCGCGACGGCGTCGTGAACGCGCTTGATCTCACCGAGGTCTTCAGCGCGTGGGGCACCGTGAATCCGCTGATGGACATCAACGGCGACAGCATGGTCGGTTCGCACGAAGTCACCGCAGTCATCTCGAACTGGGGCTGATCGCAGTCCGCAGCACGATCGAAACGCATCCGCGCGATGGAGCACGAAAGGCTCCATCGCGCGGTGCTTTTTGCCATCGCGCGCGTCCGTTCACCCGGCCACTCAGCCCTTGCGCCCGCGCCGCCCTTGCTTGAAGCCCGACTTGTGGCCGAACTTGTCGCGGCCCGTGCGGCCGGTCTTGCCGCCTTCGCGCGGGCGCGGCTCGAAGTACTCGCGCGATCCGCCGACCATGCGCGCGCCTGCATCGCCCGACGACGGAAGCTCGCTCTCGACCTCGATCGCCGCGCGGCCGAACTTGGCGATCTCGAGATTGAGCTGGCGTCCGCGCAGGTCGACCGTCGCGATGCGCACCTTGATGCGGTCGCCGAGGCCGATCGATGCGCCGCTGCGCGACGCGATGAGGCGTCCGCTGCGCTGGTCGCGGTTCCAGCGGTCGAGGCGGCCGTCGCCGCCCTTCATGTCGCGGCTCGGGATCGCGCCGTCGACGAGGTAGCGGTCGATCGACACGAACACCGTGCCGTTGGGCATGATGCCGGTCACCGTGCCGTCGAACTCGTCGCCGAGATGCTTCTCGTGCAGGAGCTGCAGCACGAGGAACGTGCGCAGGTCCTTCTCCGCCGCGTCGGCCGCGACCTCGCGCTCGCTCGCGTGGCGACCGAGCTCGAGCAGCTGCGCCTCGTCGAGCACGCGCGGATCCTCGGCGAGCTGCCGGGTGAGCGCGCGACGGCGCTTGCCGCCGCCCGACTCGGTGCCGTTCTCGGTGACATCGAGGTACGCATGCACCACGCGGTGGACGAGGAGATCGGGGTAGCGCCGGATCGGGCTCGTGAAGTGCGCGTAGTGCTCGCTCGCAAGCGCGTAGTGGCCGATGAGCGCGGGCGAGTAGACCGCCTTCGACATGCAGCGCAGCACGGAGAAGTGGATCGCACGCGCCGCGGGCGAGTGACGCGTCGCCTCGAGCAGCGCCTGGAGGTCCTTGCGCGTCGGCTCGTCGGGCAGGCGCCACTTGGCGAGGCGCGCGAACTGCCGCACTTCCTCGATGTCGCCGAAGGTCGGATCGGGGTGGATGCGCCGCAGCAGCGGCGTGTCGAGCCCCGCGAAGGTGCGCGCGACCGCCTCGTTGGCCTCGACCATGAACATCTCGATCAGCGTGTGCGTGAACGAGTCGTCCTCCTTGATCGCGTCGACCACGTGGCCCGCGTCGTCGAACACGAGGTCGACCTCGGGCAGGTCGAGGTGGATCATGCCCGCCTTCTCGCGGCGCGCGCGGATGACCTTCGCGAGCTTGTCGGAAAGCTGGAGCGCGTCGATGAGCTCGGGCGTGTACGCCGTGTCGGTCTTCGCGTGCTGGCGCGCGAGGTCCTGCTTGCCGTCGATGAGCGCCTGCGCCTCGATGTAGGTGAGCCGCTTGGCGCTCTTGATCACGGTGCGCGCGAGGCGCTGGCCGACGATCTTGCCTTCATCGTCGAGCGTGATGAACGCGCTCAGCGTGAAGCGTGCCACGCCTTCCTGCAGCGAGCAGACGCCGTTCGACAGCGTCTCGGGCAGCATCGGCACGGTGTGGCGGGGGAGGTAGACGCTGGTCGCGCGCGCGCGGGCCTCTTCGTCGAGCGGCGATTCCTGCGTCACGAAGTACGCGACGTCGGCGATGTGCACGCCGAGCTCCCAGTGGCCCGTCGTCTCGCTCAGCTTGATCGAGATCGCGTCGTCGAAGTCCTTCGCGTCGGGCGGATCGATGGTGAAGATGAACGACCCCGTGAGATCCTCGCGGTCGGTCCACTTGCCGGTTGCGCCCGCCTCATGCGTCGCGCGCTCGAAGCCGACCGCGGCCTCGCGCGCCTGCGCGGTCGCCTCGTCGGGAAACACCTCGCGGATCATGTACGTCGCGATCACCGCCTGCGTCTCGACGTCGGGGCGTCCCGCCTCGCCGAGCACCTCGAGGATCACGCCTTCGGCCAGCGCGCCTTCCTCGGGCCAGAGCAGGATGTCGACGACGACCTTGTCGCCTTCCTTCGCGTTCTTCGCGCCGGGATCGCGCACGACGATCGGCTCGCGGATCGAGCGGCCGTCGGGCTCGACGAGCCACTCGCGGCCGCGCTTGACCAGCGTGCCTGCGTAGCGCGACTGTCCGCGCTCGAGCACCTCGAGCACGCGGCCGAAGATGTCGTCGCGCGCGCCGCCCGGCGTCGCGCCAAAGCCACGCGCCCAGCGATCGCCGCGGCGCACGACCTGCATGCGCACGCGGTCGCCGCTCACGGCGTCCTTGGTCTCGCCCTCGGGCACGAACAGATCGCCCTCGCGGTAGATGACCTGCGTCTTCACAAAGCCAAAGCCGCGCGGCGTGATCTTGATCGTGCCCTCGACCTCCTCGGGGAGGCGCGGCAGGCGGATCTTCTCGTCCTTGCCGATCTCGAGCCGCTCTTCGATCGCGAGCTGGCGGATCGCCTCGCCGAACGCGGGACCATCCTCGTCGGCCACGCGCAGCTGCCGCGCGATCTCCTTCATGTAGATCGGCACGTAGTTCTTGTGCGCGAGGTGGTCGAGGATCCGGTTCTTGAAGCGAAGAGGCATTCGCGGAGTGTAAGGGGTCGCGCACGCGGAAAAACGCGCGCGATCGGGGGCGTTTCCGCGAAACGGCGGCGCCGTGCGAGCGAGTTGCGTGAGCCTGGATTACTTGGGCTTGCGCGCCGGCTTCGTCTTCGCCGCGGCCGCGGGCTTCTTGACGATGTTGCCCACGCCACGGCCGATGCGCGAGCGATGCGTCGCGCGGTCCTCGATGCGCTTGTTCTCGGCGGAGGCGGAGGATGAGGCGGTAGGCGTGGAGCCGGGCTTGGACTCAGACTTGGACTCAGACTTGGAGTCGGGCCTGGAGTCAGACTTGGAGGCGTCAGCCTTTGGAGCCTCCGACTTGGAAGCCTCGCCCTTGCTCTCAGGCTTACCCGCTCCTGGCTTCGCATCGGCAGGCCTGGATGCATCAGACTTGGATGCATCGGACTTGGGCGCTTCAGACTTGGGCGCGTCGGGCTTGCCTTCCGGCTTCGCATCACGCGACTTCTTCTCCGCGTCCTCGCCCGACCTGTAGCTCTCGCTGCGGTAATCGGTCTCGTAGAAGCCGCCGCCCTTGAAGATCACCGCGCCGCCGATGCCGATCTTGCGCTCGACCTTTTTCTTGCGGCACTTGGGGCAGATCGCGATCGGGTCTGCCTTGATCGAGTGGAACTCCTCGAACTCGTGACCACACGCGCGGCAGATGTACTCGTAGGTGGGCATCGGCGAGATTCGTCCGTTCAGGCGTCGGGCGCGACCGCGACCTTCGCGGGGCGCAGCACGGTTTCGCCGAGCTTCCAACCGGTCTGGAAGCGCATGCTCACGCAGCCTGGCTCGATGCCCGCCGCAGGCTGGCGCATGACCGCGTCGTGCTGCATCGGGTCGAACGGCGTGCCCGGCGTCGGCTCGATGCGCGCGATGCCGTTGTGCTCGAGCGCCTTCTGCAGCTCGGTGCGCGTCATCTCGATCGACTTGGCCAGCTGCTCGACGGTCATCTTCGCGTGGTCCTGCGCGAGCGCGAGGTCGAAGTGATCGAGCACGGGCATCAGCGCGCGCGTGAGCTGCGAGAGCCCGCCGAGGCGCGCGCGCGACTCGTTCTCCACCGAGCGACGCTGGAAGTTCGCGAAATCAGCCTGCACGCGCATCTTGGCGGCGACGGCCTCGTCGCGCTCGGCGGCGAGCCGCTCGACCATCTGCGCGAGTTCGACGGTGGTGTCGCTCGCCTCGTCGGAAGCGGCGGTGGTGTCGGGATCGATCGGGGTGTCGTGTTCCATGACGTGTTCGTCCGAGACTGGTTCCGTGGCTGGTTCCGTGATTGCGGCTGTCGGGTGGTTCGCGCGTCAGCCGCCGAACGGGTTGATCTTCTTCCAAAAGCTCGATTCGCCGCCGTGCACATCGAGCTTTTCCGTCTGCGCGTATTCCGCGAGCAGCTTGCGCTGGTCGTCGGTGAGCTTCTTCGGCACGACCAGCTGCAGCACGACGTGCAGGTCGCCGCGTTCCTTCGACTGGAGCGGCGTCATGCCGCCGCGCTCGATCACGACGACCTCGCCGTGCTGGCTGCCCGCGGGGATCTCGAGGTCGTGCTCGCTGTCGTCGATGCCCTTGACCTTGACCTTCGCGCCGAGCGCCGCCTGCGCGAACGCCATCGGCTGCACGGTCACGAGATCCGTGCCGCGCCGCTCGAATCGTTCGTGCTCGGCCACCCGCACGACCACATGGAGATCTCCGCGAGGACCCTTGCCCTCTGCGCTGACCTCGGGCGGCGGCGGCTCGCCTTCGCCAGCGAGCCGGATGATCTGGCCATCCTCGATGCCCGCAGGCACGCGCACGCCGAGCTTGCGCTTGGTGGCGACGCGACCCTGACCGCGGCACTTGTCGCACTTGTCCTTGATGATGTTGCGTCGACCGCGGCACTCGGGGCAGGTGGTGACCATGCGGAACATCCCGCCGAAACCCGTCTGCGCGACCTGTCCCTGGCCGCCGCACGTCGGGCACTGCGCGGGCTTGGAGCCCGGCTTGGCGCCCGAGCCGCTGCACGGCTCGCACACGTCGAGGCGCTTGAACTCGACCTCGCGCTCGCAGCCCTTGTAGGCCTCCTCGAGCTCGATCTCGATCTCCGTCTCGAGGTCGTAGCCGCGCGCCGAACCACGCTGCGCGCGCCCGCCGGCCTGCTGGCCAAAGATGTCGTTGAACATCGAGAAGATGTCGTTGACGTCGCGCGTGCGGAAGTCGTGCACGGGATTCTGCCGCAGACCCGCGTGACCGTGACGGTCGTAGAGCTGGCGCCGCTCGGGATCCGACAGCACCTCGTACGCCTCCGCGCACGCCTTGAACTCCGTCTCCGCGTCGGGATTGTCGGGATTGCGGTCGGGATGCCACTTCATCGCCAGCCGGCGATAGGACCGCTTGATGTCGTCCTGCGACGACGTCTTCTCCACCGACAGGATCTCGTAGTAACAGCGTGTCTGCGGCATGCGCGTTCCGTTCGTCGGGCTGACCGTCGGGCTGTCTGTCTGCCTGGCAAGCGCCCGCACGCGGTTTCCCGCGTGCGGGCGTGGGGTTCTCACTTCAACTCGTCAGACGATGGCGCCTTCGACGGGCTCGGTCTCGTCCTTGAGCTCGGTCACGATCACGTCGGTCGTGAGCATGAGGCCCGCGACGCTGGCCGCGTTGAGAAGCGCGGTCTTCATCACGAGCGCCGGGTCGATGATGCCCGACTTGACGAGGTCCTCGTACGCGCCGGTCGCGGCGTTGAAGCCGACGTTCGTCTTCGACTCGCGGATCTTCTCGACCACGAGGTCGCCGTCGAAGCCGGCGTTCACGGCGATCTGCTCGCACGGACGCGTCATGGCGATGGCCACGATGTCGAAGCCGTACTTCTCGTCGCCCTTGGCCTTCTTCTTGGCGTCGTTGACTGCGTCGACCGCGCGCACGAGCGCGACGCCGCCGCCGGGAACGTAGCCTTCCTTCGCGGCCGCGCGGGTCGCGTGGAGCGCGTCGTCGACGCGGTCCTTGGTCTCCTTCATCGCCACCTCGGTGGTGCCGCCGACGGAGATGATCGCAACGCCCGAGACCATCTTGGCGAGGCGCTCCTGGAGCTTCTCGCGGTCGTAGTCGCTGGTGGTGCGCTCGATCTGGACCTTGATCTGCTCGGCGCGCGCCTGCACATCCTTGGTCTTGCCCGCGCCCTGGACGATGGTGGTCTCGTCCTTCGAGATCACGACCTTCTTGGCGCTGCCGAGCTCGTTGACTTCGATCTCCTCGATGCTGCGGCCGAGGTCCTCGGCCACGAACACGCCCGCGGTGAGCACGCCGATGTCGGCGAGCATCGCCTTGCGGCGGTCGCCGAAGCCGGGAGCCTTGACGGCGCACACGTTGAGCACGCCGCGGAGACGGTTGACGACCAGCGCAGCGAGCGCCTCGGCCTCGACGTCCTCGGCGATCACGAGCAGCGACTTGCCCGTCGTCGCGACCTTGTTCAGGAGCGGGAGGAGCTCGGCGAGGTTGTTGAGCTTCTTCTCGCAGATGAGGATGAGCGGGTTCTCAAGCACGCACTCGCCGCGCTTGGGATCGGTCATGAAGTACGGCGAGAGGTAGCCCTTGTCGAAGGACATGCCCTCGACGTAGGAGAGCGTGGTCTCGGCGGTCTTGCCTTCCTCGATCTCGCACACGCCCGTGGCGCCGACCTTGTCGATCGCCTCGGCGATGAGCTTGCCGATCGCGGAGTCGTGGTTGGCGGAGACGGTCGCGACCTTCTCGAGGTCGGACTTGCCCTTGCACTTCTGCGCCATCGCGGCGATCGCGTCGGCGCCGGCCTGGGCCGCGGCGTTGATGCCGCGCTGCACGGCCACGGCGTTCGCGCCCGCAGCGATGTGCTTGAGGCCGCCGTTGAAGATCGCGCCCGCGAGGACGGTCGCGCAGGTGGTGCCGTCGCCGGCCATGTCGGCCGTCTTCTTGGCGACCTGCTGGACCATCTTGGCGCCCATGTTCTCGAACGGAGACGGGAGGTCGACTTCCTTGGCGACGGTGACGCCGTCCTTGGTGATCGACGGTCCGCCGTAGGTCTTGCTGAACATCACGTTGTGCCCGACCGGGCCCATCGTGACGGCGACCGCCTGCACGAGCTGGTCGACGCCGCGCTTGAGTTCAGCGCGCGCCGCAGCATCAAACTTCATTTGCTTGTTTGCCATGTTCGTAGCCTTTCGGGTTGCGCGTCACTTGCCCATGACGCCGAGCAGTTCGCTCTCGCGCATGATCACGTGGGTGGTGTTCTTGATCTCGATCTCGGTGCCGGCGTACTTGCCGAACACGACGGTGTCGCCCTTCTTGACCGACACGGGAGCGCGCTCGCCGTTGTCGAGGAGGAGGCCCGGGCCAGTGGCGACGACGGTGCCCTGCATCGGGCGCTCCTTGGCGCTCTCAGGCAGGAAGAGACCGCTCGCGGTCTTGGTCTCGGGCTCGGTGGGCTTGATGAGAATGCGGTCTTCGAGAGGACGGACGGACATGGTTGGAATCTCGTGAGGAGGAAGGTTTGGTGAAGTGTTCGGAGCGATGCGTGGACGGGCGACGAGCGGACGGGCTTACATGCCCATGCCACCCATGCCACCCATGCCGCCCATACCGTGGTCGTGCTGGTGGTGATCGTCGTGCGGCTCGCCCTTCGGCTCCGGCTTGATGGAGACGGCGCAGTCGCAGGTGAGGATGAGGCCGGCGACGCTGGCCGCGTTCTGCAGCGCGGTGCGGTCGACCTTGGCGGGGGTGATGACGCCCTGCTTGAGCAGGTCGCCGTACTCGAGCGTGAGCGCGTTGAAGCCCTCGTCGCCCTTCATCTCCTTGACCTTGGAGACGACGACGGTGCCCTTTTCGCCCGCGTTTTCCGCGATCGTGCGGAGCGGGACGCAGAGCGCCTCGGCGACCGCGTCGACGCCGGCGCGCTCATCGTCGCTGACCGCGGCCTTGCGGACCTTGTCGAGCACGGGCAGCGCGCGGATGTAGCTGGTGCCGCCGCCGGCGACGACGCCTTCGGCCACAGCAGCGCGGGTCGCGTGGAGCGCGTCCTCGACGCGCGCCTTCTTCTCCTTGAGCTCGGCCTCGCTGGAGGCGCCGACATTGATCTGGGCGACGCCGCCCGCGAGCTTGGCGAGACGCTCCTGGAGCTTCTCACGGTCGTAGCTCGAGTCGGTGCGCGCGATGTCGGCGCGCAGCTCCTCGCAACGGCCCTTGATCGCGGAGGTGCTGCCGGCGCCCTCGATGATGGTGGTGTTGTCGCCGTCGATGACGATCTTCTTGGCCTGGCCGAGGTCCTTGATCGTGACCTTGTCGAGGTCGATGCCGAGGTCCTTCATGATCGCCTTGCCGCCGCAGAGGATCGCGATGTCCTCGAGCATGGCCTTGCGGCGGTCGCCGTAGCCCGGCGCCTTGACCGCGCAGACATTGAGCACGCCGCGGAGCTTGTTGATCACGAGCGCGCTGAGCGCCTCGCCCGTCACGTCCTCGGCGATGATGAGCAGCGGCTTCTTCGACTCCATGACCTTCTCGAGGAAGGGCACGAACTTGGCGAGCGAGTCGATCTTGTCCTCGTACACGAGGACGAGCGGCTTGTTGAACTCGCACACCATCTGCTCGGTGTTGGTCGCGAAGTTCGGGCTCAGGTAGCCGCGGTCGAACTGCATGCCCTCGACGACCGTGATCTCGGTCTCGCGGCTCTTGCCTTCCTCGACGGTGATGACGCCGTCCTTGCCGACCTTGGCGAACGCCTCGGCCATGATCTTGCCCACGACGGGGTCGTTGTTGGCGCTGATCGTGGCGACCGCGCCGACGCCGCCGGCGACCTTGTCGACCGGACGCGCGCTCTCGCCGATCTTCTCGGCGACGGCGGTCACGGCCTTCTTCATGCCGCGGACGAGGGAGTTCGGGTCGGCGCCAGCGGTGATCTGGCGGTAGCCGGCCTTGATGAGCGCCTCGGCGAGGACGGTGGCGGTGGTGGTGCCGTCGCCCGCGTCGTCGGAGGTCTTCGAGGCGGCTTCCTTCACGAGCTTGGCGCCCATGTTCTCCACCTTGTCGCGGAGCTCGATCTCTTCGGCGACGGACACGCCGTCCTTGGTGACGGTCGGGCCGCCCCAGCTCTTGTCGAGCACGGCGTTGCGGCCGCGGGGGCCGAGGGTGCTCTTCACAGCGGCGGCGAGCTTCTCAACGCCGGCGAGCAGGCTCTTGCGGGCATCGTTTTCGAAGGAAAGTTCCTTGGCGGACATCGTGTCGGTCTCCAGATCTCGTGTGTGCAGTGCGAAAGCGATCTGCGGGATGAGCGGATTGGCGTGTGTTGCGAAACACTCTCAACGGCCCTCGCGGCGAACCGCGAGGGGTCGCGCCCATTACAAAGCCTGTACCAGCCCGGGCTCGGGCCCCGGTCGACCCCGCGTGACGGGATCGGTGCTTGAATTGGAACGCAATGTCATGGGAAAGAGAAACTTAGGTGGCGGGCGACCAGCCTCTGGGCGGGCGGGATCCCTGACACTTCGTGACGCCTTTCACATGCTGCTGCCGTAATGGCAGACCTGCTCGCGTGTCTCGAGTGCCGCGCCGCGCCCGTGATGATCCGCGCCGCGCCCATGGCCATCCAGGCCGCGCCTTTAACGATCCAGAACCTCGGCAACCGTCGGCGCGGGCCGACGGATCGCGCGCAGGATCCACAGCGCGTTGACCGCCCGGTAGGCGATCCCGACGACGAACAGCATCGCGCTCGCGCCCGCCGCGACGGCGAAGTAGGGGGCGAGGTCGGCTTCCTTCTGGAGGGCGAGGATCTGGGCGACGAACCCCGCGATCCCCGCCAGCGCCGCCGCAAAGAGCAGGTCGCGCGTGGTCTGGGTCGCGTGCCGAGCCGTTCGGTAGTGCCGCGAGTTGGGGGCGAGCGCGCGAAGGATCGGCGCGAGGCCGATGATCGCCATGCTCGCGGGCAGCAGCGCGCTGGCCGCGACGATCGGCGAGGGCGCCATGAGTGCCGCGACCGTCCACAGCGCAAACCCGCCGCCGCCGAGGATGCGGGCGCGGACCACATCGCGATCGCGCCGCCAGGGCAGGACGCCGAGCGTCGCCACGCAGCCGATCGCCGCGCCGACGAGCGCGACATACGGCGCAACCGCGCGGATTCCGTCAAGACCAGGTGCGAGCCATGCAGGAATGCGCGTCCAGGTCGCCGCGAACGAGAGCGCGGGCGCCACCACGATCGCGCAGCCGAGGAGCTCGCCCAGGCTCGCGAGGAAGAGCGCCCACGCGAGGCGCATGTGGTCGGCGCGCGCGCCGGCCCGGCCGGCGAGCTGCTCCGCAAACCGCTCGGCTTCGGGATCGAGCCGCGCCGCCAGCGATTCGACGATCTGCGTGCCGCACTCGGGGCAGTTGCCCCGCGCGGGGAGACCCTCGAGGTCGTAGCCGCACTTCGCGCACAGCAGCGTCTTGCGGATGATCGGGCTCTCCATCGTCGTAGTGTGTCGCGCCATCGACGCGAAGGCAAGCCGTTACACTCGCCCGAATGCAGGACAGGATCGAGGCACTCCGATCGAACATCGTCTCCGTGTACATGGGGAACGTCCAGGCGGTCGACCGCCTGATCGTCTGTCTGCTCGCGCGCGGACATGTGCTCATCGAGGACGTGCCGGGCGTCGGCAAGACCGTGCTTGCCAACGCGCTCGCGCGTTCGATTCGCTGCAGTTTCACGCGCATCCAGTGCACGCCCGACCTGCTGCCGTCCGACGTGACGGGCACCAGCATCTATCGCCAGGACGCGGGCACATTCGAGTTCCGCCAGGGACCGATCTTCGCGAACGTCGTGCTCGCGGACGAGATCAACCGCACCACGCCGCGCACGCAGTCGGCCATGCTCGAGGCGATGAGCGACGGCACGGTCTCGGCCGAAGGCCACGTCTATCACCTGCCGCAGCCTTTCCTCGTGGTGGCGACGCAGAATCCCTACGAGTTCGAGGGCACGTACTTCCTGCCGGAGAACCAGCTCGACCGCTTCCTCATGCGGCTTTCGCTCGGCTATCCGTCGCCCGACGACGAGGCGCGCATCCTGCTCAAGCAGCCCGCGCGCTCGACGCTGCCCGAGCTCAAGCCCGCGATGGGCGCCGAGGAAGTGCTCGAGCTCCAGCGCAAGGCCGACGCCGTGCGCATGGACCAGGGACTCGTCGACTACATCATCGCGATCGCGACCGCCACGCGAAACAGCGAGGACCTGCAGGTCGGCATCTCGCCGCGCGGCGCGCTCGCGCTCGCGGCGGCCGCGCGCGCGACGGCGTTCGTCGCCGGCCGCGACTACTGCGTGCCCGACGACATCGTGTCGAACGTGCTGCCCGTGTGCGCGCACCGCGTGATCAGCCGCACCTACATGCACCAGGGCGACACGCTCACCACGCGCCGCATCATGCAGCGCCTGCTCGAGAGCGTGCCGAGCCCGGTCTGACCCGCGCTGAAACCGCTGGATTTCCCGTATGAAACGCGCAGTTGTCCTTCTCTCCGGCGGCCTCGACAGCGCGACCGTGCTCGCATGGATGCGCCGCGAGGGCTACGCCTGCCACGCGCTGAGCTTTTCCTACGGCCAGCGCCACGGCGTCGAGCTCACGCGCGCGGCCGAGCTCGCCAAGTCGCTCGGCGCCGTCGAGCACAAGGTCGCCGAGATCGACCTGCGCGCGTTCGGCGGCAGCGCGCTCACCGCCGACATCGCCGTGCCCAAGGACCGCGACGACTCGTCGATCGCGCACGGCGTGCCGATCACCTACGTGCCCGCGCGCAACACGATCTTCCTCTCGTTCGCGCTCGCCTACGCCGAGACGATCGGCTCGAGCGACATCGCGATCGGCGTGAACGCCATCGACTACTCGGGCTACCCCGACTGCCGGCCCGAGTTCATCGCGGCATTCGAGCGGCTCGCGAACCTCGCGACCGCGGCGGCCACCGAGGAAGGCGCGCGGCTCAAGATCCACACGCCGCTGCAGGAACTGTCGAAGGCCGGCATCGTCAAGCTCGCGCTCGAGCTCGGCGTGCCCGTCGCGCGCACGATCTCGTGCTACGACCCGACGCCCGCGGGCGGGCCGTGCGGTCGGTGCGATGCGTGCAGCCTGCGTCGCCGCGGGTTCGCCGAGGCTGGCGCGGTCGATGGTTGAGCCCAAGTGCTGAACTCACGTGTTGAACTCACGTGCTGAACTCAAGTGCTGAACCCAACTGCTCAACCCGGCCGCTGATTTCTTCGCAGTTCATCGTTCGCACTCGCGAAATCGCGGATACCGTGCGGCGCACAGGAGATTCCCATGCTCGCATTGACCGTACTTCCGCTCGTACTCGCCCTCGTCGCCGATGATCCCAAGCCCGCGGCCGCACCGCAGGCGCCCGCCGCCAAGAGCGCGCAGACCGCGCCCGCCGCGAAGTCGCCGACTCCCGAAGAACTGCAGCAGCGCGTCGAGAAGCTCTTCACCGCGCTGCAGGAGAAGTACGGCAAGCTCGAGAACCCCACCGAAGCCGAGATGAAGAAGATCCAGGAAGACGTCGCGGCGCAGGCCGATGCGGCGATCGCCGATCTCGATCTCGCCAAGCTCAGCCCCGAGCAGATGGCCGCGATCGAGCAGCTCGTGCAGATGTCGCCCAAGGCGCGCGGCGCGATGCAGAAGATCCTCGCCGACAAGGCCAAGCAGCCGACCGTCGAGGGCTTCAAGGCCGCCGTGCAGAGCGCGATGCTCGCCGACCGCGAGGGCGGCTCGACCTCGACCGTTGCGCTGCTCGACCACCCTGCGTTCATCGATGGCATCGCCACCGAAGAAGGCGGCATGGTGTTCCAGATGCTCGCCGACGCGCCCGCGGAAGAACTCGCCAAGCGCGCCGCGCTGATCGAGAAGCTCGCCACGCGCTTCACGCCCGATGCGCCGACCGCGGTCATCGCGAGCGGCGAGGGCTACCTCAAGATCGCCAACAAGGCGCTCAGCAAGGAGAAGGCCACCGCCGTGCGCGCCGTGGTGCTCGCAGGCGTCGATGCCAAGCTCAAGACCGCGACCGATCCGCGCGAGAGGAAGATGCTCGAGCGCGTCGCGAAGGTGCTCAACGGCGCCGCCGCGCGCGGCGAGCTCGTGGGCTACCCCGTCCCGTCGATGCACTACGACTGGGTCAAGCACGCCGACGGCAGCACGCCGTGGAAGGACATCTCCGAGCTCAAGGGCAAGGTCGTCGTGCTCGACTTCTGGGCCACGTGGTGCGGGCCGTGCGTCGGCAGCTTCCCCAAGGTCGCGGAGATGCGGAAGAACTACCCGGCCGACAAGGTCGAGATCATCGGCATCACCAGCATCCAGGGCATGGTCGCGCACCAGAAGCGCGATCGCGTGCAGTGCGAAGGCGACACCGCGAAGGAGAAGACCGAGCTCCTCGCGTTCATGAAGGACATGGGCGTGACCTGGACCGTCGCGCTGACCGAGGAGGACGTGTTCAACCCCGACTTCGGCATCCGCGGCATTCCGTTCGTCGCGATCCTCGACCAGGACGGCAAGGTCTACAAGGTCGGCATGCATCCGTCGAACGAAGACGAGATCCGCAAGACGATCGACGAGCTGCTTGCCAAGGCCGAAGTACGGGGCGCTGCCAAGAAGGGCTGATTCGCGCGGCGAAGAAGCCGGCGACTGATTGAATCACACAGGCCCCGCGCGACGCGCGGGGCCTGCGTGTTTTTGCACGAATGCCCGCAGGCGGAAGCCTGCGGCACGCTGGACGTGGGAGTCGATCCGTGTGAACTGCGACACAACCCGTTCCGCAGGCTCACGCCTGCGGGCATTCACGGTTGTTGTGGGCATTCACGGTTGATGTTGGCATTCACGACCGGCCGCTCGCCACTCACACATCGAGGTTCTTCACCTCGAGCGCGTGCTTCTCGATGTACGCGCGGCGTCGCTCGACGTCCTCGCCCATCAGCACGGTGAACAGCGCGTCGGCCTCGCTCGCGCTCTCGAGCGTCACGCGCACGAGCGTGCGGCGCGACTGGTCCATCGTGGTCTCCCACAGCTGCTCGGGCTCCATCTCGCCCAGGCCCTTGAAGCGCTTGACCTCGATGCCGCGGCGGCCGACTTCGAGCAGGCCGCGCACGATCGACGGCACGCTGGCCGCCTCGATGATGCCGCTGTCGCGCTTCTTGCCGCTGCTGGACGACTTCTCTTCGCCGTCGTCGGATGCGCCGTTTTCCGCGGGTTTCGCGGTCTTTCCGCCGTCGATGAGCCACGCGTAGCGCGTCGGTTCCTTCTCGCCGGTGACGGTCTCGACCTGCACGCGGTCCCAGTCGGAGATGGCGATGTGCCACTGGCCGAGCTGGCCGATGATGCGCTCGATCTCGCGGTTCTCATGCAGCTCGCGCAGGCTCGCCACGCGGCGGCGGTCGACCTTCGAGTCGGGCGTGACCAGGTCGTCGAGCACGAGGTCGTGCTTCGCGACCGCGGCGCGCGCGTCGTCCTCGGCAAAGAACAGCAGGTCGCCCTCGGCCCACGCAAGGTGCCACGTGGGCAGATGCGACTTGCCGCTCGGGTCGTGCGCGCGCATCGCGAGCAGCTTGGTGAACGGAATGCCGCGGCGCTGCGACACGGTGACGAGCTCCTCGAGCCGCTCGAGCGCGCGCACCATGCGGCGGATCTCGTCGCCCTGGATGCGCTGCTCGATCTCGCCGGTCTCGGCGTTGCGCACCGCGAAGGTCGCATGCGCGAGCGCGAGGTCGACGAGGTTCTCGTTCATGCGCTTGTCGTTGAGCACGTACGTCGCCTGCTTGCCGCGCACGATCTGGTACAGCGGCGGCTGCGCGATGAAGATCTTGCCCTGGCGCACGAGCTCGGGCATCTGCCGGAACAGGAACGTGAGCAGCAGCGTGCGGATGTGCGAGCCGTCGACATCGGCGTCGGTCATGATGATGACGCGGCCGTAGCGCAGCTTGGAGATGTCGAAGTCCTCGCCGATGCCGCACTGCAGCGCCTGGATGAGGATGCGGATTTCCTCGAAGCCGAGCACCTTGTCGAGGCGCGCCTTCTCGACGTTGAGCAGCTTGCCGCGCAGCGGAAGGATCGCCTGGTGCACGTGGTCGCGGCCGCCCTTGGCGGATCCACCTGCGGAGTCACCCTCGACGATGAAGAGCTCGGTCTTCTCGACGTCGTCCGACGAGCAGTCGCTCAGCTTGTGCGGCATGCCGCCCGAATCGAGCGCGCCCTTGCGCTTGATGAGCTCGCGCGCCTTGCGCGCGGCCTCGCGTGCCTGCGCCGCGAGCACGGCGCGCATGCAGATCTCGCGCGCGTCCTTCGGATGCTGCTCGAGCCACGCGGTGAGCTTCTCGCCGAGCGCGTTGGAGACGAAGCCCTCGACCTCGGGGTTGAGGAGCTTCTCCTTGGTCTGGTTGTTGAACTGCGGGTTGGGGAGCTTGACGCTCACCACGGTCACGAGGCCTTCGCGCAGGTCGTCGCCCGACGGGACGAGGTCCTTGAGCAGGTTGTTCTTGCGCGCGTAGCCGTTGACCACGCGCGTGAGCGCGCTCTTGAAGCCCTGGATGTGCGTGCCGCCGTCGCGGTTGGGGATGTTGTTGCCGAACGCGAGCGTGAGCTCTGCGTTGGAATCCACGTACTGCATCGCGAAGTCGACGTGCAGCGACTGCGCATCGTCGTCGGCGGAGAACGAGATCACCGGGCTCTGGATCGTCTTCTGCTC
Source organism: uncultured bacterium (assembly GCA_903891095.1). GTDB lineage: Bacteria > Planctomycetota > Phycisphaerae > Phycisphaerales > SM1A02 > QWPT01. The sequence continues at coordinate 86,960 of CAITDI010000051.1, read as the reverse complement.
GTTGCGCCACGCGACGTAGCCTCCGATGCCATCGGGGCTGTGGAAGGTGATGTCGCGGCGCTGGCCGCTCGCGTCGACGCGCTCGTCGATCAGGCGGATCTTGACGCCGGGGTTGAGGAACCCCAGCTCGCGCAGGCGATTTTCCAGCGTTTCGTAGCGGAATTCGGTGTCGGGAAAGATCTGCGGATCGGGCAGGAACGAGATGCGCGTGCCCGTGCGCTTCTCCGTCGCGGCCGACTTCTCGAGCGTCTCGACGACGTGGAGCTTCTTGGTCACGTCGCCGCGCGAGAAGCCGATGTGATAGGTCTTCTCCTGCTTGTAGACCTCGACCTCGGTCCACTCGCTGAGCGCGTTGACGCACTTGATGCCGACGCCGTGCAGGCCGCCCGAGACCTTGTACGCGTTGTCGCCGAACTTTCCGCCGGCGTGCACCTCGGTCAGGATCACCTCGACCGCGGGGCGGCCGTTGATGGTCGGGTTGTCGTGCTTCATCGGGTCGACGGGCATGCCGCGGCCGTCGTCGATCACGGTGCAGGAGCCATCGACGCCGATGCGCACGGTGACGGTCGTCGCGTAGCCAGCCATGACCTCGTCGATCGCGTTGTCGACGCACTCGTACACGAGGTGATGCAGTGCGTTGAGGCCCGTGCCGCCGACGTACATGCCGGGGCGCTTGCGGATCGCCTCGAGGCCCTCGAGCACCTGGATCGAATCGGAGGTGTAGTTCGCGGCGTCGGCGGGGAGCGCGGCGGCGTCCTTCGCGGGATCTTTGACCTGGGTGGTTTCGCTCATCGGTGGCTTCAGACTTCGCGCGCGGCGAGTGGCTCCGGAGGCTGGTTCCGGAAGGGTTCTCCGATCGGTCGAAAGGTCGGGCGAAACCCTCTGCTGGCAAGGTCTTCCGAACGCCCGATCGGGAGTCTGGAATCCTAGCAGAAACGCGGGTTTTCCGCGCTGTTTCGGGCGGACAAACGGGGTTGAAATCGGGGTCGAAACGAGGCCCGATCTTGGGGTCGAAACCGACGGCGGGCGGGCTCCCCGACAGGCGCTCGGCCGGCGCTCGACTTGCCTCGGAAATCCGCCTGTTCCCGCCGCAGCAACGCGCGCCGCGACCCGCGCGGGACCTACACTCCGTGCCCGCTCGCGAGGCTCACGCCGGAGCCGCGCGCGGGTTCAAACGCACGCGTGCCACGGACTGGCGCCCCGTCGGAGAGAGTCGATGCAGACTGGCTCCTCATCATCATTGCAGCGGGAACCAAGCGATCCGTCGCCGGATCCGCTTCGCACCCAGGGCATGGTTTCGCCCGCGGAAATGCTCGCTTCGGCGGTGCAGCGCGGCGAGTTCGCCACGGTGTCGCGGCGCGCGTTCGTGGGGTTGTCGCTCGCGCTGGCCGCCTGCGCGGGTACCGCGAAGCCCCTGGCCAAGCGTCCCCTGGCCAAGCTCCCTCAGGGCGAGTGGGCGCCGCCGCCCGAGCCAGCGCCGCAGGTTGTGTTTTCGGCGCCCGTCGCCAAGCCGGAGCCCGCGACGACGGAGCCTGCCAAGGCTGACGCCCAGCAGGTCACCGCGACCGGCCCCCAGTTCAACCCCATCGGCGAGGCCGCGCTCCCGTGGGCCAAGCCGCGCTTCCTGTGGGCCAAGGCGCCGCCGATCAAGGCGCTGGTCAATCCGATGCTGCCGGTGACGACCATCACCGTCCATCACGACGGCCTCGACCAGCTGATCTGGAGCACCGACCAGCGGGCGATGGCAGAGCGCATCGAGCGCTATCGCGTCGGCCACCTCGCCCGCGGCTGGGGCGACATCGGCTACCACCTGGTCATCGACCGATCGGGCGTCCTCTGGCAGGGCCGTTCGATCCGCTGGCAGGGCGCGCACGTCAAGAACCACAACGAGGGCAACATCGGTGTCCTCGTGATGGGCAACTTCGAGGAGCAGAAGCCGACGGCGGCGCAGATCCAGACCCTGCGGCGCGTGATCGTCGACCTCCGCCGCGTCTACGGCGTGCGGGAAGGCCAGCTGTACACCCACCGCGAGTGGCCCGACGCCGACACGCTCTGCCCGGGGCGGAACCTGCAGCCGAGGGTGTCGACGCTGCGGCACCAGCTGCGTGCGTGAGCCGAGCGATTGCGCGGCGGGAGTTTCTGCGCCGCAGCCGCGCGTTTTGCCGATCTTCGCCCGCACTTTGCGAGCATGAGCTGAGCGGGAACTGAGCAACGGAGAACGACATGTCCCACGACCACGGCAACCACAACGCTGATCCCGAATCCGTTCCGGGTTCGATCACCAACGCGCAGATCGCGCGCCGTGGCTTCGTGCTCGCGAGCCTCGGGTTCCTGGCCGCGTGCGCGTCGGAATCGACGAGCCGCATGGTCGCGCGCGGCGGCGAATCGTCGCGCATGCCGTCGGGACTCTGGACCGCCGACGGCCAGCTCCCGCCGCAGAAGTGGGCGCAACCTGTCGCGCCGATCCCGCCCGCCGTGCAGGCTGCGACCGCGCCCAAGAACGCGGTCGTCAAGCCCGCCGACAAGCCCATGCTCGCGTCGGGCGGTCCGATCCCCGCGACCTACGACGGCCGCGTGATCCCGCGCAGCGCGTGGACGCGCGTGTGCCCGAACGTCTCGGAGATGGAGCCGATCGGCACCGTCCGCAAGATCACGATCCATCACACGGGCAATCCCTACAAGTTCACCGACACCGGCGTCGCCGATGTCAAGGAAGAGCTCAACCACGTCCTCAACGGCGAGATGGGCGAGGGCCACAAGGACATCGCGTACCACTACGTGATCGATCCCGCGGGCCGCGTCTGGGCCGCGCGTGACATCAAGTACCTCGGCAAGCACGTGCGCGACTGGAAGGGCGTCGACAACCGCACGGGCAACGTGGGCGTCATGCTGCTCGGCAACTTCGAGTTGCAGCGGCCGACCGCCGCGCAGATCGCCACCACGCAGAAGTTCGTGATGGACCTGCAGAAGAAGCACCGCGTGCCCAAGCAGAAGTCCGCCGGTGGCGTGCGCTCGAAGGAAGTCGGCGTGTTCATGCACTGCGAACTCTCGCCGACCGAGTGCCCTGGCGACAACATGAAGAGCCAGTGGGAAGCGCTGGTCTATCCGCGGTTGATTGCGAAGTTCTGAGCGGCGCGGGCGCGCGGTTTCGCGTGCAAAATCACCCGCAACATCACACCGCAAGTTCACATTTTGGGCGGTGGACCAAACCGCCCCTTCGCGGCGCGTGCGTCGTCGTCGTCGAGCTTCTTCTGGAACTCGGCGTCCTTCGCTTCCTGGCGATTGACGAGCTTCCACGCGATGAACGCGACGATGCCCATGCCGACGATCGCGACGAGGTAGCGGAGGATGGTGACGAGGATCGTCATGGTGTTCTGCTGCTGCTGCTGCCGTGCTTGCGAAGCGCGATGTTACTGCGTCACGCGCAGCGCGCGGTCGGCGGCAGTGTTCGCGCGGGATTTCACGCTGGCGTAGGCGCGCGTGCGCGCGGCGTCAGGCGCGAGCGCGTCGCGCGTGCGCACGGTCGCCGCGCACGCGGCATCGACCGAGGCAAACACGCCCGAGCCGACCGCAGCGAGCAGCGCCACGCCAAACGCGCCGCTCGCGTCGGACGCGAGGAGCGTGACCGACGCGTCGAACATGTCCGCGCACATCGTGCGCCAGAACGGGCTCTTCGCGCCGCCGCCCGAGAGGCGCACTTCGTGCACGCCCACGCCGAGCTTGCGCATGAGATCGACGTTGCCCGCGAGGCCCGCGGTGATGCCCTCGAACGCCGCGCGCGCGAGATGGTCGCGGCCGTGCGAGATGTCGAGCCCCGCGAAACCGCCGCGAATCGCGGGATCCGGAATCGGGCAGCGCTCGCCGGTGAGGTAGGGGAGAAACACGAGTCCGTCGCTGCCGATCGCCACGCGCGCCGCGCGCTCGGCGAGGACGTCGTACGCGTCGATGCCGCGCGACTTTGCCTCGGCGATCGCGTCCTGCGCGAGCGTGTCGCGGAACCAGCGCAGCGAACCACCCGCGCTGAGCATCACGCCCATGAAGTGCCAGCGATTCGGCACCGCGTGGCAGAACGCGTGCAGCTCGCCGTTGGGCGTCGCGCGCCATGCGTTGCTCGCGGCGAAGACGACGCCCGAAGTGCCGATGCAGCACGAGACCGTGCCCTCGGCGACGATGCCGCTGCCGACCGCGGCCGCAGCCTGGTCGCCCGCGCCGCCCGCGATGCCGATGCCTGCGCGCAGGCCGAGTTCGCGCGCGGCGCCGTCGGACAGTCGCGTCGAGAGCACGGGCGACTCCGCGACATCAGGAAACATCGCGCGCGGCAGGCGCATGATGTCGAGCATCTCGCTCGACCACGCGCGCTTGGCGCAATCGAACACCGCGGTGCCCGACGCGTCGCTCGGTTCGGCCATGAACGCGCCCGAAAGGCGGTAGCGCAGCCAGTCCTTGGGCAGCAGCGCCTTCGCGGTGCGCGCGAAGGCCGCGGGCTCGTGCTCGCGCATCCACAGCAGCTTGGGCGCCTGGAAGCCAGGAAACACGCGGTTTCCCGTCGTGCGCAGCAAGGTCGCGAGGCCGGGCTCGCGCGTCTGCAGCGCGTCGCAGATCGCGGCGCTGCGCGAGTCGTTCCACAGGATCGCGGGCCGCACGACGGCGCCCGCTGCGTCGAGCGCGACGAGTCCGTGCATCTGGCCCGAGAGGCCGATCGCCTCGACGCGCGCGGCGGCGCTTGGCGCATGAGCCGCGGCTTGCGCGATGGCCTGCTTGGCCGCCGCGACGGTCGAGCGCCACCAGTCCTCGGGATTCTGCTCGCTCCAGCCCGGCTTGGGATACGACACGGGATGCTCGGCCGTCGCGTCGCCGAGCACAGCGCCGCGCGCGTCGATCACGACGCACTTGGTTCCCGTGGTTCCGATGTCGATGCCGAGAAAGAGCGGTTCGCTGGAGGACATCCGCGCAATGTAGCGCGGCGTGCGCGGTTACTTGGCGGGCTTCTCGACGAACACCTTCTTCGCGTTGACCACGAACGTGCCCTTGTCGTCGATCTCGGCGACCGTGCCTTCGAACACGATCAACGCCAGCGGCTCGAGCCCGCCGGTCGAGCGCGCGCCGACCTTGAGCGGCTTGCCGTCGTCGCCGACGAACTGCACGGTCATCATGTTGACCTTCTTCGATTCCGGCGGCTCGCAGCAGTAGTCCCACGGCGTCTTGCACGGATCGTCGGGCGTCTGGTCGCAGCTCTTGAGGCTGCGGTCGGCGACCATGAACATCGCGCGGTTCTTGACGAACGGCTCGGCGCGGCCGCCGATCTTCGCGGCGATCACGACGGTGTCGCCTTTCTTCGCGGTCTTGCGGACCTCGGCGACGCTCTTCGCGTCCTCGCCTTTGGAGTCCTTCGGTTTCTCGACCACGAACACCGCGTCGGGGATCCTCGGCGTGTCCGCAGCAGTCGCGGGCGGGGCGAGCATGATGATGATCGAGGCGATGGTCGAGAGCATGGTGGTCTCCGTGAGAGGCAGGCGCTACGAGCGTAGCGCGGAAGGAATCGGAAGTGAAAGGCAGCGGACGATCGCGGGCAACGCGCCCACGATTCCAAGCAGGATGCCTGCAGCAAGCGCGGCCGCGATCGCAGGTGCGTCGACATGCAGGCCGAACGAGCCCATCGAGAAGTGGATCGCGACGCCGTCGAGCGCGAGTGTCGCCGCGAGGCACGCGGCGAGCGCGCCCGCGACGCAGGCGACCGTCGATTCGACGATGAGCGAGATCGCGATCGCCGCGCGCGAGAATCCCAGCGCCTGCAGCGTGCCGACCTCGCGCACGCGCGACGAGAACGCCGCGTACATCGCGTTGATGCCGCCGAGCACGCCGCCCGACGAGATCAGGATCGCGGTCACGATCACCAGCAGCCGGATCGGCGCGAAGAAATCGCTGAGCCGCGCGTAGTAGTCGCTTTCGCGCATCGCAACCGTCTCGAGGTCGAGCCGCGAGCTGGCGAACGCGTCGATGTCGTCGAAATCCGCGCCGCCGAGCGCGGCGACGACGTACGAGTGCGTCGTGCGCTGCGTGAGCTGCGCGACGCGCTCGAGGCGCATCCAGAATTCGCCGTGCATCGTCGTGCCTGGCGCGTCGAACACGCCGACGATCTCGAATGGCACGCCTGCGATCAAGACGCGCGAGCCGATCGCTGTGCCAGGCAAGCGCTCGAGCGCGCCCGGAGCCGCGGCGATTTCGTCCGCACCGCGGTCGGGCCAGCGGCCCGCGATCAGCCGCACCTGCGGATGCACGAGGAATGCCTCGGATTGGAAGCCACGCACGATCGCGGGCGCGGCGTCTTGCGCGGATTCCTGCGCGGGCGCTGCGCCTTCGGCGACAACGGGCAGCGCGACCTGGATCTCAGGCGACACCGCAGGCACGCCAGCGACCAGCTCGAGTCCATCGATGCTCGCGGCGAGCACGCCTGCGGTGGTCGGCGGAATCTCGCTGCGTTCGACGCTTTCCTCGCTGCCCGAGCCGATGAGGAGCGCGTTTGTCTCGAGGCCGCTCGACGAAAGCGCGCGATCCATGCCGCGCGCGAACGCGACCGCGCCGAGCACGAGCAGCGACACGAGCATGCTGCCGCCGACGACCAGCGCGAGACGCTTGGGCGAGCGACCGAGGTTGCGGATCGCGTAGTCAAACGGAAGGAGTCGGACGCGCTTGATCATGCGGCCTTCAGCCCTTCCACGATCGAGCGGCGTGCGACGGAGATCGCAGGCACTGCGCCCGCGGCGATGCCGACGACGACGGCTGCAGCGACCGCCGCAAGCGAGATCGAGAGCGACGGGCGGAACTCGACGAGTACGCCTTCGGCGCCGAGTCCGAACTTTCCGAACGCGAGGGCCGCGTAGGCGAGGCCCGCGCCGAGGACGCTGCCGCACAGCGCGAGCGCCGTGCTCTCGACGAGCACCGTCCACGCGACAAGCGCGCCCTTGAAGCCGATCGACTGCAGGATCGCGATCTCGCGCGTGCGGCCTTCGAGCGAAAGCACGATGGAGTTCGCGACCAGCGCGAACACCGCGACCAGCGCGCCGAGCCCGAGCCAACCCGCGAAACGCGCGATCGCCACGAGGTCCTGCGCGGCACGCGCGACGAACGCCTTCTCCGCGCGCGTCGAGGTCGGCGCGGCGTCGGCGGCGAAATGCTCGTCGATCGCCGCCGCGACCTCGGTGAGCCGCGCGGGATCGTCGACCTCGACCTCGAACTCCGTCACATCGCCGCCTTGCACGCCGCCAGTGGAAGACTGCAGAAACGGCAGCTGCACGAAGCACGCGTTGCGGTCCTGCGGGCCTTCGGCCTCGACGATTCCCGCGACGGTGACGGTGAGTCCCGCCGAACGGAGCAGGTCGCCGACCTTGAGATGCCGGCGATCCGCAAGCGCGCTGCCCACGAGCGCGCCGTCGCCGCGCGCAAGGAATTCGCGCATCGAGCCCGCGATGAACTTGAGCCGCGGCGCGAGCGTCGCCTCCGCGTCCGCCGCGCGCACGCCGCGGAACACGATCACATCGAGGCTCGCGCGGCAGTTCGACACGATGATCTGCACGGGAACGGCGCTCTTCACGCCGGGGATGCGCAGCAGGTCGTCGGTGTAGCGCTCGGGAATGCGGCTGGTGAACGGGCAGAAGCGGTTCGCGCGATACACGATGAGCCGCGTGTCGCGCTCGTTCGCGCTGGTCGCTTCGGCGACGCCTGCGTGCATCGCGCGCTCCGCACACAGCAGGAACACCGCGACCGCGATGCCGAGCACCGCGAGCGTGGCGCGAAGCCGGCTGCGCGCAAGCATGCGCAACGCGAGCATGGCGGCGCGGAGGAGCGTCATGCGTGCGCCTTCTGCGCGGTGGCATGCGGGGTTTCGCCGATGATCAGGCCCTTGTCGAGATGCAGCTGCATCTCCGCGCGCGCCGCCGCGGCGGGATCGTGCGTGACCATCACGATCGTGCAGCCGCGCTCGCGGTGGAGCGTGTCGAGGAGCGCGAGGATCATGTCCGCGCTCGTTCGGTCGAGGTCGCCCGTCGGCTCGTCGGCGAGCAGCAGCGGGGGATTCGCGACGATCGCGCGGGCGATCGCGACGCGCTGCTCTTGCCCGCCCGAGAGTTGCTTGGGGAAATGCCCCGCGCGGTCGCTGAGGCCGACGGTTTCGAGCGCTTGTTCGACGCGCTGCGCGCATTCGCGCCGCGAGAGCCCGTGCAGCAGCAGCGGTAGCTCGACATTCTCGAACGCCGTCAGCACGGGCACGAGGTTGTACGACTGGAAGATGATGCCGACCTCGCGCGCGCGCCACGCCGCGAGCTTGTCGCGCGAGAGCTGCGCCAGGTTGTCCGCGCCGATCCACAGTTCGCCGTGCGACACCGAGTCGATGCCCGCGAGCAGGTTGAGCAGCGTCGTCTTGCCCGAGCCCGACGGACCCATGAGCGAGATGTAGCTGCCGCGCGCGATCTCGAGGTCGAGGTCGCGCAGCGGCACGATCTCCTGGTCGCCCTTGCGGTAGACCTTGGTGAGCTTGACGCAGCGGATGAAGGGCTCGCGCGCGCCTGGCGTGGAGTCGCTCATGGTGCGTCTCCCGTCGCTGGTTCGGACTTGGGTGATTCGATCGGCCTGATGCGCGAGCCCGCGCCCACCGGGCCATCGAGCACGACGCGGTCGCCGGCGTTGAGTCCGTCGACGACCTCGATCCAGCCGTTGGCGCGTTCGGAACCGAGCGTGACGCGGCGAAGCTCCGTGCGCGCGGCGCCGGCGTCGGGCATCGCGACGATGAGTTCGCCTGCGTCGTCGGTGCGCGAGCGCAGCGCGTCGGCGGGCACGGCGAGCGCCTCGCCCTTCGCGGCCGTCGCGGCCGCGCCGCTCGCCTCGATGCGCACGCGCGCGAGCATGTCGGGCCGCAGCGCCGCGTCGGGCGCTTCGATCTCGACCTTGCATTGCACGGTGTTCTTCTGGATGTCGCCCTGTGGAACGATGCGCACGACCTTGCCGTGGAACACGCGGTCGGGCAGCGCGTCGACGCGGATCTCGGCGGCGAGTCCGATCGCGAGCTTGCCCGCGTCCTTGAGCGGGACATCGCAGCGCACCTGCAGTTTGCTCGGGTCGAACAGCGTGACGAGCGCCTCGGCGTCGCCGCCGACGCGCGAGCCCGGCCGCGCGAGTCGCGTGAGCACCACGCCGTCGCGCGGTGCGCGGATGTCGCTGCGTTCGAGCGCGAGCGTGGCGTCGTCGCGCATCGCCGCGCGCGCGTCGCGCATCGCGACGGCTGCGGCCAGCGCCGCCTTTGCCTCGTCGCGCGCGCGGGTTTCGTCGATCAACTCGGCGCGCTTGGTGCGCGCGGCCTCGAGATCGCCTCGTGCAGCGACGACCTTGGCCTCGCGTGCGGGGCGCTCTTGCCGCAGCGAATCGCTCTTCGCCGCAAGCGCCGCGACGCGCAGGCCGAGTCGGCGCGCCTCGCCTGCGCTGGCCGAGCCCGACTCGACGAGCTTGAGCTTGCGCTCGTGCTCATCGCGGGCCTCGGCTTCGAGCGCCTCGGCTTCGGCGATGTCCGACGCAAGCTTGCCGCGCATCGCTTCGGCCTCGTGCAGCGCGGATTCCGCACTGCGAACCGCGCGTTCGGCCTCGATCGTGAGCACGAGCGTGCGTTCGGCCGCGTGCACCGCCGCGGTCTTCGACTCGATGTCGGCGTCGGCGAGGCGAAGTTCGGCGTCGGCCTTCGCGACCGCGACTTCCTGCGCGCGGCGCTCGAGCGTCACGAGCAGATCGCCCTTCGCCACGCGCGTGCCTTCGAGAACATGGAAGTCATCGACCACGCCCTCGCGCAGCGCGCGGACTTCGACCGCGTACGGCGCGGGCTCGATCCAACCGGGTGCCTGCAGTCCGCCATCGGCGCGCGACGAAGCGGGGCGGTTCGACGCGATGATCGCGACCGGCGTGACATGCGCCTCAGGCAGGCGTTCGAGCGCGCGCCATCCGGTGACGGCGAGCAGCGCGGCTGCGCCGCCGAGGATCGCGATCGGGACGACGTATCGCGCGACAAAGCGCGACGCGGGGTAACGGTTGGTTGCTTGGTGCTTCATCGCGTGCCTCCAGCGGATTCGGTGTTCTGTGCTGCGCGCGCCTCGAGCCGCGCGATGGCGGCGGCGAGCTCGATGCGTCGCTTGGCGGCGAGCGCCTGTGTCTCGGCTTCCATCACGCGTGCCTCGGTCACCGCCGCGCGCGACGACTCGCCTGTGGCGAGCGCGTTCTCGACGGTGCTGCGTGCGTTGCGTGCCGCGACGGCAGCTTGCCGCGCGAACTCCGCGCTTTCCCTTGCGCCCTTCACGCGGGCGATGGCGTGGTCGTTCTCGATTGCCGCGACGCGCTCGGCCTCGGCAAGATCGGCGCGCGCGGCGGCGACATCCGCGCGCAACGCGTCGAGTTCATGTGCGCGACGAAAGATCGGGAGCCCGAGCTCGATCGTTCCCGTGATCGACTCGCGGTCCTCGAGATCGCGCGAGAACCCAGCGCCTGCGCGCGCGTCGGTTCCGAGCGGCGAGCTCGCGCCGGCGAGCATCGCCTCGGCGCGCGCGACCGCCGCGCGCGCGCGGATGACCTCGAGCGAATCGGCGGACGGCACGGTGTCGACCGAGGTTGCGACGGCGTCGATCGTGGGCAACTCCGTCACCGCGAGCAGCGATTCGAGCGACACCGCGAGCTCATGCTCCTCGAGCAGCGCGTCCGCGAGCATCGCGTCGGCGGCAAGCGCCTCGCGTTCCATCGCGAACACACTCGCAGACGAAGACTCGCCCGTGTCGAACCGATCGCGCTCGATGGCGATGCGCGCGTGGCGCGATTCGGCGGCGGTGCGTGTCGCGGCGCTCATGTCCCTCGCGGCGACGAGCGCACGGGCGAGGCGCCGCGCTTCCGCAGCGGTTTCAACGCTTGCGGCGACCAGCTCGCGCGCCGCGACGTCGCGCTCGCGCGTCGCGGCATCTCGGATCGCGTCATGCGCGAGCAGCCACGCGATGCCCTGCATGATCGAGAGCGACACGGGCGTCCCGCCCATGCCATCGATCGGCACGCCGAGGCTGATCGCGATGGTGGGATCCGGCGGCATCGCCGCGGCTTCGGCGCGCGCGGTGGCTGCGTCGACGCGATGCGCGGCGGCAAGCACACGCGGCGACACGAGCAGCGCGCGCGCGGCCGCTTGGTCGGGCGTCATCGATGCGCCGAGCGCCGCGGGCCTCTCCTGCGAAACGGCCGATGGCGCGCGCGCGCCAGTCGCGCAGCCGCCAACGGCCGCGGTCACAGTCGCGGCGAGCAGCGCGCAGCACAGAAGGGGACGGAGTGTCATTCGGATGTTCATGTGGATCACCGCGGACAGGTCAAAAAGCAGACAACGACGCGTTGCGAAACGCGCGTGTGCTTAGACCCGAAGCCGTGCGGTGGTCAGCAGGCCAAGCCTGGGAGGCGGCTCGCCGTCAGAGCGGTCGAAGGCCGGCAGCGTGGCAATGAACGCAGTCGCGACGAGCGCATCGGCATCCATCGTCATCGTCATCGTCAACGGCAACGCGACGCCGATCGCGTCGACGCCGATGTGCATCGGCGGCGCTTCGAACGCGGCCTTCATGCAGCACGCGTCCTTGCAGCAGCTGCGGTCGTGCTCTCGCGAACGCTCGTGGGACCGCGCGCTGCGGCAGCACGCGGGCTTGTCCGAGTCGTCGTCGCAGCACGAGCTGCTCGAGGCAGTGACGGATTCGCCGAGAATCTCTGCCGCCAGCATGCGCTTCTCGCAGCAGCACAGCGTCATCCACGCCGCGAGGGCGCAGACGAAGAGGCTGTGGATGAGCGGGGGAAGACGCATGGAGAAAGTTTCGGTTCGGCACAGTACGCGACTCCATCGAGCCGCGCGGGATTGAGCGTCCGCATTTCAATCGGGCGCATTTGATCCTGCCATCGGGCTTGGCGGGGTCAAGCGGAAGCAGCCGACTCAGGCAACGACCTCACCGCGGCGCCGATATCGGAGCCTGCGCGTGCCGCTTCCGACGGTGTGCGAGGAAGAAGTACGCCGGCACGCTCACCAGCCCGACCGCAAGAACCCAGCAAAGGACCGCTGCGACCGCGAGGTTCATGATCGGAAACAGCACCGTCGCGAGCAGCGCGTACGCGCTCACGCTGAGCGTTCCGATCGCCATCGGACCGACCGCGCCCGTGGGCACATGCGCGCCCTGCGAGAGCCAGGTCGCGACCATGATCGTGGTGAAGATCACGGGAAACACGCTGGCCAGACCGCTCGCGACGGGCAGGCCCATCTTGGCGAGCACGAGCGCGCAGCCGATGGCGATCGAGGCGGCGATTCCGCGCGCGCCGAGCACGATGTGCGGCACGCGGTTGTGCCCGCGCGGCGCGGGGTGCGGCGTGCGATTCGCAGCGATTCCCAGGGCGATTCCCGAGGCAAACGCCATGCATCCGATCACGAGCTGATGCTCGACCGTCGGCTCGAATGCGCGGTTGACGAGCATGATCGCGCCCGCGACCACGAGCCAGCCGCCGAGCGCGAGCGACACGGTCCACGCGAGCAGATGCGATCGCGTGCGCCGTCCGACGTACGCGGGGATCACGCGCCACATCACGAGATAGCCGGCGTTGAGCAGGATGCCGACGGGCACGAACGCCATCGCGCGGCGGAACTCGTCGACATTCGCGTTGCGTCCGTAGATGCCGATCGCCGCTGGCACGATCGTCGTGGGAATGCTCGAGAGAATCCCGCCGACCGACCCGCCGAAGCGCTCGACCACCATCGTGGCAAGGACCGCGACGATGCCTGCGAACAGCGCGGGAATCGCAACATCAACGATCGGTGCAAGCTGGTCGGGAATCATCAAGCCAAGCAGTCTACTCGACCGTCGTGGCTTCTCCGCCCGCCAGCAGCGATTCGAACGCGTCGCGCAGCGTCTTCCACGACCGCCGCAGCAGGCCGTCGCGCAACTGCGCGGAGAAACGCGCGGCGACGACCGCCTCATGCCCGCGATAGCGCGGCGCGAGCGACACCAGTGCGCGGCGCGCGCCGTCGTCGACGATCGTCGGCCACACGACTCCGCGCACGACGGCCGGGCTTTCGGCCGCGATCACCAGCGTGCGCTTCGGCAGCACGAACAGCGGGTGATACGCAAATCGCACGCCGCCTTCGCAAGGTTCCGCGTGGCCCATCGTGCGGATCGGTGCGCCCAGCCCGCGCGCGGCGAGGAATCCGCGGAACGCGCCGACGCCCGGCCGCACCTTGCGCTGCCGCGCAAACAGCACGTCGCCCGCCACGCACAGCGCAAACAGATCGAGCCGCACGCACCATCCCGAGATCACGAACGACAGCAGCACGATCGGCACGCACAGGACGAGCGCAAGCATCGGGCTGATCGCCAGCGCGAGCGCCAGCACGATCAGCACCGACGCGCGCAGCGACACGAGCAACGCATCCACGAGCGCGAACGGACTCAGCACGACCAGCGCGTCGATCACATGAAACGTCACCCAAACCGCGAAGAACACCGCGATCACCGCAGGAACGAGCCACGCGTACAGCAGCCATCCGCTGGTGAATCCCGCCGCCTGCACCGCGGCGTCGTCGCCACTGCCCGCCGCCGCCGCCATCGACGCGACGATCGTCGGCAGCAGCAGTCCCGCCGCGACCAGCGCCGACAGCTTGGCCTGCAGATACTCCGCAGCATCGAGCAATTTGCGGATCGGCAGCGGAATCGCCGGCGACGCGACCTTCTTCAGGAGCGCCAGCGCGAGGACGACCGAGCAGGGGATCAGCACCCACGGATTCGCATGCAGCGGGAGCTGCGCCGCGTCGAACCCGCCGAGCCGCGCGAATTCGCCCCAGCCGACCGCAACCAGCACGAGCAGCGGCGAGATCGCGAGCCCCGTGACGTGCGCGATGCCCGCGGCGATCGCGGTCGCGCGCGGTTCGATCGTCGTGGTGCCGGCGGCCGCCGACGCGGCGGCATCGGCCGCGAATGCGGTCGACGCAACAAGTAGGGTGACGAGAAGGGTGACGAGCGGGGTGACGAGAAGGACGGCCGATCGGGAGACGCGCATGGTCGGCATTCTTGCGAAAGTCGAGCGGGTCGTTGCACCCCGCGCGTCCCGTTAGGATGCGGCGGTGCTTCCCAACCTCCAATACGCGGCCATCCGTTACGAGAACTTTCACTCTGAAGTCCTGCTTCCGCGGGTCTTTCCCCTGCGCGCGCCGCTGAGCGTGGCGATGTGGCAGGCGCCGGGATCCGGTCTCGAGACCGAGCATCCCTCGCTCGCCGAGGCAAAGCGCGCGAAGTACAAGCCCGTCAAGCTCGGCCTGCGCTGGGGCCCCGTGTGGTCGACCGCGTGGTTCAAGCTGCTTGGCCGCGTGCCCGCCGAGATGCGCGGGCACACCGTCGCGCTTCGATTCTCGTGCGGAACCGAAGGCACACTGTGGAAAGACGGCGTCCCGTTCCAGGGCTTCGATCCGTACCGCGACCTCGCGTTCCTCACGCAGAACGCCAAGGGCGGCGAGAAGATCGAACTGCTCGTCGAGGGCGCGTGCAATCTTCCGCTCGGCATCTCGACCTTCTGGTGGGATCACCCCGAGCTGCAGACGCGCTGGCGCGAGCCGCAGCCAGGCCGGCTCGAGAGCGCCGAGCTCGTCGTCGTCGACGAAGCCGCGTGGCGCTACGCGCAGGCGTGGGATTTCCTGCGCCGGCTGATGCTCGCGCTGCCCGAGGACTCGGCGCGCGCGACCGAAATCGCCAACGGCCTTCGTGATATCCATGCGAGTATCGACGCGAGCGACCCCGTGCCCGGCATGGAGGAAACCGCTTCCGCGCTCGATGAACTCGTGCAGGGCGGCGCGCACGAGCCCGCCACCGCGTGCATCGCCGTCGGCCACGCGCACATCGACACCGCATGGCTCTGGCCGCTGCGCGAGACGCGCCGCAAGTGCGTGCGCAGCTTCTCCAATGTGCTGCGGCTCCAGGAGCGCTTCTCCAACTTCCACTTCCTCTGCTCGCAGGCGCAGCAGTACGAGTATGTGAAGGAAGACGCGCCCGAGGTCTACGCGCAGATCAAGAAGCGCGTGCAGGAAGGCCGCTGGGAAGCAGGCGGCGCGATGTGGATCGAGCCCGACTGCACCTGCCCGTCGGGCGAGAGCTTCATCCGCCAGATCGTGCACGGAACCGGCTTCTGGACCGCGGAATTCGGCGCGGCCGCCAAGCAGCGCTTCCTCTATCTCCCCGACACGTTCGGCTTCCCGCCGTGCCTGCCGCAGATCGCCAGGCTCGGCGGACTCGACACCTTCATCACCAACAAGATGAGCTGGTGCGAGACCAACAAGTTCCCGCATGTGACCTTCATGTGGCGCGGCCTCGACGGCACCGAGATCCTCACGCACCTCACGCCGGGCCACAACTACAACTCGTCGATCGAGCCGAAGGACATGCTCTACGGCGAGAAGAACCTCGTCGTGCAGGACGGGCAGAGCTTCTTCTCGAGCGCGATCCCGATGTGGCTGCAGCCGTTCGGATACGGCGACGGCGGCGGCGGACCGACCGACTGGCAGATCGCGCGCGCGGAGCTCGCATCGGATTGCGCGGGAGTCCCGCGCTTCGAGCAGCATCGCGTCGATGTGTTCTGCGGCCGGCTGCACGCGGGGCGCGAGGCGCTTGAGAGCGCGGGCCGTCCGCTTGCTGCGTGGGACGGCGAGCTCTACCTCGAGCTGCATCGCGGCACCTACACGAGCCAGGCGTGGCTCAAGCGGCAGAACCGCCTCGCCGAAAGCGCGCTGCGCGACGTCGAGTCGCTCGCCTGCTCGCTGCCCGACATGAAGGCCAAGGCGCTCGACGCCGTGCGCGCGCGGCTCGATCGCGCGTGGAAGACGCTGCTTCTCAATCAGTTCCACGACATCCTTCCCGGCTCGTCGATCGAGGCGGTCTACAAGGATTCGCGCGAGGATCACGCGGCGATCTCGCAGGTCGTCTTCGCCGAGCGCGACGCGCTCGAGGCCGCGTTCATCAAGCTCGCCGACACGCAGGGCCTCAAGCGCCCCGTGCTCGTCCGCAACAGCGCGTCGACCACGCGCTGCGGCATCGTCGAGATCGACGGCGGCCTGATCGAAGTGCGCGACATCCCCGCGCTCGGCGTGAAGATCGTCGACGCCGCCTCCATCGGCGCGCTGCCGAATCCCGTCGAAGTGCGCGCGACCAAGCGCGGCGTCGAGATCTCGAACGGCATCTTGCGTGCGTTCATCGATCTCGCGGGCCGCGTGGCCGAGCTCGAGCACATGCCCACGCGCCGCATCGCCAACCAGCGCGACGCGCGCGGCCGCGCGATGCCGCTCAACCAGCTCGCGCTCTACGAGGACCGCCCGCGCCGCTGGGAAGCGTGGGACACCGACCGCGACTACTTCGACAAGTGCGAGATCATCGACGGCGACTGCGAGATCGCCGTCTCCGAGGCGCACCCGCTGCGCGGCGAAGTGCGCATCGAGCGCACCATCGGCGCCGCGAGCACCATCTGGCAGACCTATCGCCTCGACGCCGGCAGCGACCGCCTCGAGGTGCGCACCGAGGTCAACTGGCAGGAGTCGCAGCAGCAGCTGCGCGCGCTCTTCCCGTTCGACATCCGCGCGCGGCATGCGTCGTTCGGCACGCAGTTCGGCTCGATCGAGCGCCCGATCCACCGCAACACCAGCTGGGAGGAAGCGCGCTTCGAAGTCCCCGGCCACGCGTGGATGGACGTCGCCGAGCCAGGCTTCGGCGTCGCGGTTCTCGATGACGGCCGCTACGGACGCAGCGCGATCGCGTCGTCCAACGGCTGCACGCTCGGCCTTTCGCTGCTCAAGAGCCCGCTCTTTCCCGATCCGACGTGCGACCGCGGCGAGCACGCGTTCAACTACGCCCTCATGCCGCACGCGGGCGATTGGCGCGAGGCAGGCGTCGACGCGGCGGCCGAGTGCTTCCGCGAGCCGATGCGCGCGATCGCGCTGGCCAAGGGCCGCAAGGGCGCGATGCACGGAAGCTGGGCGCCGTTCGACGTCCTCGCCGCATCGCCGATGCGCGTCGAGATCGCCGCATGGAAGCCCGCGGAGGACGGCAAGGGCCGCATCCTCCGCCTCGTCGAGACGCGCGGCGCGCGCGGCGACGTGCAGGTCTTCTGGAACGTCGATGCGAGCAAGGTCGCGTCGGTCGACGCGCTGGAAAGGCCGCTCTCCCGCGAGGAACTCGCGCATTCGAAGGGCGCGGCCACGCTGCTGCGCATGAAGCCGTTCGAGATCGTCACGCTGCGCGTCGAGTGAGCATGGCGCAGGCGTTATCCTGCGCCGATGCATCTGTCCCTGTTCGACTGGCTCCTTCCGATCGCACTCGTCGCAGCGCTCGCTGTCGTCGGCGTGCGCGCGCGCAAGTACGGCCAGAGCGTCGCCGGCTTCCTCGCTGCCAACCGCTGCGCGGGCCGCTATCTCATCGCGCTCGCCGATGCGCGCGCGTCGATCGGACTGATCACGCTCGCGTGGTACTTCCAGCAGAACTACGACGTCGGCTACACCTCGGTCTGGTGGGGCCTGAGCGAAGGCCCGATCATGATCTTCCTCGCGCTCACGGGCTGGGTCGCGTACCGATTCCGCCGCACGCGCGCGCTCACGCTCGCGCAGTTCCTCGAGCAGCGCTACGACCGCAACTTCCGCGTGTTCTGCGGCGCGCTCGCATTCGTCGCGGGACTGCTGAATTACGGCGTGTTTCCCGGCATCAGCGCGCGGTTCCTCATCAACCTCATGGGGCTGCCCGCGCACTTCGCGTTCGCCGGCGGCACGTTCGACACGTATCTCGTGTTCATGGTGATGATGCTGTCGACCGCGCTGTTCTTCATCTTCCTCGGCGGTCAGGTCACGGTCATGGTGACCGACTTCCTGCAGGGCGTGTTCTGCAACCTCGTGTTCGCGGCGCTCACGCTGTATCTGCTGTGGAAGTTCCCGTGGAGCGACCTCAGCACCACGCTGCTCTCGGTCGGTGACGGCAAGTCGCTGGTCAATCCCGCGCCTTCGTCGCTTTCCGCCGAGCAGAACTTCAATGTCGGCTACTGGGGCATTCAGGCGATCCTCATCCTCTACACCGCCAAGGCGTGGCAGGGCGACCAGGGCTACAACGCCGCCGCCGCGACGCCGCATGAATCCAAGATGGCGAACATCCTCAACGGATGGCGCTTCCGCGTGCTCATGTTGGTCACGCTCGTGCTGCCGCTCTGCATCCGCACGCTGCTCGAGCATCCCGCGTACGCCGACGCCGGCGCCGCCGTGCGCGAGGCCGTCGGCGCGCTTCCCGCGGGTCAGGCAAGCGAGCTTCGTACGCCCGTCGCGCTCGGACTCATGCTGCCCGCGGGCCTGCTTGGCTTCGTGATTGCCGCGATGTTCGGCGCGTATCTCGGCACCGACAACGCGTATCTCCACTCATGGGGCTCGATCCTCGTGCAGGACGTGATCATGCCCGTGCGCCAGCGGCTCGGCTTTGGCGAGCTCTCGCCCAAGGCGCACATCCGCGTGATCAAGGTCGCGATCTTCGCGGTCGCATGCTGGGGCTTCTTCTTCAGCGCAACCTTCCGCTCGCCCGACCAGCGCATCGCGATGTACTGCAATCTCTCGGCGAGCCTGTTCTACGCGGGCGCGGGCTGCGCGATCATCGGCGGCCTGTACTCGCGCATCGGCGGCCGCGCGTCGGCGTGGGGCGGGATGCTCACGGGCGTCGCGCTCGCGGCGATCGGCCTCTTCGCGCAGGAATTCACCAACGCGTGGTCTTCGTGGGAAACGGCGTTCCCCGCGGGATTCCACTTCCTCTCGTGGGTCAAGACGTACAACGGACAGCTGCTCGGCTTCTTCGCGATGCTCGCGGCGACCGCGGTGTACATCGCGTGCGCGCTCATCTGGCCTGCGAACTTCGACCTCGACCGCCTGCTGCACCGCGGCAAGTACCGCGTCGCCGACGACGAGGAGGCCGCGATCGAGACCGATCGCACGCGCTCCTTCTGGGAGAAGATCGGCATCGACCGCAACTTCACCGGCTGGGACCGCGCGGTCACGTGGATCACGCTCGCGTGGCCGATCGGCGGAACGATCCTCTTCGCGATCGGCACGCCGTTCCTGCTGTTCGGCAAGCCGCCCGAAGACGCCGCGTGGCTCGGCTTCTGGCACGGCTACACGTACTTCACGCTGTTCGTCGGCACGAGCGTGGTGATCTGGTTCACGGTCGGCGGATTCCGCGACCTGCGCCGCATGTTCGAACTCCTTGAGAAGCGCGGCACCGACGCGCGCGACGACGGCACGGTCGAGAGGCAGAACCATGGCTGATCTCCGCAGGCTTCCCCTCGCGCCCACAGGCTGGGCCGTCCGCGCAACCGGCGGCGAAGGCTCGCCGATCGTCGGCAGCCAGACGCTCGATGTCGCGCCGTTCACGCAGGTTTCGATCCACGCCGTGCTCACCGCCGCTGACTTGCAGTCGCCGTGGACCGCCGAGCGCGCCGAACTCGACAGCGAGTGGGTCGGCAAGACCGAGTGGACCTTCACGCGCGAAGTCGACGTGCCCGCGCGCAGCGACGGCGCGCAGTGCGCGCTGCGCATCGAGATCCTCGACGGTCCCTGCGAAATCGCGCTCGGCGGAGTCGTGCTCGGCTCGCACATGAGCGAGCATGTTCCGTTCGACGCGCGCATTCCCGACGCGCTGCGCGGCACGCGCACGACGCTCGAACTGCGCTTCAAGGCGCCCGTGACCGAAGTCCTCCGCTGGCAAGCGCAGCTCGGCGAGCGCCCCGTGAACGGCGACTGGACGCCGTTCTGCTTCTCGCGCAGCGCTGCGTGCAGCTTTGGCTGGGACTGGGGCCCGCGCGTGCCCGGCGTCGGCTTCTACGGCGCGCGCTTTGACTGCTGGGACACGACGCGCGTGCTCGGCGTCTCCGTCGCGCAACGCTGGAACAGCGACGGCACCGTGACCGTGCGCGTCACGCCGCAAGGCGAAAGCACCGGCGAACCGCTGGTCTGCGTCGTGCGCGAGCGCATGAATCCCAAGCACGTCGCCTGCGACGCCAACGGCGAAGCGACGCTGCAACCCGCGAAACTCTGGTCAACCTGGGACAAATGGGGCGAAAAGACGGGCGCGCGCGGCAGCAACGACGGCTGCTGGTGGAACGCGATGGTCGGCCGCCGCGACGCGACCGGCGCGTTCAAGCCGATCGCGACCACGCGCTTCGCGCTGCGCCGCATCGAGCTCGACACCGCGAACGACGACATTGGCCGGCGTTTCCGCTTCATCCTCAACGGCGAGCCTGTGTTCGCCCGCGGCGCGAACATCATTCCGCCGCTCCTCGGCACGCGCCACGAGCGCGACTGGTTCACCGAGATGAAGCGCTACCGCGACACCGGCTTCAACATGGTGCGCGTGTGGGGCGGCGGCAATTTCCTGCCCGACGCGTTCTACGAGGCGTGCGACGAACTCGGCATCCTCGTGTGGCAGGACTTCATGTTCGCGTGCGCGACCTATCCCGAGGACCAGCCGTTCGCGTCGATCATCGCGCGCGAGGCGGAGTTCCAGGTGCAGCGGCTCTCGCATCATCCGTCGCTCGCACTCTGGTGCGGCGGCAACGAGGACATCCTCGCGTGGTGGAGCTGGGGCTGGAAGGACCGCCTCAAGCCCGATCAATCGTGGGGCCGCTCGTATTGGCTCGAGACGCTGCCCGCGATCGTCGCGAAGCACGACTCGGGCACGCCGTACTGGGCCGAGAGCCCGTACTCGGGCTCGATGGACTTGCACCCGAACGAGCCCGACCACGGCGACCGCCACACCTGGGACGCCGAGGCCAAGATCGAGGGCTACCGCACGATTCTCCCGCGTTTCTCCAGCGAATTCGGCCATCAGTCGCCGCCGTGCCTCGCGACGCTGCGCCGCGAGTTCCCCGAGTCGCTGCTCACGATCGGCAGCGCCGCGCTCGCGCTGCGGCAGAAGGCGTGGGGCGGCGACGCGTTCCAGTACCAGCCGTTCCTCGATGCGCGCTTCGCGCCCGCGCGCGATTTCGCCGAGTACCACGCGCAGGCGCAGCACCTGCAGGCGCGCGCGATGGATGTCGCGATGCGCTGGCTGCGCGCGACCGCGCCGCGCTCGATGGGCGCGCTCATCTGGCAGTGGAACGACGTCTGGGCCGGCCACTCGTGGTCGCTCATCGATGTCGCGGGCCGCGCGAAGCCCGCGTGGCACGCGGTCCGTCGCGCGTGCGCGCGGCGCCAGCTCTCGATCGAGCCGACGGGCGACTTCGTGCAGTTCAAGGGCGGTGCGCTCGAGGTCGTCCTCAGCGACGACGCGGCGTTCATCGATCCTGCGGCCTTCGCGCAGCAGCGCGCGGTCGCGATCGTCGAGCGCGTCGACTTCGCGGGCAAGGTTCGCCAGGGCATGCCGCTCGAACTCGTGCCGCACGCCGAAGCGGGCCTCGCCGCTGCGACGCTGCGCGCGCGCATCCCGCAGGAACTCCTCGAAGGCGCCGATCCCGCGCGCGAACTGCTCGTCGCTTGGATCGCCGATGAGGACGACCTCGCGCGCGCGCACTGGTTCCTCGGCGACGACGCGTCGCTCGAGCTCCCCGAGCCCGCGCTCGCCGCGATGGCCGACGGCGTGTTCCGTGCGAACAGCGTGATCCGCGAGTTCTGGATCGACCGCGGCGATTCCGCCGGCGCCGACGAAACCGAGAGCTGGCGCACGCTTCTGCCCGGCGACCGCGTGGTCATCCCCGCTGGCGCGCGATGGTGGAGCGCGAATCATTTCGCCAAGTCCCGCTCCGCGAAAAACCGCGCGTAAAAGTGTGGTGACTTTCAGGATCCCCTCAAACCAGCTGTAGCCTCGAGCGCTGCAGCGAGGTCGCCGTGCGTGCGGCGCGCACCCGCCGCAATCAGCAACATGCCGACAAAGGGCAAAGAAGGGGATGGACCACGATGATCGCGTGCTTTGATTTTTCGTCCGGACGTGAGTCGGGCAATGCAGCCAGCGGCGGAGGCGAGCCCGGCGAGACCAACGCGCCGATCGACCGTTTCGCCAACGGCGCACCCAATGTCATCTCGCGCGATTCGCCGCGGCCCGAGGACTTCGCGGGCAAGCGCACCGACGCCGAGGTGCGTGCGATCTTCGCGCGCAAGGCCGCCGTGCGCGAGCAGGGCATCCAGCGCATCCTCGATGCCGAGAAGGACAAGGGCCGCGTGATCGACCGCTACGTCGCCGCGATCAAGTACGACAGCGACCTCGCGCCGCGCACGACCAACCGCCGGCAGCTGCTCGAGCTCGGCATCGACGCGCCCGCCGCCAACGCGATCCCCAAGAGCGACATCGAGGTCCACCGCGCGCTCTGGTCCGTCATCTACGGCCTCGCGCGCCTCGGCATCTACCTCACCGCGACCGACGGCCTCAGCGACCGCGCGCTGCTCGTCAAGCTCTGCAGCGCGATCCTCGACGAGGAAGTCCGCGACATCCCGCCGTCGGCCGACATGAGCGAGTTCATCGACGTCGCGCCGTTCGACCACCCGCCCGACGGGCTCGAAGGCCCGTTCGAGTTCAGCGCCGACGATGACGACGCGAACGAGTTCACCAAGTCGCCGCAACCGCAGCCGGGCTGGAAGCCAGGCTCCCAGCGCCGCGCCATCGATCGCGACCGCCTCTTGCCGAGACCGGCGTCACGGTGAATGAGGGTTCGAGTGGTGGACCGATCCACCCGTACGGCTGGACCGTCCGAATGTCCGCAGCCACGCCACCGGCGCGCGCGGACGCGGTCCCTTGCGGGCCTTGGCCTGCTTCCACCATCGACGCCCGACGAAGAACGCCACGGTCAGCGCCACCACCGCGAGGCTGATCGTGAGCATGTCGCCCAGACCCTTCGCCCGCTCGTAGCCGACGGCGGCGGCGTATCCAATTCCCAGTTGCACCGGCACGGTGATCGCCACCGTCGAGAACTCGACGGCGAGGAACTTCCACCACGGCATGTGCAGGATGCCCGTCATGGTGAGCACGGGCGTGCGCGTGCCCGGGATGAACCGCGCGAGGATCAGCACGATCACGCCGCGGTGCTCCATCGAGTACTTGGCCTCGAGCAGCCGCCGTGGCCCCATCATGCGGAGGAAGCGCTTGCTGTGCACCAGACGCGTGCCGAAGTGCCGGCACACCCAGATCCAGCCGCTGTCGCCGATCACGAGCCCGAAGTAGGCGGCCACAATCGTCTCGGACCACGACAGGTGTCCGTGAAAGATCGCCGCGCCCGCAGGAATAAGCAGGAAGTCCTCGGAGATGTGCAGTCCAATCCCGCAGACGACGAACGCCACGAAGATGAACCACGCTCCGTACTGCTCGATGAGGGCTGGCGCGTGCTGATGGATCCAGTCCATCCAGCCTCCGTCACCGGCCGCAGGCGCCGCGGCTTGGGCTGCATCGGCAGCCTGTGCAAGCAGCGCGGGGATCTGGTGGAACAGCGACTCCATGAAGGGGCAGCAATGTAGCAACGCAGCCCACACTCGGCATCGGGATCGGCCGCGCCTTACGCAAGCGCGTCAAGCGACCGAAGCCCGGGCAACTCGCGGCACCAGAACGGCTCCGCGGCGGCAACGCCGATCCGATCGCCGACAAAGCGGTCGCGCGCATCGATCTGCTCGGGCAGGGAACGATTCGGTACGTGGTCGACCACCTGCGAGCGGTACGCCAGGATCGCGTCGCGCTTGGCCGCGCGGTACGCGCTGATGTCCAGGGCGAACGTCGGGTCAGGCATCGCCTTGAGGTGCGTGCAGTAGTAGTAGACGAGCTTGCGCGGATAGATCGGCTCGCCAGGCAGGTCGCACTTCGTCAACTTCGCGTCAAAGCGTGCGTCCTCGGCGATGCGCGTGGCCGCGAGGTGGTCGGGATGCACGTCCTCGGGATGCGGGACGAACAGGATCTCGCATCGATGCCGACGCAGCACGCCCGCGAGCGCGTGGCGACTCGCGACCGAATGCTCGAGCGTGCGGTTCGGCATGCCGAGGTTGATCCGCTTGCAGCCGAGGATCGCGTCGGCCGCCGCCGCCTCGGCGATGCGCCGCTCGGGCGTGCCTTGCGGCGTCGGTTCGCCGCTCGTGAGGTCGACCACGAGCACGTCGTGACCCTCCGCGATCAGGCGCGCGATGGTTCCGCCCATGCCGAGCTCGGCATCATCCGGGTGAGGTGCGACGACAACGATGTTCACGGCGCGGATGGTAGCGGCTCGCGCTTGCGCGGCGTCTGCGAGTTCGGCGCGCGGTCGTCGTCGGTGCCCGCGGCGGAGCCGTCGAATCCCGGCACGCGCGCCACCTGCCGCGCGTCGCCAAACGCCGCGCGCTCGAGGTCGCGTGCGACCTCCGCGAGGTACGCCGAGAGCGCCTTGCGCGCATCGCCGTCGGCCGTGCGCCGCGCGAACTCCAGCTCGAACATCGCCCGATGCATCGCCAGCAGCCGCGGCCATTCCGCCGCGAGATACGCGTTGCCCGCAGGCACCACGACCAGCGGCGCGAGCTGCGCGCCGAGCGTCTCGGGTGTCCCGCGCACGATCGGCGCGAGCCGCGCGTCGAGCGCCGCGGTGAGCCGCACGAGCGGCACCGCCGACTCCAGCGCAGCGAGGTCGCGCTCGAACATCCGCGCGCCTTCCACCGACTGCGCCTGCACGAACGATCGCGACGCGAGCGCCGCCAGCGCGACCAGATCCTGCGCCGCGGGCGCGAGCATCGCGCGTCGCGTCGCCCATCCGCCCCACATCGAAAGCCGGTCGCCGCCCGCGCGGTCGATCGGCTGGCCCACCGTGTCGATCGCGCGCAGGCACGCGCACAGCCGCGCGGCTGCATCCATCGCCTGCGCCTCGGGTCCGCCGAAATCTCCGCGGCCGAGCGCATCGCACCACGCGCCGCGCAGCGCGGACGCGCGCTCCCAGACCTTGATCGCCTCGCCGCCCGTGAGCTCTCGCGCGCGCGGCGTGCCGCGCTTGAGTTCGTCCTCGAACGGCAGCGGGAACGCCAGCGCAAACTGCGATTCGATCGCGCGGAACGCGTTCTGCGCGTCGTCGCGCTTGAGCGGATCGAGCATCATCCGCGCCATGCGCCGCGCGACACCCGCAAACGCGCGCGCCGACGCCGGCCGCACCGAGCCGATCTGATCGATGAAGCCCTGCAGCGCGCGCAGCCGCCGCCGATCCGCCTCGAGCGAGCGCACGCGCTCGAGCGCCGAGAGATTCGCGGGCATCGCGCCCGCCGACGGATCCGCCGCGATCGCCTTGAACGCGCTGGGCAACGCGCGCACCGCGAACCGCGCATCGCGATCGAACTGCCGCAGCGCGTCGTTCAGGTCGCGCTTGAGTTCGCGCGAGGTCGCGGGCGAATCTGCGGGCTTGCCGGGCTTCGCCGCCTTGCCTGGTGCTTGCGCCGACTTGTCGTCGTCGAGCAGCGCCTGCGCGGTCGCGCACGCATCGCTGATCCGCCGCGCCGCGCGGACGCGATCGCGCTCCGCCGTCGCGCCGGCAGCATCCGCCGCAAGCAGCGACGCCGCCGCATCCGACAGCGCCGCGCGTGCCGCATCGTTGCCGCTGAACTCGTCGTTGCGCATCGCAAGCATCGCCCGCGCGGCAGCAAGCGTCATGTCGAGCGACTCGAGCGTGCGCCGCGCGTCCACATCCGACTCGGGCGCGCCGGCGACGACCGTCACCGCCGACACGATCCGCTGCATCGCCGCCTCGATCGCGGGCGCCGGCATCGCCAGCGGTGCACCCGCCGCGCGCATCGCGCCCAGCCACGCCACGCCGTCGGCTGCGTCGCCGATCAGCCGAGCATCGTCATGAAGCGCCGCGATCGGCCGCGCGAGCAGCAGCTCGATGGCCTTCTGCAGCGCGGCCTTCTCGGGCATGTCTGGCATCGCGCCGATGCGCGCAAGCACGCTGCGCGCATCGTCCGTCGCGCGTGCACGCAGCGCGTCACCCGCGCGCGCGTCGCCGCGCGAATCGGCGAGTACCGGCCACGGGTCGTCGTTCTGCGCGCCTTCGACCATCCGCGCAAGCTCAACCAGCGGCGCGAGCACGACGCGCAGCGCCTGCGCGAGCTCGGCCGCCAATCGGTCCGACGCCGCGCCGTTGGCCTTGCGCACGGCATCAAGCGGCGACTTGGCAAACGCGTCGACCAGCTGCATCGCGCGCGCCATCTCGTCGCTCGACAGCTTTCGTCCCGACCAATCCACGCCGCGCGTGAGCACCGTGTCGATCATCGCGTCCGTGCGCCCGACGAGCATCGCGAGCCGCGCTCCATCGACGGTGAGCGCGCTCTCGTTCCACGGCCGCGTCGCGCCTGCGCGCAGGAGATACGCCGCCAGCGTGCGCACGCGTACACCCGCCTCGCGCGCGAGCTTGGCTTCACCCGTGAGTTCCGCGGCCTGCGCGGTGAGTTCGCGCGCCTCGGCCTCGAGCGAGTCCGCGAGATCCACCGCGCCGTTGCGCTCGCCGATCGTCGGTCCCGCGCGCACGCCGCCGAGATCAAGCGTCTGCGCGCACGCGCCGCGCGCCGCCGGCCATGTCGCGACGAGCGCAGCTGCGGCGATGCCAACCGCCGCCAGCCGCCGCGCACGCAAGATCACGCCTGCTCTCCATCGCATGCGTCACTGTCCGCGGCCGGCGCGCGGCCGGTTCCGTACCAGATCCAACGCAGGCAAAGTCCCTGCGGCGGAAGCGTCGGCCCCGCCTGCGTGCGGTCGCGCGACGCGATGATCCGCGGAATGTCCGCCGGCGCGATCCGTCCGCGCCCGACCTCAAGCAGCGTTCCCGCCACGATCCGCACCATGTTGTAGAGAAACCCGCTGCCCGCGATCTCGATGTCGACGCGCGTCGGCGTCACGCGCCGCACCGTGCAGTCGTAGATCGTGCGCACCGTCGTCGTGCGCCCATGATTGATCTGCGCAAAGCACACGCAGTCGTAGGTGCCGATCAGCTTCGCCGCCGCTTCCTGCATCAGCGCGGGATCGGCGGCGTACGGCGTCGCGAACACCAGGTTCCGGTCGAACAGCGGCGGCGGATGGTGCGGATGGCTCGTGTGCTCGATCGTGTAGCGGTAGCACTTGCTCTTGGCGCCGCCGATCGGATTGAACGCATCGTCGGCAAGCTCCGCGCGCCGCACCTGCACATCGCGCGGCAAGCGGCCGTTGATCGCGAGCGCCAGCCGCTCAAGTGGAATGCGCACATCCGCGGTAAACGCCGCGACCTGCCCGACCGCATGCACGCCCGAATCCGTGCGGCTCGCGCCCACGACATCGACCTTCTGCCGCAGCAGCTCGCAGACCGCCTCCTGCAGCACGCCTTGCACCGTGCGCAGCGGCGGCGCATCCGCCGGTTCCTGCCGCTGCCAGCCGTGGAAGTCGGTCCCGTCGTAGGCGATGGTCAGCTTGTAGCGCGGCATGGTGGATTCGCGCGCGGCGCGCGTTCAGCGGCCGAAGAGATCGCCCGGGTGGAACATGCCCTTCGACTCGAAGTACGCCAGCGCCTCGTCGACCGAGCGGAAGATCTTCGTCGCCGTCTCGGTGATGAACGGGCTCGGCGCCTTGCGCGGCTTCCACACGACGTACACCTCTTTCGTGTGCTCCCACGCGTGGTGCAGTTCGCGCTCGACGCCGCTCGACAGGCCCGGCGTGCCGTTGGGCAGCTCGGGCACGAGCGACACGATCATGTCGCTCTGGTCGACCAGCTTGAAGTCGCGCATGTAGATCTGCCCGTCGATGTCGCCCGCGATGTCGAGCACCTCGCGCACCTTGACGCGGATGTTGCGACCCGCGCGCCCGCCGAACGAGTGCGCCGCCGTCTCGATGAAGTCCTTGCCGTCGCGCGCCGCCGCGAGCGCGCGGTCGAGCAGCAGCTTCTCGTCCACATCGCCCGGATCGAAGGTGATGAAGTGCTTCGCGAGCTCCGCGCGGAAATGATCGATCTCCGCGAGCACATCGGGCATGTCGACGACATGGCTCATCGGGAAGCTCGGATACACCTTGCGCATCTCCGGCCGCGTGATCAGCCGCGTCGCCGTCTCGACGGTGTCCTGCATGCGCCCGCGCGACAGGATGTAGAAGTTGTTCTGGCAGCCCATCGCCTGCGCGAGCAGCTCGGTCGCGAGGATCTCCTCCTCGCGCCACACCATGCAGTCCTTGAGCGTCGCGTCGATCTCATGCTCCGCGTGCAGCCGCTGGTGCACGACCTCGACGTTGTCGACGAGGCAGATGAACATGTTCGGCTCGAACTTGGCGATCTGGTCGAAGTCGAACGCCGAGAACAGCCCGTGCCGCCAGCGGAAGGTCGCGTGCGTGTTGACGATCGCGTTGCGGTGCTCCTTCGCGGGCAGCGTCGACGAGATCACGTCCTTGAACGCCGCGCGGCGCAGCGTGGCCAGGCGCGAGATCGGCAGGTCGAGGATGCGTCCGGGGCGCACATCGGGCGCCTCCGCGTACATCAGGTCGCCAAGGTTGAACAGCTCGATCGGCTCGCCACGGAGCTCGCCGGCGTCCTTGACCGCCTTGAGGTAGGGCTTCTTGTCGACGCCGATCTGTCCGGTCACGATTGCGCGCATGCTTTTGCTCCAAGCCCGGCCAAGTGGCGGGGGAGGAAGAGCGTAACAGGAGACGCGCGAAATCCCGCGCCCGTGTCGGGCACGTGACGGGTACGTGCCGGGTACGTGACAGGCACGTGTCAGGCACCCGCCAGCAGCGCCACGACATGCACCTCGACCGCGCGGCCTTCGCCGACCGCGTCGACCTTCTCATGGGTCTTTCCCTTGAGGTTGACCGTCGCGGCATCGATCCCGAGCAGCCGCGCGATGTTGGCGATCATCTCGCCCTTGCGCTCCGCCAGCTTGGGCCGCTCGCAGATCACGGTCACATCGATGTTGACCACGGCGTAGCCCGCGCGCGCGATCGCCTCGCGGGCAGCCACTACAAAGTGTGCCGAGTCCTGCCCGTCCCACTTTGGGTCGGTGTCGGGAAACGCCTGTCCGATATCCGGCAGCCCGACCGCCCCGAGGAGCGCATCGACCACCGCGTGGTAGACCGCATCGCCATCCGAGTGCCCGACTGGCCCGACCGGATGGTCGAATCGCACGCCGCCGAGGATGAATGGCCGACCTCGACCCGCGGGAGCCAAAGGCTCAAGTCGATGCAGGTCGTAGCCGTGTCCGATGCGCATGGCGGCGGTCTGAGGGGCAGGCATGGTCGAACATTGTCGCCAAAACACGGGTCCGCTGCCTACGAAATCCCGAAGGCCTGCCCCCAACTCGGCCGATACCACCCCACCTCCCTAAACGGAGCGCACGAAAGAACTCCCATCATGAAGCGCACCATCTCTTCGCTCTCGCTCATCGTCGCCTCGACCATCGCCCTCGCCGGCTGCTACGGCCCCCGCGGCGCCTGGTCGCCCTACACGGGCAACGGCTACACCTATGAGTCGACCGAGATGAAGCCGGTCACGATCACCCTAATCGATACCCGCACCGAGCAGCCGTTCTTCAAGCTCGAGATCCCCGCGGGCAAGCAGCTCACGATGAACTTCCTCGAAGGCGAGGGCGACGACCCGGTCGAGCGCCCGGACCGCATGGTCTACTCGATCTGGGACAACGGCACGAGCACCGGTCGCCTGACCAACATGCTCACCGTTCCGCCGGTCGGTTGCCGCCGCATCGACTACACCGTGCGCGCGTCGCCCGAATGGCGCGAAGCGCCCGCGAGCTACGAGGATCGCGTCGACACCGGCGCGCAGCACCCCGCGTGGTGGACGCCGCAAGGCGGCGAGCTCCCGAAGCGCACGAAGTTCTACGAGTAAGCCGAAAGCGCGAGGTTCCGACTCGACCTTCGAGTCTCCTCACGCCCACCCTCAGTCCTCAGCCCTGTCGGTTGATGTGGCAACGGTCCTCGACCACCTGAACGGGTGGGGGTACGGACTCTCGACAACCAAGTCGACTCGGCCTTCGAGCCTCCTCACACCCACCCTCAGTCTTCGGCCCCGACGGCTGGTGATCCGGAACGCCGCGTCCTTCGCCTCACCCACCGCCATCAAACCCGCGCAAGCTTCGCAAACAGCTCGCCGCGTTGCTCGTAGTTGGTGAACTGGTCCCAGCTCGCGCACGCCGGCGACAGCAGCACGACATCGCCAGGCCGCGCCTTCTCGCGAATCGCGCGCATCGCCGATGCGAGGTCGCCGCACCCGACGCTCCGTGCGCCGCCGACGAGCTTCGGCTCCGTTACGCCAATCGCGTACAAGCCCGCGAGCGTGTCGGCGAGCGCCTTCACCGGCGTCAGATCCGCCTTCTTGTCGTAACCGCCCGCGATGAGATGGATCCGCGTGGGATCCTCGAAGCTCTCGATCGCCAGCAGCGTCGCCTCAGGCGTCGTCGACTTCGAGTCGTTGTAGAAGCGCACGCCGTTGCCGTCCTCAAGCACAAACGCCAGCCGATGCGGCAGCCCGGGAAAGCGCTCGATCCGCGCCCGCATCGCAGCGAGCGACCTCGCGGGATCAAGCCCCGCGGCCGCGTGCGCCGCAGCCGCCGCCTCAAGCGCGAGCCGAGCGTTGGCCTTGTTGTGCCGGCCGGGGATCGGCGTCGTCATCTCCTCGACCGCGGGCAGCGCGCACGCTGGCGCGGTCGGGTTGCGCCACCAGTTCTGCGCGCCGAGCGCGATCGCGCGCTCCGCAGCAGGGCTGCCGTCGAACGCCGTCACGAATCGCGCATCCGCGGGCGCGAACGCGCGGAGCAGCGACTTCGAGTGCGCGTAGTGCTCGAACGAACCATGCCAGTCGATGTGGTTCGCAAGCAGGTTCGTCAGCACCGCGACCCGCGGCGACCAGCGCAGCGTCTCGCCGAGCCAATACAGCATCGCGCTCGAGAGCTCGAGCACGACGAAATCATCACGCTTGACCTCATCCAGGCAGTTCAGCAGCGAGCCGCCGATGTTGCCGCCAAGGTGCGCGCGGCGGCCGCCCGTGTCGGAGTCATCGAGCGCCGCACGAAGCATCGCGCTCGTCGTGCTCTTGCCCGCGCTGCCCGTCACGCCCACGAAGTTGGTCACGCCGCGCGCGGTCAGCTCCGCGATCGTGAGCCCGATCTCCGTCAGCAACGGCACGCCCGCATCGCGCGCGGCCTGGAGAAACCTGTTGTCCCACGGCTTCGGCACCGCGGGATTGGCGACGACAAAGTCCGTGTCGGTGAAGTCGCTCAGGCGATGCCCGCCGAGCACGCACTGCACCTGTCCGTCGACGATCTCGCACACGAGCTCCGCGAGCGGCTTCTCGAGCTTCTTCGTTGGCTCGATGTCGGTGAGCGTCACGCGCGCGCCGCGCGACACGAGGTACTTGGTCACGCCGACGCCGCCACCGAACTGGCCGAGGCCCATCACCGTCACGCGGCGACCGCGGAGGTCGGGTAGGGCGCCTGCGAACATCGTTGCTTCGGTCGTCATGGCTGTTGCGTCTCCGCGCTGTTCATCGGCGTTTCGGCGGTCGCCGGCGTTGTCGCCGGCGTTGCCGCTGGCGTAGTTTTGGGCGTCGCCTTCGGGAACACGATCATCCCGCGCTCCACGTCAGGTTCGTTGATCAGGATCGACGCGATCTCAAGCGACGGCGCCCACGAAGCCATCGACGTCAGCTGTGGCTCCTCCGTCGTCAGCGGCGTCTGCCTCAGGCGCGCGTTGACCACGCCCGAACGCCGTCCGTTCGCAAAGTCAAAGTTCACGACGAAGCTCAGCATGTGTTCGCCCGTCAGGCTCGGCGAGATGTCGCGCGAGAGCAGGCTGACCGACTCGAACTCGCCGTAGCGCGCGCGGATGTCGTTGGCGTAGGCGAGCACATCGCCGGCCGAGACGACGACACCCGGCGACGGCCCCCACAGCGAAAGCGCGGTCTGGCCGCTGGTTGCGTCCGTCGCGGCAAGCGTCGTGCGCACGCCGCGGTCGAGCTGCAGGAGCCACGTGTCCCACAGGTGCGAGACCGCGGAGATCCAAGCGATGGAAAGCGCCACGGTCACGGTGCCCGAGCCGATGCCCGTCCACGCCCATCCGCGGCCGCGCAGTGTTCCGCCCGACGCGCGGATCCGTTCGAGCGCCATCATGCCGAGCAGCACGGCAAGCGCGCCCGACAGCCCCGCGCCGCAGCACACGAGCGGCAGTGCGGCAAGCCCCATCGCCGCCGACGCCATCGCGAGCCTGCTCTTCGCAGGTCGAACGGGAAACGGCGGTGGGTCCGCGGGGTCGATCTCCATCGCGAAGGTTTATATCTCGCACGCGCCCCGCGTGCGTGCACGCCAGCGAGAATTGCCGCTGCGCCCGCTCACGGGCAAGCGCCCCACGCGTTCAGCAACAAGGCGAGATCCGCCGAGTCGGTGTTGCCGTCGCCGTTGATGTCGGCGTTGGGCGTGTCCCACGCGTTGAGGATTTCGGAGAGGTCCGTCGAGTTCACCACATGATCGCTGTTGAGGTCGGCATCGCACGGCACGACAGCGACGCAGCTCAGGTTGAGCACGCCAAAGCCGCCCGTCGTCGCGCCGCCGACGCGGATCAGGACGCCGGCGCCGGCGGCTACGGGAAACGTCATGCTCGACGTTCCCGCGGTGCAGCCCGACGCGTTGTCGCTGCACGCGATCAGCGAGCCTGTCGGCGGACATGTCAATCGGTACGCCGACAGGCGCGTGTCGAACGCCGCAGTTCCGCAAGTCGACGCCGTGGCGTTGCCCGAGCAGGTCGGGACATAGAGGTACCAGAGGTCGTGCTTCATCGCCGTTCCCGCGCCCTCGTCGCAACTGGCAGGCAGCGCGGTCGCGCTGTCGGTCGCGGTGGTCGAGTCGAACACATGCGCGCCCTCGCCCACGATCGGTGCGGCGCTGCACTCGTCGTTGGCGGGGATCACGACGGTGACCACGCGCACGTCGTCGATGTACCAGTCGTCATCCTGCGCGTCGACGGCCGCGCGGAATCGCAGCCTGAACTTGTTGTGCAGCGCGTCCGCAGGCAGCGTGTGCGACCACTGCTGAAAGCCCGACTGGTTGATCCCGTTGGACGTGATGGTGTTGAGCGGCGCCCACTCGAGCGATGCATTGAGGTACTCGACGACGAGCTGCTTGCCCGCCTCGACGCCGATGTGCTCGGTCGCGTAGCTCGCCGTGGCCGTCGCCAGCCCGCCGAGCAGCATGAAGTTCGATCGCACCTCGTCGTCGCCATACTCAAGCGCGCCAAGCGCATCGAGATTGAGCGACCGCGTCGGGCTCGGCTCGCCGACCGCGGCGGTCGTGACCACCGCGCCCTTCACATAGGTCCAGTTGTTCGTGTTCACCGCGATGCTCGCGTCGAACCCGTCGACGAACGGCAGCGCGATCGGTGGCGGCAGCGCGGCGTCGCAGCTCACCGTGTTGCGATAGTTGATGATCTGCGCCTGTTCCGACGTCGAGAACTTGAGGTTCGCGCCTGTCGTGCCTTGGCACCCGTTGATCACCGAGCACATGATGTTGCACGGGTTGCCCGCATCGCAGTGCTGCGCCTGCCAGTTGTGTCCGATCTCATGCGCCGACAGTCCGGTGCGGTAGTCCGCGATGGTGGTAAAGCGGCTCTCGACGCACGAGTACGCCAGGTTGCCCGCTGTCGTGCACGCTGTTCCCGACTGGTTGCACACGACGCCGAGCCACGCGAGCCCGATCACGCTGCCGTTCATCGACTTGCCGGTGAAGAGCTGCGCTACGTCACGCTGGATCTGGTTCTCCGGCGCGGCATTCCACTGCGTGCGGAACTCGCACAGCTGCGTGTTCATGTCGGTGGACGTGTACGGGTCGGCCGCCGTCGTGCGCACGACGAACGTGGTGTATTCATACGAGATGTTCGCGTCGCGGTCGTACACGAGCGAGACGTTGTTCATGACCGTCTCGATGTCCAGCACGGTGCTGCTCGGTAGCGAGCCGTTCTGCACGAAGAACTCGTAGTCGGCGTCGAAGGCGATCTCCGCGACAAACGGACTCGTGCCAGCGACGCCGCCATCTCCCTCGCCTCCATCTCCTTCGCCGCCAGCGACTCCGCCATGTCGCACGCCTGAAGCGCCCGCGGCCAGCGGGTCGGTCGGGACTCCATGCATCCAGTCGGGCTCCGCGAGCTTGATCTCGTCGTTGCCGCAATGGTGGTCGCCGGCGGGGACCGTGTCGGAGTGGCGATACACCACGTGCTCAGTCACGCCGCGCGCCGCGAGGAGCTCGCTCGCCGGCTGCACGAACACGGTGCCGTCCGCACCGTCGATCATCGCCCACAGCTTGCCGTCGATGATCGTCGCCGCCACGCGCGCACCGCTGGACGCGACCGTTCCGCGATAGGTGTGCGCGGGCGGGAGCGGTGCTTCCTCGAGTTTGCCCGAGCCCTTGTCGAGCAGCAGCTTCGCCGTCGGCGATCGCATCGACGTGCGAAAGAGGCGCAGTGTCTCGGTCCGTCCGTCGATCGCGAGTGCGATGTTGGTGCGCTCGGGCAGCCCCGCGGGCACCGCGATCGGCTGCAGTACGTACGACCGCAGTCCCTCAACGCGTTGTGGCGACGGCGCGCTCGGCGAGGCCGAAAGCAGCAGCGAGCACAGCAACGTGATGCAAGGCGAGAGCATGTTGGCGGCCATCCAGGCAAAAAGAAGGGAGGGGCCCGAGGGCCCCTCCCTGATCATCTTGATTCACCAGTCTCACGACCAGTTGTTGAGCAGCGTCGAGAGGTCGGAGGCATCGGTCGTGCCGTCGCTGTTCAGGTCGCCACCCGCAGTACCCCACGCGTTGAGCAGGGTCGCGAGGTCAGTCGCGTTCACGAGACCGTCATGGTTGTAGTCGCCAACGATCGGCGGCGGCGGCGGAACGCCCGGGACCTGCGCGCCCAGCGTGGCCGTGGTGGCGGTGCTGGTCGCGGTCGGGTCCTTCCACAGACCAAGGGTCGCGGTGCCAAGGCTCGCCTGCGGAGCGACATCGGCATCGAAGCGGAAGTTGTAGAGCGTCGCCCAGCGGAGCGCGTTGGCGTTTGCGTTGGTGTTCGGCTCGCAAGCCCAGGTCAGCGAGCCGTTGGCCAGCGTCGCAGTCCAGGCCGCGTTGGAGTAACCCTCGCCGTTGAAGTACTTCGGCGACTTGAACCCGATGTTGGTCACGTTCACGCCGGCCGGAATCGGCACGGAGAACGAACCGCCGGCGCGATCCGAGTTCAGGTTGTGCACTGCGTACTCGTAGTGCCAGGTGCCGTTGCCGTTGTTCGACACGCGGAAGCCGATGATGAAGCGGCCGTCGCCAGCCACGTCGTAGCTCTTGACGCTGACTTCGGTCGGATTCGAAGCCTGCCACGCGAAGATCGCGGGCAGCTGCTGGAAGGTCGCGCCGGTGAGCGTGATCGGGTAGCCGAGCGTGGTCGACCACGTGGCGCCGACGGTAAACGCGCGATAGGAAGCGTTGTTGTCGTCGTTGCCAGCGGCAGCGTCCTGCTGGTGGATGTACATGCCTTCAGCGATGTAGATCGCGCCGGCATTCTGCGCGGGGTCGAGGTCGGAGCGCGCGATCATGACGCGCTCACGGAGCGACGCGGGAAGCGTGGCCGGCGCAGTCGGATCGGTGTAGGTTCCGGAGAACACACCCGTCGACGGGTTGATCGGGCCACGGCCCTTGAGGTCAGACTGCGCGCCGTTCAGGCTCGAGGTGTAGGGATCGGAGCAACCGATGCCAAGCACCGTCGGGCAGCCCGCGCCAGCCGGCGTGCAAGTTCCGCAAAGCGTTTCCTGCAGCGCGCAGAAACCATGCTTGCACCAGCCGAGGCCGATCTGTTCGATCGCGCCGTTCTTGATGCGGTACGCGTTCTGCGGGATGGTCGGGTGAAGGTTGCTCGGGTTCGGCTGCCACTGCAGCTGCTGGGTGCCGATGTTGCAGCTCGTCGTGCCGAAGGCCATCGCGGCGTACTCAACGCCGTTGTACGTGCCGGGCGCGTAGCGAGAGTTGTCGGGAAGACCTCCGACGATGACGTCAGGGCCAACAGCAGCAGTGCCGCCGTCGCCGCCGGTGCCGGGAACGGCCGTCGCCTGGAACTGGCCAACAAAGATCGCGGTGCCGGTGAGCAGCAAGCCGCCGAGAGTCAGACTCGTTTTCACAATGATTCTCCTGATCTGAAATGGATGTCCAACAACTCGCCGGCCCCGGTCGAGTACCGATTCAAGATATATGCATCCTGCAGGGGGACGACTTCTTTCTGCGGATTTTCAGAAACTTCCCGGCGCGCCCAGGAGTGGGCTGAAGCCGAGTCCCATACACCATCGAGCCCGCGTTCGAATGCAAAAAGACACCCGCCGCAGGCAAGCTGCGGCGGGTGATTGGTCCCCTAGAGGGGTCGGTGTCGGGCGGGTGAAACCCGACCTCGACCGTCTGTCATTGCTCAACTCAGCGGCGACGACGGCCAGCGAGGCCAGCGAGACCGAGGAGGGCAACCGCGCCCGGAGCCGGAACGGCGCCGAGGGAGAAGGTCGTCTCAGCGAACTGCACCGCGGAACCCGCGACGCCGTCGTTGTAGCCGATCTTCAGGTTGAAGGTGCCGATGTTGGCGCCCGCGTCAACCACGAACTGGCCGAGGCGAACGTCGGTGGCCGTGTTGCCAGCGCCGCCAACGCGACCCTGGAAGTTCGGCGGGGAGCCGTTGAACCAACCGACGTTGTAGCCGCTCGGCACGTCGGGGCGGTTCCAGCCAGCGCTGCCAGCAGCGTTCCACGACGGGTCAGCCGAGCTGGTGTTCGTGCCGCTCGGGAGACCGCCGATGGTGAGGTACGAGTCGAACGGACGGTTGGCAGCGGCCGAACCGGTCGCGGCCGGATTCCAGGTGCCAAAGGTCTTCTGGAGGACGCCGGAGTTCGAGGTCGCGTTGTCCTTGTGGTAGAAGCCGTTCGTCGTGGCGCCGCCAACAGCGTTGAAGTTGAACGCGTTGAGGACGGTGTCGGTCGCGCCGTTGAAGCGCGCGTAGAGGACGTAGACGTCGAGGGCGACGCCGCTGTTGGTCGCCGAGGTCTTGACCGTGACGTACTCAACAAAGGTCGCGGAGGCCGCGCTAGACACAGCGGCGGCGAGGGCCAGAGCCATAAGCTTCATAAACTCACTCCTTGCAATGGGGAACAGGGGACAGGGACACACAGGGGACAAAAGACTCGCTTGGACGGCGAGTCACGATTCCATCTACACCCGAGCTGGTGGACACCAACTCAAGTCCCTATGTCCCGTCGAAGAGTTCGCCCTTTATTGCGAACTCATCCAGTTCCGATTGCTCGGAGCCGGGTGCGCCTTGCGACGCACGAACAACCCTCACTGTTGAAGATGTCCCCATTCCTAAAGCAGTCAAGCAGCCTCGGCGGCGATTTCGGCAAAATTACCGAGGCTTTGCGCAGAGAGTTGGCGGAGAAATCTGCGGAAGTCCCGCTCGCGGCGGGCTCGGCGTGCAAGTGCTTTTGCGAAAAGGACTTGGGCAACTCTTGTGCTTCGAAGGGCTTGCGGCTGATGCGCACTGGCGCATGAAGTAAAAAGACCACCGCCGCGGACGAGCCGCGGCGGTGGATTTGATTCTCAGAGAATCTCGTTGATTCAGTTGTCTGAATCAGCGGCGGCGACGGCCGGCGAAGCCAGCGAGGCCGAGGAGGGCGAGCGCGCCCGGAGCCGGGACGGCGCCACCGAGGCTGAAGCTGCCGTTGGCGAACTGAACCGCAGAGCCAGCGACGCCGTTGTTGTAGGCAGTCGTGAGGGTCCAGGTGCCGGCGTTCGCGCCAGCGTCGACGACGAACTGTCCGAGGCGGACGTCAGTCGCGGTGTTGCCAGCGAGACCAACGCGGCCCTGGTTGTTCGGCGGGGAGCCGTTGAACCAACCGATCACGCCGTTGTTGAGGAGGTCGGGGCGGGTCCAGCCAGCGGCGCCACCAGCGTGAGCGCCGGTGCCGCCGGAGTTCCACGACGGGTCAGCCGACGACGAGTTGGTCGCGGTCGGGAGACCACCGATGGTGAGGTACGAGTCGAACGGACGGTTGGCAGTGGCCGAACCAGTCGCGCCCGGGCTCCACGTGCCGAAGGACTTCTGGAGGACTCCGGAGTTCGAGGTCGCGTTGTCCTTGTGGTAGAAGGCGCCGTAGGCGTCGTTGCTACCAGCGCTGCCCGCGGTCAGGGCGAGGTTGTAAGCGTTGAGAACGGTATCGGTCGCGCCGTCGAAGCGGGCGTAGAGGACGTAGACGTCCAGCGCGATGCCGCTGTTCGTGGCCGAGGTCTTGACGACCTGGTACGAAACGAAGGTTGCGGAGGCCGAACCAGCGAGAGCGAGGCCGGCGAGGGAAGCGATCATTGCAGTCTTCATGGGTCTCTCCTACGGGGGGATTCCTTGGCGGGGAAGCTTGCCAAGGCGTTTTGGGGGGAAGCGAACGGGAAACCAAACGGGTTCTCGATGCCTTCTCGCGAGGACCCAACCCACGTTGGGTAGGCGCGCGAAGTCATCGAGCACAGGGGAATAGACCTCACGAGCCAAACTTTGCGCAGACGGAGCGATTTCGGAGCAGTTTTGAATTACCGCACCTGCCCCAGAATCAAGCCAATGCAGGCTAGAGATTGACGGGCCAAGGACTTGGTGGTGTTCAGGGCGACTGGCCGCGCGATCCAGCTGTTCCTGGGGCGCAGTCCTAGAACGGCTTAGACCGACGAATCGCTGCCCTAGGAGTGCGGCGAGGGAGCGAAACAGCCGCCGCAAGCGGCCGCCGAAGGATTCGATGGGGGACGTGGCTGGGTAGTCGGTTGGGTATTCGGTTGGGACAAAAACAACCCCGGTCGCGGTATTGAACCGCGACCGGGGTGAAGAGTGCTAAATCGAAGCTGGCTTCGGATCAGCGGCGACGGCGGCCAGCGAGGCCGGCGAGACCGAGGACCGCAACCGCGCCCGGAGCCGGGAGGCTGAAGCTACCCGTACCGAACTGCACCGCGGAACCCGCGACGCCGTTGTTGTAGCCGACCTCGAGGTGGTAGGTGCGAGCGACCGAGTCGTTGGCCGAGAGCACGAACTGAGCGACGCGGACGTCGGTCGTCGGGAGGCCCGGCGAGTTGCCGACGCGACCCTGGAGGGTCGGGGGCGACGAGTTGAACCAGCCGAGGGTGCCGTTGTTCGGCAGGTCGGGGCGGTTCCAACCAGCGGCGGAGGTGTTGCCGCCGGTGTTCCACGACGGGTCAGCCGTGGACGTGTTGGTCGCAGCAGCCTGGCCACCGATGGTCAGGTACGAGTCGTACGGACGGTTGGCAGTAGCCGAGCCCGTGAGCGTTGGGTTCCAGGAGCCGCCCGACTGGGTGAGCACGCCGCTGCTGAACTCGTCGTTGTCCTTGTGCCAGAAGCCGCTGAGCGCGCCAGCGCCGGACGTCGAGCCGAGGTTGAAGGCGTTGAGCAGGGTGTCGGTCGCGCCGTTGAAGCGCGCAGCGACGGTGTACACGGTCAGGTTCTGACCGCTGTTCGAAACGTTCGCCGAGGTGACGACGTAACCGACGAACGAGGCCGAAGCCATGCCAGTAACAGTGAGGCCAGCGAGGGCCGCAATCATTCCAGTCTTCATTGAATGTCTCCCAATTCCTTTTTGCGCGAGCCTTGAGGTAGGCTCAGCACTCTCCCTTAAAGACTCAGCGCCCCTTTGCGCTGTGTCCCTCCCTCACGCCAAACATAGTTCAGGAACAGAGGCTGTCAAGAAAGTCGATGCGAAGTTCTGACGCACTGTTGAGCCCGAAGCCGTTCTCGGTCGTCACAGATGGAACTCATCGCGATTCTGACGCAGCCAGCGCGGTTTTCGAAGTCGAAGAAAGAAGTCGAGCTCGCAGAAGAAGCGGCGCGCTTTCCGTGATCTCGACGGCGACGATCGATCCAACGAGCGACGGAGCATCGTTGGCAAGCGACTCAGGCAGATCGATCGCAGTAATGAGGTCGCCAGCCGTTCGGCCGACAGCCTGCGTACCGACGCGCTGCCCGCCCTGTCGGCGGTTCCAGCGCAGCTCGATCTTGCGCGAGTCCGGGTGCGCGAGGTCCAGCGAGAGGCTTGATCCCGTCGACTCGGGCTGCGCTTGACCGCGCTCGGACCGAATCTCCTCGACCAGCACGTCCACCGTCCGTCCAACCCAAGCACTGTGCGCCTTGCGACTTACTTCGCTCTGGATGTCGAGCAGCAGGTTGTTCCGCAGCTTCTTGACCTCGGTGGGGACATCATCCTCAAAGCGATCGATCGCGACCGTTCCCGGCCGCGGCGAGTACTTGAAGATGAAGTTGTTCTTGAACGGCACCGCGCGCACCAGCGAAACCGTCTCCTCGAACTCCGCGTCGGTCTCGGTCGGGAAGCCCACGATGATGTCGCCCGCGATCGTGCAATCCGGAAGTCGGTCGGTAACTCGTGCAATGAACTCGAGATACTCCTCGCGGGTGTAGCCGCGGTTCATCGCCTTGAGGATGCGGTTCGAGCCCGATTGGGCCGGCGCATGGATGTAGCGGCAGATGCGCGGGCACGCCGCCATCACATCGAGGATGTCGTCACCGAAGTCGCGCGGGTAGCTGGTCACGAAGCGCAGGCGCTTGAGATCGGGCACCTCGTTGTGGATGCGCTCAAGCAATCGCGCGAACGTGGTGACGCGATCGCCCGCCGCGATCGGCGCGCGGAACGCCGCAAGGCCAGGTCCAACCTGCGGTTGCTCGCGTCCATCGGTATCGACCGCGAGTCCGTGCGTGTAGCGGTAGTGGTTGACCGTCTGTCCGAGCAGGGTGATTTCGATCACGCCCGCGTCGACCAGGCGCTTGCACTCGTCGATGATCGAGTCGGGCGGTCGGTGCACCTCTGCGCCGCGGGTATTGGGAACCACGCAGTACGTGCAGAACTTGTTGCAGCCGCGGGTGATGCGCACGTAGGCCGAGCGTCGGTCCGAGCCTGGCTCGACGGGATCGAACGCGCGCGACAGGTCGAGCAACTCGAGGTGGTCGTCGGCCGCGGCCAGCGTGGTGCTGCGACGGCTCTTGTTGCCGGCGAGCGCGATGCGCTCCTCGCGGGCGGCGCCTTCGGTGCGACGCACGTTGTCGATCAACGCCGGCAGGCGGTCGAGTTCGCCCGGACCGCACAGCAAATCCACCTGCGGGAAGCGCCGCAGCATGTCCGCGCCGTCGCGCTCGGCCATGCAGCCGAGGACGCCGAGGATGACCTGCTCGCCCGCCTTCTTGCGGAGACCCACCAGGCCGAGCCGCGAATACGCCTTGTTTTCAGCCTGCTCGCGCACCGAACACGTGTTGTAGAGCACGACGTCGGCGGTCGTGAAGTCCTCGGTAAACCGGTAGCCGAGCGACCGAAGGTGCCCGCGGACGAGCTCGCTGTCGAGTTCGTTCATCTGGCAGCCGAAGGTCTCGAGATAGACGGATGGGCCGGTGGACATCGGATCGACAGCGTAGCGGATCGACGCGTCGGTCACGCGCAAATCGGTCGTCCGACTTCTCCATCGCGCGCGGCCTGCTTGCCGATAAATCGCGCCATGCTCCGGATGTCTCATGGCGTGATCCTGTCGATGCTCGCACTCCTCGTGATCGGCATCGTGATGGTCAACTCAGCTGGTCTCGAGGTGCAGCCCGACCACGCGCTCGTCGAATCGGGCGCGATGTCGCAGGCCGCGTTCGACACGGCTGTCGCGCGCCATCAGCCGATCGACTTCTCGACGGTGTTCTTCGGCCGGCCCGCGATCCTCGCGTGCGTCGCGATGGGGGCGCTGTTCGCCGCGTCGCGCTTCAACGTCGAGTGGTTCCTGACGGGGCGCGGCTCGCGTTCGCCGATTCCGTGGATTCTCGGCGGCACGGTGCTGCTGCTCCTGATGACGCAGGTTCCGGGCATCGGCCGCAAGGTCAACGGCAGCGCGCGCTGGATCGGTCCGCCGTGGCTTGGCTTCCAGCCGAGCGAGCTCGCCAAGTGGGCGATGCTGATCGTCGTCGCGTGGTTCTGCGTGCGTCATCGCGATCGCCTGCAGTCGTTCAAGCGCGGCTTCCTGCCTGCGCTGGGCGTGATCTCCGTCGTGTGCGCCGTGATCGCCAAGGAAGACCTCGGCACCGCGGCGCTCGTGTTCGCCAGCTGCTCCGCGCTCTTGATGATCGGCGGCATGCGCTGGTGGTATGTCGCGGGCCTCGTCCCGATCGGCCTCGCGGGCGCCGCGCTCGCGGTCAAGCTCGAGCCGTACCGCATGAAGCGCCTCACCGCGTACATGGATCCGTGGGCCGATCCGCAGGGCATC
Source organism: uncultured bacterium (assembly GCA_903891095.1). Lineage (GTDB taxonomy): Bacteria > Planctomycetota > Phycisphaerae > Phycisphaerales > SM1A02 > QWPT01. The sequence goes on along the minus strand of CAITDI010000051.1, from coordinate 44,647 downwards.
GGCTACCACATCATCCAGTCGCTTTCGGCGATCTCGGGCGGCGGCTTCTTCGGCCGCGGCATCGGCAACAGCCTGCAGAAGTTCGGCTACCTGCCCGAGGACACCACCGACTTCGTCTTTGCGATCATCTGCGAGGAGCTCGGCGTGATGGGCGCGATGTTCGTCGTCATGCTCTTCGCGACGCTGCTCCTCTGTGGGCTTTCGATCGTCATCCGCGCGGCAAAGCACCGCGAGGCCGACACGATCGTGCCGCCGTTCTCGCGCATCTTCGGCACGGGCGTGCTGCTCACGATCGGCATCCAGGTGCTCATCAACCTGCTCGTCGTCACCGGCCTCGCGCCGACCAAGGGCATCGCGCTGCCGTTCATCTCGTCGGGCGGCTCGGGCTGGGTCACGACGGGCATCGCGGTCGGCCTGCTCGTGTCGATCGAGCGCGCGGCGCTCCGTCGCGAGCGCGAACTCGGCATCGTTGAAGGCGCCGACGACGGCGAAGCCGCGACCGCAACCGAACCAACCCGCGAAGGCGTCGCGACGGCATGAGCTCGGGAAGCATCGTCCTTGCCGGAGGCGGAACCGGCGGTCACATCTCTCCAGGCATCGCGATCGCCGAGCGCATCGCCGAGGTCGCGCCGGAACTCGGTCGCGTCTTCGCGTGCTCGAGCCGGCCGGTCGACGCGAACATGCTCACGAACGTGGGCGCGGACTTCACGCCCATCCAGGCCGAAGGCCTCTCGCTCAAGCCCGCGAAACTGCTGAGCTTCGCGCGGTCGTTTCTCGCGGGCCGCGCGGCCGCGCGCGAACTGCTGCTCAAGCGCAACGCGCGCGTGGTGATCGCGCTCGGCGGCTACGTGACGGGTCCCGTCGTCGCGGCTGCGCGTGCGATGGACATCCCGATCCTGCTCGTGAATCTCGACGCGACACCTGGCAAGGCGAACCGCTGGGTCGCCAAGCGCGCCTCGCGCGTGCTCACCGCCTGCGCGACGCCGGAAATGCCGCAATTCGCCGAGAAGATCGTCGGCATGCCCGTGCGCCGCATCGCGCTCTCCACGATGTCGCGCGAGGAATGCCGCGCCAAGCTCGGGCTCGAGCGCGGATTCCACACGCTGTTCGTGACCGGCGCGTCGCAAGGCGCCGCGAGTCTCAACGATCTCATGCAGACGCTGCTACGCACCGATCGCCCCGTGTTTGGCGGGTGGCAGGTGCTGCACCTCGTCGGCAACGCGGATCGCGCGCAGATCGAGCGCGCGTACCGCGAGGCCGGCGTGCGCGCGAGCGTCGTGCCGTTCATGCACGAGATGGGCCTCGCGTGGGGCGCCGCGGATCTCGCGCTGTCGCGCGCGGGCGCGAACTCCGTGGCCGAGGCGATCCTCAACACGGTTCCCACGGTGTTCGCGCCGTACCCGTACCACGCCGACCAGCACCAGAAGTGGAACGCCAAGCCGTACCACGACGAAGGCACTGCGGTGCTGTGCGAGGACCTGATCGACGCTGAGAAGAATCGCGCCACGCTCGGTGCTGCGTTGGTGTCGCTCATGGGCGATCACGCGAAGCGCGAAGCAATGCGGGCGCGCCTTTCGGCGCGCCCGCGTGAAGATGCTGCGTTGGAGATCGCGAAACTCGCGGTCGAACTCGCGCGCTGAACGCGCGTGATCTCAGATCTCGGCCAGCCACGTTCCGAGCAATTCGATCGTCGCCTCGAGGTCGCCCTTGTCGACCATCTCGGTCGTCGTGTGGATGTAGCGCGTGCCGGTGACGATCGCCACGCAGCGCGCGCCGACGCCTGCGCGCTGGATCGCCGCGCCATCCTGGCCGCCGCGCGGGAGAATCGACTTCTGGTACGCGATCTTGTGCTTTTTCGCGACGTTGACGACGTCCTCGACGAGCTTGTAGTCGGAGATCATCGAGCTGTCCTGGATCAGGATGCCCGCGCCGAGACCCTGCTTGGTCACGCGCTGCGTGTCGGGCACGCCAGGCGTGTCGCACGCAAGCGTCACGTCGAGGCCGACGCCGATGTCCGCCTTCGCCGCGTATGCCGCGGTCTGCGCGCCTCGCAGGCCGACTTCCTCCTGCGTGGTGAACGCGCACACGATCTCGCACGCGTGTCCGCCCTTGCGCTTGGCGAGCATGCGGCACGCCTCGATCGCGACAAAGCACGCGAGGCGGTTGTCGACTGCCTTCGACACGAGCTTCTTCGGCGTCTCGAGGAACGGCGTGTCGAGCACGACAAAGTCGCCGACTTCGACGTTCTTCTGCACATCCTTCGCGTCGCGTCCGAGGTCGATGAAGAACTCCTCGACGCCGGGCACCTTGGTGCGCTCGGCCTCGCTCGAGATGTGGATCGGCTTGCCGCCCGGGTTCATGACGCCCTTGAAATCGCCATTCGGCGTGCAGACCAGCACGCGCGTCGCGAAGAGGTTGCGCGTGTCGAAGCCACCTGCGGGATTGACCCAGATCATGCCGTTCTCGTCGACGTGGCGCACGAAGAAGCCGATCTCGTCCATGTGCGCGGCGAGCATGACGCGGACGGTCTTGCCCTTCGCCTTGCGCGTCGGCTTGCGGATGCACACGTACGAGCCCATCGCGTCGGTCTCGCAGGAATCGAAGAGGCCCTTCGTTTCCTTGGTGATCAGCGCGCGCACGCGCTCCTCGCGGCCGGGGATGCCAGGGGTTTCGCAGAGACGGCGGAAGAGATCGATGTCCATGGTCGTTGGTTCCTTTGGGGCCCGTTACAGGGGCGGGCGATGGTATAGGATCGCGCCCATGCTGTTCGACACGCCACTTCGCGATGAGCACCGCGCGTTTGCCGCGCAGGATGCCGCGCGCCGAGCCGAGCGCGCGCGTGAGGCGCGCGGTGCGGTCGCGACGCGCGCAACCCTCGAGATCGAGTATCTGCCGTTCGGACCTGCGGATGCAGCGGGGGCCCCGAGCTGCGAGGTCGTCGCGGCGTTTGCCGAAGTCGAGCTGGAATACGCCGCGATCCGCGGTGGCGTCGCGCTGGTCGATTGCCCGCAGCGCGGCACGATCGTCGTGCGCGGCGCGGACCGCGTGGACTTCGTGAACCGGCTGGTCACGCAGGAGATCAAGAAGCTCGCCGACGGCGCCGTCGCACACGCGTTCCTCACCAACCGCAAGGGGCGCATCGACGCGGATCTCGTGGTCGCTCGGCTGCCCGACATGCTGGTGCTCGACACGCTCGCGCACGATGTCGCGGCGGTGCGTGAGGCGCTCGAGAAGCTCGTGTTCTCCGAGGATGTCCAGTTCGAGGCGCGCGCGGCGACGCATGCGCGCATCGCGGTGCATGGACCGAAGGCGGAGTCCGCGCTCAAGGCGCTTGGTCTTGCGGCAGCCGGCGGAGTCGCAGCGTGGAGCGCGCAGCTCGGTGACGCGCGCGCGGAGATCTGGCGCGTCGACGAGTTCGGCGTGCCGGGATTCGCGCTCAGCGTGCCGATCGCGCAAGCGGCCAGCGTGTGGCGCTCGTTCGTCACCTTTGGCGCGCGACCTGCAGGCTGGTTCGCGACCAACACCGCGCGCATCGAGGCGGGAACGCCGTATTTCCGCATCGATTTCGGACCGAACAACCTTCCGCACGAGTCGGGGCTTCTCGCCTCGCGCGTGAGCTTTACCAAGGGCTGCTATCCCGGGCAGGAAGTCGTCGCCCGCATGCACAACCTCGGCAAGCCCAAGCAGAAGCTCGTCGGCCTCCGCATCGAGGGCGAGTTGCTGCCCGTCGCCGACGCGCAGGTGTTTGCCTTCGTCGAAGGCGGCTCGATCGGCGATCCCGTCGGCATCGTCACCTCGAGCGGTCTCGCGCCGATGCTCGGCGCGGTGCCTGTCGCTTTCGCGATGGTCGCGTCGAGCGCATACGAAGTCGGCACGCGCGTGCTTGTGAACGCCGAAGGCGCTCAAGTCGCGGCTGTCGTCACGCAGCTCGCGTTCCTCGAACTCGCGGAGGAGGGCTCGTGAACATCCTGGCATCCGTCGACGGGAGCCTCGAAGGCGGCGTGTTCGAATTCAAGGGCACCGAGATGGTGCTGTTCGTCGGCGGCGCGATCATCACCGTCGCGGTGTTTGCGTTTGCGCTGTGGCTGTTCCGCCGCGCGTCGCGCGAGCACGACGCGCAGGAAGAGGCCGAACGCCGCGAGCGCGAGGCGAAGAAGTGAGCGCCGCGCGCGAGCATGTCGAGCTGATCGAGGTCGGTCCGCGCGACGGCCTGCAGAACGAGAAGCGCATCGTGTCGGTCGACGACAAGGTGCGCTTCGTGGAACTGCTGGTTTCCGCGGGTTTCCGCGAGATCGAGGTCACGAGCTTCGTGAGCCCGAAGTGGGTTCCGCAGCTCGCCGATGCCGAGGAAGTGCTCGCGCGCATCCCGCGCGCGGACGGCGTCGTGTACTCCGCGCTCGTTCCCAACGAGAAGGGCCTCGAGCGCGCGCTGGCCTGCGGCGTGCGCAAGGTCTCGGTGTTTACCGCCGCCAGCGAGGGATTCACGCGCAAGAACATCAACGCGACGATCGCCGAGTCGATCGAGCGCTTCAAGCCCGTCGTGGCGCGCGCGCATGAAGCGGGCGCGGTCGTGCGCGGCTACGTGAGCTGCGTGGTCGCGTGCCCGTACGACGGGCCGATCGCGCCCGACGCCGTGCGCGAGACCTGCGCGCGGCTCGCGGAGATCGGCGTCGACGAGCTCGACCTCGGCGACACGATCGGCGTCGCGCATCCCGATGAGATCGCGCGCGTGATCGAGGCCTGCGCGCGTGTGCGCCCTGCGGGCGAGCTCGTCATCCACCTGCACGACACGTTCGGACGCGCGATTGCATGCGCGGAGCGCGCACTTGCGCTCGGCATCAGAAAGTTCGACGGATCCACGGGCGGAATCGGCGGTTGTCCGTACGCGCCAGGCGCGTCAGGCAACGTCGCGACGGAGAAGCTCGAGGCGCTCTGCGCCGCGCGTGGCTACGAGACGCGGATCGACCGCGCCGCGCTCACGGGCGCTGCGCGCTTCATCTCGTCGGTGCTCGCAGCGCCGGCTGCGGAAGCCTGATTTCCAGCGCTGTGGTAGGCGATCGGCCACGATGCCTTCGCCTGCTGCGCGAGCGTGTAGAGGTGTCCGCGTTCGATGATCGCGTGCACGCGGACGGTGTTGCCCTCGATCACGACCGCATGCGGGCGACCTGGGAATCCATACGAGCCGGTGTTGGCGACGTGCCTGCCGCCGACGCGCCGCACGAACGCGCGGTGGCTGTGGCCGACGATCACGGTTCCCGCGGTGGGCGCGTGCTTGGCGACCCAATCGGCCGCCATGCGCGGGTATCCCGACCAGTAGCGGAGCACCGCAAGCGCGCGGCCCGGCCGCAGCGCCATGCTTCCGATGGTCGAGACGTGCGCGCCTGCGCCCATCACGCGCCATTCGGCGATCGACGCTTCGCGTGCAGCGGAGAAGCGCGCGACGTCCTCGGGAAGCCGCTTGAGATTCTCCGCAAGCGCGATCTCAAAGCTCTGCCGCATCGATGCCGCGAAGGGCGACCACGGCGCGACGGCGGGGTGGAACGCGTCGCCATGGGTGATGTAGATCGCGCCATCGGCGAGCGTGATCGCGCGGATGTCGCTCACGAACGGATCGTGGTTGCCCGCGATGAGATCAAGCCGGATCCCGCGCGAAACGCAGATGTCGCGAAAGCGCGCGAGCTCGAGCTCGGCGTCGGCCTGGTACTTCACATGGTGCAGTTCGGCGATGTCGCCGTTCACGATCACGCGGTCGAAGTCGGAGACGAGCGCCTCGAAGGCATCCGCGCGAGTCGCACCACCGGGCCTGCCAAGGTGCAGGTCGCTCAGGATCAGGGTGCTGGGGACGCGCGTGGGGCTCATGAATTTCGGAACGGGATTTCGAAACGGGTTTCCGCGGCGGGGCAGCCGCGGCTAGTCCTTCATCGGTCGTCCTTCATCGGCGAATCGACGCCTCGCGGTCAAGCGAGAGTCACGGCTGGTCCTCACTTCGGCGCATGCCGGGACCGAACGTGATGACATTCTTGCCCGCGCGCTTGGATTCCATCGCGAGCCTGTCGGCGTGCCGCAGCAACTTTGCGGCGTCGTCGCCGTCCCACGGAAACGCCGCGATGCCCGCGGAGATGCTCACCGTGCCCGGGCCGTCGAGGCCGAGCTGAGGCAGGCTCAGCTTGCAGACGGCACTTTGGAAACGCCGCGCGATCGATTCGACGCTTTCAGGCAGGAGCGTGCCGCCGGCGCGCGGGCCTGCGGGATCGCAGAAGAGCACGACGAACTCGTCGCCGCCGATGCGAAACACATGGTCGCCGCGTCGGATGCAGCAGCGCACGAGCTCGACGATCTCGCGCAGCACCTCGTCGCCGGTCTCGTGACCATGCATGTCGTTGTATTGCTTGAAGTCGTCGATGTCGAAGAACATCAGGCTCAGCTCGCGGCGCTCGGCGCGCGCGGACTTGATCGTGTCGGCAAGGAGCTTCTCGAACGCGCGTCGGTTGCCCGCGCCCGTGAGTTCATCGGTCCACGCGAGGCGGCGAAGCTCGTGATGCTGTTCGTCGAGCGCGAGCCAGTGCGCGAGCCAGGTGGCCCATGCCTGCAGCTTGGTCTCGTCGATCGAGCGCGAGAGGAGCACGCCGTAGGAATGCCCCGCGTCGTTGCGCACGTGAACCTGACGCAGGCCGCGTCGATCGATCTCGACGGCGTCTTCTTCGCCGGGGCGTGCTTCGGCGACAAAGCGCACGTCGGTGCTGCCTAGGTGATGGCGAAGCACGCGCAGCGCCGCGTTGTGCACGTCATGTCCGGCAGTGACGGCGCGCACGAGATCGAGGTCGCTCGGCGGCGCGTCGGCGGCGTGCGCGGGCTGCGTCGTGCCGGAGATCGGCATCTGGAACGCAGGCCGCGGAGCGCGTGATTGCTCGCGAGGGGCGGGGTCGAGTTCCTTCCGATCAAGATCCTTGCGCTCAAGATCCTTGCGCTCAAAATCTTTGCGCTCAAAATCTTTGCGCTCAAGATCTTTGCGGGGCGGCGCCGGCTGCTTTGCGCCTGCTGCGCCGCCAGCTTGCGGTGCGACAGGTGGAACGGTTGGCTGCACGTCGGGCGGCTGCTGGTGCACACGCTCTTGCGCGCGTTCGACCTGCAGCTCCATGACATTCAGCTGCGGCGGCAGCGTCGTCGGCGGAGTTTCGCGTTCGGACTCCTTGCGCGGCGGCTTGCGGTCGGCGATTCCGAGATCCGCGAGCAGTTCGGCGAGGTCGTTCTCGCGCACGGGCAGCAGGAGCGAGTCCTCGAAGCCTTCGCGCGTCGACTCGGCGGTGAGCTCTTCCTGCTCCGCGGTGACCGCGAGGATGAGCGGCAGCGCGGGATCGATGCGCGCGAACGCGTCGGCCACCGCGCGAGCGTCGTATCCGTCGCAGTCGGGCGAGAGGATGACTGCGGCGATCGGCTCGCGCGCGGTCGCCTTGTTGCACTCGTCCAGAGCGTCGTACAGCTCGCTGACTTCGCTCACGTGCGCGACGCTGCGGCGGGCGACCGTCGCGAGCTCCGCGAGCTGCGAGCCGCCACCGACGACGAGCAGTCGCGCGCGAATCGTGCGCGAGCGTTGACGCGGATCGGCCTCGCTCATCGGCGGTCTCCGTCGCGATCCCGCTGCTGCTCCTCGGAGAGGCCGAGCAGCATCTCGATCTCTTCCGGTGTGACCGATTCATCGTTCATGCCGCGCTTGGTGGGTGGCTTGACTTCGGTTGTTTCCGACACGATGCGCAGGCGGGGAGCCGCTGAGCCAGCGATCGGTGTGCGTGAGGGAGCCGTGTCGCTCGGCGACGGCGGATCCGGAAAGCGCGCGCGCTGGACCTCGATGGCGATGTCGTCGCCAGCAACGACCCAGATCGAGACCTGCGGAATCCGAAGCCGCACGGCGCGGAAGAGCGCCGACAGGTCCTCGAGTCGGTCGCGGTCGGCGACCAGCAAGGCGGTGCGCTCGTTGGCGTCGTCTTCGGCGGGCGCGGAACTCTCCAGGCGGACGAGCTCGGCCATCGCGATGAGCGGGTGCCCGATAAGCTCGCACGGGATCCCCGAATCGCGAATCGCGTCGAGAAGCAGCGGCGACACATCACCATCGGCCGACGTCAAGACGACGGCGCGGGTGTGGTGTCGCAGCGCGTCGACGGGCTTCGGCGCGGGTAGTGGCACTCGGGGGACGCTCCTTCAAGCCAAATCTAGCACCGCTTTTTTGCGAAGCGGCCGCGACCTAGAAACGGCAGCGCAATTGGGGCTGTTTGCTGCGTCGCGGGGCGAGGAATTGTGGCGGCGCGGGGTCTTTGCTATCCTCCGCGACCCGTCGCCCACCGTTCGTGGTGGGCACACCCTCCGCAGCCAGCGTTGGCCGGAGGCATCCAAGACTACGACCCGAGTCCGTTCGGGTCAGACAGGATCCGCCATGTCCCAGTTCCAGACCCAGGCTCCCGCGTTCCGTCTCAAGGAAGGCGCTGCAGGCCGTCTCTTCGTCGACTATCGCTCGGTTGAGGACCTTCGCCGTCTCATGACGCCGAACGGCAAGATCTACTCGCGCAAGCGCACCGGCCTCTCGGCCCAGCACCAGCTCCTGGTCGCCCAGGCGATCAAGCGCGCGCGCTTCATGTCGCTGCTGCCGTACACCTCGGCGACGATGTGATCGGCGCCTGAACGCTGACACGAACTTTGACCACGGACGCCGATCGGCGTCCGTGGTTGTTTTTCGCGCACGCGCACGGCGCGAACGCTCACGCCAACCCCCATCGCCCAGAAAGTGAGCGCGCGCACGGCGCGAACGCGAAAGCAGGAGCGGGCGCACGCCGCGAACGCTCAAACAACGGCGTCATCGCCCAGAAAGTGAGCGGGCGCACGCCGCGAACGCGAAAGAAGGAGCACGCGCACGCCGCGAACGCTCACGCCAACCCCCATCGCCCAGAAAGTGAGCGCGCGCACGGCGCGAACGCTCAAACACGCGTGAGTCTGCGCCACCACCAAAGCGTCCGCAGCTTGCGGATTCCCTGGTCGGACGGATCGAGCCGACGGCCGCGCGCGATCCACGCGGCAGCGCAGTCGAAGCGCTTGCGCTCGAGCGCGATCAGCGCGAGGTTCTGCACGTTGGCGAGCGACGCGGGGTCAAGCCGGAACGCGCGACGCGCGAGCGCGCGGCCGCGGCGGAAGTCGCCGGTCTTCTGTCCTTGCTCGAGCGCGATGCGCGCAGCAAGGCGGAGCACCTCGGCGTCGTCAAAGTGGCTCTTGAGCACGTCGTCGCCGAAGCGCTCCTTCATGCCCTTCGCCGCGAGTTCGACCAGGCCGACCGCCAGCAGAGCGCTGATGACCTCGATCACATCGACGCGGTCGACGGGGACGCCGCGCGCGGTGATTTCCTTCTCAAGCAGCTTGCGGGCGTCGTCGCGGAAACCGCGGCCAAGTCCGATGAGCGCCGCTTCGGTGGCCAGCCCGGGCATTTCGCCCGAGAGTCGGCTCGCGACCTCGCTGTGGCGGATCGCACGGACGAGATCGCCGCGGCGGCGCATCGCACGCGCGAGCAGGAGGTGCAGCCGCGGGTTCGACGGTTCGATGCGCGCAAGTTGCTCGAGCACCTGCACGGCGTCGTTCGCGCGGCCGCAAGCAAGGTGCAGGCGCGCAGCCTCGAGCGCGAGCGGCGGCGGGACGACTCCGCGGCGGAACTCCTCGTTGAGCAGCGGGGCGGTCTCTGCGCCGCGGCCGGCCATGAGCAGCACGCGCGCGAGCTCGATGCGCGAACCCGTGAGCGTCGGGCCTTCGGCGATCGCGCGGCGATAGCAATGCTCGGCGCGCTTGAGGTCGCCTCGCGCGAGCAGGCTGCGCGCGATCTCGAGGTGCGCGGTCGCGGGACGCTTGATCGCGTCGAGCGCCATGTAGTAGGCGGTCTCGGCTTCTTCATGCCGCGCGGATTGCGCGAGCGCGCGGATCAGGAGAGACGACGCGGTCTCGCACTTGGGGTCGATGCGGAGCGTGGCTTCGAGCGCGGTCACGGCTTCGGCGTGGCGATTGAGCTTGCCGAGGAGCACGCCCTCGGCGAGTCGCGGATCGCGCGCGGTCGGGAGCAGCGTGGCGGACTGGCGGTACTGCTGGAGCGCCTCGTCCTGTCGGCCGATCGCTTCGAGCGTCCATCCGAGATTGAGCATCCAGTCGCCTCGGGTCGGATCGCTGGCGACCGCGGCGCGGAGTTCGCGCTCTGCATCCTTGAGCCTGCCCTGGCGGAGCATCTCGCGTGCGCGGTTTGCGTGTTGTTCGCCTTTGTTCGACTCGGCCATGGTGCAACCCGGAGGTTGGTGAAGATACGCCCAATCGTCGGCAAACGACTGCGGAAAAGCGGAGGAATCTCAGACGACGCGCGCGAGCGTGGACCGAAAACCCGCGCGGTCGCGGACTCCGTCGCCGCTATATTTCCCGACTCCCCACGCACCGTGGGAGTTCCAGACGATCAACTGAGGAAGCATCATGGCGACCGCGATGGGCAGCAAGAAGTCGGGCAAGAACGCGAGCAAGCATGCGGGCAAGAATGCGGGCGCAACGAAGGCCGAAGCCCTTCGCCGCGAGACCGACTCGATGGGCGAGATGTTCGTCCCCGCCGACGCGCTCTACGGCGCGACCACGCAGCGCGCGGTGCTCAACTTTCCCGTGTCTTTCCGCACGGTGCCGCAGGCGCAGATCGAGGCGCACATCCTCCTCAAGAAGTGCTGCGCCGAGGCGAACGTCGAACTGGGCGAGATCAGCAAGCAGCACGCCGCCGTGATCACCGCGGCCTGCGACCAGCTGCTCGCGGAGTTCGCGCAGCCCGCGCCGTTCGGCCTGCCGCACCCGCTGATGCGCCACTTCCCGATCGACGTCTACCAGACGGGTTCGGGCACCTCGACCAACATGAACGTGAACGAGGTCGTCGCCAACGTCGCCAGCCAGCGCGCAGGCAAGGCGATCGGCTCGAAGGATCCGATCCACCCGAACGACCATGTGAACTACGGCCAGAGCTCGAACGACACCTACCCGTCGTCGATGCAGATCGCCGGCGCGCTGCGCATTGCGCACAAGCTCGTGCCCGCGCTCGAGCGGCTCGCGAAGGCGCTCGACGCCAAGGCCAAGCAGTGGGACAAGGTCGTCAAGATCGGCCGCACCCACCTGATGGACGCGACGCCGATCCGCCTCGGCCAGGAGTTCAGCGGCTACGCGGCCGCGGCGCACTACTCGGTCGAGCGCGCGAAGGAAGCCTGCGCGACCCTCGCCCTCAACATGCCGATCGGCGGCACCGCGGTCGGCACGGGCATCAACGCGCACCTTAAGTTCGGCCGCACGGTGTGCGCCAAGCTCACCAAGGAAACGGGCGTCAAGTTCGCCGAGGCCGCGAACCACTTCGAGGCGCAGTCGACGCGCGATTGCGTGGTCGACGCGCACGCGCGGCTCAAGACGATCGCCGTCAGCCTGACCAAGATCGCCAACGACATCCGCTGGCTTGGTTCGGGTCCGCGCTGCGGCCTGTTCGAGCTGTCGCTCCCCGCGACGCAGCCGGGCTCGTCGATCATGCCGGGCAAGGTCAACCCCGTCATCTGCGAGAGCGTGATGATGGTCGCCTGCCAGGTCGTCGGCAACGACGCGGCGATCACGATGGGCGGCCTCGGCGGCGTCGGCTCGCTGCTCGAGCTCAACGTCGCGATGCCTGTCATCGCCGAGCGCCTGGTCGAGTCGATCGATCTCCTCGCGAACGCCAGCCAGATGTTCTGCGACAAGTGCCTCGACGGCCTGCAGCTCAACGAGGCCGAGGCCACGGGCACCGTCGAGAAGAGCCTGATGATGTGCACCTCGCTCGCGCCGGTGATCGGCTACGACAACGCGGCCAAGGTCGCGAAGGAAGCCTTCAAGACCGGCGAGACGGTGCGCGAGTATGTGCTCCGCAACAATCTCGTCGAGCCTAAGCAACTCGCGAAGCTGCTCGACGCGACGTCGATGACCAAGCCGGGCGGCAAGGGCCCCGGCGGCGGCTGACGAGCGCGGAACGGCGAGGGCTTGGGTGTTCGGATGAGGTGAGTGTCCGCAGGCGAAGTTGCGGAAGCTTGGTCTGCCGAACGCTGGGCGGAGGAGGCCCTTGACCCCTCCGTCATCCGTTCCGCAGATTTCGGCTTCGCCTACATCTGCGGGCATTCACGAGAACTCTTTCACGCTCGCGCTCGGCTCTTTCGCGCTCGGCTCTTTCGCGCTCGCGCCGTGCGCGCGCTCGCTTTGGCGTCATCCGCGCGCAAGCACCGCGTGTCCCCACCACAGCGAGCGAAAGCGAAGCGAGTCGCGAGCGCTCAATTACGTCGCTCGCGCTCAATTACGTCGCGAGCGCTCAAACTCAGTACACCTCAAGCATGCACCGATGCGTCGGCCGCACGCGGCGCTTGATGTCGTCTGAGGTCCACTCGGCGACCGGCTTGCCGGCGAGCTCGTCGCCGATCTTGGTGAATCCGCCGATGTTGCGGCGCGCCAGCATCTCGAACACGCCGACCTGCATGCCCGCGAGGCCGCACATGTACATGAGCGTGCGCGGCGAGTGCAGCAGGTCCATCATGTCGGACTGCTTCTCCAGCTGGCGGTCGATGAAGTGGTGCACGTACTCGCCCTTGGCAAGCCCGCCCGCGCCGTCCGCGCGCATCTCGCGCGACACCACGGGGTGGTAGTGGAAGTTCGGGTGCTTCTTGGCGAGGTCGCGCAGCAGGTCGTCGTACAGCAGGTCGGTGGTGTACGGCGAGCCCATGATGAGCTCGATGCGGCTTTCGCAGCGCTTCCAGGTCGCGGCGGCGGGGGAGCCGGCCGGCGGTCCGACCAGGAGCTCGATCAGGAAGCCGCGGAACGGGGCGATCCCCGTGCCCGTCGCCAGGAACACGTAGTCATGCTTCGACGGATCCGTCGGCAGCAGGAACCGCTTGCCGTTCGGCCCCGACACATCGATCGCGTCGCCCGCCTTGCGGTCGCAAAGCCAGTTCGAGCAAACGCCGAGAAAGAGCGAGTGGTCCTCTGGATCGTCGCCCTCCCGTTGCGGCTCGCGCTCGGCGATCACGCGCTTGGGGGTCGTGGCGATCACGCGGCCGAAGCCGTCCTCGCCCCAGCTCGGGCTCGCCAGCGAGTACAGGCGAACCTTGTGCGGCTTGCCGTTGGCGTCGGTGCCCGCCGCGACCACGCCAAAGCTCTGGCCCGCGCGGAACGACCCCTCGAGCGGCGTCCCGCCGACATCGATCTCGACATGGCGGATGAACGCCGCGCTCTTGCCCTTCGTGCACAGCCGCGACGAGTGCACCCGCGCCCCGGTCGGCGCGTTGGGCATCACGACATGCATCTTGGCCTCGGGGAGGACGGGCTCGGTCGGATCAAGGACGGCGTCGGCGGCGGACATCCCGCGAATGTAGGGCGCATCGCCGATCCTGTCGATCCCGCCAAAACGCGAACGACCGGCGCTTTCGCGCCGGCCGGTGCCATGTCGTCGTTGCCGCGGGCGTGAACCCGGGGCGGGGCGTCGGACCACTTCCAGTCCTTCGCGCATGGCTGAGAGTCGTCCCAGCAGCTGTCCGATCAGTCGAAGGTGTTCGAGACGGTCGGAACGCTCGCCGTCGTCAGCTGCAGGTTGGTGGTGATCTTGAAGTTCGACTGCGTGCGGTGACGCTCGGCGAAGAAGAAGTCGAGGTCGTAGGTCTGACCGTCGACCAGGCCGAGGCGGTTGAGCGACACTTCCTGCTCGACCGCACCGTGGATGCCGCCGATGTCGATCACGAGCTGGTTGTTGATGAACACCCAGACGTCGTCGTCGCCACGGAAGTTGAAGTTCTGGTTGTCGCTCGCCTTGTAGGTGAACTTGGTGTGCAACTCGTAGGTGAAGTGGAAGTTACGGTCGGGCGAGCCGCCGGGGTTGCCGAACAGCTGGCGCTCGATCGGGAAGAACCCACCGAGTGCGACGCAGGCCGGGTCGGTCTGCGAGTCGAAGATGTAGGAGCCGTTCGACTGGCGGGTCAGCGTCAGGCTGAGGGCGCCCGACACGTTGGTGCCGACGGTGTCCTTGTACCACTTGGCGTAGCTGGCGGCGTTCTGGATGCCGCCCGAGTCGGTGCCGCTGTACTTGGCGCCGATGTGGTCGCCGAGCGACGAGTTGTACAGGCGCCAGCAGATCGGCTTGCCTGCCGAGTTGGTCCACTCGGTCTTGACCCTGAAGCCGCCGCCCTTGAAGACGGGCTTCTTGTCGGCGGGCAGCACCGGGTTGACGTTGTCGCAGTAGTGCGCGAAGCCGCCGGCCGGCGTGATCTCGAAGTCCGGGTGACCGCCGGTCACGCCGTTCTCCTTGAAGTCACGGACGGTGCCCGCGAGGGTGATGGTTGCCGGCGGAGTGTCCACCGGCATGGATGGCGTGCTCAACGAGTACGCCGAGATGGCGAGCGGTGCGGCCGCGGCAACGAGTGCGGCGCAGGCGATGAATTTGCTGTGGTTCGACATGGCTGTGTTCCTTCCAGAGGGGACGACCTCTCAGATCACTCCATCAAACGTCGAATGCAGTTTGCCCTGCGTCAAGCGATCGCATCCATCATTCACCAGTCGGTCGGACCCCTGTGCGGGATGTGTCGCCGACCGCTGTCAGGTGCGGTTGGGAGAATCGCGCAGAAGGTGTTGCGAATCGCCTCCGAAAGCCGATGCAAACGTCATAATCCGCGCGGTCGCTGAGACCGCCGAGTTCCGACATCACAATGGGCGCCAGGCATGAGGCCGTGACCTTCTCGGAGAGGTCAACAACGCCCGCAAAGGATTGCTGTACCGATGGACTCCTTCCGTATTCAGGGTGGCCGCCGACTCGCTGGGCGGATTCAGATCGAGGGTTCCAAGAACGCGACGCTGCCGCTGATGGCTGCCGCGCTCTGTACCGACGGCCAGATCACGTTGCGGAACGTCCCGTGCCTCTCCGACATCTCGAACATGGCGCGCCTGCTCCGCGAGCTCGGCGTTGAAGTCGACGGCGACTGCGGCACCGTGAAGATGCGCGTGATGGACCACAACCAGGTCCACGCCCGCTACGACATCGTCAAGACCATGCGCGCGTCGATCTGCGTGCTCGGCCCGATGCTCGCACGCCGCCGTCGCGCGGTGATCGCGATGCCCGGTGGCTGCGCGTTCGGCTCGCGTCCGATCGATCTCCACCTCCGCGGCATGCAGGCGCTCGGCGCCAAGGTCGAGCTCAACGGCGGCGACATCATCGTGACCGCTCCGGATGGCCTGAAGGGTGCGACGATCTTCCTCGGCGGACCGAACGGCTCGACGGTTCTCGGTACTGCCAACGTCATGTGCGCCGCGGCGCTGGCCAAGGGCCGCACCGTGATCGAGTGCGCGGCGTGCGAGCCCGAGGTCGTCGACCTCGCCAACCTGCTCAACAAGATGGGCGCCCGCATTGAAGGCGCGGGCGGACCGCGCCTCGTGATCCACGGCGTCGACAGCCTCGGCTCGGCCGACCACACCGTGATCCCCGACCGCATCGTCGCCGGCACCTACGCGGTCGCCGCGGCCGTGACCAACGGCGATGTCACGCTCGACGAGTTCCCCTACGACGGCATGCTGGCGGTGATCGACCGGTTCAACGAGATCGGCGTGCACGTCGAGCTGATCGGTGGCCACGATGATCCGATGCACGGAACCGTGCGCGTGACCAGCGAGCGCATCCTCAAGCCCACGCAGATCACCACGCAGCCGCACCCCGGCTTCCCGACCGACCTGCAGGCGCAGTTCATGACGCTGCTCTGCCTCGCGGGCGGCAACTCGATCATCACCGAGAAGATCTACCCCGAGCGCTTCATGCACGTGGCGGAACTCTCGCGCATGGGCGCGCAGATCTACCGTCAGGGTCCGACCTGCGTCGTCGCCGGCGGCGCGCCGCTCAAGGGCGCACCCGTGATGGCGAGCGATCTCCGCGCGAGCGCGTGCCTTGTGCTCGCAGGCCTCGCGGCCGAGGGCGTGACCGACGTGTCGCGCATCTACCACCTCGACCGTGGCTACACGCAGATGGAAGAGCAGCTCAACGCGCTCGGCGCGCGCATCGAGCGCATCCGTCCGCGCGAGGTTGCGCCCGCGCTCGGCCAGGTGGTCGAGATGGCGGCGTCCAGCGAAGGCTGAGCGCACGCGGATCTCTCACGACTTCAAACGTGGAACACGCAGCCCTCGGCGAAATCCGGGGGCTGCGGACTTTTTCACGCGCGTCACGCCATCAGGTGGTGGAGGATCACCGCGCTCGCGATGCTCACGTTGAGGCTCGGCGGATCGCTCGCGAGCGCGTCGGCGAGCTCGGTGCCAGGCGCGAGCATCGGGATCTTGACGACGGCGTCGGCCATGTCGAGCACCGCGCGTGAGACGCCGTCCTGCTCGGCGCCGAACACGACGATCGACTTGGCGGGTGGCGCGAAACGCGCGAGTTCCACGGCGTTCGGCGTGTCCTCGCCGGCGATGATCGCGTAGCCGTGCTCGCGGCGCAGCGAGTCGAGGCACAGCGGCCACTCGTCGTTGCGCGCGCGCGCCCACGGCAGGTTGACCGCGCGGCCCATCGAGACGCGCAGCGTCTTTCGCAGGAGCGGATCGCTCGCGCGTGGAGAGAGGATCACGCCGCGCGCGCCAAAGCTCGCGGCGTTGCGAAAGATCGCGCCCACGTTGTCGGTCTGCGTGATGCCGTCCATCGCGACGAGCACATCGCGGCCCGCGACGGGCATGCGCGCGAGGCACGCGGCGAGCTCGGCGACCGAGCCGTCGTCGTGCCGCACGCCGAGCGCGACCGCGCCCGAGTGCATCGTGTATCCCGTGATGTCGTTGAGCGCCTGCTCGCCCGCGCAGCGGTAGACGGAAAGCGCGGGAAACTCCGCGAGGATGTCGCCGAGCCGCTCCAGCGCGTCGGGCGTCACGAGCAGCGCATGCGGCTCGAGAACGGGCGGCATCGGATGCGCGCGCCGCCGCGCCGCCGCGGTGAGAAAGCGCCGCACCACGCGCTCGCTCTCGATCGCGTGCAGCCCGAGCGTGCCGCGCAGCTCGCGGTCGCGGATGCCGCGAAACGCATCAAGCCTCGGGTCGTGGACGTCGACTTCGACGAGCTGCATGGTGCATCAGCTCGCGCCGCCGACCATCAGCTCGTTCGACTCGAACCGCTGGCACGCCGCGAGCAGCTGCTCGATCTGCGCGTGCGGCGGAACCGCCATGAGCCGGCGCCGCAGCGCGGTCACCGTCTTGAACTCGCGGTCGGGCATCAGCAGATGCTCCTTGCGCGTGCCGCTCGCCGCGAGGTTGATCGCGGGGAAGATGCGCTTCTCGGAGATCGACCGGTCGAGGATGAGCTCCATGTTGCCGGTGCCCTTGAACTCCTCGAAGATGACCTGGTCCGCGCGCGAACCCGTGTCGACGAGGCAGGTCGCGATGATGGTCAGCGAGCCGCCTTCCTCGCACTTGCGCGCCGCGCCGAACAGCTGCTTGGGCACCTCGAGCGCGCGCGAGTCGACGCCGCCCGACATCGTGCGGCCCGACGAGCCGTACCTGCGGCTGTTGTTGAACGCGCGGCCGAGTCGCGTGAGCGAGTCGAGCAGCACGACGACGTCCTTGCCGGCCTCGACCATGCGCTTGGCGCGCTCGATCGCGAGGATTCCCAGCGACAGATGCCGCTCGAGGTCCTGGTCGTTCGAACTCGCGAGCACGTGCGCGGGCACGTTGCGCTTGAAGTCGGTGACTTCCTCGGGGCGCTCGTCGATCAACAGCGCCACCAGCTCGACCTGAGGATGGTTGCGCTTGATGCCGTACGCGATGTTCTGCAGGAGCATCGTCTTGCCGGCCTTCGGCGGCGCGACGATGAGTCCGCGCGTGCCGAATCCAATCGGGCAGAACAGGTCGATCAAGCGGCACGACGGCGGGCAGCCCTTGTATTCAAGCGAAAGCCGCGGCTGCGGATCAAGCGCGGTGAAGTCGGCGAACGACTTGCGCTTGGCGTACTCCTCGGGCGGAATGCCTTCGATCGAGATGATGCGCGTGACCGTCGCGCGCGTCTGGCGCGGGCCACGACGCTTGCGCTTGGGCTTGCGAAGGACCGCCTCGGCCACGATGCGCTGCGCGTGACGCAGCGTGTACTGCTGCGCGAGCGCGAGCGGAACCCACGGATCGTTGCTGTTCTCGATGAGGCCGTCGCCAAACTGACGGATGCGGCCTTCGGCGTTGCCGGTCCACTCGAGAATGCCCTGGCACTCGAACGGCGGTGGCTCGGGAGCTTGCTGGCCGTTCTGCTGCCCGTTCTGAGGGTTGGGAGATCCGCCCTCGTCGGTGTCGTCATCACCGTCGAAGTCGTCGTCGGGACCGTCGTAGTTGTCGCCTTCGTCCTCGGCAGCATTGGGCGCGGGGCCGCGGCGCTGCTGGTTGTGCTGCTGTTGCTGCTGCGGGTTCCGCTGCTGGTGCTGGTTCTGGCGCTGCTGCTGGTTGTGCTGACCACCACCGTGCTGCTGTCGCTGCTGCTGGTTGCCGCCTTGCTGCTGACCGCCACCTTGCTGCTGCTGCTGCTGCTGCTGCTGGCCGTTGTGCTGCGCGCCCTGTTGACCTTGAGGATTGTTGGCGTCGCCGCCACCACCGCCGCGCCTCCTCCGCCGACGGCGTCGACGACGCTTGCCGCCGCCCTCGCCGGGCATGCCGTTGCCGTGGTCCTGACCGCCGCCTTGCTGCGGCTGTTGACCGTTGTTCGGTTGATCGGGTGTTTGAGCTTGGTGCTGCTGGTGACCGTGATTCTGGCGCGGCTGCTCATCGCGCCGCTGCTGCTGCTGCTGATGATGGTGGTGCTGCTGCGCGGGTGCCTTGACCTCGATCACGATCGGTGCCGACGGCGGCGCGGGCGGAGCTGGCGGCTCGACGCGCGCGACGGGAACAGGCGCAGGGGCGGGGACCGCGGGCGCGATCGCAGCCGAAATCTTCGGCGCGCGCGGTGCCTTCGCGGCGGGCTTGGCGCTCACGGTGTTCGCTGCAGCGGGCTTCACCACCGCGGGCTTCGCAACAGGCTTCGTCGCGGCCTTCTTGGCAGCGGGCTTTGCGGCCGGCTTCGGCGCATCGACGGCCTTCGAGGCGACAACCTTCGAGGCCACCTTCTTGGTGACCTTCTTCTTCACCGGCTCCGCCTTGTCGGGCGTTGCCTTCTTGGTGGTCGTCTTCTTGACGGTCTTCTTCGATGCAGACTTCTTGGCAGCCATCTTGTGAACCATGTGCCGATCGACTTTGCGCGGCGGGGTGCGATGGACGGATGTCCCTGCACGAGCAGCGCGGGCCGAGGCGGGGGAGTGCCGCGGCGTTCGATCGAGGATGTGCGGGGCTTCAGCGCGGATGTCCCGGACGGAGGAGTCTGGTGCACGGTCTGCGCTCATCGCGCGGTGCGGACTCCCTCAGCGTGGTCATCGGCGTCGGGGCGAGTGCTCGCCCGCGACAAAGGTACTCAAACAGAACGGGATGCGAGTGTCAAGTCAGTTCGCGTCCCGCATTTGGGAAGCGAGCGCGCTCGCCACGCGCGCGCCGACGCGGGCGTTGTGGATGAGCACGGCGAGGTTGGTCGCGAGCGATGCGCCCTTGGTTGCGCGGGCAACCGCCGAGAGCAGCACGGGAGTGACCTCAGGCCCGTGCGCACCAGTCTTTGCGCACTCGGCGAGGCCGTCGGCGATGGCGCGTTCCATCATCTCCGCAGGCAGCGCATGCTTTGCGAGCGGCGGCACGCAGAGCAGCGCGCCGCGATCGGGATGGAACGCCTGATGCGCGGCAAACACCGCGGCGGCGTGGCGCTCGTCGGAGACTTCGGCGTTGACCAGGAGCTCCGCGTTGCCCGCCGAGAGAAACCGCGGGAAATACGGGGTTCCCAGCCCAAGCAGCGGTACGCCAAGCGTGTCGAGCATCTCGACGGTCGCGGGCAGGTCGAGGATGGATTTCGCGCCCGCGGTGATGACCATCGTGCCTGTGTCGCGGATCGCGATCAGGTCGGCGGAAATGTCGGGTCGTTCCGCGTAGCCGCGATGCACGCCGCCGATGCCGCCGGTTGCGAACACGCGAATCGGCGTGGGCGATGCAAGCCGGCACGCGAGCAGTGTTCCTGCGACGGTGGTGCCGCCGGTACCGCCGCGCGCCGCGACGAGCGCCGCATCGCGCGCGGAAACCTTGTGCACGTCGCGCGCGTGCGCGATCTCCTCGAGTTCCGCCGTGGTGAGGCCGATCACGAGCTGTCCGCGCAGCATGCCGACGACCGCGGGCACCGCGCCTTCTGCCCGCGCGGCCGCGGCCAGCGCGAGTCCGAGCGCGAGATGCACGGGCGTCGATGCGCCAAAGCACGCGCGGATCGGCGCGGGCGTGGTCTCATCGCTCAGGTACGCGGGCATCGAAGCGAGCGGCTCGCGCGGGAGTCCATGCGTGACCGCGGCAGTCTCGAGCGCCACGACGGGGCGGCCCGATGCAAGCGCATCGGCCACCTCGGCCGAGGTGCGAACGAATCCCGACTTCGTGGCAGCGTGCACCGTCATGCGATGCACTCAGCGGCGGTTCGTGCGCACGCGACCACCGAGACGGCGACCGGGCAGCGCAGCAGGAACGATGCCATCGGGGAACATCGACGTATCGACGACCTCCGCAACGGGGACTTCGGGTCCGGCGCTGCGGCTGCGGGTGACCTGGAGGTCTTCCTTGCGCTTGGCCTCGTGCTCGCG
Source organism: uncultured bacterium (assembly GCA_903891095.1). GTDB lineage: Bacteria > Planctomycetota > Phycisphaerae > Phycisphaerales > SM1A02 > QWPT01. Next base: position 23,915 of record CAITDI010000051.1, on the reverse strand, counting down.
CATCGCGGTGACGTCGGCGGGCACGGGACCCGGCTTGAAGTCGTCGTACTCGGTCGTCGGGATCTCGACGTTCGCGAGCATCTCGATGTTGGTGAGCATCTCGCCCTGGTCGGGGGTCACGAAGCTCCACGCCACGCCCTCGCGGCCGGCGCGCGCGGTGCGGCCGATGCGGTGGATGTAGACCTCGGGATCCTCGGGCATGTCGTAGTTCACGACGTGCGAGATGTCGTCGACATCGAGGCCGCGCGCGGCGAGATCGCTGGCGACGAGCACCTTGAGGCTGCCCTCGCGGAGCTTGACCATGACCTGGTCGCGCTTCTTCTGGTAGAGGTCGCCGTGCATCGCCTGCGCGTCGATCTTGTGCTTGTTGAGGTACTCGGTCACCTCGTCCACGGCGCGCTTGGTGCGGCAGAACACGACCGCGAGGCCGGGGTTCTCCTTCCGCAGCAAGTGGAGGAGGAGACGGCGCTTGTCCCAGCGCTCGACCGCGAAGTAGCTCTGCTTCACCTGCGAGACGGTGAGGCTCTTCTCGAAGGTCACGATCTTCTCGGGATCCTTCATGTAGCTGCGGGCGAGCTTCTCGATGTCGGGCGAGATGGTCGCCGACACGAACATGGTCTGCGGGACCTTCTTGAGCCTGCCGAGGATCTTGCGGATGTCGTCTCGGAAGCCAATGTCGAGCATGCGGTCGACTTCGTCGAGGATCGCGAAGCGGAAGTCGCCGAACGGCAGGATGCCGCGCTCGGCGAGGTCCATCACGCGGCCGGGGGTGCCGACGATGATCGGGGGGCGCTTCTCGAGCAGCTTCTGCTGCGTGTTGATCGGCTGGCCGCCGTAGACGGCGACGGTCTGGACCTTGGCGAAGCTGCCGAGTTCCTGGAGTTCCTTGGCGACCTGGATCGCGAGCTCACGCGTCGGCACGAGGACCAGCGCGGAAAATCCGGCGGTCGTATCCAGCATGTGGAGGAGCGGCAGGCCGAACGCGGCGGTCTTGCCGGTGCCGGTCTTGGCCTGGCCGAGGACGTCGCGGCCCGTGAGCGCCACCGGGATGAGGGCCGCCTGGATCCGAGTCGGGTGCTTGAACCCGCGCTTGGTCAGGCCCTCGAGCAGCGCCGGCCGGAGGCCGAGGTCTGCGAAGGTCTTGTCGGTGACAAAGGTATCGAGAGCAGATTGGGACATTGACTCTTTCTTCGCGTCTTCGCGTTTCGTGTAGAGCGCTGATGGTAGAGGGTTTGGGAAGTCGATACAAATGCCGACGCGGAAACGCCTAGGCCAGGAGGGCTGATGGCGCTCCGCAGGGCCAGAACGATGCCGCGCACGCGGCTCGGCAGGTGACCACCGGGTGACACCGGGTGACAACCGAAGGGCAAGATGCCATGCAGGACACCAGCGCCATCGACATCGACCTCTCTGCGATCGACCACAACATGTCGGTCCTGCGGCGGCTCGTGGGTCCCAATTGCGCGCTTTGCCCGATCGTGAAGGCCGATGCCTACGGACTGGGAGTCTCCCGCGTGGCGCGCCGCCTGGTTGGCGCCGGTGCGGAGATGCTCGCGGTGTACTCGCTGCGTCAAGCGATCGAGACCGCGGCGGCCGTCAACGGCGCCGCTCCGGTGCTCGTGCTGATGCCTGTGACCGACATTGCCCGCGAGGATGAACTCGTGCGTTTGATGCACGCGGGCCAGCTGCATCTCGTCGTGCACGACGAGGCGAATCTCGCCGCGCTCGAGCGTTGCGCGCAGGCGGTTGGCGCGGAGCTTCCGGTGCATGTCGAGGTCGACGTCGGCATGAGCCGCGGCGGCGCGAGCCCCGATGAAGCGGTGCGGATCATCCGTGCGATCGCTTCGTCGCGACGGCTCCGGCTGCGCGGCGTGTTTGCGCACTTCTCGCAGGCGCGCACCGATGGTGCGCTCACCGCGCGGCAGCTCGAGGCGTACGACTACGTGATCGCGGCGAGCGAGGGCTACATCCCGCACGACGTGTACCAGCATGTCGCGAGCACCTACGCGCTTGCGCGCGATGCGCGGTACCACCGCTCGATGGTGCGCTTTGGCCTTGCGTGGCTTGGCTACGGTCTCGACGAGCTCGATGCCTCGAATCCGCTGCTGGCGCGCGAGGATCTGCGTCCCGTGGTGCGTTGGACCTCGAGCATCGTGCAGGCCAAGCAGATCGCGACGGGGACTCCCGTTGGCTACGGCGGCCGCTGGATCGCGCAGCGTCCGACGACCGTCGCACTCGTGCCGATCGGCTACGCGGATGGCTACCCGATGCCGCGCAACGCGCAGGGCTCGAGCGGCGCGTGCGTGCGCTTGCAGTCGCCCGACGGCCGCATCGCGCATGCGCCGGTGATCGGCGCGGTCAACATGGACCAGATCACGGTCGACGTGAGCGGGCTTCACGCGGGCGACATCCACGACTGGATCGGCTGCGCAGTGGAACTCGTGTCGCGCGATGTGAGCGCGCCCACGCATCTGCCGCGGCTTGCTGCGGAGTCGGGGATGATTCCGCACGAGTTGCTGACGAGGCTCAATCCGCGCATTCCGCGCACGACGTCGATCTCGGCAAACGTGCTCGAGACCGAGATCGTCGCGACCACGCGTCCCGCCGCGGTGGAAGCCCCGCGCCTGAACGCCGCGGTCGGCTGAGCCGCAAGACCGAGAAATGCCGCGTGGAAGGGGGATTCTCCCTTCGCAGCCGGCGAATCGCCGCAACAAGCCGCAGCCGATTGGCGCGACGCGCGAACGAAATCGCTCCGAAGGCGTAGTTCCACGCGGTTCGTCGTCGACGCGCTGCGTATCTCCTTTAGACTGACCCCAAGCCGAATCGCATGCCACGACGAGCCGCCTACAGCCTTGCGACGATCCGCGCGCTTCCAGCGCAGACGATGTACGCGTCAGGCGACGCGACCCGTCGGCAGGTGCACGCAGCCGAGGAACTCATCCCGACCATCGATGCCAAGGCCGACTACGCGCTGAGCGATGCGCTGCAGCGGATCTTTGGCGCGCAGGTGGCCGCGGCGGCGGGCGAGATCGTGAGCGGTCGTGAGCTGCGCGCGGACCTGGTCACGCTCGTGCTCGATCTCTCCGCGCGTTGCGCGATGCAGTCGGATGAGCGTGCGGGCGGCGCGGTGACGCCCGAGGAACTCGCCCGCGAGATCGGCGTTGCGTCCAAGACCCTGCAGCGTTGGCGCCGCGGCGGGCTGTGCGCGCACTGGGTGCTGGATGCCAGCGGCAGGCCTCGCGTGGCGATCTATCGCGCGTGCCTCGAGCGATTCGCCGTCGAACACCCGACCGAATTCGCGCGCGCCAAGAGCTTCCGGCGCTTTGGCGCGGACGAGCGCAGCACGCTGCTCGAGGAGGCTCGCGCGCTGCTCGCGTCGGGCATGACGCACAATCTCGCGGCCAAGGAACTCGCGGCGCGCCACGGGCGATCGCATGAAGGCGTGCGCCTGCTGCTTCTGCGCGAACTCGGCGTGCGCCCTGTGTCGCGCTCGGGCGCTGGCGAGCGCATGGCCCGGCTCGCAGAGCGTGCATGGCGCATGGGCATCGAGCCTGCGCGCATCGCGGCGCGTGTCGGCCGCAGCGAGTCGCTGGTGCGCGCGCTCGTCGATCGACGGCGCGGCGAACTCCTGCGCGGCGTCCAGCCGTCGTGGGTCGAGTTGCCGACATTCGATCTCCCTGGCGCGGATGAGACCGTGCTGTCGGCGCCCTCGGTGCGCAAGCTCGCGCCGCTTGGCCTCGCCGACGGCGAGTTGCTGGGCATGCTCGCGTCGGCGCGCGCGCTGCGAAGGCTGTTTGCCCGCGATGCGCGTGCTGCCGCGGAACGCGATGAAACCCGAGCCGCCGCCATGCACTTTGTCCTGCGCCGCGCCTCGCGGGCGATCGACGCGATGTCGCGCTGGCCCGACCGCGCGAGCATCGACCAGGCCGAGACCGATCTCCGCGCCGCGCTGCGCATCCGCGCGCTGCTGGTCGAGCGCGGAATGGTGATCGCACTTGGTCGCGCCGATGCGGCGTTCGATGGTGGTCCCGAGCGCCTGCCGACCGACGAACTGCGCGCGCTGGTTCGCGCGCTTGCGGTGGCGGTCAAGGACGTCGTGGGCAACTTTGATCCTGCGCGCCAGCGGTTTGACCGCGCCATTGCGCTTGCTGCGGACTACGCGATCGCCAAGATCACACCCGCGCGCCGTGGCTCGCGCGCGGCGGCGCGCCATGCCGTCGGGATCCCGATGTCGGTGCTGCGCGAGCTCGCACAGTGGCAGGGGATTGTCGATCCGTTCGCGCACCACGCGAGCTTCGTCGCCGAGGCGATGCCGCGCGGGCCGCTTTCGACCGCTGCGCGCCTGGTCGCGCGTCGTCACGGCTTCTGCGGCAACGCGCCGCACACCGTCGAGGCGCTTGCCGCCGAGGACCGCACGACGGTCGCCCTCATGACGAAGAAGCTGCGCGAAGCCGAGAACGCCATCCGCGTCGCCGCACGCGCGCGCGGCTAGTTGTTCGCGAGGGACTTGCGCTCACGCCAGGACTGCTTCGCGGATCGGACTGCTTCGCGGATCGCATTCGCTCACGCGAGCGAAAGCGAAGCGAGTCGCGAACGCCCACGGAATTTGCTATTCCCGCCACCACAGTGAGCGAAAGCGAAGCGAGTCGCGAACGCCCCGAACTTGCGCCAAAAAGAACGAAGGCCAGGCTTGCGCCTGGCCTTCGGTATTTGCTGTTGCTGCCACCACAGTGAGCGAAAGCGAAGCGAGTCGCGAACGCCCAAAGACGCTCAGCGCTTGCTGAACTGGTAGCGACGACGGGCGCCGGACTGGCCGTACTTCTTGCGCTCGACCTTACGGGCGTCACGGGTGAGGAACGCGTTCTCGCGCAGGATCGGCTCGAGGGTCGCGTCGAAGCTCATGACCGCACGGCCGAGGCCGAGGAGGGTCGCGCCGCACTGGCCGGTGCTGCCACCGCCGCAGGCGTTGACCTTGACGTCGACCTTGCCCTTGAGGCCGGTCTTGTCGAGCACCGCGAGGATGATCTGCCTGTCGCGCTCCTCGACGAAGTACTCGGCAAAGTCCTTGCCGTTGACTTCGATCGCGCCCGAACCACCCTTGACGCGCACGCGGGCCACAGCCGTCTTGCGGCGGCCGGTGCCCCAGTACCAGCCCTTCTGATCGGGGCCGCGGAGGATGCGCGTCGAGGTCGTTGCGGTCGTGGTCGTGGTCTCTTCGGTCATGGCGTCTTTCGTTCAGTTCGCGCAGGCTTCGCTGCGCGCAAGGTGCTTGCTAGCGTTCGGAGGTGTTCGTTTGATTACTTCGCAACGCGCTTGTTGGCGCGACGGGGAGCGCTCTTGAGACGAGCGGCCTTGATGGTGCTCGCGGTGGGGTTGTGCTCAGGCATCACGTGCGCTTCCGAGCCGACGGTGAAGTCGACCGGGTTCTGCGAGGTGTGCGTGTGCGACGCGCCGGCGAAGACGCGCAGACGCGAGTGCAGCGAGCGGCCGAAGCGGCCCTTCGGAACCATGCGGAGGATCGCCTCGCTCACGAGACGGGTCGGGTTCGACTCCATCTCCTGGCGGTACGAGCGGATCTTGAGGCCACCCGGGTAGCCGGACCAACGGCGGCGCGTCTTCTGATCGAGCTTGCGACCCGAGAGAAGGACCTTCGAGGCGTTGGTGATGATCACCGCGTCGCCCGAGAGGACGCCGGGAGTGAATTCGGGGCGGTGCTTGCCCATGAGGACCGTCGCGACTTCGGTCGCGAGACGGCCAAGCGTCTTGCCTTCGGCATCGACGTGGCGCCAAACGGTCTTGATCTCACCGGGCTTTGCAATGTAGGTCTGACGGGGCATGTTCTGTCCAAATCGTTCAGCGCGCTGCGGCAAGAGCCAGAGCGTGCAGTCAAAGGTGTGCACGGAACGCCGTGCGGGGAATCGGCGAGGATACCACTACCCCCGTTGATGTCAAGATCGCAGCGCGCTCGAGGTGGGTCGAGCTCCCTCTTTGGGCGTGCTTCGCGTCTGCTGCGGACTGCGACTATGGTGCGCTCCCTCGCGCGATTGCCGCGCGTCAACGCAGTTGAAGTCCAATAACAGGCATTTCATGCTCCCAATTGAGCGCTTGCGCATCGTTCTCGTGTGGTTAGTGATCCTCAGCGTGGCCGCGATGGCGGTGACGCTGCAGCGGATGCGGCAGGGAGGCGACGAGGAGACGGCCGGCGCGGACCACGCGTCGCTGGTTGAGCAGGAACTCGCGCCCATCTCGCTCCAGAACGAATTGCTCGGCAAGATCACCGTCGCGATGCATTCCTTCGCGCCCCAGCTTGGCGGCGGGAAGATCCTCGAGACCGCGAAGCCGCTGCAGGATGGCGAGATCGCCGACCGCCTCGGCTACAGCGTGCTCGTTGGCGTTGTCGAAGGCTGGGACGCCGGCGCGAAGGCCGCGCGCGAGATCAAGATTCCGGACGACGCGCCGCGCGCCGCGGGCGAACTGCGTGACGACATCGCGAACGCGATGGAGAAGCACGACGCGCTTGCTGCAAGCGAAAATTCCATCGAGCTCAAGGACGCGATCGCGCGCACCGAGCCGACGCTCGGATATTTCGCGCGCGCGCTTGGCGAAAGCGGAGCGAGCGAAGGCGCGGCGCTTGTCGGCGTGCTCCTCGTGGTCGTCGTGTGGTACGTCGGTGTGTTCCTTCTGGGGCTGGTGGCGATCGTGGTGCTGATGGTCATGATGTCCACGGGCTCGATCAAGCCGCGATTCCAGCTGCCGCACACGCCGCATGCATCGATCGTGCTCGGCGAGACCTTTGCGATGTGGATCACCGTGTTCCTGTCGCTCTCGGTCGTCACGTCGATCGTCGGCGAGAAGTTCCTGCATTCAGCGGGCACGGCGGGGCATCTCGCGCTTTCCATCGCGGCCTTCTTCGCGTCGCTGACGGTGCTGGCGTATCCGCGCCTTCGCGGCGTGCCGATGTCGGAGCTGCGCGCGCTCATCGGCCTGCACACGGGGCAGGGCGTGATCAAGGAGATTGCGCAGGGATTCCTGTGCTACGTGAGCGCCGTGCCGCTGCTCGCGATCGGTCTCGTGGTGTTCGCGGCGCTGAGCGCGGTGAGCGAGGCGCTGTTCGGCAAGTCCCCGTCGCCGTCGCATCCGGTGGTCGAGATGTTCCACGGTGCGAGCAGCCTCGACATCGTCATGCTGTTCATGCTTGCAAGCGTGACGGCGCCGATCGTCGAGGAAATCGTGTTCCGCGGTCTGTTGTACGGGCATCTGCGCGGCGTGGTCGCGCCGCGGATCCGCGTCGTTTCCGCGATCGTCGCGGCGATCGGCTCGAGCTTTGTCTTTGCCGTGATCCATCCGCAGGGCGTGTTGTTCGTGCCCGCGCTCGGTGGGCTTGCGGTCGGATTCTGCCTCTATCGCGAGGTGCGCGGAAGCCTCATCGCGCCGATGGTGGCGCACGGCGTCAACAACGCGGTGACGTTGCTGATCGGCCTCACGTTGCTGTCGTGAGCGCGTGAACGGAAAGGAACGAGTGTCCTTCATCCGGCCCGTCACGGGTCGTGATGTCTGACGCCTGAGCTCGGGGCCGAGACGGCGGATGGGGTGAGGACTCTCGCAGGCCCAGTCGACTCGGCTTGCGCCAACGCTCAAGCGCGGTTCATGAACTGCTCGCGCACGATGCGGCCGTCCTCGACCGTGTACACGCCGCACTCATGCGACTCGATCTCGGCGCCGTCGGCCATGCGCACGCGCCCGCCGTAGATCACGGTGAATCCATTCGAGCACACGAACGGTCCCTGCGCCTGCATCGAGAGCACGGTGAAGTTCTCCTTCCACCACTTGCCCTTCTCGACGACGCCCTTCCAGCCCTCGAAGACGGTGCCGTCGGCCTCGATCGATTCGATCTTGCGGTGGTACCAGGTCGACTCGGCCTCTTCGCTCTTGCCGGCGTTGAAGAGCGCGACCAGCGACTCGCCGATTTCCTTCGGCGTCGGACCCTTGCCGCTGTTCAGCTTCTTCTTGCGGATGTGCTTGAAGGTGGGCGCGGAGGACTTGGGCTTGCTGGCCTTCGTGGATTCCTTCGTGGATTCCTTCTTGGATTCCTTCTTGGATTCCTTCGTGGACTCCGCTTTGGATTCCTTCTTGGCGGCCTTCTTGGCTTCCTTCGCAGCAAGCTTCTCGGCTTGCTTGGCCGCCTTCTTCGTAGCCTTCTCGGCGGCGATGGTGTCCGTGTCGGAGTTCTTACGTTGCTTGTCTTGCTTCTTCGACATGGTGGCCTCGGTGGGGAAGTGAAGGGACGGGCGCGATGCTAACCCGTGCAAAAGAACGGGCACCGCGGAATCGTGCGGTGCCCGAGATTCTTCACATGAGATTCGGACGCGGATCAGTCGTCGCTGAGTTCGACCGTCCAGTACGCCTCGTCGAGGAAAGCCTTCCACGACTCGTACTTGGGTGAGCCAAGGCGCAGTGAAATCGCGGGATTTCGCTTGGGCTTGACCGGCTCGCGGATCAGGCGCACGCCGGCCTGCTCGGGCGTTCGTCCGCCCTTGCGCGCGTTGCACTTGACGCAGGCGCAGACGAGATTCGTCCACGAGTTGCCGCCGCCCTGCACGCGCGGCTTGATGTGGTCGAGCGTGAGTTCCTTGGTCGCGAACGTCTTGCCGCAGTACTGGCAGCGATTGCAGTCGCGCGCGTAGATGTTGCGGCGGTTGAGCTTGACCTGTTCGCGCGGAAGCCGGTCGTAGCCGAGCACGCGGACGATCTTGGGAACCGCGATCGAGATGCGCGCGGTGCGGACCCAGTCGTGCTGCGCGGTCTCGAACTCCCTGCGGAACTCGCTGAGTTCGGTCCACGTTGTGAACGGGTACGAGACATACGAGCCGTCCTCGACGGCGACGACCTCCGCGATTTCCTTGGCGAGAAGCACGAAGGCGCGACGGGCATCGATCACGCGAATTGCGCTGTAGTAGCGATTGAGGACGAGGACCTTGGCGTCCAGGCCGCTCATCGCTCCGTCTGAAAGTCCGTACGCCGAGCCATTGATTGCGGCCGTCATCGACTCTCCATGTCGCGGATTCCGTTCCGCAGACCTGAAAAGTCTACCCCGTGCTCGTGTCGGCGCAACGCGAACGTGTGGATTCCGTTGGGGAAAGCCCGCGCATCCGCTACAGACCGAGCAGCCCACGCTGCGATTCGACGGCGCCGGGGAGCAGGATCACGGGAGTTTCCGCGGGAACATGCTCGGCGAGCAATCGCGCGACGAGCGGCATGGGCAGCGCGCCTTCGCCGAGCCGGCATGGGGAAAGCAGCCCGCTTTCCGCGGTTTCCGCCGTCGCGGCGACGTCGAAAAGAAGCACCGCCGCCGCGACCGGGCCGAGGTGCGCGAACATCCGCACGAGGTGGTCCTCGATCTGCGGCAGCATGGACGGCGCGAGCATGTCGCCTGGCGAGAGCAGCACTTCAAACGGTCCGCCCGCGCGTTCGCGCAGCAGCTTGACCGACGCGTGCACGTCGCCGACCACGTGGCGGTGGTGCGGGCGGAAGCAGAGCGTGCGCTCGTGCTGCTGGAGCGCTGGCCCGACCTCGTCGAGGAACGCCTTGAAGCGCTCGTGGCCCGCCTTCATCCAGGTGCGTGGTTCGTCGGCAAAGAGGCCTTCGTCGGACAGCGTGCCGCTCCACGACACGATGCGCCGCGCGGGTGCCTCGACGTCGACGATCCAGCCGCCCGAAAGCGGATTGCCGTCGACGAACGCGGCGAATGCCTGCGGCGGACCCGCGGCGGCCGACGACATCTGCGTCGGCATCGCGACCTGCGCGCAGCAGGGCGCCTCGATCCCGAGCATGCGCGCGAGCAGCGCGGCGTCGTGCAGAAGGTGAACGGGCCGCACCGTCAGCGCCCCTCGTACACGCAGCGGCTGGTGCAGGTCTCGAACACGATCACCTGCGACAGCAGCGGCAGCGTCGGCTTGAGGCGGTCCCAGACCCACTTGGCGAGCATTTCGGCGGTCGGATTCTCGAGACCCGCGATCTCGTTGAGGCAGCGGTGGTCGAGCGCGTCGTAGACCGGCGAGATCGCCTTCTTGATGTCGCCGTAGTCGACGAGGTAGCCCTTGGCGGGATCCATCTCGCCCTCGACCACGACCTCGACCTTGAACGAGTGGCCGTGCATGCGACGGCACTTGTGCCCGTCGGGAAAGCACGGGAGGAAGTGGGCGGCTTCGAAGGTGAAGCTCTTGGCGAGGGTGACGCGCATCGGGCGCGCAGTGTAGTCGCGATCCTTCGCCGATCCAGGCTGTGCACGGCACGTGCCGTGCAGTGTCTGGCACTGCCTGGCACGTACCGCGCACAGGCGGTGCCTGCGCGGCCGCCTGCTGCAACGTGTGGTCCGAATTGCGTTCCGGCGGTGCACGGCACGTGCCGCGCAGTGCCTGGCACTGCCTGGCACGTGCCGTGCACGGCCTGATGAAAAAGACGACCGGCCGCGTGAGCGGCCGGTCGTGGTATTCAGGCTGTCTATCGTCAGCAGTTCAGGCCGACGCGGTGCCCGTGGTGCCTTCCACGTGCTTGAGGCCGCGGCGCTGGTCGCGCAGACGGCGGCTCTTGCCGAACCGGTCGCGGAGGTAGAACAGCTTCGCGCGGCGGGCATCGCCGCGGCGGATGACGTCGATCTTCGCGACGCGCGGCGAGTTCACCGGGAACGAACGCTCGACGCCTTCGTTGGCGACGATGCGGCGGACGGTGATCATGCGGTGGATGCCGCGGCCGGTGTCGGCGAGCAGCACGCCCTGGAAGACCTGGACGCGCTCCTTGTCGCCTTCGATGATCTTGTAGTGAACGTCGATGGTGTCGCCGACGGAGAACTTCGGAAGCTCGGTGGCGGGCTTCATCTGCGCTGCGACGACGCCTTCAAGGACCTGGGTGCGGTTCAAACGTGCCATAGTTGGGATTCCTCATGCGCTTTCAGGCGCGGTTTGGCCGTGCAGTCCGCCGACTTCGTCTGACGAAGTCCGGGACCGCTTGGCGCGTGCAACTTGCGCGGCGGGCTTGTTGTTGTTGGCCGCCGGCAGGGGTTGCGGTTCTGCGAGTGGAGAGTTCTGCAGGAGATCGGGACGACGCTCGCGCGTGCGCTCGATCCGCTGCGCATCCCGCCAGCGAGCGACCGCTTCGTGGTCGCCCGAGAGCAGGATGTCCGGCACTTCGCGCCCGTTCCACTCGCGGGGACGGGTGTAGTGCGGACAATCAAGGAGATGTGCGCCATCGGCGGAGCGCACGCTGAACGAATCCTCCGCAGCGGAATCCTCGTGACCGAGGACGCCAGGCTGCAGGCGGGCGACGGCGTCGATGAGAACCATCGCGCCAAGCTCGCCACCGGAGAGGACGTAGTCGCCGATCGAGATCTCGAGGGGCTTGAGCTCCTCGATCACGCGCTCGTCGATTCCTTCGTAGTGACCGCAGAGGAGGAGCATGCGCGGCTGCTGCGCGAGCCATTCGACGCGCGGCTGCGTGAGCTTCTCGCCTTGCGGCGTGAGGAGCACACGGACCACGTTGCCATCGCCGGCAGCCGAGTCCTGCGACTCAGCGGCCTTGACGGCGTCGAAGATGGGCTGGCACATCATCACCATGCCTGGACCTCCGCCGAACGGCCTGTCGTCGACCTTGCGGTGCTTGTTCGCTGCGTGGACGCGGATGTCGTGCACGTGGCACGAAAGCCGGCCTTGTTCGATCGCGATCGCGGGGATGCTCGTGGCGAGAAAGCCCGTGAAGAGATCGGGAAAGATGGTGAGCACGTCGATTCGCATGGTTCGCACGCGGGAAGAGCGATGTGTCACCAACGCAGCGCAGCCGCAGGAGCGACAGCGTTCGTCAGATCACTTGCTGATTAGGCCTTCTTGCCGGGGGTCGGGTCGACGCCGACCTTCTTGAGCAGGTTGGCAGCGGTCTCGGACGGCTGAGCGCCCATCGAGAGCCAGTGCTTCACGCGCTCGGTGTTGAACTGGTACTGCGCGCCCGGCTTCGCGGTCGGGCTGTACCAACCCAGGTTTTCGATGACGGCGCCGTCACGGGGCGAGCGCTTGTCCATGACGGACAGGCGGAAGAACGGAGAATGGGCGCGGCCCATTCGCTTCATACGGAGAACGACCATGTCGTCTCACTTTCGGAAAGGCGAACCTCGGTCCCGTCCGTCGCATGACGGACTCATCAGGACTCTGACGCAGTGTGGAGCGGGAGTGACCGCCGTGCGCTGCGCCTTCGGCTCGCGGTTGCGAGTCGGGGAGGTTAGGGGAAAGAGCGGGGGGATGCAATCGCGGCGGGTGACGGGCGACCGTCGAGGGCGCGCGCCGCGGGCGATAACCCGATCAGCCGATCGCGTGTGCGACAAGGACCGCAAGCCGCTGCCCGAGCGCCGACGCGAACTCCGCCATGATTCCGCCGACGCCGGAGAACATCGCGATGAGCACGATGAAGAAGCCCGCGTTCGCGACGCGCGGGTTGTGCATCCAGCGGTAGTAGGTGCGCGAGAAGCCCGCGAGCACGCTCGCGCCGTCGAATGGCGGCAGCGGCAGCATGTTGAACAGCGCCAGCGAGCCGTTGAGCATCGCTCCGATGATCAGGAACACCATGAGCTGACGCGCGGTGCCCTCGGGCATCGATCGAAGGCCCGCAAAGCCATCCTCGGCGGAGGCGTGCTTCGCCACCATTGCGCCGAGACCAGCCCAGCAGATCGCCCACAGCAGCACGTTCATCGCGGGACCCGCGCCGGACACGATGATCCTGCCGCGGCGGCCCCATCGGTACTGGCTGGGATCCGTCGGCATGACGCCCCACGCGATGCCCGTCACCGCAAGCAGAATCAGCGACATCCATCCCATGTGCACGATCGGGTTGGCGGTCATGCGCCCGTAGATGCGCGGCGTCTGGTCGCCCTGCCAAAGCGCGGCCCAGCCGTGGGCGAGCTCATGCAGGGTGATCGAGAAGATCCCCCAGAAGAGGAACGCGGCGGCGGCGGCAGGGCCGAGCGAGTTGTAGATGCCGAAGATTCCGATGTCCATGTCTGGTTCCCGTCAGCCGCGCAGGATAGACCCGCGTTCGTACGCCGCGCGTCCCGCGACGACGGTCGCTTCGATCATCGGCATTTCGCGCGTCCAGTCGATCTCGAATGGCGAGCGGTCGAGCACGACGAAGTCGGCCGCGCGGCCGGGGACGAGCGTTCCGCTCGGCAAATCCAGCATTTCGGCTGCGGTGCGCGTGTAGGCGACGAGCGCGTCGTGGACGGCGATCGAGTGCTCGGTCGCGAACGGCTTGCCGTCGAGGTCGAGGCCCGTGACCGCGGCCTTGATGCCGAGCAGCGGGTCGGGCGACACGATCGGCCAGTCGCTGCCGAAGGCGAGGCGCGCGCCGTGCGCGAGCAGCGTGCGGAACGCGAAGAACCGCTCGATGCGAGCGTGCCCGAGCCGCGCGAGCGCCTGGCGCGCGTCGTCGGCCTTGTGCAGCGGCTGCATGCTCGCGTAGCGTCCGGCGAGCCTCGGGATGTCGTGCGCGTGCAGCGTCTGCGCATGCTCGAAGCGCGGCGCGGGCGCGTCGACGCACGCGTCCATCGCGTCGAGGAGTTCGCGCGCGGCGCGGTCGCCGATCGCGTGCACGCTCGGCGAGAGGCCGAGCGCTTGCACGGTGCGCATCCACTGCGCGAGTTCTCCGCGCAGCGTGTGCTCCATCGCAAGGCCGCTCGTCTCGGGCTTGTCGGCGTACGGCTCGAGCATCCACGCGGTGCGCGAGCCGAGCGTGCCGTCGGCGAAGCTCTTGAGCCCGACGATGCGGAAGAAATCGCTGTTCTCCTGCGGGATTTCGGGCGGCTGCGCGAGCGGCCAGTCGCGGTCGAGCACGGTCGCGTGCACGCGCAGCGTGAGCGCGTCGCGCGCGGGCACGTACAAATCGCGGATGTCGCAGAGGTACTCCATCGAGCCGACCGACGCGATGCCGAGCGCGTGGAGATGCGCGCAGGCCTTCGCAAGGTTGGCGCGCTTCGCGGCGGGCGATGGCGCGGGAATGGCAGGAATCACGCGCTTCCACGCCGCCTGCTCGCGGAAGATGCCGCGCTCGCGCTCGATCTCGCCGCCGTCGATCGGCGACGTGTCGAGCCGCGCGAGCGCCGCGTCGTTCACCACGCACGCGTGCTGGTCCATGCGCCACGCGACCGCGGGGCGATCGCCCGCGGACGCGAGCCATGCGCGCGTCGGCGCCTCGCCGCGCCAGTCGGACTCGTTCCAGCCGAACCCGACGAGCCACGCGTCGTGTTCGCCCGCGGCGTCGAGCGCGCGCGCGTGCGCAGCGATGCGCTGCTCGAACTCGTCGCGTGTCGCGCATGCCGAAAGATCGCACTGCGCGAGCGTCGCCGCGCCGAGCGTGAGATGCAGGTGCGCGTCGATGAACGCGGGGCAGAGGAACTTTCCGCGGAGATCGATGATCGTGCCCGCGCGCGCATTGTGGTCGTCGCGTGCCGCGTCGATCGCCGCGATCTTTCCATCGCGCACCGTGATCGACTGCGCGCGCGGCCGCCGCGGATCCGCGGTGAAGATCCGTGCGTTGAGAATCGTGTAGCTGTCGGACGGGCCGCGCATGGTGGGGACGTATGCTACGGACCTCATGAACGCACTGCGCCGCAACCGGATGAACCTGATCGCCTCGCTTTCTGCGTGCGCGCTTGCCTGTGCGAGCGCGTGCGAGCGTGCGCCTGAGCCCAAGCCGCCCGCGCCTGCCGCGCCTACCGCGCCCGCCGCAGCGCCGAGTGTGCAGGCGCCCGCAACGCTGCCGGTCGCAGGTCCCGTGAACGTGCCCGCCGGCACGATCGGCGGAGTCGATCCGTCCAAGTGGAAGACCTCGACCAGCGCGGACGACGCGTCGGTGATCGAGGTCGCCGGCCTGCGTGCGCCCAAGCCCGCGTCATGGGTGTGGACCAAGCCGACCGTGCAGTTCCGAACGCTGCAGTACGCGGTCGCGGGCGACACCGACTCGACCAAGGCCGCGGAGCTCGTGGTGAGCGTGTTCCTCGCGGGTGACGGCGGGCCGATCGACGCGAACATCGCGCGCTGGAAGGGGCAGTTCCGCGTCGGCGACGCGGCGCCCGAGCCAAAGCTCAGCACGAAGGACGTCGGTCCGATGAAGGTCGAGTTCGTCGAGCTCGAGGGCGACTACCTCTCGATGGGAGCGCCTGCGCCGAAGAAGGACTTCGCGCAGATCGGCGCGATCGTGCAGGCGCCCGGGCGCAACGTGTTCTTCCGCATGATCGGCCCGAAGGCGACCGTCGACGCGAACCGCGATGCGTTCATGAAGATGATCGATGGGTTGATGCCGGCGAACTGAGCCGAGTCGACTCGGCTTTCGAGAGTCCGAACCCCCACCCGCCGATCTCAATCGACAGTCGTATCGGGGGTGCCCTCGGTCCGGCCAGTGGGGGAGTGTGGTGTTTCACATCCGTCGTCGGGGCCGAGACTGAGGGGGGGGCGTTGGGAGACTCGGAGGCCGAGTCGGCCCGGCTGTCGAATCTCCTCAAACCCACCCGACAACATCTGGACCCAACGAAAAACGGAGCCGCTTTCGCGGCTCCGTCTCTTCGTTCGTTCATGCGCGCGTCACTTGGCCGCGTACATCTTGTTCACTTCATTCCAGTTCACCACGTCCCACCAGGCCTTCAGGTAGTCGGGGCGGCGGTTCTGGTAGTGCAGGTAGTACGCGTGCTCCCAGACATCGCAGCCGAGGATCGGCGTGCCGCATCCATCGACGATGCCCTTCATGAGCGGGTTGTCCTGGTTCGGGGTCGAGCAGATCGCGACGCTGCCGTCGGCGTTCTTGCAGAGCCACGCCCAGCCGGAGCCGAAGCGTCCGACGCCGGCCGCGGCGAACTTCTCCTTGAAGGCGTCCATCGAGCCGAACGCCTTGTCGATCGCGGCCGCGAGTTCGGCGCTCGGCGCGCCGCCGGTGCCCTTCGGAGCCATCCACTTCCAGAACATCGAGTGGTTCCAGTGACCGCCGCCGTTGTTGCGGACCGCGGTGCGGATCGCCTCGGGGACGGTCGCGATGTTCTTGCAGAGGTCGTCGATCGACATCGCCGCGAGATCAGCGTGGCCCTCGAGCGCCTTGTTGAGGTTGGTCACGTAGGCGTTGTGGTGCTTCGTGCGGTGGATGTTCATCGTGAGCGCGTCGATGGAAGGTTCGAGCGCGTTCTCGGCGTACGGAAGTTCGGGAAGGGTGTGTGCCATGGTCTTTTTCTCCTGCGTGAGGACGATGCTGGGTGCGCCTGCGAATGCGGAGGCCGCGGCGGCGCCGACGGCACCGAGCGCGACTGCGCCGAGGAACTCTCGGCGGCTGCTGTCGTTGGAGCAATTGTTCTGTTCGGACATGCGTTTCTCCGTGGGCGGGGAGGATAGCCGTCCCACGCTACTCTGTGAGGCGTGCACGCAGCGGCATTCCGCATGATCGACGCCAACCTGAACCGAGCGCGCGAGGCGATTCGCACGGTCGAGGATGTCGCGCGCTTTGCGTGGAACGACGCGCGCATCGCCGAGGACGCGAAGTCGCTGCGCCACGCGCTGCAGACGGCGATCGCGGCGATTCCTGCCGACAAGCTCGCCGCCGCGCGCGATGTCGCGGGCGATGTCGGGACCGTGATCGCGGGCGCGAACGAATACGCGCGGAGCGATGCGGGTTCGGTCGCGGTCGCCGCGGGCAAGCGGCTGACGGAGGCGCTGCGCGTGGTCGAGGAGGCCGCGAAGGCGCTCGATCCCGCTGTTGGTCCAGCAGTCGCGCGGGCCGTCGAGGCCGTGCGCTACCGCGCGTACGCACTGGACGCGCGCGTCACGCTG
The DNA here is from genome assembly GCA_903891095.1 of uncultured bacterium. Lineage (GTDB taxonomy): Bacteria > Planctomycetota > Phycisphaerae > Phycisphaerales > SM1A02 > QWPT01. Next base: position 7,071 of record CAITDI010000051.1, on the reverse strand, counting down.
CGCGCGTCGCTCGGCGTGCCGCGGCAGTGGAAGTTGTGCGTGCTCGTCACGCGCGCGCTCTGCACCAGGCTGCCGTGGCACGAAGTCGTCGCGCGCGCGATCGACGGCGGCGCCGATGCGATCCAGGTGCGCGAGAAAGGCGTTGATTCCGCGGGCGAATCCGCCGCGCTCCTCGCACACGTGCGTGAAGTCCGCGCGATCTGCGCGCCGCGCGGCGTGGCGACGATCGTGAACGACCGCCTCGACATCGCGCTCGCGGCCGAGGCCGAAGGCGTGCATCTCGGGACGGGCGATCTGCCCATCAAGGACGCGCGCCGCATCGCGGGTGCTTCGCTCCTGATCGGCGCGAGCACGCATTCGCTCGACGAGGCGCGCGCCGCGATCGACGCGGGCGCCGACAACTGCGGCGTGGGCGCGATGTACGCGAGCGGCCTCAAGCCTGGCCTCGCGCCGAGCGGCGAGGCGTATCTGCGCGCGTTTGTCGCGGAGTTTCCGCAGGTTCCGCATCTCGCGATCGGCGGCATCGCGCCAGGTCGCGTCGCCGCGCTCGCGCGCGCGGGCTGCCGCGGCGTGGCGGTCTCGAGCGCGATCTGCTCGGCCGACGATCCCGCGGCGGTGGCGCGCGCGATCATCGCGGAGCTCGCGACATGAGCGACGCGCATCCGTCGAAGCGTGTTTCCAGCGTGCGCCTCGTGCTGCTCGGAACGGGCACTTCCGCAGGCGTTCCCGTGATCGGCTGCGACTGCGATGTGTGCAAGTCCGACGATCCGCGCGATCGCCGCACGCGCTCGGGCGCGGCGCTGTTCTTCACCGATCCCGACGGCGTCGAGCGCGTGATTCTCATCGATTGCGGGCCCGACCACCGCGAGCACAGCCTGCGGCTCGGGCTCAAGCGCGTCGATGCGATCTTCTTCACGCACGACCACGTCGACCACACGTTCGGCCTCGACGACGTGCGCCGCTACAACGCGCTCATGAAGTCGCCGATCGAGGTCTTCGCCGACTTCCGCACGCGCGATTTCCTCGAGCGCGTGTACCGGCACATCTTCCGCCGCCATGAGAACGTGAACGATTCCTTCGTCGCAGACCTGATCATGCGGACGATCGCAGCGGGGGAGCCCGTTGATTTCCGCGGCCTGCGCATCACGCCGTTCGAGGTGCTGCATGGGCGGCTGCCTGTCCTCGCGTTTCGCATCGAGGCGCTCGACGGCAACGGCCGCGTGGCGGGCGACCAGCCAGCCGCGTTGCCGCTCGCGTACTGCACCGACCTCTCCGCGATGCCGCCCGCTGCCTGGCCACGGCTGCGCGGACTCAAGACGCTCGTCCTCGACATGCTCCGCTATCGGGCGCACCCGACGCACCTGACCGTGTCGGAGGCGCTCGGCATCGCCGCCGAGGTCGGCGCGGGGCGCACGGTCTTCGTGCACATGACCCACGACATCCGCCACGCGACGCTCGCCGCCGAACTCCCGCCCGGCTGCGAACTTGGCTACGACGGCCTGGTCGTCGACGGCGCCTGAACGCGGTCGCCCAAGTGGTTTCGCGGCACGGGCGGCTCTGCTATAGTTGCCGCCCCTATGGCCCAGATCCGTGAGCTCAAGAAGCGCATGGTGGCGGTGCGCACCATCCAGCGCATCACCAAGACCATGCAGATGATCGCCACCGCGAAGTTCACCGCGGCGCTTTCGCGCGCCAAGGCGACTCGCCCGTACACCGACCGCATTCGCGGCCTGGTGGGTGAGGTCGCGACAGCGGCCGGCGACGATTTCTCGCATCCGCTGATGAGCGCGCCGGTCATCCCGGCCAAGCGCGAGCTCGTCCTCGTGATCACCTCCGACCGCGGTCTGTGCGGCGCGTACAACGGCAACGTGCTCCGCAAGGGCAACCAGGTCGTCAAGGCGCTCAAGGCTGCCGGCAAGGAAGTCCACCTCGAGACCGCAGGCAAGAAGGCCGTCGCCTTCTTCCGCTTCGCGAAGGTCGACATCGCCGAGCGCCACACCTTCGGCGACAAGCCGCAGTTCGCGCAGGTCGAGGCGCTCGCGAAGCGCCTCATGGCCGACTTCAGCGCTGGCAAGTTCGACGCGGTGCACATCGTGTACATGCGCTTCGTGTCCAACGCGCGCCAGGTGCCTGAGGCGATGCAGCTCCTTCCGCTCGCGGCTCCGGCTGCGTCGGGCGGCGCTGGCGCCAGCTCCAACTACGAGTTCAGCCCGTCGGGCGCGGCGATCCTGTCGGATCTCCTCCCCAAGTCGGTCGTCGTGTCGCTCTTCCAGGCGTTCAACGACGCCGCGGTCAGCGAGCACGTCATGCGCATGGTGTCGATGAAGGCCGCGACCGACAACGCCGCCGGCCTCGTCCGCACGATCCGCCGCAACTACAACCGCGCCCGTCAGGCGCGCATCACCACCGAACTCACGGAAATCGTGGCCGGCGCCGCTGCGCTGGAGTGACCGCGGTCACGGTTGGTGAACATCCTGAAAAACACAGCCGCCCGCGCAATGCGCGGGCGGTTGTTGTTTCCGATTCGCTGCTCGACGGCTTTGCGCGACGGCGCCGCTCGACTCACTTCTTCGGCGCGGTCACCGCGTTGCCGTCGGCCTTCCACGCCTTGAGTCCGCCGAGGATGTTGTAGACGTTCTTGTAGCCGAGCTCGAGCAGGCGCTTGGCGGCGGCCTTGCCGATCACGTCGTCGTAGTCGTTGTCGTACACGATGAACATGTCGTAGCCCTTGCAGGTGACTTCATGCGTCTTCTCGATCTCGGGGAACGGCAGGCTGATCGCCTGCGAGATGTGCCCCGCGTCGTATTCCTTGGTCGTGCGCGGGTCGAGCCACAGCACCTTCGGCAGGCCGCCTGAACCGAACGCACCCGTGGGAGTGTTGGCCATCTCCACGGCCTCCGCAGGCCGGCGGTAGACGAGGTCGCGGTCGCTCGTCGAGATCTGGCAGCCGAGGCCGGGCGCGAGCATGAACGCGGCGAGAAGTGCGAACGTCAGGAAACGGGTTGCGTGGCGGATGTTCATGGCAAAGTCAATGGTCGCGTGTCGAAGTCTGGAATACCATCGCGCCCTCTCGCGTCACGACGAAACGCGCGATTGGCGGCCTTCGAGTTTCGCGTATTCCGAGGCGCGCGTGGGGCGTGGTCCGATTGATTTCTCCAGTTCCGTTCCGAGTGCACCGCATGCTGAACCGTTCCATTCTTCGCGCTGCCGTCGCGAGCATCCCGCTCCTTGCAGCTGTCCCCGCGATGGCGCAGGTCATCCCCGGCCGAGCCGCACAGCGCGAGCCGCAGACGGGCGACGAGGCCGTCGCCGCGACCGTCGCGGTCGTTGGCGACGCGAAGGGCGGCGCAACCGTGCGCATCGCAGTCACGCTCGACATCGTTCCTGGCTGGCACGTCTACTGGGAGAACCCCGGCGAATCCGGCGCGCCGACCGAGATCGCGCTCGAGCTGCCCGCGGGTTGCACCGCGGTCCAGCGCGCCGATGGCAAGCCTGCGATCGCGTTCCCCGTGCCGACGGTGTTCACCCACGGCGAGACGGTGTTTGGCTACGAGAAGACGGTCACGCTGTCGGTCGCGGTCAAGCTGCCCGAGTCCCTGCCAGCAGGAGGTCTGCCCGTGAAGGTGCGCACCTCGTGGCTGGTGTGCAAGCAGAGTTGTCTCCAGGGCAGGAGCGAGGCCACGGTCGATCTTGCCAAGCCCGTCGCAGCCGACTCGAAGGCCGCGAAGGCGCTCGCCGACAGTCTTGCGCGACTGCCCAAGCCGTTGCCCGCCGAGTGGAAGGTCGCGATCAAGGGCGTCGAGGCCGACAAGGCCGTGCTCGAGATCGCTGGACCCGCGTCGGCCGCCGCCGATGGCGAGCTGCGTTTCATCCCGAACGACACGCCTGGCGTGCTGCTTGCATCTGGCTACCTCGCCGATGCGAAGGGGCGCGTCATCAGCGTTCCGCTGGCGCTCTCGCGTGAGAGCGCGCTCGGCAAGCCGCTGGAAGCCGCAGGTTTGCTCGTTGTCGGCAAGAACGGGCCCGCGTATTCGTTCCGTGTCGCTGTGCCGGCCCCGTGACCGGGTGGGCAGCGAACCTCAAGTTTTCCGCGGGCTTTGCCCGATGGCGTGACGGTCGAAACAAGCTTTCAACAGGAGATCCCACATGAAGACCATTCTCAGCATCGTTCTCGCAGCCTCCCTCGCAGCCGGCCTCTCGACGATGACTCTCGCACAGGACGGCGCCGGCAAGCCGGCTGGCCGTCGCGCACGCGGCGCCGAAGCTTCGGCGACCGAGGGTGCCAAGATCGGCGCAGCCGCGCCGGCCTTCACGCTCAAGACCACCGACGGCAAGGACTGGAGCCTGGCCGACGCGAAGGGCAAGGTCGTCGTGCTGGAGTGGGTCAACCCCGAGTGCCCCGTGTGCCACGGCGTGATGAAGGACGGCACCGTCGCCGCTTCGATCAAGGGCTGCAAGGAGCAGTTCGCCGACGTGGTGTATGTCGCGATCAACTCGAGCGCGTCGAAGAAGTCGAGCCTCGATGCGACCGGCAGCTACCTCAAGGAGAACGGCATCGACATCCCCGGCCTGATCGACAGCGACGGCAAGGTCGGCAAGATGTTCGGCGCGCGCACGACGCCGCACTGCTTCGTGATCGACGCGAAGGGCGTGCTCGTCTACCGCGGCGCGATCAACAACAGCCAGTCCGGCGACGGCAAGACGAACTACGTCGTGCAGGCCGTGACCCAGCTCAAGAAGGGCGAGGCCGTCTCGCCGAGCGACACCAAGCCGTTCGGCTGCGGCGTCAAGTACTGAGCTGCTGATCCTGCGCCAACAACCAGCGTGCAACACAACCGCCCGCGCGATGCGCGGGCGGTTGTCGCTTTTGTCGTTTTGGCCGTCGCCGTATCGAGGGTGGGCGTACGCGGACTCCAAAGCCGAGTCGACTCGGCCTTCAGGACCCACTCACGCCAAGCTGACCGGCATCACCACATACGTAAAGTCGTTGCCGACCTTGATGACGCCCGGCTTGTTGGGGGCCTTCATCTCGATCATGACCTGCTCGCTGTCGATGACCTTGAGCACGTCGACGATGAACTGCGGGTTGAACGCGATCTCGATCGGCTCGCCCTGATACGCGATGCCGTCGATGCGAACCTCGGACTCGCCCATCTCGGGCGCGCGGCTGGTCAGCGTGAGCTGCTTGCCCGCGAACGACATGCGCACGCCCTTGGATTCCTCGTTGGTGAGCAGGCTCGCGCGACGGATCGCGCCGCCGAGTTCACCCGCATCGCAGGTGGCCTTGCGGTCGTGCTCCTTGGGAATGACGTCCTCGAAGGGCGGGAACGCACGCTCATCGACGCTCGAGACGAGCGTGGCGCCCGCGTGCGCGTCGCCGACCTGGAACACGACCTGGTTGCCGTCGCGCGCGATGCGCACCATGCTCTCGGGGTCGTTCATCAGGCGCAGGAGCGCGCTGAGCGCCTTGGTCGGCACGATGAAGGTCGTGTCGCCGTCGGAGCCCTTGCAGACGCCGCGCGCGACCGCGAGGCGGCGGCCGTCGGTGGCGACGAGGCGGAGGACGGTCTTCTTGCGGTCGACGAGCACGCCGCTGATCGCGTAGCGCGAGTCGTCGCGCGCGGTGGCGAAGCTGGTGCGGAGGATCAGGCGCCGCAGCGTTCCCGCGTCGACCTCGAAGTCAAAGCGGTCGCCGGGCTTGCGGACGCCGGGGAATTCGCGCGGCTCGTAGCCGTAGACCTTGAAGGTCGAGCTCTCGGTCGAGATCGTCGCGAGGTTGCGCTCGACGGAGATCGTGACCGTCGAGTCGTCGCAGGCGCGGATGATCTGGTTGAGCTTGTCGGCGGGAATGAGCGCCTCGCCTTGCTCCTTGATGTCGACGTTGGGGACGGTCGCGATCAGGCCGATCTCGGAGTCGGTCGCGCTGATCTGCAGGACATCGCCCTTGGCGACGAGCTTGAGGCAGAGCAGGACGGGAGTCGGCGTGCGCGAGGCGACGACGCCGCTCGCCATGGTGAGCGCGTCGGACAACGAAAGGCGGTCGCAGACGAGTTTCATGGAGGTCCCCTCTGGCAGTCCGTTCCGAGCTCCCGCGCGGAACGCCAAACACTGGCGTACCCGCAGGATCCCGGCCTCGCGGCTACTTCCGCTTGGGCCGAGGAGGGCGCAGTGTACAGCCCATGGTGCCGGTCGGGCGGCGCGGCGCACGCTTCCAAATGCCGAGATTTGCCGCGTTCCTTGCCCGGCCTGCGTCCGAGCTGCGGATCGGGCGAATACGCTCCACCCATGGTTTATCGCTTTTTGCGCGGCATCAACGAGATCTACGGCGTCACGGTGCTGTTCGTGTTCATCGCGCTGTTCTTCATCGCGCTCGCGTTCACGGTCATCTACCCGCTCGTCCCGATCGTGCTGATGATCTCGTCGATCTTCCTCGTGGTGTTCGTGCGGCTGGTCTACCTCGGGCTCAAGGCCGCGGAACTCATGCTCGCGCGCGAGTCGCTGGGCATGGGCAATTGCCCCGCCTGCTCGACCAAGTGCGACGCGCTCCGCGTCGGCGAGCGGCGCGTCCTCGAGTGCCCGCGCTGCCGTCGCGGCTACCAGGAGTCGGGCGAGCTCTACGTGCCGCAGGAAGTCCCCGAGGACGAGGGCAAGCCCGCGACCTTTGAGCGGGCAGGGGAGACGGCCTGATGAGCGATCCGCACGAAACAGTCGTCATCGCGCGGTTTCCCGACGAGCTTTCGGCGCTGCTCCTGGTCGCCGATCTCGAGGCCGAAGGCGTCAAGGCAATGACCATCGGCGGCCTGACCGCGCAGATGCGCGTCGAGGCTCCCGGGCTCGTCTCGGTGCTCGTGCGCCGCGGCGACCTCGTGCGCGCCGAGCAGATCCTCGCCGAGCGCGCTCCGCCCGAAGGCTGGGAAGACGAAGCCGAGCAGATGCCCCGTGAAGACACCCCCGAAGACGGCGACCAGTAGGATCCCCCGCATGCGCACCGTCCTCTTCGTCTGCACTGGCAACACCTGCCGCTCACCGATGGCGGAGGGGATCGCGCAGAAACTCCTCGAGAGCGGACAG
>CAITDI010000050.1 GCA_903891095.1 uncultured bacterium | reverse complement strand
TGCACGGCACCTCGCGACACGTGCCAGGCACCGAGACCAGCCTCGGCGAGAGCCCATCGCGCATGATGTCCGCTGCCATTTTGGTGGGTGCTCGCGGCGTGCCATGAGGTGCACGGCACCTCACGGCACGTGCCAGGCACGGTTTCAGAAGGGGCTGGGCGCGTCGAACGCGACCCGCGTCCCCGTCGCCGGATGCACGAACTCCAGCGTCCGCGCATGCAGGCACAACCTCGCCTTCGCGTCCCGCGCCTTCCCCTCCGCATACAGCTCGTCACCCAGGATCGCGTGTCCGAGCGCCAGCATGTGCACGCGCAGCTGATGGCTGCGCCCCGTGCGCGGCGTCAGCCGCACGCGTGTCCACTCGAATCCATCCGCATCGCGCCCACGCTCCATCACCTCAAACTCCGTCACGCTCGGCTTGCCTTCGGTCATGTGCACCATCTGCCGCGCGCTTCCGAGCGCTTCCTTCCGAAGCGGCAAGTCGATCACGCCGCGCGCGTCGCGCACCGAGCCCGCGACCAGCGCCTCGTACGTCTTGCCAACCTCGCGCGCCTCGAACGCCATCGAAAGCGTTCGGTGCGTCTCCGCATCGCGTGCGAGCACAATCACGCCCGACGTATCGCGATCGAGCCGATGCACGATCCGCGCGCCGGGATATGCGCCCTGCAGCCGCGAAACCAGGCAGTCCGCCTTCTCCGGCCCGATTCCGGGCACCGAAAGCAGGCCCGATCCCTTGTCGCACACGACAAGAAACGCATCGGAGAACAGCACCGAGTAGCCGAGTTGGTCGCTGAGTTCATTCACGAGGACCGCTACACTAACCGCCCCATGTCTCGCTGCAATGCCGCCGCTCTTTCGCTTCTTCTCGCGCCGCTCGCCATCGCGGGTTGCGCGCAGCCAAGCACCACCTCCGCGCCGTCCGCGCCGCCCATCGTCAAGGTCGAGAACCCCGCCGTCGAGCCGGGCGTCACTGGCGCGCGGCAGATCACGTCGTCCGAGCGATTCATCAAGGCCGGCGAGTCGTACTTCTCGCCGGATGCCAAGCACATCGTGTTCCAGGCGGTCGAGCGTCCGACCGACGGCAGCGATCCCGAGGACTTCTACGCGATGTACGTCGGTGATGTCGTGACCGACGCCGCGGGCGACATCACGGGCCTCGACAACATCCGCCGCGTCTCGCCCAAGGGCAGCGCCAACACCTGCGGCTGGTTCCACCCGACCAAGCCCAACACGCTCATCTTCGCGTCGACCGTCGGCGCGCCGACCGCGGAGAACACGCCGGGCTACCAGCGCGGCACCTCGCGCTACCGATGGGCGTTCCCGCGCGAGACGCGCATCGTCGAGGTCGATCTCACCAAGGCCGATTGCTCGCCAGCGTCGCTCAAGAACCTCGAGGGCGACGGCAAGGCGTATGTCGCCGAAGGCAGCATCTCGCCGGACGGTCGCTTCCTGCTCTTCTGCTCGCTCGAGTCGGGCGAAGGCGACCTCTATATCCGCGACCTCAAGACGGGCAAGCGCACGACCGTCGTCAACGTGCCTGGCTACGACGGCGGCCCGTTCTTCTCGCCGGATGCGAAGCGCATCTGCTACCGCTCGGACCGCAACAACGACAACGTGCTGCAGATCTTCATCGCCGACCTCGTGTTCGACAAGGACGGCGGCGTGACCGGCATCGCCAACGAGCGTCAGCTCACCTCGGGCAAGGACGTCGTGTGCTGGTGCCCGTTCTTCCGTCCCGACGGCAAGACCCTCGTCTATGGCACGAGCGAGATCGGCCATGGGAACTACGAGGTCTTTGAGATCGACATCGCCAGCGGCCAGCGCCGTCGCGTGACCGAGGCGCAGGGGGCCGACGTGCTGCCCGTGTTCTCGCCCGACGGCAAGTGGATGCTCTGGACCGGCCAGCGCAACGACGGCAAGGTGAGCCAGCTTTTCGTCGGCCGCTACCGCGACCAGTCGAACATCGCGAAGTGATCGATGCTCACGCCGATCTCCGAACGCCGCTACCTGATTCCGTTCCGCTCGCAGCTGCTGCCGGCGATCTTTACCGACACGCTCGTGATCGGCTCGGGAGTCGCAGGTCTGCGCGCTGCGCTCGCGGCGGCGGAACACGGCGACGTGATCGTGGTCGCGAAGGACGAGCTCGAGAAGACCAACACCGCCTGGGCGCAGGGTGGTATCGCCGCGGTGCTCGCTGACGACGACACCGCCGAGCAGCATGTCGCCGACACGCTCGCCGCAGGCGCGGGTCTGTGCGCGACCGAGACCGTCCGTACGCTCGTCGACGAAGGTCCCCGCGAGGTCGAGCAACTGATCGAGCTCGGCATGCGTTTCGATCGCGACGACGCCGGCGCGCTCGCACTCACGCGCGAGGGCGGCCACGGCCGTCGCCGCATCGTGCACAGCGACGGTGATGCAACCGGTCGCGAACTCTCCCGCACGCTCGTGGCTGCCTGCCGCGCGGACGCGCGCATTCGGCTGTTCGACAAGTGCTTCGCGCTCGACTTCATCACCGCCGGCGGCGCCGCGCGTGGCGAGGACCGCGTGCTTGGCGCCATCGCCCATCATCCGAAGTACGGACTGCAGATCATCTGGGCTCGCTCGACGATCCTCGCGTCGGGCGGCATCGGCCAGCTGTGGCGCGAGACCACCAACTCGCGCATCGCCACCGGCGATGGTGTCGCGATGGCGTGGCGCGCAGGCGCGGCGGTCGCGGACCTCGAGTTCATGCAGTTCCATCCGACGGCGCTCTATGTCGCAGGCGCCGGCCGCTCGCTGATCAGCGAGGCTGTTCGCGGCGAGGGCGCGCACCTCGTCGACAAGTCGGGGCGGCGCTTCATGGAAGGCCGTCATCCGCTTGCCGAGCTCGCGCCGCGCGATGTCGTGAGCCGCGGCATCGTCGAGCATCTCGCGCAGACGCAGGAGCCGAACGTATTCCTCGATGCGCGTGCGCTCGGCACCGCGGGGTTCGCCAAGCGATTCCCCGGGCTTGCCAGCCTGCTTGCGGGATTCGGCATCGATCCCGGCGTCGCGCTGATCCCAGTCATGCCCGCCGCGCACTACACCATCGGCGGGGTGTGGACCGACCTCGACGGCCGAACCAACGTGCCCGGGCTCTTCGCCTGCGGCGAGGCTGCGTGCAACGGACTGCACGGCGCGAATCGCCTCGCGTCCAACTCGCTGCTCGAGGGCCTGGTGTTTGGTCGCCGCGCTGGCGTCGCCGCGGGCACGAGCGACAACGGCACGCGCCCCAACACGCGCGTCGTGAGCGACATCCGCCCGAGCGACAAGGGCGAGCTCGACCTCGTCGACGTTCGTTCGAGCCTTCGCAGCGCGATGTGGCGCAATGTCGGCATCGTCCGCACGGGCAATCGCCTCGACGACGCGCTCGACATGATCCACTTCTGGTGCCGCTACTCGCTCGACAAGATCTTCGACGACATCGGCGGCTGGGAGATCCAGAACATGCTCACCTGCGCCGCGATCGTCACGGCCGCTGCGGCGGCACGCGAGGAATCGCGAGGCACGCACACGCGCACCGACTTCCCGTCGCCGCGGACGGCCGAGGCGCATCACCGCATCTACCGCGCGGGCGCCGCGCGGCCGGAACTCGTCGCGGTCACATGACGCACACGCCCACCGCGCTCCGGTCCGCAGCCGTCGTGGTGGTCCTGACCATGGTGACGATTGCCGCCTCTGGCTGCGGGCCGCGCGTCGAGTACCACGTGCGACCGGGCTACGCGACCAAGGCCGACTTGCCCGACGAGATCGTGCTTAAGGACGGCACGATCATCCGCTACCTCGATGTGACCGAGTACATCGCGCGGCAGCAAGCCGAGCGAAAGAAGCGCGCGCCCGCCGCGGACGACGCCGACAATCCCGACGGACCCGAGCGCGAGGAGTTCATCGCCTGGCAAGAGGCCGACGATGGATCCGTGCGCATGAAGGCCGCGCGTCCCGACCAGCTCGTGTCGATCGTGATGCGCGCCTTCCGCGAGGAGCGCTACGGCGAGCTGTGGGACCAGCTCGTCGCGAAGGGCGTGCGCGAGCGCGCTGCCTACGACATCGGCCCCGAGAAGGCGCGCGAGCAGTTCATCGAATGGTGCGCGGGGCGCCGCACCGACGTGATGACGCTCCTCAACCGCATGAGCTTCGCGTTCAGCTCGAACTCGGTGGTCTACGACCATGCGCCTGGCGTGCTGAGGCTTCGCCTCGCGCCGCAGATCAAGGGCGACTTCAAGTTCCGCGTCTTCGAGGTCGAGTACGACTCGAAGGTGGGCAGCGACCTCGTCTTCCTCGGCGGGATTCGATAGCGTCGCCGCGCTGGATCTCCCGCCAAAGCGAGCGCGCGCACGGCGCGAGCGCTCAAACACGCCGCGAGCGCTCAAAAACGCCACCGCGCGGCCGATGGACCGCGCGGTGGGAAGTACTGACTGGTTTGCTGTCGTAGTCTGCTTTCGCCGGCTTAGGACTTGGCGTCCGCCAGCGGCGCGGGCGTCGGCTCGGTCGGCGCGTTGCCGCCGTCGCCACCGCCGCCGCCACCATCGCCGGAGCGCATGGCCTTGAACGTCAGGTGGTCCTTGCCCTCGATGCGGGTCACGTGGATCTCGTCGCCGGACTTGAACTCGCCCATGAGCAGGTTCTCCGCCAGCGGATCCTCGATGAACTGACCGAGCGCGCGGCGCAGCGGACGCGCACCGAAGTCGGGATTGTAGCCCTTGTCGATGAGGAAGTCCTTCGCGGCCGAGTCGAGCTCGAGCTTCATGCCCTTCTCGACGAGGCGCTTGCGCACCTTGCTGAGTTCGTACTCGATGATCGTCACGAGGTCGTCCTTCATGAGCGGACGGAACACGACGACTTCGTCGAGGCGGTTGATGAACTCGGGGCGGAAGAACTTCTCGATCTCGCCCATGAGCGCCTTGCGCATCTTCTCGTAGTCCATGACCTCGGCGCGCTTGCCGAAGCCGAACGTCGAGCCGCCCTTGATCACATCAGCGCCGAGGTTCGACGTCATGATGAGGATCACGTTCTTGAAGTCGACGTGACGGCCGAAGCTGTCGGTGAGTCGACCCTCTTCCATGATCTGGAGCAGCATGTTGAAGACGTCCGGGTGCGCCTTCTCGACCTCGTCGAGGAGCACGACCGCGTACGGACGGCGACGGATGCGCTCGGTGAGCTGGCCACCTTCTTCGTAACCGACGTATCCCGGAGGAGCGCCGACGAGACGGCTGACGTTGTGCTTCTCCATGTACTCGGACATGTCCAGGTACAGGAGCGCATCGGGGTCGCCGAACATGAACTCGGCGAGAGCCTTCGCGAGAAGGGTCTTACCGACGCCCGACGGACCGACGAAGATGAAGCAGCCCATCGGACGCTTCGGGTCCTTGAGGCCCGAACGCGCCTTGCGGATCGAGCGGGCGACCGCCTTCACCGCGTCGTCCTGGCTGACGACGGTCTTGTGCAGCTCGCCCTCGAGCTGCATGAGGCGCTCGGACTCCGCCTTCTCGAGGCGGGTCAGCGGCACGCCGGTCATCTTGCTGACGACCTCGGCGATGATCTCCTCGTCGACGGTGCCGACGGTCTCGCTCATGCGCTCCTTCCACTCGACCTGGAGTCGCTCGCGCTCGCGGCGATGCTTGTCCATCTGGTCGCGGATCTGGGCGGCGCGCTCGTAGTCGGCGTTCTTGACGGCCTCGTCCTTGTCGATCGCCAGGCGCTCGATCTTCTCCTCGATCTCAGCGAGGTTCGGCGGCTTGGCCATCGAGCGGAGGCGCAGGCGCGCGCCGGCTTCGTCGATCACGTCGATCGACTTGTCGGGCTGCACGCGGCCGGGGATGTAGCGACCCGACAGCTCGATCGCGCTGCGGAGCGCAGCGTCGGTGATCTTGATGCGGTGGTGCGCCTCGTACTTCGGGCGGATGCCCTTGAGGATGTCGAAGGTCTGCTCCGCGTTCGGCGGCTCGACCGAGATCGACTGGAAACGGCGCTCGAGCGCGGCGTCCTTCTCGATGTACTTGCGGTACTCGTCGAAGGTGGTCGCGCCGATGCACTGGATCTCGCCGCGGGCGAGCGCGGGCTTGAGCACGTTCGACGCGTCGATCGCGCCTTCGGCGCCGCCTGCGCCGACGAGGGTGTGGAGCTCGTCGATGAAGAGGATGATGTTCTTCGCGCGGCGGACTTCGTTCATGACCGCCTTGATGCGCTCCTCGAACTGACCGCGGTACTTGGTGCCCGCGACCATCGCCGCGAGGTCAAGCACGACGAGGCGCTTCTCGTGCAGCAGGTCGGGGACCTCCTGGTCGACGATGCGCTGCGCCAGGCCTTCGACGATCGCCGTCTTGCCGACGCCGGCCTCGCCGAGGAGGACGGGGTTGTTCTTGGTGCGGCGGCAGAGGATCTGCACGAGACGCTCGATCTCGTTGGTGCGGCCGATGACCGGGTCGAGTTCGCCCGACTTGGCGAGCTCGGTGAGGTCGCGGCCGAAGCTGTCGAGGGCCGGGGTCTTGCTCTTGGCGCCACGGCGGCCGGCGGCATCCGCGCCCGACGGGGGATTGCCCATCTGCGGCGGTTCCTGCGGCTCGCTCGGCGGGGGAGTTTCCTCGCTCTCGACGCCAGCGCCGAGAAGGCTGAGGACTTCCTCACGCACTTCCTCGAGCTTGAGGCCGAGGTTCATCAGCACCTGGGCGGCGACGCCGTCGTGCTCGCGCAGCAGGCCGAGCAGGAGGTGCTCGGTGCCGACGTAGTTGTGGTTCAGGTTGCGGGCTTCCTCGATCGCGTACTCGATCACCTTCTTGGCGCGAGGAGTCTGCGGAAGCTTGCCCATCGTGACCATTTCCGGGCCACTCTTGACGAGCTTCTCGACCTCGAGACGCACCTTGCGGAGGTCGATGTCGAGGTTCTTCAGCACGTTGGCGCCGACGCCGGAGCCTTCCTTGACGAGACCGAGCAGGATGTGCTCCGTCCCGATGTACTCGTGGTTGAGTCGCTGGGCCTCCTGGTTTGCCAGGGCCATCACCTTGCGAGCGCGGTCGGTCAATCGTTCGAACATAAGGGGCTCCTTCCTGTTCCTTCTCGTTGCTCGGCGCGCGTCTCATGACGTTGCCGTGCAACACGTCGGGCCATCGTATCTCTCACGCAGCAGCCCAGCCGAACTTCTCGCGGGGCGGGCTCAGGCAAGGCAACTTCCGTGCCTGAGGCTCCGCATCTGTTTTCGGCGCATCGCAGCGCCGAGATCGCGAATCGCGCGCTATTCTCCGAACTTGCCATGACGAACCGATGCAAACTCTTCGTTGCTCCTGCCGTTCTGGCGATCTATGCATCTGCCGAGGCGGATATTCAGCGCCGAACGCTGCCGTCGGATTCGCCGAGCACGGTCGTGATCGCGCTGGCGGACGGACAAGAGATGCGCTGCGCGGTGCGATCCTGGGACGGAGACGGCCTTGATGGTTCATGTGGCGCGATTCGTTGGGAAAGACTCAAGTCAGCCGCAGCGCTGTCCCTGCTCAAGGCGATTGTTGCGCCGCTCGACGCCCGAGGAGCAGCGGATGGTGCCGCAATCGTGCTTTCGCTTGAAGAGCCTGTTGCAGCCGCAAAGTCCTCCGCGACTCCGCTCGTCTCGAAGGCCGCGCTCGACTGGGCCAAGCGCAACGGCGCCGATGCGGCGCTGCTCGAGGCTGCTCGCAAGGAAGCTGACGCGATCCGCGCCAGCCGTTCCCAGCGGTTGATGGCCGAGGCTGCCGAGCGCGTCATGCGGCTGACGCCCGAAGCCGCCGCGTTTTCCGGCGCGCCCTTGCCCACGCTCAAGCCTGACGAAGTCGCGGGCGTGACCGCCGCGAGCGTCGAGGCCGCACGCGCGCTCCTCGCCAAGGCCGGCGGCAGCGCGACGCTGCATGAGTCGGACCACATCGCGCTCCTCGCCGAGAGCGACGACAGCGCGCTCGTGCAGGATGCCGCCGCGCTCGAGCGGTTCCTCCGGGACTGGCGCGTGCATCTCGACGAGGTCGGCGTCACGATCTCCGAGCAGGGGCGCATTCCCGTCGTGTACCCGAGCGACGGCGACCGATGGCGGCAGCTTGTCCTTGCGGCCTTCGGCGGCGACGTCTCCAAGCAGGGCGAGTCGGTCACGATCTACCCGCTGATCGGCGACCCGCCCGTCGCGCGCCCCATCGTGATCGTCAAGCCCGAGGGCGACCCGTCGCGCCGTCGCTACGGCGCGTGCCTTGGGCTCGCGCGCGCGATCCTGCATCTCGCGGGCACGACCGACCGCGCTCCCGCGTGGGCCAACGAAGGGCTCGTGCGCGTCATGGCCGAGCGCGCTGCGCCCGCCGCCGCGATGGACGCAGCGCTCCGCAAGCCCGCGCTCGCCGCGCTCCGCTCGGGGCTCGGCTTTGGGCCGTTGCTTGCCGCGGGCTATGGCGATCCCGTGTGGACCAACGACACCGAGCTCGCCCGCGCGATGTCGTACGTCTTCGTGCGCTGGCTCGCCGACAACTCGCCCGATGCGGTGCTGCGCTTTGTCGAAGGTCGCCGGCTCAACGAGTCGACCGAGCAGCGGTTCCAGCGCTGCTTCAGCATGCCGAGCGGCGAAGCAGCCGCACGCGCCGCGCGGTGGTTCCAGACAAACGACTGAGTTTGAGCGCTCGCAACTGTCGAGCGGCTGCGGCTCCGCCGCAGGTCGCTCGACTTTGCGCGCGAAGTTTGAGCGTTCGCAACTGGCGAGCGGCTGCGGCTTCGCCGCAGGTCGCTCGCCTTTGCTCACTGTGGCGTGAATGGCACCAGAGGAAGCCGCCGCAGCGGCGACCGCTCAAATCTTGAGCGTTCGCAACTGTCGAGCGGCTGCGGCTCCGCCGCAGGTCGCTCGCCTTTGCTCACTGTGGCGTGAATGGCACCAGAGGAAGCCGCCGCAGCGGCGACCGCTCAAGTCTTGAGCGTTCGCAACTGTCGAGCGGCTGCGGCTCCGCCGCAGGTCGCTCGCCTTTGCTCACTTTCGACTGCGAGAGAGAGTGTCGAACGAACGCGCTGCAGCCGTCCGCGGTTCAGACCACGCAGCCGTCCACGATCCGCACCTGTCGCTGCGCGCGCGCGGCGACTGCGGCGTCGTGCGTGACCATCACTGTGGTGAGGCCTTCGCGGTGACGCTCGGCCAGGAGATCGAGGATCCCGCTGCCGGTGTGGATGTCGAGGTTGCCCGTCGGCTCGTCGGCCAGCAGGACACGCGGCTTGTTGATCAGCGCGCGCGTGATCGCCACGCGCTGGCGCTCGCCGCCCGAAAGCTCGGCGGGGCGGTGTTCGAGGCGATGCGAGAGCCCGCATGTCGCGAGCAGTTCCGCCGCGCGCGCGCGCAGCGCGGATCGCGTCGAGTACCAGCGCCACCGCGAGAGCCCGACGAGCGCGGGCAGCATCGCGTTCTCGAGCACCGTGAGCTCGGGCAGCAGGTGATAGAACTGGAACACGAAGCCGACGTCGTGATTGCGGTATCGGTTCTCGCGGCGCGCGTCGAACTTTCGCAGGTCCTCGCCGGCAAAGAGCACCGGCCCCGACTCCTTGTCGGCGCGGTCAAGTCCGCCCAGCAGGTGCAGGAGCGTGCTCTTGCCCGAGCCTGAGCTGCCGACGATCGTGACCCACTCGCCCTCGCGCACCGAGATCGACGCGTCGCGCAGCACGGGCACGCTCACGCGGCCGAGGTGGTAGGTCTTCTTTACATGTTCGGCGGCAAGAAGCATGGTCACTCGTACCTCAGGCTTTGCACCGGGTCGGTGTCGGCCGCGTGCGCCGCGGGGATCGACGCGCCGACGATGCTGAAGATGATTCCGCCGATCACGGTCGTACCCGCGGTGACCCAGTCCATCTCGCTCGGAATGCGGCTGAAGTAGTACACGCTCGGATCCCAGATCAGGAAGCCGCGATGGAAGAGCAGCGCCGTCGCCACTCCCGCGAGTCCCAGCGTGCCGAACAGCCACAGCACGGTCTGCAGCGCCGACGCGCGGCGCGCCCCGCGCACGGTCATCGCGACCGCGCCGGCCACCGCGCTCCATGCGAGGATCTTGAGCCACAGCGCCGCGGGCGTACCGAGCATCGCGTGGATGTCGTTGATGCGCGAGATGATCGCCCACGCCAGCAGCACGCCGAGCGCGGAGCCGACGACGCCGATCATCATCCCGTAGCGGAGGAAGATCCAGAGCACGCCTTTGCGCGACGCACCGACCGCGCGCAGGATGCCGATGTCGCGCGTCTTCTCCTGCACGATCGCCCAGAAGATCGCGAGCACCAGCGCCGCGCAGACCACGTACACGATCGAGAACAGCGTGCGCATGAGCTCGCGTTCCTTCTCGACGGGTCCGATGAGATCGGCGAGGCGCTCCTCCCATGTCGCGACGATCGCGCGCAGCGGCACCTTGACCTTGCGCGAGGGATCCGCCGCGACGCGCAGCGCGAAGTCCTTGTACGCCACTTCGACCGCGTCGCGGAGCGCGATCGCGCTCACGCCGGGCTTTGCCTTGATCACGATCGTCGTCGCGCGCGCGGGGCTCTCGCCGATCACCTTCGGGCGGCCGTTGTCGTCGACCTCGGTCGGCGACACGATCGGCGCCTTGTCGAGGCGCAGCATCTCCTGCACCACGTCGAGCGGCGCGAGCACGCGCTGCGCATCGATCTGGTAGACGCCGCTCTGCAGCTCGTTCACGATGGCAAAGCGGCGCTTCTTCTCGCCGCCGAGCGAGCCGCGGTCGGACACGGGCACGAGCGTGAGCGTCGCGCCGCTGGTGTTGGGCATGAAGTGCCCCGCGTCCTGCGTGCCGAAGTCGCCCTCGGTGCGATACGTGCCGTCCGCCGTGCGCCGGTTGAACGGCGAGATCTCGATGCCGAGCACGAGCCCAGGCTGGCCGTCGCGCGTCTTGAGCGCAAGGCCTTCGGCGTCGCGCTGGTACATCGGGTCGAGCCGCGGATCGTCGGGCGCAAGCGTCTTCGCGAGTTCAGGCGACGGCTTGGTCCAGTAGAGCTTGCTGTGGTAGTCCGCCACGCGGTCGAGCGACGCGGGATCGATGCCCCAGACCTGCACGGTCTCGATCTGGCTTCCGCCGTCGCCGGTTCCGTACGGCATCTGCATGAGGCCGAACGTCTCGACGATCGGGCTCGCGGCCTCGGCCTGCGGCAGCGCTTCGACGTCGCGGATGAACTCCTCGTAGTACGGGATGCCGCTGATCGAGCGGCTCACGACCACGTCGCCGATGAGCGTCTTGCCCGAGCCGCGCACCATGTCGAGAAAGCCCGTCATCACGCTCACGACCACGATCACCAGCGCGACGCACAGCGTCACCGCGCCGGCCGCGATCAGCGGAATGATGCGCGAAGTCAGGTAGCGGTTCGTGAGCAGCGGTGCGTACATCGTGGAGTCTTCGGAGCGTAGCAACTCACCAACCAAAGAGCAGCGCGAGCAGGCCGCGGCGCGAGGCCGGCATCGGGGCGAGCACGTACTCCTTGCCGCCCCATCGGATCGGCACGCCGTTGCGAAGCATGCGCGAGCCATCGAGCAACCAGTAGATCACGTACGCCGCCGCCACGGGATGCGCGAAGCTCCAGGCGAGCGGCGCGCGCTGACGCTGGTGGATCACGCCGACCGCGGTAAAGATCGCGACCAGTGCGCCGCCGCCGAGCGCGGCGAGCGTGACCGCATGGTCGTCGCCGCGCAGCGAGCCGATCGTTCCCAGCGCGAGCGCGAGCAGCGCGGAGCCTGGCAGCACGACCGACATCACGAACAGCTCGAACGCCGCATAGTTCAGCCGCCAAAGCGCGCGGCCGCATGACTCGATGAAGATCCGCGTCCAGCCCGAGCGCATCGCCTTGGCGGAGTCGTACATCGCGACTTCCATGCGGCGCGTCGCGTCGACCATGCCGAGGTTGAAACCGCGCGCGTTCATGCGCCACGCAAACGCGAGGTCCTCGAGCAGCGCGTCCTTGACCGACTCGTGTCCGCCGAACGCGACGTAGTCGTCGCGGCGGAACAGCAGGAACTGGCCGTTCGCAAATGGCCAGCGCTTGCGCTCGCGGTTGGCCTTGTCGAGCGGGAAGATGCGGATCAGCACCGTCGCCGCCACCGGCTGCAGGATGCGCTCGAACCGGTGCTGGAACGTGAGCCGCCCGATCGCCGACAGCAGCGCGGTCTTGCGCGCGTGCGCGATCGCGAGCATCGCGTCGATCATGTCGGGCGCGAGCCGGCAGTCGGCGTCGGTGAACAGCAGCCACTCGCCGGTCGCCGCCTCCGCACCCACGCGGCAGGCGTTGCACTTGCCCGCCCAGTCCGGCGGGCACGAGGTGTTCTCGATGTAGCGGATGCGCGGATCGCCTTCCGCCGCGGCAACGAGCAGGTCGCGCGTCCGGTCGGTGCAGCGGTCGAGCACGTAGATCGCCTCGAAGTTCCGCCGCGTCTGCGCGCGCAGCCCGCGCACGCTCGCCTCGATCACGCGCGCCTCGTTGTGCGCGGGAATCACGATCGACAGCAGCCCTGGCGCAGGCGGCAGCTTGTCGCCGTCGCGCACGCGCGGAATGCCCGATCCGGCCAGCGCGATGCGCGCGATGATCACCACCGCCGCGAGGATCGCGATCACGCAGAGCGTTCCGAGGATGAGGCCGACCGTTGTCACGGGGCGCCATGTTAGTTGAGTTCGCCGACGGCGGCGGGGCGTGTACGCTGCGCGCCCTCATGCGCATCCTCCTGACCAACGACGACGGCATCCACGCACCTGGCATCGAGGCGCTGCACGGCGCCATCCGCGACCTCGGCGAGGTCATCACGATCGCTCCCAAGGACGTGCAGAGCGCGACCAGCCACGGCATCACCTTCAGCACGCCGCTGATGGTCGAGGAAGTGCACCCGCATCCGCACATGCAGGGCTACGCCGTCGACGGTCGCCCGGCCGACTGCGTCAAGCTCGGCATGCGCCGCATCTGGCCCGATCGCTTTGGCGAGGGGCAGCGTCCCGACATCGTGATCTCGGGCATGAACTCCGGCGCGAACGTCGGCATCAACGTGATCTACTCGGGCACGGTCGGCGCGGCTGTCGAGGGCGCATTCCTCGGCGTCCCAGCGATCGCCGTGAGCCTGCACATGGGCGGGGGCGCGCCGCACTGGCGCCGCGCGGCCGAGATCGCGCGCCACGCGATCGACCAGGTGCTCAAGCACCGCATCGATCCGCACTCGGTCATCAACATCAACGTGCCGCGCACCCACACCGCCGATGCGCCGATGCCCAAGATCAAGGTCGTGAGCATGAACACCGCCGCCGGCATCGACAACTACGAGCGCCGCGAGTCGCCCGATGGCCGCCCGTACTACTGGCCCAACGGCAACGGCATGGAGTTCTTCCACACCAAGGAAGGCACCGACGTCGAGGCGCTCAACGACCGCTTCGTCACAGTCACGCCGCTGCAGTACGACCTGACCGACTACCACCGGATCCAGTCGTGGCGCGAACGCCTGGCGTGAACTACGCGTGATTTCACGCTCGCGCGCGTTGGCGTAGCTCCCGCCAAAGGAAGCAGCCGCAGCTGCGACCGCTCAAAATCCGGGCCGCAGCTGCGACCGCTCGTCATTTCACGCTCGCGCCGTGCGCCCGCTCGCTTCGACGCAACTCCCGCCAAAGGAAGCAGCCGCAGCTGCGACCGCTCAGACTCAGTCCGCAAGCATGATGAGCTTGAGCCGCACCGTGACCGTCTGGCCCGGCGCAAGCCGCTCGAGCTGCTTGCCGCTCGCGCGCCACTTGTAGAGCGCCGAGACGATCGCGTCGTCGATCGCGCTCATCTGCATGCCGCCGGCGAAGCGCACGAGCCGCACGTTCTGCGGCACGCCGTCGCGGCCGATGCGCAGTTCCGCGATCGGGTTCTGCCGAATGCCGACGACCTGGTTGAGCGCGGTGAACTTCGGACGCACCGTGTCGAGCTTGATGCCTGCGCGCGCGAGCGGCTTGCCGTTGCGCCAGTTTTCCTGCGGCACGTCGATCGTCGAGGTCGGGTCGCTCTCGCGCGTCGAGAGTGCGCCGTTGTCGGCGCGCTGATCGCCTGCGATGCCAGCGGGTGACGGCATCGAGCCGGAGTTCGTCGCGCCTTGCACCACCTCGGGACCCTTGATGCCGCCGCCACGCTGCTCGGGAGTGGGCGCCGGGTTGGCGGGATTCTCCGTGGACGGGCGCGGATCGATCGTCGGCTCCTTGTTGGCCGCCATCGTCGGGTCGGTGCTCGGCTGGCTCGGATTCACCGGTGCATCGATCGGAGGCAGCGGCGAGTCGAGCTTGGTGTCCGCGCTCTCACGCGGCGGAAGATTCGCCGACGCGCCCGAAGCAGCAGGATCGAGCGACTTCGTCGGATCAACCTTCGACGGCTCGGGCTTCTCCGCGGGCTTCGTGCTGGCCGCCGCCTCGGGGTCCGTGTTCGCAGGATCCGCGGGCTTGGGCGAAGGCTTCTGCTCGCCCGCAGACTCGGGGTCCGGCGCGGGCGGGAGCGCCGTGTCGGGATCGTTGGTCGGCTCGGTGCTCGGCGTGTCGGCGGGCGTTTCGCTCGGCGGCTTCTTGGCGTTGCTCTCGCCCGCAGCTCCGTTCTCAGCGACGCGCTCCGGCGGCGGTGCAGGTCGCGCGCGCTCGGCATCGGCGCCGGTCGCCTGCTGCGAGTTGGTGTTCGCGGTCGACGCAAGCGGCGACGCAGGTGACACGCTCGGCGGAACCACCAGCGAAGTCTGCTGCGGCGCGTCGGCGCCGCCAGCTGTCGGTGGGAGCGGCAGGGGACCCGGATCGGGAGACATCGCGACCGCTGGTCCGGGCGGCGCGGGAGCAAAGTTCGGCGATGCCTTGCCGCCCGACCCGCTGGTCGCCTGCAGACGGAACGCTGCTTGCTCAACTTCCGCCAGCTGCGCGAGGTGCTGCTCGTAGTCCGCGTAGCCGATCCAGTTCATGGTCTTCGCGGTCGATCCGTCGATGCCGAGCTCGATGTTGTCCTGCGGCGGATCCTGCGGCTGGGGAGGCTCCTGCGGAAGGAGATGCCGAATGCGCTGGAGGTTCTCGCGCTGGCGCTTGCGGAGCTCCTCCTTGCGGGGGAGCTGCTTGACCTTCGGTGTCTCGAGCTTCTTGGCTTTCTCCGAGTCGAGCGTCGGGCCCTTCGTGCCTGGCAACGCCTGGCCTGCGGCGGGCGACGGCTCGTCGCTGTTGAACTGCCCGAGCCCGAGGATGTAAGTCATCGGCAACAGCACCGTCACATGCACCAGCAGCGAGAACGCCACCGAAAGCACGAGCGGGAGGTTGCGGTGGATCCAGAGCGGCATGGGCGGAGTTGAACTTTGACGCGGGGCTTACGCGCCGGGCTTGGAGGGTAGGTCTGCTCCAGTAGGCGCGACAGGCGGTGGAGTCGCGGCTGCCGCCGATGGAGTAGCGGCTGCCGCCGATGGAGTCGCGCCGCCAGGGGAAGCTTCCCCTGCGGGCGGCTTGCTTCCCGCGCTTGCCGCG
Organism: uncultured bacterium; assembly: GCA_903891095.1. Lineage (GTDB taxonomy): Bacteria > Planctomycetota > Phycisphaerae > Phycisphaerales > SM1A02 > QWPT01. The sequence continues at coordinate 69,157 of CAITDI010000050.1, read as the reverse complement.
GGCGCGCCGACCGTCTCGGGTCCAGTCCTGCGCCGACCGACCATGTTGACCTTGAACTTGCCGGGCTGCAGGCGATCCCAGACGTCGAGCATGAGACCTGAACGGTCGACTTCGCCTTGGCCGTCGGCGAGGGCGATATAGACCACGAGATCCGGCGAAGCCGTGCGCAGCGCCTCGAGCTTGTCGGCGACCTCGTCGAGCCCGACCGGCGCGCGGTCGAGGAACAGCTTGCCGTTGAGGCCGATCGAGATCGAGGCGGCGGCGGCGGGCTTTGCCGCTTGGCCGGAGCGGAACGCGCGAAGCTCCATCGGCATGAGTTCCACGCGTGGATTCACCGTCACCGCGTAGATGAGGAACGTGAGCAGGAAGAGCATCACGTCGATCAGCGGCGCGAGCTCGATGCGCGGTTCATGCCTTTGCCGGCGGACTCGGAACACGGGTCACTTCCCAGCCGGGGCGTCGCCCGGATTCACTGCGGCCGGGTCGGTGGTGCCTTCGGCGCCGTCTTCGTCCTTAGGCGCGTCGGCGCCGTCTTCGTCCTTCGGCGCGCTTGCGACTCCGACGACCGCGTCGTTGTCCTTGAGCCGGACCACGCGCACGCCCTGCGTGTTGCGTCCGATCTCGCGGATCTCCGCTGCCGGCGTGCGCACGAGCATGCCGCTGCTCGACACGACGACGACCGAGTCGCTCGTCGAGATCGGCAGCACCGCCACGACGAAGCCGTTCTTGTCGTTGGTCTGGATGTCGATGCGGCCCTTGCCGCCGCGCGACTGCGCGTGCGAGGAGCCATCCTCGCGCTGGACGAGGTACTCGCTGAACGCCGTGCGCTTGCCGAAGCCGTTGCTGGTCACCGTGAGCAGCGAGCGCGTGTCGTCGCAGCGCACGATGCCGACGACCTCGTCGGTGTCGGCGAGCTCGATGCCCTTGACGCCCGCGGTGTCGCGGCCCATGACGCGTGCGTCGTCCTCGTCAAAGCGGATGGCCATGCCTTCCTTGGTCGCGAGGAGCACGTGGTCGTTGCCGACGGTCGAGATCACGCCGACGAGGTTGTCGCCGTCGTTGAGCGCGATGGCGATGATGCCGCCGCGGTTGACGTTGCGGTAGTCCTTGAGGCTCGTGCGCTTGACGCGGCCCTTCTGCGTCGCGAAGAGGAGGTAGTCCTCCTTCTTCTCGAAGTCCTCGATGGGGAGCAGGGTCTTGACCTTCTCGCCTTCGCGGAGCTCGAGGAGGTTGACGATCGCGCGGCCCTTGGTCGTGCGCGCCATCTCGGGGATCTGCCACACCTTGATGCGGAACACGCGGCCGGTGTCGGTGAAGCACAGGAGGTCGTCGTGCGATCCGCAGACCATGACCTGCTCGACGTAGTCGTCGTCGTGCTTGTCGGCGCCCTTGACGCCCATGCCGCCGCGGCCCTGCGTGCGGTAGGTGTCGAGCGGCAGCCGCTTGACGTATCCGGCATGGCTGACGGTGAGCACGCACGTGTGCCTCGGCACGAGTTCGCCGAGCTCGAAGTCCTCGGCTTCGTTGCCCGCGATCTCGGTGCGGCGCGCGTCGCCAAAGCGCTCGGCGAGCGCGATGGTGTCGGCGCGGACGATGGCGAGGATGCGCGCGCTGTCGCCGAGGATCGCCTCGAGCTCGTCGATCTTGGCGAGGAGCTCGGAGAGTTCGCTCGCGAGCTTCTCGATCTCGAGCCCGACGAGCTGGATGAGTCGCAGCGCGCCGATGGCCTCGGCCTGGACGCGCGTGAGGTGCACGCCGCCCTTGCCGTCGTTGAAGAGCTGCTCGGCCTTGTCGCGCAGGCGCGCGGGCACGATGTCGATGCGCGGGTAGCTCGCGGGAATGCGGAACGCGCGCTCCATGAGCCGCGTGATCGCCTCTTCGCGCGTGCGGCTGGTGCGGATGAGGCGGATGACCTCGTCGATGTCGCACACCGCGTAGATGAGGCCTTCCAGCTTGTGGGCGGCCTGGCGCGCCTGGCGAAGCTCGAACTCGCAGCGGCGGCGGATGACGTCGCAGCGGTGGTCGATGTAGCACTGGATCAGCTGGCGCAGCGAGAGCGTGCGCGGCTGGTGGTTGACCAGCGCGATGTTCTGGATCGAGTAGCTCGACTGGAGCGGCGTGAACTCGTAGAGCTGCTTCTCGACGATCGCCGGGTCCGCGCCCTTCTTGAGCACGACCTGGATGCGCGTGCGCGCGTCGCGGCCCGAGTGGTTGCGCACGTCGGAGACGTCGGCGATGCGGTCTTCCTTCGAGGCTTCGACGATCTTCTCGATGAGCGCGCTCTGCGAGACCTGGTAGGGGATCTCGTTGATCACGATGGCGTCGCGGCCGTTGACCTTCTCGTGCGTGACCTTGCCGCGCACGACGATGCGGCCGCGGCCGGCGGCGTACGCCTCCATGATGCCGCGGCGGCCCATGATGATGCCGCCCGTCGGGAAGTCGGGGCCGGGGACGAATTCCATCAGCCGCTCGACGCCGATCAGCGGGTCGTCGATGGTCGCGACGATCGCGCCGCAGATCTCGCGCAGGTTGTGCGGCGGCATGGTGCTCGACATGCCGACGGCGATGCCGCTCGAGCCGTTGACGAGCAGGTTCGGAAACTTGCCCGGAAGCACGCACGGCTCCATGAGGCGCTCGTCGTAGTTCGCCTTGAAGTCGACGGTCTCCTTGTCGAGGTCCTCCATCATCGCCATCGCGGTGGCGGTCATGCGGGCCTCGGTGTAGCGCATCGCGGCCGGCGGGTCGCCTTCGATCGAGCCGAAGTTGCCCTGCTTGTCGACGAACATGTAGCGGGCCTTCCAGTCCTGGCCCATGTTGACGAGCGTCGGGTAGATCACGCTCTCGCCGTGCGGGTGGTAGTTGCCGCTGGTGTCGCCGCAGATCTTGGCGCACTTGATCTGCTTGCGACCGGGCGACAGCTTGAGGTCGTTCATCGCCACGAGGATGCGGCGCTGCGACGGCTTGAGTCCATCGCGCACGTCCGGCAGGGCGCGATCCATGATCGTGCTCATCGCGTACGTGAGGTAGCTCTCATGCAGCTCGCGGTCGATGTCGAGATCGATCACGCGGTCGTGCTGGGGAGGCTGCGAGTTCGCATCAGTCGGTTGGGCGCCGTCGGCCATCGAAAAACCAGTCCTTTCGGGACAGTCGTGGGAGAGCCGCGACTATAGCCGAAAGGGGGCTTCAGGACCCTTCCCGAGACGCCGGATTGGCGAAGGTTTCGGATTGCGAAACTCGCTTGTTTTCAAGGCTTCTCACGCATCGTTCACGCCGACGACCGCGATGCCGAGCCGGTCCGCCGCGGCGAGCACGGCGGGGCGGTCGACGAGGATCACCCGGCCGACGCCGATGGCGATGCAGCCACCGCCTGCGGCGTGCATTTTTTCGATGGTCGAGACGCCGATCGTGGGCACGTCGGCGCGCATGTCGTGGCCGGGCCGCGCGGTCTTGAGGAGCGTCCAGCCCTTCTTGCGGCAGAGCTGCCCCGCGCGCTCGATCATGCGGTCGGTGCCCTCGACGGCCTCGACCGCGATCACGTCCTTCTCGCGCACGGCGATCGCCTGCCCGATGTCGAGCGCGCCGACCTGCTTGAGCAGCGGCCACGCGAACGCGATGTCGCTCGTCTGCTCGGCCGTGGGCGCGCGGCGGGTCATCGTGCCTTCCGAAGCCATGTGATCGGGGATGAACGTGGTCGAGTCGATCAAGACGAGGCCTTCCTTCGCAAGTTCGTCGGCGAGGACGGTGAGGAGCGTGGCGGAGCGGTGGTCGTGGCGCAGCTTGCGGTACCAGATGTCGAACGCGCGCCAGTCGGGGATCTGTCGGAAGAGCCTCAGCGGGTCGTGCATGCGCGCCTTGGAGACGCGCCCGACCATCACCGCCTCGCGCACGCCAAAGCGCCGCGCGAGCTTGATCCACTTGCCGACCTGCACGATGCCCGCGGGCGCGAAATCATCGCAGATCGCGGGCAATTCCGGCACAAACTGGTCGGCGAGCCCGATGCACGACACGCGTCGGCCCGCGGCGCGCATGCCTTGCGCGACGATCATGGGCAGCGCGCCCTGGCCGGCGATGAGGCCGATCGGGCGCGTGGGGTCGGAGCTGGTCGCGGTGCTGTTCATTCGACCGTGTTCATGCGATTTCGGTCATGCGATTTCGGTCATGCCATTTCGGTCATGCACGCGTCGGACCCGTCGGGACCTTTGGACCCATCGGCAGGAACCGCTCGGGATCGGCGTGCACGGGGTTCTGCACCGACGCCTCGAGCCACGCAAGCAGCGGCTCGAGCTCGGTGCCGAAATGCAGCACCTCGCGCACGGCCTCGCGCGCGAACTTCTCGCGGATCGAGTGCTCGATCAGCGATTGCAGCGGCAGGTAGTAGCCGTGGTCGTCGAGCACCGCGATCGGCTTGGAGTGGTCGCCGATCTGCCGGCCGACGAGGGTCTCGAAGAACTCCTCGAACGTGCCCATGCCGCCCGGAAGCACGAGGAACGCGTCGGCGCGCTCGATGAGGATGCGCTTGCGCTCGCGCATCGTGTCGACCACGACGAGCTCGTCGCAGCCGAGCCAGCCCTGCTCGAGGTCGAGGAACTTGCGGGTGATGATGCCCTCGACGCGTCCGCCGGCGGCCTTGCACGCGCGGGCGGCCTCGCCCATCAGGCCGAGTCCGCCGCCGCCGTACACGAGCGTGATGCCGCGCTTGGCGAGAAGTTCTCCCGCCGCCCGTGCGGCGACGGCAAAGTGGGGGTCGAGGCTGCGCGAGCTCGAGCAGTAGAGCGTGACGGATCGGAGCGTACTCATTGCGTATACCTTACCGCACCCCATGCTCGGCATCGTCCTTGGACTCCTCCTCATCGGCTTCGCGCTCTCGGCGCCGCTCACCGGCATCCTCGCACGCGTCGGATCGCGCGTGGGAGCGCTGGATTCGGCGGGCTCCAAGGGCCATGTCAAGGAACTCCGCCCGGTGCCCAACATCGGCGGGGTCGCGATCTTCTGGTCGGTGATCGGGCCGATCGCGCTGGGGTTGCTCGCGTTCTACGCGATGCCCGAGCGGCTGCTCGAGTGGGCGCCCGCGATCGAGCCGCACATGGAGCGCGCGCGGGCGAACTTCGGCGACTGGGTCGTGATCGTGATCGGCGCGTTCGTGCTCCACGTGATGGGGCTCTACGACGACCGTCGCGCGCTGTCGGCCTGGCCCAAGCTGTTTCTGCAGCTCGGGGTCGCGATCGGCACGGTGCTCGCGTCCGACGTGCGCTTGCTGCACTCGAACTTCGGCAGCGGCGCAGGCGAGATCGTCAGCATCGCCATCACCGTCGCGTGGATCGTGGTGATCGTGAACGCGGTCAACTTCATCGACAACATGGACGGGCTTGCGGGCGGCATCGCGATGATCGCGGCGCTGTGCTTCATGGTCGCGACGATCATCAACGGGCAGTGGTTCATCGCGAGCGCGCTCGCGCTGCTCGCGGGCTCGCTCGCGGGATTTCTCGTGTGGAACATCCCGCCGGCGAGCATCTTCATGGGCGACGGCGGGTCGCTGTTCGTCGGCTACATCCTTGCCTGCCTCGCGGCGCGCACGACCTTCGTCGACGCGGCGCATCCCGACTACGCGCTGGGCACGGCGTGGTACGGCGTGTTCATGCCGCTGCTTGTGCTCGCGATCCCGCTCTACGACGGCGTGTATGTGACCGTGTGGCGCGTGCGCCGCGGAAAGAGCCCGTTTGTCGGCGGTCATGAGCACATCTCGCACCGCCTGGTGCAGCTCGGTCTCTCCAAGCGCCGCGCGGTGGTCGTGCTTTGGCTGCTGACTGCGGTCACCGCGATGAGCGGCATCGGTCTCGGCCTCATGCGCCCGTGGCAGGCCGCGCTGGTGGGGCTGCAGCTGTTCGGGATCTTCCTCGTGATGCTCGTGCTCGAGACCAGCGTGGCGCGGATCGAGGATCCGCCCCAGGCTTCGGCCAAGCAGCCGGAGAAGCGCGAATGAACCGCGCGCAGTCGCTGCGCATCGCAGGGCTCGCGGGGATCCTCGGCGTGGCCGCGCTGCGCGCGATGGTGGTGATCGAGCCGAACGTGTGGTTCGCCGACCTTGATCCGGCGTTCGACCAGATGCCTCTGCTGGCGCTCGCGTCGTCGGGGTCGCATGTGCTCGACCTCGTGCTGTTTGCAGCGGCGATTTGCGGTTTGGCGGGCGAATGGCGCAGCGCGCGTGGAGTCCGCATCGGGCTTGTGCTGCTCGCGCTGCTGCCCGTGCCAGTCGCCGCGATGCACGCGCACACCGGCGTGGTGCCCGAGAACGGCTTCCGCGCCGACACGTGGATCGCCGCGATGCTTGCGTTCGTCGCGCTCGCGCATCTCGTGCGCGACCGGTCGATGCGGGTCATCGCGCTCTCGGTGCTCGTGTCGCTCACGGGTCTCCTCGCGGCGCGCGGCGCGGTGCAGGTGCTGGTCGAGCATCCCGCGACGGTGGCGCTCTACGAGCAGACGCGCGAGCAGTTCCTCGCGACCCGCGGCTGGTTGCCCGACTCGAGCGCGGCGCGGACCTACGAGCGTCGGCTGATGCAGCCCGAGGCGACGGGATGGTTCGGGCTGTCGAACCCGTTCTCCACGATGATGGGCGTCGGCGCGATTGCGTTCACCGCGCTCGCCGTGCTCGCGCGGCGCATGCAGCAGTCGGGCAACACGCTGATGCTCGCACTGGCGGCGCTCGTGTGCGCCTGGTTGCTCGCGGTCAACGGCGGAAAGGGCGCGATCGGCGCGACGATGCTCGCGGCGGGCGTGCTGGTGTGGACGCAGAGGCGCGGCGCGCTGCTTTCTTCGCGTTGGGCGCTGGTGTGCGCGGCGGCCATGCTCGGTGCAGTAGGCGTGCGTTGGCTGGTCGGCACGAGGCTCGGTGAACTCAGCCTCCTGCTCCGCGGCTACTACATCGAAGGCGGGCTGAACATCCTTTCGCACGGCGAATGGGCCGCGATCGGCACCGGTCCCGAGCGCGTGCAGGAGTACTTCAACGCCGCCAAGCCGCCGAGCTGCCCCGAGGATGTGAAGAGCCTCCACTCGATGTTCGCCGACTGGGTCGTCGCATTCGGCGTGTCGGGACTCGCGTGGTGCGGGCTCATCGTCGCGGCGCTCTGGTCGAAGCGCTCGTCGAAGCGGGGCCCGGGCGATGATGGCGCGGCCACCGACGATGCGCTCACCGATGTCGATGCATCGCTTGTCCGCCGCGTCGCATTCTTGACGGCGTTGGGTGCGGGAATCGTGGGGTTCCTCGCGCAGATGCGCATCGAGGCGCCGACGGTCGACCCTATGTGGGTGGTGCTGCGCGCGGTTGGCGTGTGCGTGTTCGCGCTGCTTGCGGTGTGCGCCGCGCAGGCGTTCGCCTCGCTGCCGCAACGGACGGTCGGACGGATCGCGCTTGCGCTCGGGGTGCTCGTCCTCGTGCACGCCCAGATCGAGACGCTTGCGTGGATGCCGGGCTCCTGCGTGCTCGCGCTCGCCTTGATCGCGTGCGCGACCGATCTCGCGCCACCGACGAAGTCGCGCTGGTTTGTCCTGTCCGTCCAAGACGAGCTGGCGTGCGGCGGGCTCGCGTTGATGGCGATTGCGGCGATGGCGCTCGGGCTCTCGCACGACCTCAATCGCGAGGCGCGGCTCGAGTCGGTCGCGCGATCACTCGCGCCGATCGCGACGGAGCGTGGGCGCGAGTACGAGACGCGCATGGCCGCGGCCCGAGCGCTTTCGGCAAAGGACTTCTGGTGGTCGCGCTTCGCGCATGAAGCCGCGGTCGACCAGGCGCTCGCAGCTGCCGCCAGCGCGAAGGCCGATGCGCCGCGTGTTCATGACGCGCTTGAAATCGCGCGCGAAGCCGCGGCGGCAAGGCAACTGCGCGGACCGCGCGCCGACGGCCTGCGCGCCGATGTTGCGGCGCGCATGCTGCGCGCGCTTCCCGCTTCTCTCGACAGCTTTGAGGAAGCGGTGCCGCTCCTGCGTGCGATCGAAAGCGGCGCCCGCGCGATGCCGCGCAGCCCAAGGCGTTGGATCGAGGTGGGCACGGCGCGCGCGGTCGTTCGCAAGATGTGGGCTGATGCCGGCATGAACGACGAGCTGGATGCTCGCGTCGCGGGTGATCCACGCGAGGCCTTCGAGCGCGCGCTCGCCGTCAGCGACGCGCTTTCGCTCGATCCGCTCGCGCAGCTTTCGGATCGCGAAGTGGCCGCAATCCGCGCGGAAATCGCTCGGTTTCCTGCGTCGGCGGATCGGTCCCGCTCAGACCCGCAGCGCTGACGTCGCGAACCCGCGCGTCATCACCATGCCGCGCGACGGGGGGAACTTCGCCGCGCCTTCCGCGCGCAGCGGAATCGCGGGACCGTTTGCGTACGCGTCGAACGCCGCGCGCGACGCGAAGTGGTAGCGCGTCTCGACATCGGCGATCGCGCCCGCGGGCGCTTCGGCCGCGAGCTCGAACTCGACGAGCTCCGCATCGAGCGCGCCGGCCTTGACGACATCCGCGAGATGTCCGTCGCGCAGCCACGCGATAAACTCCGCGCGCACCGCGGCGCTGGTGAACGTCGATCGCACCGAGTAGAGGAATTGCGGGTTACTTGGCACGTGCCCCATCCTTCGCCCCATCCTTCGCGCCATCCTTCGCGCGCGCCGTCGCGATCGCCTCAAGCACCTGCGCCGGCGTGTACGCGTCGGCGTTCATGACCAGCGTTCCATCGCGGCCGTAGACGAGCAGCAGGGGGATCGTGAGCCGTCCCGCGTCCTTGAGGAGCGCGTTGCCCGCCACGTTGTTGCCCGTGAGGTCGACCTTGATCGCGGTGACGTCGTCCGCGTTGAATTCCTTCGACACCCCAGGCGTGTTGAGCACGAGCGCCTCGAGCGTCTTGCAGTTCGCGCACCATTCGGCGGTGAAGTCGACGACGACGACCTTGCCGGCCTTCTGCGCGTCGGCGAGCCGCTCAGGCGTGTAGTAGGTCCACGCGATCGGGCCCTTCGCGGTCTGCGAGAGGGCGATCAGCGCGCTCACCGCGAGAATCACCACTCCCAGTCCGCCGAACACGACGCGATTGAGCGGCTTGCGCGTGATCTTGATCGTGCGCAGCGCGAGCCATCCGCCCGCGCCCACGCCGATCGCGCCGACGATCCACCAGTACACATGGCTCGGCGGTTCGGGAGCCATGACCAGCATTCCCGAAGTGCCCGCTCCGATGAAGTACGCCGCAGCCGCCAGCAGCAGCAGGCCCATCGTCTGCTTGATGAGATCGCTCGCCGGGCCCGTGCGCGGCATCGCGTCGATCCACTTGGGATTGGCTGAAAGCACGAGGTACGGCAGCGCCATGCCCGTGCCGACGAACGCGAACACCGTGAGGATCGTGCCAGGCCCTTGCGTCGTCGCCCACGCGACGGCCGTGCCCATGAGCGGCGCGGTGCACGGCGTCGACAGCACCGCCGTCATGATGCCGAACAGGAACGACCCGAGGTACGAGTCGTGCTTCGCCTCGACCATGTACACCCAGTCGGGCAGCTTCATCGAGAAGAAGCCCGCCATGCCGATCGCCATCACGCCGATCACGATGCCGACGGCGATGGTGAATTCGGGCTTCTGGAACAGCTGATTTGTGCTGGTGAATCCCTTGATCGACGCGATCGCGACGCCGAGCGCCATCCAGAACGCGACGACGCCGAGCGACATGACGAAGCCCAGCGCGAAGCACTTGGTGCGGCTGCCTTGCGCGGCCTGCGAAAGGCCGATGATCTTGAGCGGGATCACCGGCAGCACGCACGGCGTGAAGTTGAGCAGCGCGCCGCCCGCGGCCGCGATGAGCAGCAGCAGGATGAATCCCGCGCCGTTCGGATCGATGGTGAAGCTCAGCGAGAACAGGTTGAACTCGAGCGCCTCGCTCGGCTTCTCGCCCGCGCGGATGCGCGCGTAGACGGACGGGTCGAAGTCCTTGAGCAGGTCCTTGGACGCAGCCGATGGCGCTGCGGATTCGCCTGCGCCGGCCACGACCTCGATCGTCGCGGTGACCGTGGCGTGCGCGGGATTGCTGCAGCCCCTGTTGTCGCACGCCTGGAAGAACAGCTCGATCGGCACGGTGATCACGCCGGGCTTCGCGTCCTTCGCGATCGAAGCGGGGATGAAGATCGCAAACGTGCCCTCGTAGACGCCGTACTTCTTGAGGCCATCGCCGAGGTCGGATTCGACCGTGTGCTGCGCGGGCCACTGTGCGAACGCCGCGTTGAACTCGATGCCCGCGATCGGCTGCGGCTTGCCGTCGGCGCCGGGGTTGATGGTGAGGTCGGTGCGGATCGCGCCGTCGAACTCCGCGCGTCCTTCGGTGGGTGCGTCGGCCTTTGGCCAGATGTGAAAGCCGTCCGCGAGCTTGAAGGTCACCGCGATCGGAACGTCCGCGCCCGGAGCGACCTTTGCGTTGGGAACGACGACGGCCGTCTCGACCTGGTCGCGCGAGTCGCCGAACACGGGCGGCGGGGGAGCCTTGGCGGGCTTTCCGAACCCAGGCAGCCCGGGAATCCTCGGCGGAGTCTGCGCCCAGGCCTCGCTGGACGGCAAGCTCGCGGTGAAAGTCGCGCCAAGAAGCGCGACGAACAGGATCCAAGCAGGAAAGACCGCGCGGCGGCCGAGGGTTCTCATGGCGCGCATCCTACGGTCGCTTCCGCGGTCGGTTGCCTTGCGCGAGGGATTCGACGGTTCAAGCCCGCGGTGCGCGGGCGCCGATGAAGCGCCACTGCGCACGCGTTCCGCGTGCGCCCGGCGGAGCCGGAAGCTGCAGCCAGTGGGACCAACGATGGGCACTGAGGTTCTCAACCAGTCTGACATCGACGCGCTGCTCAACGCCGCGAGCGCGCCCGCGCCTGTGGTCGAGGCGCCGCCCACCCAGATCTTCTCCCGTGCGCGCCGCGACCGCGATCGCATCGAGATCGAGAAGTACGACTTCAAGCGCCCCGAACGCATCTCGAAGGACCAGATGCGCGCACTGCGCATGCTGCACGAGACCTTCGCCCGCAATTTCGGCGCGTCGCTCTCGGGCCACCTGCGCACCATCGTCGAGGTCTCCATCAAGGACGCCTCGCAGAAGACCTACTCGGAATTCGTGTCTGAGAGCGAGAATCCCACGAGTTTCAACCTCGTGCGCTGCCCGCCGCTCGAAGGCCAGATCTGCCTTGAACTCTCGCCGCTGGTGATCTTCCCGATCATCGACCGCCTGCTCGGGGGCTCGAACAAGGACCTGTTCGTCCCGCGCCGGCCGATGACCCTGATCGAGACCCGCCTCATCCAGCGCATCCTCCACCGCGCGATGGCCGCGCTGAGCGAGGCGTGGGCGGGCATCCGCAAGATCGAGTTCGCCCTTGGCGACATGGAGTCCAACCCGCAGCTCGTCCAGATCGTGCCGCCGAACGAGGTGGTCGTGGTCGTCGAGTTCGAGGTCAAGCTCATGAACCGCGGCGGCCGCATGCGCCTCTGCATTCCGTATAACGCGATCGAACCCTTGGTCGAGGACCTGTCGGCCCAGAGCTGGTTCGTGTCGGGCAAGAGCTCAGGCGAGTCGGGCGCGGCCGAGCGGATCGCGAGCGGCCTCTCGGGCGCCAAGCTCGAACTCGAGGCGACCCTCGCCACGACCACGATCTCGATCCAGGAGCTCCGCCAGCTCGAGGTGGGCGACCTGATCGTCACCCAGCGGCCGGCCAAGTCGCCTGTTGCGCTCGGGGTCGGCGGCAAGTCCAAGTTCCTTGCGGACTTGGGCCAGCTTCGCGGCAACCGTGCGCTTCGCATCGTGCGTGCCGTGGCGCCGACCGAGCGCCTCGATCTCGACGGCGCCGCGAGCTGAACGCGGGAGAAGCAGGGCGCAACGCCCGCGAAATCCGCGACTTTCCGAGGGTTTCCTTGGGGCTTCGGCGCTGATCATGCGGACAAACTCGCACGATCTCCGGGTCGGCATGACGCAAGTCCATTGACCTAGAGGCTCGGTGCAGATATCTTTCAAGCCTCGCGAGACGCGCTCGTTGCGTCGCGTGTGTTTGTTTTCCGGTCTGCGACCGAGCGGTTTGTCCAATGCTACTGATCCCAGGTGTGACACACCCCCGTGATCCGTCGAGCTGCAGGACCGTTCGGGTCGGATGCAAGCGATGAGGCCCTCAAGGTCTCATCCTCGCCTCGGCCCGAGCGTGGTGCAAGGCTTTATGCCTTTGTGTGCGTGGTGCATCGAATGCACCCACAGCACGCCAAAGGTGTCCTGTCTGTGCTTTGACTCCTCGGATCAGCTGCAGGAGGCGCCTCTTTGAACTGAGGCGCGTGCTGCATGCCCTTCGCCGACCGGCCACGGAATGCTTCCGTGGTCGTTTTGTTTCCTGACTTCACGCGACCTGCGTGAAGGCCACATCCAAACGCCGTCATCAACGGCGACAACCTAGGCCGGCGAACCCGGCACCGGACGATGCTCCCGTCCGCCACAACCCGTCACGAAGAGGTCACATCACCATGAATTCCGAAACGCTCCGCATCCTCGACTCCATCGCCCGCGACCGCAACGTCGATCGCGAGCATCTCATTCGCGACCTCGAGATGGCGATGATGAGCGCTGCGCGCAAGCACTTCGACTCGCTCGACGCCGAGGAGTTCGGCTGCGAGATGGACCGCCTCAGCGGCAAGATCACGATCTGGCGCAACGTCATGAACGACGAGGGCGAGATCATCGACCGCGAGGACATCCCGATCGAGCGTCTCGGCCGCATCCCGGCGCAGACCGCCAAGCAGGTGATGATCCAGAAGTTCCGCGAGGACGAGCGCAACTCGCTCATGGAAGAGTTCGCCAAGCGCCAGGGTGAGATCGTCACCGGCACCGTCGTGCGCCAGGAAGGTCCCGCGCTCATCGTGCAGGTCGACCGCGCCGAGGCGTTCATGCCCAAGTCCGAGCAGATCCCCGGCGAGATGTTCAAGCCCGGCGACCGCATCCGCTGCCTCGTGCTCGACGTGCGCGACGGCGGTAGCCAGGTCAAGATCATCCTCTCGCGCGGCAATCCCGACTTCATCCGCCGCCTCTTCGAGGCCGAGGTTCCCGAGGTCGCGGAGCGCGTGATCGAGATCAAGGCGCTCGCCCGCGAGCCCGGACAGCGCTGCAAGGTCGCCGTCGCCAGCGTCGACTCCAAGGTCGATGCCAAGGGCGCGTGCATCGGCGTGCGCGGCAGCCGTATCCGCAACATCGTCGACGAAGTCAACGGCGAGAAGATCGACATCGTCCTGTGGAACGAGTCCAGCCAGGTGCTCATCTCGAACGCCGTCCGTCCGGCCGCTGTCGAGGAAGTCAGCCTCTGCTTCGAGCTCGGCCGCGCGACGATCATCGTCCGCGAGGACCAGCTCTCGCTCGCCATCGGCAAGCGCGGTCAGAACGTGCGCCTCGCGGCGCGCCTCACCGGCTGGGACATCGACATCCTCACGCCGCCGGAATTCGCGAAGGGTCTTGAGATCCTCGGCGAGACGCTGCGTCCGATCGAGGGTGTCACCGACGAGATGCTCGACAAGATCGGCGCGCTGGGCATGATCAGCGTGTTCGACATCGAGGAGATCGGTCACCAGATCCTCGTCGAGGAACTGGGCATCACCGACGAGCTCGCGGAGATCGTCTGCGCTGCCTCGAGCAACCGCGCCCGCGAGGTCGAGGTCGAGCGCGAGCGCGACGCGGCTGCGGCCGCGCAGCGCGCAGCGGAAGACGCGGCGGCGACGAACGCAATCCTCGGTGGCGATGGCGCCCCCGCGGAAGGCGCGCCGCCGGCGCCGGATATGGATGCAGAAAGCGCTGCCGACTCGATTCTCGGGTTCGGTCGCTCTGGCCGTGCAAACGGCTGACGGGAAGGAAAAGATCGCTGCCGCTGCGATGGTCGCAGGCGGAGCGTGAAGTACTCAGGAGGAACGCTTGTCGAAGAAACCCGCGTCGCTGAAGGTCCATCAACTTGCCAAGGAACTCGGCGTCAATTCCAAGGACATCGTCGCACGATGCCAGGCCGAGGACATCCCTGACATCGTCAACCACCTTTCGCCCGTCTCCATCGGACTGGCGCTGACTGTCCGCGAGTGGTTCGCGGGAGCAGGTGGTGGTACGGCTACGGCGACCGAGCCTGAAGCGGGTACAAGCGAGACCGCCAACGACGCGCCTGCCAAGACCGCACCCGCCGCGAAGGCACCGAAGGCGGCAGCGCCCGAGGCGACCGACTCCGGCACGCCGACCGTCGCCAAGCGCGCGACCAAGAAGGCGCCGGCACCCGTCGTCGAGACCGTCGTGGAGAAGCCGGCGGCGAAGGCCGCCGCGAAGGCGCCTGCCGCAACGAAGCCCGTTGTGACCGCCGCTCCCGCGAGCGATGAAGCTGCAGCCGATGCACCCGCGCCTCGCGCGGAAGGCAAGTCGTCGACGGCAACGGACCGCGCGACGGAAACGGAAGCAGCAGCGTCCACCGCAGCCAAGCCTTCTGCCCAGCCTGCCGTTGAGGTCGCCGCATCTGCGCCGACCGAAACGAAGCCCGCTGCAGCCAAGCCCGAACCGGCAACCGAAGCATCCGCGCCAGCGGTCGCTCCTCGCGCTGTCACTCCCGTGGCGGCTCCCACGGTTCCGCCCGCGCCGATGGCGCCGCGCGTTCCCGCCGGCCTCACGACGCGGCTTTCGCCGCGTGAGGAAATCGGCAGAGGTTCCGCCGGTCGCTCGTCGGGTTCGTCGGGCACTTCGCCCGCGACCTCGAATCCGAGCGGTCCGTCCAAGCCCGCGCTCGAGCCCGCCGCCCGTCGCGTCATCACCGCGCCGCCGCCGCCGCCCGCATCGCTCGGCAAGGCATCCGAACTTCCGCCGGTCATGAACGTGCCCACGCGGCCGTCGATCGTCGGTCCCGTCGGCCCGCAGCTCGGCAACCGTGAGAAGACCAAACTCTCCGGCCCGCAGGTCATCCGCGTCGAGCAGGCAGACAACCTTCCCACGCCGCCGCCGATGCGTCGTCCCGGACTGGGTGGTCCTGGCACCACTGGTGCGGGCGGCCCCATGCGTGGCGGTCGTACCGGAACCGGTGGCGCTGGTCGTCCCGAGGTTCGTGGTCGTGGCGGCATCGGTGCATCGCGCACCGGTCGCGCTGGCGAGACCGCGCGTACGGGCTTTGGCGCACAGGATCTCCGCGACCGTCAGGCGCGAGTCGATGGTTCGAGCGGCTTCATGCGCTCGCATCGCAACATGCCCGGCCGCGCCGGCGGTCCTGGCGGAGGCATGGGTGGCCAGAAGGCCGAGCGCAAGCCAGGTGAAGTGCAGCAAGTGCACGTCGCCGAGCCGCTGACCATCAAGGAACTCTCCGCTGCGACCGGCATCAAGGCCGTCGACATCATCAAGAAGCTCTTCCTCGGCGGCACGATGGCGACCATCAACAGCGCCATCGATCGCGAGAAGGCCATCGAGATGATGATGGAGTTCGAGATCGACCTGATCGTCGACGAGGCGAAGTCCGCCGCCGACATCATCGAGGAGCGCTTCAAGGGACGCGAGAGGCTCGACGAGCGCCGCCGCGCGCCGATCGTCACCATCCTCGGTCACGTCGACCACGGCAAGACCAGTCTGCTCGACCGGATCCGCAGCACCAACATCGCTGCGGGCGAGGCCGGCGGCATCACCCAGTCGACGCGCGCGTTCACCGTTCCGGTCAAGGCCGGCGACGTCGACCGCGTGGTCACCTTCATCGATACCCCGGGTCACGAGGCGTTCACCGCCATGCGTGCCCGTGGCGCGAAGGTCACCGACATCGTCGTGCTCGTCGTGTCCGCGGTCGACGGCGTCATGCCGCAGACCATCGAGTCGATCAACCACGCGAAGGCGGCGGGCGTGCCCATCGTCGTCGCGATGAACAAGATCGACCGTCCCGATGCGAACGAGGCGAACATCCGTCGTCTGCTCGGCCAGCTCGCCGAGCACGAGCTCAACCCGGTGGAGTGGGGCGGAACGACGGAAGTCATCCGCACCAGCGCCACCCGCGGCGACGGCATCCAGCAGCTCCTCGAGATCCTCGACTACCACGCGGAACTCCTCGAGCTCAAGGCCGACTTCAAGGGCAACGCGCGCGGCACCGTGCTCGAGGCCTCGGTCGAGGAAGGCCGCGGCCCCGTCGCGCGCGTCCTCATCCAGGAAGGCTGCCTCAAGAAGGGCGACTTCATCGTCATCGGCCGCGGCTACGGCCGCGTGCGCGACATCGTGAACGACAAGGGCGAGCGCGTCACCGAGGCGCTTCCGTCCACGCCGGTCGCGATCTCGGGCATCGACACGCTTCCCGACGCAGGCGACAAGGCGTTCGTCGTCCCGTCGCTCCGCGCCGCGGAAGAAGCCGCCGAGGAGCGTCGCCGCATCGACCGCGAGCGCGAGCTCGCTGCGCCGAAGATCACCCTCGACAACATCTTCAAGCACCTCGAGAAGCAGGGCAAGAAGGAACTCGCGCTCGTCGTCAAGGCCGACGTGCAGGGCTCCGTCGAGGCCCTCAAGGGAATGCTCGCGAAGCTGCCGGCCGAGGAAGTCACCATCTCCGTCAAGAGCGCGAGCGCGGGCGGCATCAACGAGGGCGACGTGTCCCTCGCTGGCGCGACCAACGCGATCATCGTGGGCTTCAACGTCACCTCGAGCAGCAAGGCCCGCCAGCTGGCGGAGTCGAAGGGCATCGAGATTCGTCTGTACGAAGTCATCTACGACCTCATCGACGACGTCCTCAAGGCGGCCAAGGGCATGCTGGCTCCCGAGCTCAAGCTCGAGGTGCTCGGACACGCCGAGGTCCGTCAGGTCTTCAAGATCTCGAAGGTCGGCGCCATCGCCGGTTGCTATGTCACGGACGGCGTGGTCGAGCGCAATGCGCAGATCCGCGTCACCCGCAACGGCATCGTCGTCGAGAAGGACCGCCGTCTCGAGCAGCTCAAGCGCTTCAAGGACGACGCGAAGGAAGTTCGCGCCGGCCAGGAGTGCGGCATGAAGATCGTCGGCTACGACGACATCAAGGAAGGCGACGTCCTCGAGTGCTACAAGACGATCGAAGTGAAGCGTAATTGATGGCTCGAGAGAAACCAGATTCCATGAAGCCGACGCCGAACGACGAAGGATCCGAGCCCAGGTCGCGCAAGCCTGAATCGCTGCGCAAGCCTGAAGCCCGCAAGCCCGCACCTCGCGTGCGTGCTGGTGGTCCGCTCGGTCCTTCGGCGGAGCCGTCGGACCGTCCCGCGCAGGTCGCGGGCGAAGTCCGCCGTGCACTGCAGGCCGAGCTCGCGCGCGGTCTCAACGACCCGCGCGTGCAGGGCATGATCTCGATCACCGAGGTCGTGCTCACGCCGGATCTGGCCGAGGCGCGCGTGCGCGTGTCGGTCCTCCCTGAGGACCGCGCGTCGCTCACGCTGTCGGGGCTTCGCGCCGCCGCGGGATTCCTGCGTCGGCGCGTGATGGACGGAACCCGGATCGGCCGGGTCCCGCGCATCGAGTTCGAACTGGACGACCGGATGAAGCGACAGGCCGCGCTGGACGCGGTGATTCGCGACGGAGGGTCGGGCGCGCAGGAAACGACGGCGGACGGCTCCGCCGAAGGTACATCGGAGAACACGACGCGATGAAGGTCGACCCCGTTCGTGGCCCCAAGTTCACGGCACTGATCAAGAAGTACGGATCGGGAACGCCGTCCTTCGCAACCCCGCTCCTGCAGGGAGCCGAGCCGAACGATCCGCTTGCGATCCTTCTCTCGAACTACCTGCTGTGGGAGAGCACGGTTCCGCTCGCCGAGGAGGCGCTGGCCAAGCTCAGCCGCCTCGTGGTCGACGCGAACGAACTGCGCGTGATGCTCGAGAGCGAGCTCATCGAGGCGTTCGGCGAGAAGTACCCGTTTGCCGAGGAGCGGGCGACGCGCCTGCGTTCGACGCTCAACGACATCTTCCGCCGCCAGCATCGGACGTCGCTCGACCATCTCCGCAACGCGGCCCGCAAGGACCAGCGCACATATCTCGAGGGACTGGCGGAGATCCCGCCGTTCGTCGCGGCGCGCACGCTGCTTGTCGCGTTCGAACTGCCTGCGCCGATCGTCGACGACACCGCCGTCGAGCTGCTGCACCAGAACGGCGCCGTCGAGCCCACGACCACCACGCTCGATGTCTGCACCTGGATCGGTAAGAACTACCGCGTCGAGGAACTCCCCAAGGTCCACCACGCGCTGTCGCAGATGACGAGCGAGGCGTGGACCGCCGCCGGCAAGAACGGCACCAAGATCCGCGGCGCGTATCTCGCGCGTCACGCGGGCTTCCGCGCCGCCGAGGACGCCGAGCGCAAGCGCATCGAGGACGAGAAGCTCGCCAAGATCCGCGAGGCCGAGCGCCTTGTGGAGGAGAAGCGCCTCGCCGAGATCGCGCGCGAGGAAGATCGCATCCGCCAGAAGCGCGAGGCCGAGGAAGCGCGCATCCGCGAGAAGGCCGCCCGCGAGGCAGCCCGCGTTGCCGCGATCGCCGAGCGCGAGCGCAAGATCAAGCAGCGCGAGACCGAACGCGTCGCACGCGAGCTCCAGCGCGCCAAGGAAGCCGAAGCCAAGGAAAAGGCCAAGCAGAAGGCCGCCGAGAAGGCAGCTGC
This sequence comes from uncultured bacterium, assembly GCA_903891095.1. Taxonomy (GTDB): domain Bacteria; phylum Planctomycetota; class Phycisphaerae; order Phycisphaerales; family SM1A02; genus QWPT01. The sequence continues at coordinate 50,543 of CAITDI010000050.1, read as the reverse complement.
GGCGAAGGCGAAGGCGGACGCCGCGAAGGCCAAGGCGGACGCCGCGAAGGCGAAGGCCGCAGCTGCGAAGGCCAAGGCCGACGCTGCGAAGATCAAGGCCGCTGAGGCGAAGGCAAAGGCGAAGGCGAAGGCGGACGCCGTGAAGGCCAAGGCGAAGGCCAAGGCGGACGCCGTGAAGGCCAAGGCGGACGCCGTGAAGGCCAAGGCGAATGCCGCGAAGGCCAAGTCTGCCGCCGCGAAGGCCAAGGCCGCCGCAGCAAAGGCAAAGGCCGACGAACAGCGCCGCAAGCAGCGCGAAGCTGCCGCGAAGAAGGCCGAGCTCGCCAAGAAGCAGAAGGCTTCCACGAAGAAGGCTTCCACGAAGAAGTCGGCCACGAAGAAGGCTTCCAGCAAGAAGCCGGCGAAGAAGCCAGCATCCGCCAAGTCGAAGTCGAAGTCGAAGCCGAAGTCGCAGTCGAAGTCGAAGCCCGCCGCCAAGCGCGGCGGTGCCCGTCGCAAGTGAGCCTGTGTTCGGCCCGTGTGAGTTTCGTCTCGTCCGTCGTCCTGTCGTAGCCGAGTGATTGCGCCTCGCTCGCGCGGCGCGGATTGGACATGTGCATGCGCTTCGCAGCGGTTTCCCTGTTCGCGGCAGTCGTGTTCTCGTCATCGTGCATCAGCGGATGCGCGTCGGTCCGCAGCGATCCGACGGGCGTCGCGCTGCGCAATCGCCAGCAGCCGCTCGACCAGACCGCGCTTCCTTCGCCGCTGATGCTGAGTCCGTTCGCCGGCTCGCGTCTCGCGAACGGAGCCGTCCCCGACGCGCGCCTGACGGCACACATCACGTCGTTCCGCACGCCGATCGCGCCGCGCGAGGCCGCGCCGCCGCTTGATCCCGCGCTGGGGCAGCGGCTGCAGAGGATCTCCGACGCGCTCACCGCGGACGACATCGATCTCGCGGTCAAGCTCGTCGACGAGGCGTTTCGGTCGTTCCCGCAGAACGTCGAGCCGCTCGAGCTCATGCTGCTCATCCAGTTCCGGCTCGACGATGCGAAGGGAGTCGGCACGACGATCGAGCGGATCTCGCGCATCGATCCGTCGAACTCCTTCGTGCCCGCGCTCGCCGGGCTGCGCGCCGCGCGTGAAGGCAACGCGCAGGCTGCGCTCGGCGCGCTGAGCTGGTTCGTGGGCGAAGGCGCGCTGCCGCGCAGGGGTGCGGTGGTTCCGCTGCTCTCTGCGCCTGCTGAGATGGAGGAGCAGGCTGCGGTCGCCGCGATGCACCTCGGTTGCATGCAGGCCGCGCTTGACGCGCTGGCCGCCGCGCGTGAGGCAGTCAGGACCGGCGCGCCCGACGACATTCGGCGCATCGCGCGGCTCGAGCTCCTCCAGGCAGACGCGCTGACCGCGCTTGGCCGCGAGTACGAGGCGCTTGCGCTGCTCGCGCCGATGGAACGCGCGCTGACGCCAGACGAGCCGCGCGCGTCCGCCGACGCGATTCCCGCGCTGGCCGCGATGCGCGCCGATGCGATCCGCGCCATGCTCGGCGACCGAGACCATTCGCTCGACCTCGCGGTGCCGTCGTTCCTGCGCGAGCCTGGCGATGACGTCAGGCTCTGGCGCGTGGTGTCGTGCGCGGCGGGGGCGTCGCTGAGTGCGCGCACGCGTGCGCTCGAGACGGTTGAGTACGCGCGTGGCGCGCTGCCCGCGATGCGCGCGACGCTGGTCGCTGCCGCGCTTTCGCCGGGCAATCGCCTGCTTTCGCTTGAGCAGGCGTGGACGCAGCTTCCGGCGATCGGTGCGCCGATCGACCGCTGCGCGCTGCTGCTGTCGATGCGGCTGCTGGCTGCGAACAACGCGCTGCTCCCCACGCCGCTCGCGTGCGAACTCGCCGCCAAGCGCCCCAACGACCTCGATGCGATCGTGGTCGCGCTGCTTGGCTCAGGGCTCGAGCTCGACCCGCTGGTCGATGATCTCGTCCAGCACCACGCCGGGCCCGCAGGCGACGCGCTGCGGAGCAGGATCATGAGCCGCTTTGGATTTCACGAGGATGCGTTCGCGCTCGCCGATGCGGCGCGCTCGCGCGACTCCGCGTCGACCGTGGCGCTTGCCGCGACCGCGCTCGCGGCCGCGGAGCTTCTCGACGCGACGCTGCTCGACGAGGTCGACCGCGCCTCGGAGCCAAGCCGCGGGGCGATCGCGCGCACGCTCGCGACCAGCTGGTTCCTGCTGCAGGAGATGCCGCGTGCTCGCGCGCGTGCGGCCGAGGCGCTGCACTTCGACGCGACCGATTCGGCCGCGCGGCTGTGCGCCGCGCTTGCGTCGCTCGAGGATCCCGCGCTCCGCATCGACGCCGTCGCTGCAGTCCGCGCGCTCGCGGCCGAGGGCGGCGCGATCGGAACCGAGGCATGGTCGATGCGCGCCGAGATGCGCGAGTCGCTTCCCTCGGGGACCGCTGATGCCAACTGGCCCATGCCCGCGAGCGCCGTCTCGCGCCTGACGATCGCCGCGATCGACTTCGAGGCCGCGCGGCTTCCGCTCGCCGCGGAGTGCTGCGCGTTGATCGAGGAGATCGATCCCGCGCAGCGCGGCATGCAGCTGGTGACGCCGATCGCGAGTGGTCCGTCCGCGCCGCCGAGCGTCGCCGACTGGAGCGCGCGTGTGCTGGCCGAGGCTCCCGCACTGCCCGAGCGCATGCGCTTTGCGCGCCTGCACGGCGCTGGCGCGGATCGCGTGGCGAAGGTCCAGTCGATTCCCGCGTCGCCGCTTTCGGCGCGATTCCTCGCATCGTGCGCAGCGCCGCGCGAACTCCTTGCGCGCGATCGCGAGCTCGCGCTCGACCAGCGGCCGCGCACTCCCGACGCACGCTCGCTGCGCGCCGTCGCTGAGATCGGCCGCGGCGATACGGCCGCCTGCATCGCGACGGTCGAGTCGGTGGTGCAGGGCGACGGTGCCGCGCTCACGACGCTCGCGGGTCGTCGGCTGCTGACCGCGATGGCGCTCGTCGTCGAGCGTGATCCGCAGCGCGCCGAGCCGCTCGCTGCGGTCCTCGCGCAGTTGCTGGGCAAGATGCAGCGGCTTTCGCCGAGCGACATGCTCGAGGCGAACCGCGTGCGGCTCGCCTCTGATCCAGGCGCGTCGGTGGTGACGGCATTCGAGCAGTCGCTCGCGGAGCGCGCGCGGCCGATGCTTGCTTCCGAGGGCGACGACCTGATGGAGGTCTTCCGCAGCCTCGCTTCGAATGGCGCGGATCCATTCGCTGCCGCCGAACTCGCGCGTGCGCTCTGTGCGCAGGATCGTTTCGCACCCGAGCTGCGTCAGCGCCTCGCGACCGCAGCGGTGGCGCTGCGCATCGCATCGGGTGTCGCGGTCGAGCCGATGGCCGGCTTCGTTCGCGAGCTCTGCGCGGCCGGCGCTCCTCCGTGGCCCGCCGCCGACGGCACGCCCGCGACGGTCGCCGACGCGCTGCGCCGCACCGGCGACCTCTATTCGATGCTCGGCAACGGAAGCTCCGCCGATGCGATGCTGCGCGCAGCGCTCGCGGTTGCGCAGAACGACCCGCAGGTCCTCAACGGGCTCGCGTACTCCGATCTCGAGCGCGGCGTGGTGACCGACGAGACGATCTCCTTCGCCGAACGCGCCGCCAAGGCGCTGCCCGACGATCCGGGCGTCCTCGACACGATCGGATTCCTGCGCTACCACCAGGGCCGTTTCCAGGACGACGCGGCGGGGGCGGGCGCGGTGACGCTGTTCCGCCAGGCGCTTCGGCTTCGCCCGAATGCGCCGTCGCTCGCGACGCTCGACCACCTCGGCGACGCGCTCTGGCGCGCCGGGCAGCAGGAGGAGGCGATCAAGGACTGGCGTCGCATCGAGCCGGTGGCGCGACTCCGCTATCCGCCGGCGCCGTTCAAGGCGCGGATGCTCGCGTACCAGGCTCGGACCTTCGGGGTGGAGCTGGTGCCGTTCACCCAGTTCATCCGCCGCGAGTACGGCGCCGTGGTCGCGCGCGCGCAGGCCAAGCTCGACGCGGTCGCCCGCGGGGAGCCGCCGCCGGTCGAGGAGTGCAAGGGCGCGCGCTGAGCGGCGCAAGTCCCGCGGTATTCTCTCCGATACAGAACTCCCGTCTTCATCCGAACTGCCGCCCCTCCATCCCGCCTCTGACCCCCGCGAGCACCATGGCTGGACATAGCGCCTGGAAGAACATCAAGCACCGCAAGGCCGCCGTCGACAAGAAGCGCGGCAAGGTGTGGAGCAAGTGCTCGCGCGCGATCATCGTCGCGGCGCAGAAGGGCGGAGGCGATCCGCACTTCAACCCGTCGCTGCGCATCGCCATCGACGCCGCGCGCTCGGCCAACATGCCGCGCGAGACCATCGAGAAGGCGATCAAGAAGGGCACCGGCGAGGGCACCGAGGAGCGCTACGAGGCCGCGCGCTACGAGGGCTACGGCCCCGAGGGTGTCGCGATGATTGTCGAGTGCCTGATCTCGAACGCGAACAAGGCCGCCGCCGACATCCGCGTGATCTTCGACAAGAACGGCGGAAAGATCGGCGTGCCTGGTTCGGTTGCGTTCAGCTTCGTGCAGCGCGGCCAGGTGATCGTCGAGGGCGGCAGCGAGGAACAGCTGATGAACTGCTGCCTCGAGGCAGGCGCCGACGACATCCAGGGCGACGGCGAGACGTTCCAGGTGCTCTGCGCGCCGGCGGATCTGCTGGCGGTGCGTGCGGCGATCGAGGCAGCGAAGCTGACCGTCGACAGCGCCGAGGTCGTGTGGATCCCGCAGCAGACCGTCGAGGTCTCTGCGGAGGCGATGCCGCTCGTCGAGAAGATCGTCGATGCGCTCGAGGACCACGACGACGTGCAGAAGGTCTTCACCAGCCTCGCGTGACGAGTGGCGTCCGAACGCGCGCACGAACGCACGAACGAACGCACGAACGAACGGAAGTGAACGACGCCCCTGCAGGCAGGGGCGTCGTGCTTGTTCAGTCGGTTGTGGGCCGCCGGTCAGGGCGTCTTCGTGACCGCTGCTGCGGCGGGCGGGGCGAGCCGCGTGCGCATCTGCGCGAAGTACGCGTCGGCTTCCTTCCACACATGCGCGGGCACGGTCACCTGGCGCGCGGTGAAGTCGACCATCGGCTGCTGCAGGTCCTCGTCGAGCGCGAGCACGATCTCGAAGCGCCACTCGGCCTCCTCGGGACGTGCGGGCGCGTACGGCGTGACGAGCGTGCGCTTGAGCAGGCGGTAGACCTCGATGCGGCGGGTCGAGTCGTTGGCGGCGACGTCGTTCTCGACGATCTTCCAGTCCTCGTACTGCGGCGCCTTGGCGGTGGCGACCATCGCGGTCCAGAGCTGGTCGTTGCTGTAGCCCTCGAACACCTGGGAGCGCGTGGTGCAGCCCGTGCAGGTGGCGATGAAGGCGATGCAGGCGATCGGGAGGGCGGTGGTGCGGTTGAACATGGACATGATGGTCTCCGGCCGTTTCGCGCTCGCGCGACTCCGATGGTCGCGGTTGGGCGGTCGTCGGGTATCGGCAATTCCCCACGGGTTGGCGCAGAAGCGCGGGGGACCGATCCCGCCTTTCCCGTTACCGTGCGCCCGATGAGCGATCCTGCCGCCCCGAATGTGTCGAACGCCGCTCCGCGCAAGGACCCGCGCCTGGTCTGGAGCGCGCTGCTCGGCATCGCCTGGGTCACGTTCCCGCCGTTGGCGGGCATCTACATCTTCTACGACCTCGCGAACATCGCCGCGTACCTGAGCAAGGACCTTGAGCACGGCTTCTGGGCCTATGTCGCGGTCTTCGCGCTGACCGCGGGGCTCGGGCTGCTGCCGACCTACTCGCAGGCGTTCCTCGGCGGCTGGGTGTTCGGCCTCAAGATGGGATTGTTGGGCGCGATCCTCGGCTTTACCGGGGGCGCGGCCATCGGCTACCTGTTCTCGCGATTCGTGACCGGCGGAAGCGTCGACTCGTGGATCGACCGTCACCCGAAGGGCCGCGTGATCCGCGACGCGCTCGCGCGCGGCTCGACGGCGCGGACATTCCTCATCGTGACGCTGCTTCGCTTGCCGCCGAGCTCGCCGTTCGCGCTCACCAACTACGCGCTGGGCGCGACGCGCATCCCGTTCTGGCTGGCGATGGTCGCGACGCCGATCGGGATGCTCCCGCGCACGGCGATCGTGTGCTTCCTCGCGGCGGCGGCGGTTTCGAACGGCGCGACAGACATCAAGAGCGTGTACGAGACGACGCCCACATGGGCGCTGGTGACGGGCATCGTTGTCTCCGCCGCCGTGGTCATGGAGATTGGAACGCTTGCGAACCGCGCGCTCGAGCAGCTGACCGCGGCGCCGAAGCAGGAGGTCCAGCGATGAGCGGAGGAGACGCGAGCGTGCCCGCGCATCGCGCGCGGTTTCTCGGAGCCGTGCTGTTCGCGATCTACTGCATCGCGTACGCGACGTTCGTGCTGGTCGCCGCGTTCGGAACGTTCAAGGGCGGCGCGGCCGTCGGCGGACTTGCGGCGCCGGCGTTCGGCGGACTGAGCATCGCGGTGGTCGCGGGATTCGGGCTGATCATCGGCGCGTTCCTGCTCGCCGCGATCTATGCGGTGTTCGGCGCGCCGCCGCGCGAGTCTGAGACGGAGGCGCGCAAGTGATCTACCACGCAAGCACGCTTGCAGTCGTCGTGTTCGCGCTGTTCGTGGCGTCGGTGCTCGGGCTGAGCCTCTGGCTCGGCTCGCGCACGAAGAGCTCGGGCGGCTACTTCGCCGCGCACGGCCAGGTCGGCTGGTTCGTGAACGGCATCGCCTTCGCGGGCGACTACCTCTCGGCCGCGAGCTTCCTCGGCATCTGCGGGATGATCGCGTTCTTCGGCTACGACGGCTTCCTGTACTCGATCGGCTATCTCGCGGGCTGGATCGTCGCGCTGTTCGTGATCGCGGAGCCCGTCAAGCGGCTCGGCAAGTACACGCTCGCCGACGCGCTCGACTCGAAGTTCAACTCGCGCGGGCTCAAGCTCGTCGCGGCGATCTCGACGCTCGTGATCTCGCTCTTCTATCTCGTGCCGCAGATGGTCGGCGCGGGCGCGCTGGTCAAGCCGCTGCTCGGCCTCCCGCACTGGGCGGGCGTCGCGATGGTCGGCGTCGCGGTGACGGTGATCGTGTCGACCGCGGGCATGGTGAGCACGACGTGGGTGCAGTTCATCAAGGGCACGATCCTGGTCGCGGTGTGCACGCTGGTCGTGGCGATGATCCTGAACCGCGGGTTCGCGGTGCCGTCGACGCCGATCGCGGCGACCGAAGTCCAGACGCTCGCGAAGTCCGCGGACGCGACGACGGTGAACGGCGCGCCGCTCGCGCCCGACAACCAGCTCGACTCGAAGCTGCGCGCGGCGCACGGGACGGGCTTTGGTTCGGTCGCCGCGCTGCCAGGCGGCGTCGAGCGCACGGGGCCGCTCGGTCCGCTCGGGTTCTTCGAGACCTTCTCGCAGTCGACGATCACGACCTGGAAGAAGGGCACCGACGCGGCCGGCGCGACGACCTTCACGCCGGTCGAACGCAAGGGCGCGGACCTGCTGCTTCCTGGCGCGAATCCGACGTTCAAGGGCGTGCGCGACGACCGCGTCGCGTCGAAGCTCGACTTCATCTCGCTGATGCTCGCGCTGTTCCTCGGCACGGCGAGCTTGCCGCACATCCTCATCCGCTACTACACGGTCAAGGACGCGGTGTCCGCGCGCAAGAGCACGGTCGTCGGCATCGCGGCGATCGGGTTCTTCTACGTGCTCACGCTGTATCTCGGCCTCGGCGCGATGACCAGCGGCGCGCTTGACCCGACCGATTCCAACATGTCCGCGCCGCTTCTCGCGCGCACGTTTGGCGAAGGGCTGTTCGCGGTGATCAGCGCCGTTGCATTCACGACCGTGCTCGGAACGGTGAGCGGCCTCGTGATGGCCGGCGCCGGCGCGGTCGCGCATGACCTGATGAAGGACGTGCTCGGCATGCGCATGTCCGACGCGCAGCAGGTCCGCAGCGGAAAGATCGCCGCGGCCGCGCTCGGTCTCGGCTCGATCGCGCTCGGCATCCTGTTCGAGAAGATGAACGTGACGTTCCTCGTCGGATGGGCGTTCAACCTCGCGGCGAGCGCGAACCTTCCTGCGCTCGTCATGCTGCTCTTCTGGAAGCGCACGACGAAGCAGGGCATCATCGCGGCGATGGCGACGGGTCTCGTCGCGAGCCTCGCGTGGATCCTCGCGTCGGCCGACACGATGGAGAAGGTCTACGGCTACAGCGCCGCCGACGCCGCGGCCAAGACGATCGTGCCGTTCAGCCAGCCTGCGATCGTCACGGTCCCGCTTGGATTCGCGGTGCTCGCGGTCGTCTCGCTGCTCACCGCGCGCAGTGCGAAAAGCAACGCAGCGCCCGCGTGATCGCGGGCGCTGCGGAGTTGCTTGAGATGCGCGGGTGAGTCAGCTCACGCGCGGCTGCGGTACGCACCGTCGGTCGTGCTGACGATGATCTTCTCGCCGGTCGTGATGAACGGCGGGACGCGCGTCTTGAGACCGGTCTCGCAGGTCGCTTCCTTGAGCTGGTTCGTGGCGGTCGCGCCCTTGATGCCCGGCGGGGTGTCGGTGATGGTCAGCACGACGGTGAGCGGAAGCTCGACCGAGATCGCCTTGCCGTCGCACCAGAGCACGATGATCTGGGTGTTCGGAAGCACGTAGAGACCGAGGTCGCCGACGACTTCCTTCGGGAGCTCCTGCTGGTCGTAGCTCTCGAGGTCCATGAACACGTACGCCGCGCCCTGCTGATAGAGGTACTCCATCTGACGGCGGTCGAGGTCGACCTGCTCGACGTCCTCGCCCGAGCGAAGGCGCTTGTCGATGAGCGAACCCGACTTGAGGTCGCGGAGCTTGACCTGCACGAAGGCGCGCAGGTTGCCAGGGGTACGGTGCTCGACTTCGGTGACAAGGAAGAGCTTGCCATCCATCTTGAGTGCCATACCGGGGGAGAGGTCAGTGCTGTTCAAAGGGCGATCCTCGGGGGTTGAGTCTGAGGGGGAGAATGTAGCAGAGGCTCGTCTGGAGCAGGAACTTGTGTCCTGATGGCGCCAGGTGGGTTTCGCATGCGGCGGTGGCGTGACAGTCGGTGTGGTGCGGGCGGGGGCTGAGCTCACCTGCCAGGCCGCAGAATGAAATGAGTAAAAAGAAAGACCCCCGGCACATGGCCGGGGGCGGAGGGAGGGAAAAGGGCTCTTTAGGAGGAGTCGTTTGACTCAACTCACGAACTAAGATGTCACGGGAATTGCCCTGTGCAAGTTCACGCATGCATTTTTCTTGGATTTGCTTGATCGACCTGCGTGACCATCAGAGACGGGGCGACCTGCGCGGTCGGAGGGCGGCGTGAAACGCGAACTCCGAACGCATGGCCGACGGGGCTTTGTGGGTGATCCACGTTGCTTCTGCGCTGAAAAACGGCGCGGCGCGCCGCGTGGCGGAGCACGGAGCCTGCTTTCGTGCCGAGCTGCAACCCGATTCTGCGCGAGAGGTAGGGCGGAGCCGTTCGGCTCTGGGTCGCCGTCCGATCCGCGATAACGCGGCTTGGGGAGCGATTCGACGCTCGGGTGTCTCGGAACCGATAGACTCACCGATTCTGATTTTCCGCCGCCTGGTTGGCTGCGGTGTGACCTCACGTAGGACTTTCGAATGCCCGACCTTGCGAACTCCATCGTCCCTCACCGCAGCCGCGTCCGCCGAGTCGGTTCTTTCGCCTTGGGGCTCCTCATGGCGACTGTCGCGATGACGATCGTCGGATGCGAACGCGGGGGCGAGAAGGCCGCAGGCAGCGCCGCGCCGGCCACGGCACCAGCGGCGGCGCCCGCGGCAGCTCCAGCCGGGACTCCGGCCCAGCCATCGGGGCCGGCTCCTGCAGCCAACTCGGGTGGCCAGAACCCGCAGCCCCCGTCGCCCGCGCCTGCCCAGGCCGAAGCCGCTGCAGGCGACTCGATCGACGGCCCGCCGCCGGTTCGGCTCGAGCCTGAGATCATGGATTTCGGGATCCTGCCGCCTTCGATCATCAAGGAAGGCTCGATCAAGCTCTACAACACGGGCAGCAAGGAACTCGAGGTGCTGACCGCGCAGCCGAGCTGCAAGTGCACGACCACCGACGACATCTCGGGCAAGAAGATCCCCGTCGGTGGATTTGTCGAGCTCAAGGCTTCGATGAAGGCCCAGTCGGCTCCAGGTAAGAAGTCGGCCGAGATCAAGGTCCTGATCGACGGCTACACGCAGGTCATTCCGATCCAGCTGAAGTCCGAGGTCTCGCTGCCCGTTCGCGTCAGCCCGTCCTATCTCAACGTCGTCAAGGGCCAGCCCATGAAGGGCCGGACCGTGATCGAGTCGATCGACAAGAAGCCGTTCAAGGTGTGCGCGGTCGGCGGCAAGAAGCCGAACCTCGTCGGATTCGATCCGGAGAAGGACGAGCCGCGCAACCAGTACCTGCTCGACTGGGACTTCGACCGTGACTTTGCGCCTGGCGAGGCGAAGCGCTACTGGATCATCGAGACCGACCGCGAGGATTGCCCCCTGGTCGACATCTTCGTGCGTCACGAGTCGACGATCGGGCTCCCGCGCATGAAGTTCACGGAGTACCGCCATACGTTCGGCCGAATGGATCAAGGCTCGCCGTTCGAGTGGACCGTCGACGTGTCTGAGCTCGGCGCTGACGAGAAGGTCGTGACGGTCGCCAGCGGCTCGTCGCAGGCGAAGGTCGAACTGCTGGGAACCACCCGCGAGGGCGACATCACCCACATCAAGCTGAAGCTTGTCCCGAATGTGGACACCGTCGGACTGACTTGGGTGCCGTTCACGGTCTACACCAACTCACGCCAGCAGGAGCAGGCGGTGTGGGGGCAGTACGTGCCGAAGGGTCTCAAGGGCTGCTTCGGCCACTGAGCGCTCGGCTTGGTTTCATCGTGATCACGGAGTCGCTGCATCCGCCTTGGGCGGAGCGGCTGTCTCCGTCGCAGCAGGGCGCTGCGTCGGAGCTGCTGCGAGCGCCTTGTTGATCATCTGATAGCCGGAGAAGGCGAGCAGCATCGAGAGGACCGTGCGGATGGCGGGGATCGGCAGCCGGTAGACGAGCGAAGCGCCGAGCGAGCCGCCGAGCATCGCCGAGGGCGAGAGCAGCAACGCGAGCAGCAGAGATGACTGGAGCGTCAACGGCGTGCCGTCGGCGGCGGTCCGGTCGGCGATGGTCGCGTTCTTCGCGATCGCGCCGATCGTGCACGCGACGATCATCGCGGCAGCTGCGCTCGCGACTGCCTGCCGGATCGGGAGCTTTCCGAGCTTTCGAAGCATCGGCACCATGATGGCTCCACCGCCGATCCCGAGGAGACCGGAAGCGAAGCCGCCAACTGCGCCGATGCAGATCGGAAGCCAGCGAGACAGCGAGCCTACCGCAGGTTCCGCCGGCTCCGCGCGCTTGGACGCAAGCGAGATCACCTCGCTCACGGACGCGTAGCAAAGGAACACGCCGAACAGAGCCTGAAGTGCGTTCGGCTGCAGGCGATTGCTGACAGCCACGCCACACAGCGCAGCGATCGCACTCGCAGTCGCCATCATCGGCACGACATCTGCCCTGATCGTCCCGCGTCCTCGGTGGCGCAACGTCGCTGCAGCCGCGACGAACACATTCGCGATCAGCGCAGCCGCCTGATAGAGATGTTGATTCGCTCCAAGGAGCAGGACCAGCGCGGGGATGATGAACACCGAGCCGCCAAGTCCGAGCAGACCTCCGAGCGTGCCTCCGATGAGGCCAAGCGCGACGATCATGAGCAGCTGAGGAATGGTGCGGGTCACGGGATCGGAGCCTAGCAGAGGAACCGAACCGCCATCCGTGTCAGGTCCTTGTCTCAGTCAGGCGGCGGCCTGCTCCGTCGCGGCGTGAGCTTCGGACGGCCCCACGCAGCCGCGGGGACCGACCACTGGCGCAGCCGCCCGCCGTGGAGCAAGGCGAATGCGGCGACAGGCGGACGCGCGAAGACCTGTTCAGCGGCGCGCACCACTCCCGTCGACTCATCACCGGACGGCGCAGATCCCGTGTGCGGCGGATCCGAATGCTGCGCTGGGACCGTGTCGATCCGCCGGATCTCGCCATCCGCCCGCCGCGGCGCTCCGTTGGCGCAGGAACTGCCTGCCTCTCGCCTCCGCGGAAGTTCGACCTCGAGTCGGACGATCAGCCGTTCGAGATCACCATGGACTCGCACGACTACCGCGCTACCATCCACCCCGATGTCGACTGTGGGATCCGCGGCCGCCCGCGGGTTCGGAGCCGACTGCTCGCCGGACGGCGCGCTTCGACCTGGTTCATTCGCCCGATGAGAGGACGAGATCATTCCATCCCCAGCCGGTTGCTGCACGGTCGCGTGGCCTTCACCACGGTGATCGCTTCGGCCGTTGTCGCCGCTCTCGTCGGCATCGGCATCGGAACCAACCGACAGGCCAGCAGCGCTGGAGTCGGCATCGTTGCCGACCCCGCGTCGATCGGGGCGAACGCGACTTCCACCGCGGGGCTTTCCGCCGCCACCACGCTTTCCGACAGCGCCGCGCTTGCCTCCGGTAGCCGCTTCGGCGTGGGCACCAGCACCGACGTCGCGCGCTTCCGCGAGCAGCTCCTCCGCGCCATCTTCCCGTCGAGCACGACTCCGGCCGCGCGCGCCTGGAGCACGCTTGCCGACCGACCCGCGTCGGACGCCGACTCGACGCAGATGGCTCTTTACGACGGTCGTCCGATTCGGGTCGCGCGCACCATCACCATGCGCGTCACCGCGTACAGCCCCGACTACAGGTCGTGCGGCGCCAGCGCCGACGGCATCACCGCCAGCGGCTACTCCGTGTTCACCAATGGCGGCTGCATGGTCGCCGCGGATCCGCGCGTCCTTCCGCTTGGATCCCTTGTGAGCGTTCCCGGCTACGACGGCGGGGCGGTCGTGCCCGTGCTCGACACGGGCGGCGCGATCAAGGGCGATCGACTCGATGTGCTCTACGCGACGCACGAGCTCGCGAAACGCTGGGGCGTTCAGGATCTCGAGGTTCAGGTCTGGGAGTACGCCGACGGGCTCCCCAACGACTTCAAGCGCCTGCGCCGCAGCGCGAAGTAGCTGCGCGAGGCGTTGCCGCGATTCGGCGGCGCGATCGGCCGCAACCCCGGCGCTCGGCATTCCGCCCTGCACCACGCGCGGCCCGCTCATGCCGCACGCCCTGCGCGCATGCGATCGAGGATGCGGTAGTGGATTGCCTCGGCGATGTGCGCCTCGCAGACCGCGTCGGTCCCGTCGAAGTCCGCGATCGTCCGAGCGACGCGCCGCACGCGGTCGTACGCGCGCGCCGAGAGCCCGAGGTCGCGCATCGCGCTCTCGAGCATGCGTTGTGCCGGACCCTCGAGCGTGCAGTGCCGGTCAAGCTCGCGGCTGGACAGGCGCGCGTTCGCGCGGCTGCGGCCTTGCCGCGCCTCCATGCGTCCTCGCGCGTCGAGCACCTTCGTGCGCAGTTCCGCGCTCGTCGCGCCGGGGCGCACGGACTGCAGCGACGCAAACGGAACCGCGCGCACCTCGACATGCAGGTCGACGCGGTCGAGGAGCGGCCCCGAGAGCTTCCCGATGTACTTCTCCTGCGCGCGCCGCTCGGTCGCGCTCTCGGCGAATCCGCCGGCGTGCGACGGATTCATCGCCGCGACCAGCATCACGCGCGCGGGAAAGCGCATCGAACCGTTCGCGCGTGCGATGGTCACGAAGCCGTCCTCGAGCGGCTCGCGCAGGCACTCGAGCGCGGCGCGCGGGAACTCCGGCAGCTCATCGAGAAACAGCACGCCGTGATGCGCGAGGCTCACCTCGCCCGGCCGCGGAACCGTGCCGCCGCCGACGATCGCGGCCGCGCTCGATGAATGATGCGGCGACCGAAACGGCCGCTCGCGGATGAGCCCCGCGCCGCGCGGCACGCAGCCGACCGACGAGTAGATGCGCGTCACATCGAGCGATTCGTCCGGCGAGAGCGGGGGCAGGATCCCCGGCAGCGCGCGCGCCATCATCGTCTTGCCGCTTCCCGCTGGACCGATGAGGAGCGCGTTGTGTCCGCCGGCCGCGGCGAGCGCGAGCGCGCGCTTCGCCGCCACCTGCCCGCGCACGTCGGCGAAGTCAATCGCCGCGCCGAACGGCGGCGGACACTCGAGCGGCGCAGGCTCGCGCTCGATCTCGAGGAGGTTCGCGACGAATCCCACCGCATCCTCGAGCCGCGACACGCCGTAGACCTCGAGCCCCTCGACCGCCGCGGCTTCCGGCGCGTTCTCCGCGGGCACGACGATCCCGCGCAGTCCGCGCTCGCGCGCGACCGCCGCGAAGCTCGTCGCCCCGCGGATCGGCCGCACCATCCCGTCGAGCGCGAGCTCGCCCGCGATCGCGAAGTTGGCGAGCCGGTCGTCCGCGCGCTCGCCGATGATTCCCTGCATGCGGAGGATCGCGAGCGCGATCGGCAGGTCGTACACCGGGCCCTCCTTGCGGAGGTCCGCCGGCGCGAGGTTGATCACGCAATGGCCGCGCGGCGTGGGAAATCGGCACGCGGCCAGCGCCGCGCGCACGCGCTGCGCCGACTCGCGCACGCTCGCATCGGGCAATCCGACCAGTGAAAAACCGCCGCCGCCGCGCTGCTGATCATCGGCGTGCGTGCCGCGCGGGCGCTCGTCGCACTCGATCTCGACCGGAAGGGCGTCGATTCCCCGTAACGCAAAGCTCTGGATTCGCTGCATGCGCCCAGTTCTACATGTGAAAACGCGCGCTCCTGAAAGCGCGCGTGTTTTACGCGTGGATTTCCGCTGCGTGCCCGCCGTGCGTCACTCGAGCCCGGGCGCGAACCCGCGGCGCATCGTGTTCTCGCAGACCGCGCGCGGCTCGACGAACTGCAGCAGGTAGTCGCGACCGCCGGCCTTCGAGCCGATGCCCGACATGCCGAAGCCGCCGAACGGCTGGCGTCCGACGAGCGCGCCGGTGATGCCGCGGTTGAGATACAGGTTGCCGACGCGGAACTCGCGGCGTGCGCGCGCGAGGTTCGCGGGCTTGCGGCTGAACACGCCGCCGGTGAGCTTGTACTCGGGCGCGTTCGCGATCGCGAGCGCCTCGCTGAAGTCCTTCGCAGGCATCACCGCGAGCACGGGGCCGAAGATCTCCTCGCGCGCGAGACGATGCTCGGGACGGATGCCGCTGAAGATCGACGGCCCGACGTACGGCTTGCCGACCTTCGCCTCGAGTCCCGCGGGGATCTCGAGCGTGAGCTCGTGCTTGCCTTCGCCCTTGCCGATCTCGATGTAAGAGCGGATCTTCCTCGCGGCCTCCTCGTCGATCACGGGACCGATGTCGGTCGACGGGCTCGACGGATCGCCGACGACGAGCGCGCGCGTCGCGCCGACGAGTCGGTGCAGGAACGGCTCGTACGCGCTGCCCACCACGATCGCGCGGCTCGCCGCGGAGCACTTCTGCCCGCAGAAGCCGAACGCGCTCTGGCGCACCGCGAGCACGGCTTCGTCGAGGTCGGCCGATGCGTCGATGATCACGGCGTTCTTGCCGCCCATCTCGCAGACGACCTTCTTCACGAACTCCTGGCCCGGCGCGACGACGCCCGAGGCCTGCACGATGTCGAGGCCGACGGCCTTCGAGCCGGTGAACGCGATGATCGCGACGCGCGGGTCGCGGACAAGCGTCGCGCCGACGGTCTCGCCGGGACCGGCGATGAAGTGCAGCACTTCCTTGGGCGCGCCCGCCTTCCAGAGGATCTCGCACATCAGCTTCGCGATCGCGGGCGTCTGCTCGGCGGGCTTCACGACGACGGTGTTGCCGGTCACGAGCGCGGCGACGGTCATGCCGCAGCAGATCGCGAGCGGGAAGTTCCACGGCGCGATGATCGCCGCGACGCCGCGCGGCTGGTACCACTGCTCGTCGAGCTCGCCGACGAACTGCCCGAGCCGCTCGGCCGCGAACAGCTTCGCGCCTTCGCGCGCGTAGTACTCGCAGAAGTCGATCGCCTCGCACACATCGGCGTCGGCCTCGCGCCAGACCTTGCCGGACTCCCGCACGATGACCGCGGAGAGCTCGTCGCGGCGGGCGCGCATCTCGTTGGCGGCGTTGACGAGCACCGCGGCGCGCGTCGTGTACTCGGTGTCGCGCCACGAATCGAACGCGGCGTGAGCACTGGCGACCGCGCGCTTCGCGTCGTCGGCGGTGCCTGCGTTCGCGACCTGCGGCACGCTCGCGCGCGCCATCGCGGCGGCGAACGCGTCGCGCTGCGGCTTGATCGCGAAGTTGCGCATCGGCTCGGTGTAGAACGCGCGGCCGTTGGAGATCCCCGCGGGTGCGTCGCTCAGCTTGTGGCGCTCGGGCGCCTTCGCGATGCGCTCGATGCCGGGATCGGCCTCGAACGCGCGGTGCGGGCTCGCGAGGAGCCGCTCGGTCGACGCGTTGTCCTTGAAGCCCGCCTTGAGCCACGACTCGTTCGAGCTGTTCTCGAGCAGGCGGCGCACGAGGTACGCCATGCCGGGGATCAGCTCGCCGATCGGCACATACTCGCGCAGGCGGAGGTCCATCTCGACCGCCGCGGCCTTGAGCTGGTCGCCCATGCCGTAGAGCATCTGGAGCTCGAGCGCCGACTTCGGGAGTCCGCGCTTCTCAAGCGCGGCGAGCGTCGCCGAGATCGAGCGCGCGTTGTGGCTGCCGAGCGCGAGCTTGACGCCGCCCTCGCCCTTGGTCGCCGGCGTCGACGCGACGAACGCCGCGGCCATCCGCTCGAAGCTCGCGTCGGTGTCGACCTTGCGGCTCCACACCGGCACCGGCCAGCCTTGCTGCTCGGCGTTGATCGTCTCGTAGTCCCAGTACGCGCCCTTGACGAGGCGCACCGTGACCTGGCGGCCCGTGCGCTTCGACCACTCGATGATGCGGCGCGCATCGTCGTCGCCCGAGCGCAGGTACGCCTGCATCGCGAGGCCCGCCTGGAAGTCGTGCTTCTCGCACGCGCGCATGAAGAGCTCGAGCGTGAGGTCCTTGAGCGCGAACTGCTCCATGTCGAAGTTCACGAAGACGCCCTTGCGCTTCGCGGCCTCGAGGATCGGCCCGATGTTCTCGAGCAGCCCGCGGATCGAGCCCTCGGTGTCGATCGGGTCGACGCGCGCGGAGAGCGAGCTGATCTTGATCGACACGTTCGTGCGCGGGATCGCGCCGAGGTGGTCGCTCTCGAGCCGCGAATTCGCGTTCCACGACGCGACGGTCTGCGGCAGGTTCTCGATGAGGTCGAGGTACTTGCGGCGGTAGGCCTCGGCCTCCTCGTCGCTCACGCACGCCTCGCCGAGCAGATCGACGGAGAAGCAGAGCCCCGAATCCCAGATCTTCCTGAGGGTCGGCAGCGCGCTCGCGGCGTCGGTGCCCGCGATGAACTTCTGCGCCATCGAGGTGATCTGCGTGGACATCGCCTTGGTGACGATGCCCTTCGCGAGCGCGCCGGCCTTGAGGCCCG
This sequence comes from uncultured bacterium, assembly GCA_903891095.1. Classification (GTDB taxonomy): domain Bacteria; phylum Planctomycetota; class Phycisphaerae; order Phycisphaerales; family SM1A02; genus QWPT01. Next base: position 33,036 of record CAITDI010000050.1, on the reverse strand, counting down.
TCGCCACGAACGGCGGCGGCGTCACGCCCGGCTGCGCGAGGTAGTCGGTGAGATGGTCGTAGACCGCGTCGTTGTCCTTGAGCGTCGGGAAGCAGTCGACGAAGCGGAAGATCTGGACCTTGAAGGCCTCGTCCTGCATCGCCCAGTCCATCAGGCCTTCGCTCCACACGCTGAGCATGTTGGTGCGGGCGTTGCGCGCGCGGTTCAGGAAGTCCGCGCCGATCGCGAGCGTGCGCGCCTCGACGGCTGGATCGCGCTCGACCACGCGGCCTGCGGGCGTCGCGGGAGTGCTGGGGGCAGGGGCGGGAGCGGGCTTCTTCTTGAAAAACAGCGCCATAGAGGGGCGGAGTATAAATCCTCCCACGCCTCGGGCGGGCGCATGAAACGGTGGTTTTCGACGCGCGCGGGAGTGCAGGGCCGCGCAGCAGGGGCGCTCAGTACGACGGGCGCGGGCTTGCGGCCGCGATCGCGCGTTCATAAACACGGGCCGTGCGGATCGCCGCGCCGTCCCAGTTGATGCCGCGGATCTCGAACGCGCCGTGCTCGACGAGCTGCCGCGACAGCGGGGGATAGCGGAGGACCGCGATGATCTTGTCCGCCATGTCCTCGATGTCCCAGAAGTCCACCTTGAGCGCGTGCATCAGCACCTCGCTCACGCCCGAGCTCTTCGAGATCAGCGCGGGCACGTTGTGGCTCATCGCCTCCAGCGGCGCGATGCCGAACGGCTCGCTGACGCTCGGCATCACGTAGAGGTCCGCCATCGCGAACACGCGCGAGATGTCGCGGCCGCGCAGGAAGCCCGTGAAGAGCACCTTGTGGCCGATCCCCATCTGCGCCGCCATCTCGATCATGCGCGCGGCCTGGTCGCCCGAGCCCGCGACGACGAACTTGACGTCGTCCATGTACTCGAGCACGCGCTTCGCGGCCTGGATGAAGTACTCCGGGCCCTTCTGCATGGTGATGCGGCCGAAGTAGAGGACGATCTTGTCCTTCGAGTGGATCGGCTGCACGCCGGCGCCCGCGGGATCGAGGTCGACGCCGTTGTAGACGACGTCGATCTTCGAGGCGTTCACGCCGTAGCGGTTCACGCAGACGTTCTTGGTGAGCATGCTCACCGCGATCGCGCGCGTGGCGCCGTGCATGCCGCGGCGCTCGATGTTGTAGACCTGCTGGTTCGGGTGCTCGCCCGAGCGGTCGAACTCGGTCGAGTGGACGTGCACGATGAGCGGCTTGCCGGTGAGCTTCGCGATCGCGAGGCCCGCGGGGTAGGTGAGCCAGTCGTGCGCGTGGATCACGTCGAACTGCATGCCGCGCGTCGCGTCGACGGCGAAGCGCGCGTATCGCTCGGCCATGCCGAGGAGGTCGCCGGAGTAGTCGGCTGCGTCCGCGCCGCGTGCGCCGACGGCTTCCTTCGCGCGGCCGGCGGTCTCGGGCAGCGCCGATTCGATCGCGCGGTCGATCGGGTCGCCGACGAGCTCGGGAAACGCGCCCGCCTTGGCGAGCGTGCGGATGCGCTCGATGCTCCATCCGGACTCGCGCATGCGGCGCACGGTCTCGGCCACGCGCGATGGCGCGGTCGACTCGCTCGACGCGTAGACCGACTGGTACTCGCCGGGAATCTCGATGAAGCGCGTCGTCGAGAACTCGGAGACGATACGAGACCACGACTCGCGCTCCTCGACCGTCATGTCGGGCTTGGGAGCTTGGGGTGCAGCGGGCTGCGCGGGCGCGGGCTTGACGGGCACGGCGACCTTCGCGGCGGGCGGCGTCGTGCCGACGGGAGCCGGGATGCGGCTGTTCGCGCGCTCGAGGATCGCGCCCGGGCTCACGAGCCGCACATGCGAAGCGCTGTCGGCGGGCACGGTCTTCGGCAGCACGAAGGTGACATCGACATTCTGCCGGTCAAGAGCTTTGGTGAGTCCGTAGCAGGCCGTGCCGAGGCCGCCCGTGATGAACGGGGGAAATTCCCAGCCGAGCATGAGTACGCGTGTTGCCATCCCGATTCCGATTCCCTTCCGGTCGAACGACCGGCCCTCGCGCGATCCAAACGCGCACCCTGCGGCACTCGCCGCAGACATTCCACGATCTCTCTCTCATCCGCCCCTGGTCACGTCACTCCTCGTCGCCACCGCCCACGTCGCCGAGCGCGCGGAACGCGGCCTCGTAGGCGAACAGGAACTTGGCTACGAGCTCCGGGCTGGCGACCGATTCGGCCGGGACCGGGTTCTCGAAGGTGTACAGCTTGTCGTCGTCGCGGAAGTGGCGGATCGTCGGCACCTTGCCGCGCCAGCCGAGTTCGGCGAGCTCTTCCTCGACGAGTTCCTCGAGCGGGTCGCCGAAGTGCATCAGGTCGGACTCGATCGACTCGCTGAGCCAGCGGTCCGGCGTCGCGAAGCGGACGATCAGCTGGTTGCCGACCGACGCGAGCTCGTACCAGGCCGGCTCCGGGCAATCCTTGGCATGGCAGCGCAGCCGATCGGGCATGCTCTCGATCCGGCTAAAGACTCCGCGGGCGTTCGCTTCGGAGAGGACGGTTTGGAAGATCGGGTTCACGGCGGGGCTTCGGATCGGGATTCGCGTCGGGTGTTCACGGCCGCAAGGCGGGCGCGGGGGGCGGACATCGTAGCGAAGCCTCCTGCGGTCAGCGACAAGGCGAATGCCTCCATGGTTGATTCGCGGGGATGCTTCACCAATCCTGCACGCAATGCCAGCGCGCAGGAATCCTGCCCTGATTTGCGGGAGAGCGTCTGGCGCAGAAAATGCCGCTCCGAGAACCGTACGATGCGACCTCACGGCAGGCATCAAACGCAGGGAGGCAGCATGGACGCTCGATCGGGCGCGGGTTCAACGCAGGGCAACGTCGAAGCAGCGGAGAAGTCCGTGGCGGGCAAACCTGAAGGACCAAGATCTGAAGGACCAAAGTCTGAAGGCCCAAAGTCTGAAGGACCTTGGACCGTCCGCAAGCTCCTCGGCTGGATCACCGGCTTTCTCAAGGACCGCGAGGTCGACAGTCCGCGGCATGTCGCCGAGGTGCTGCTTGCCGACGTGCTCAAGGTCGAGCGACTCAAGCTGTACATGGAGCCGGACCGCGAGCTCGCGGGCGATGAGCTCGCGGCGTTGCGCGCGCTCGTGGCGCGTGCGGGGCGGCATGAGCCGGTGCAGTTCCTCGTCGGGCGGTGGACGTTCTTTGGCCGTGATTTCAAGGTTGCGCCGTGCACGCTGATTCCGCGACCGTGCACCGAGACGCTCGTTGAGCGTGCGCTCGAGTGGTATCGCGCGCGGCATGCCGAACGCGGCGCAGGCGCGGTGCGCGTGCTCGACCTCTGCACCGGCACTGGCTGCATCGCGGTCTCCATCGCGCTTGGCATGAAGGCGATCGCACGCCCTTCGAACGCGGGTTGCAAGCCGCTGCGCGGAGAGCGCGCGGCGGTCGACGCGCTGCCGACGATTTCGATCGGTGAGGAGTCCGCGGCCGCAGCCGCAGCCGTCGCGGAGACCACCACCGGCGACATCACCGTCGTCGCGACCGACGTCGTGCGCGAAGCCGTCGAGCTCGCGCGCGACAACGCGCGCCAGCTCGGCGTTGCGATCGACGTGCGCGCGGGCGACCTTTGGGGTGCGCTCGCGCATGGCGAGGAGCCATTCGACCTCATCGTGTCGAATCCGCCGTACGTCACCGACGCGGAGTATGCGGCGCTTGACCGCAATGTCCGCGAGTACGAGCCCGCGAGCGCGTTGCGTGGCGGCGCCGACGGCCTCGACTTCGTGAGGCGCATCGTCGATGGCGCTGCGGAGCGCATCGCTCCCGGCGGAATGCTCCTCATCGAGATCGGGTGGAAGCACGGCGACGCAGCGCGTGCGCTCGTTTCCGGCTCGCCGCACGGCAAGCACTGGCAGAATGTCGAAGTCCTCAAGGACGGCGATGGGATCGATCGCGTGCTGGTGGCGCTGCGAAGCAACGCCTGACGCAGGGGAGCGTGTCGTCGCCGCGTTCTCGCGCGGTCAGCCGCCTTGCGGCTGCTGCTCGGTGAGCGCCTTGCGCGACTCCTCGAGCAGCTGCGACACCTGGAACGGCTTGAACAGGAAGCAATGCAGGCCTTCCTGGCTCGAGCGCACGATCGAGTGGTTCGGGTCGTAGCCGAACGCCGTCATCAGGATGACCGGCGTCGCGCTGTTCGAGTCCTTGGTCGCGCGGAACACCTCGTAGCCGTTCGCGTCGGGCATGCGCACGTCGGAGATCACGAGGTCGTAGGCGCGGCCGGATGCCGCGCGCTCGCGCACGGCCTTGATCGCGGTGGCGCCGTCGGCGAACTCGTCCACGGAGCAGCCTTGCTGCTCGAGCACGGCGCGGACGGTGCCGCGGATCGCGGCCTCGTCGTCGGCGACGGCGACCACGCGACCGCCGAACACGGGATCGCGCACGCCTTCGCGCAGGAAGTCGTCCGCACCGAGCACGCCGCCCGGCGCGCTCGCGGTGGTGCGGAGAAGCGCGTCGACCTTCGCGACGTTCTCGATCAGCCGCGATGCCATCGCGTGCGCCTCGCCGTCGCCGGTGCGCGCGAGGAGCGCGCGTGCGTCGTTGGCGATCTGCTCGAGCGACGTCGCCGACTCGCGGGCGATGTTGCCGAGGAGCGTCCGGTTGGTCTCGCAGCGCTCGGCGACGAGCATGTCGAGGATGTTGAGCGACAGCGCGACGTAACGGCCGAGGAGCTCCGCGCCGATCCGGTCCTCGTCGTCGAAGAAGTCGGGCTCCGTGCTCTCGACGTTCATCACGCCGACCACGCGGTCGTAGAGCCGCAGCGGCACGGTGAGCGAGCTGCGCGCGCCGGGAAGTCCGTGCAGATAGCGGGCATCCGACGCCGTGTCGGCGCAGAGCACGCTGTTGCCGGTCGCGGCGACCACGCCGCAAAGGCCGTTGCCCTCGGCGCGCGCGAAGATGCGCTCGCCGATCCCGAGCGGAACCAGCCCGCTGCAGAACACGAGCTCGAGCTGGTCGGTGCGCCGGTCGGTCAGGCGGTACTCGAAGTGGTCGAATCCGAGCACGCTGCGGGTCGCGGCCACGACGCGTCCTTCAAGGGCGCGGAGGCGCTCGGGCGCGTTCATGGTGCGGATCGACTCGGCGTCGAAGCGAAGGAGCTCGGATCCAGCCTGATCGATCGCGTCGAGCCGGTCCTGCATGCGGCGGGTCGCGGTTGCGTCGACGAGCAGGGCGACCGCGCTGTCGACGGGGCCTTCGGTGGCGCCGTTGCGGCGCAGGGGCGTCACGACGGTCTCGTACCAGGATCCGCCCGCGCGGAAGCTCGATCGAAGCGTGCCCGCGGTCGCCCGCGAACGCCGCCACGCGGCGATGGCGTCGACGCAGCAGTCGGCAAACCGACGCATCGTCTCGGGAGCTTGCCGGGCAAGGCCTTGGTTGAGCCAGACGATCTCGCCGGATGCTTCCACGACGCCGACGCCTTCGCCGAGGAGCTCGAGCGCGCGTGCGGCGCGGTCGGGAGCTGCCTCGCGGATCGCGAGCTCGGTCACCGCGAAACGCGCAAGAGCTGCGCGCTCGGCGTCGTCGAGAGGGCGTGTGCCTCGGAGCTCGTAGGCGAAGCTGCCGGAGCTTGATCCGGGACCGGGCTTCGGTTGTCCGCTTTCCGACTGGTGTGATTCGTCGTGCGACATGATGGGGCGTCCGTGCTCGGGGGGAGTGTAGCCATCGAGGTAGTGGTTTGGGCTGCAAGCAAGCCGCGAATCGCGGTGCGTCGATACACTCCGCCGCGTGAGTCGAAACGGGAGCCAAGCGATCGAAACCAACCAGAGCAACCGAGGCGCGCATCATGTCGGATGACGTCGCGGTGCCCGCGGACATCGGCGTGGTCGCGTGCAACCTCACCAAGCGGTTCGGACTCGCGATCGCGGTGCGGGATGCTTCCTTCGCGCTGCCCTCGCGCGGCGTGTGCGGCTTGCTCGGACCAAACGGCGCTGGCAAGACCACGACCATCCGCATGGTCGCGGGAGTGATCGCGCCGGACTCGGGCGAGCTTCTTGTCGCTGGCGTGTCGGCGGAGCGCGATCCTGCCGGCGTGCGCGCGCGGGTGGGGTACCTCCCCGAATCCGCGCCGCTCTATCCCGAGCTCACGGTGCGCGAGTATCTCGTCTACCGCGCGGGACTTCTGTGCATCCCGAGGCGGGCTGTCCGCGCGGCGATCGACGCTGCGATGGCCCGCTGCGATGTCGCGCGATTCTCCGAGCGCCTGTGCGGCGCGCTCTCGAAGGGCATGCAGCAGCGCGTCGGCCTCGCCGCGACGTTGCTGGGCGACCCGCGCGTGGTGATCCTCGACGAACCTTCGGTCGGACTCGATCCGGGACAGACGCTTGCGTTCCGCGAGCTCGTGCGCGAGCTCGGCGAGACGAAGCTCGTGCTGTTCTCGTCGCATCTGCTCGCGGAGGTCGAGAGCGTCTGCTCCGAGCTCATGGTGATCGCGCAGGGCCGCGTGGTCGCGCACGAGCCGATGGAGAAGTTCCGCGCGCGTGGACATGGCGGCGGGCATGGCGGTGTACATGGTGGCGTAAACGGAGCTTCCGCGGGCGCAGGCGCGTATTTCGCCGAGACGGACCGGAGCTTCGCTCAACTTGCGGATGTCGCGTCGAGCTGCCGCGAGCTTCGCGAGTCGCCGACTGCGGACGGCTGGGTTCGAACGGAATTCAACGGCATCGGCGGATCTGATCCGCGTGAGTCGCTTGCGCGCATCCTCGTGCGCGAGCGCGTGGCGATGCGCGCGCTCGGCTGCGTCGAGCGCAGCCTTGAGCAGGTGTTTGTGTCGCTGATTCACGAGGCGAGTCACGAGGCGAGCCGCGACGCCAGCCACGACGCAAGGGAGCTCGCGCGATGAGCGACCGCCTTCACCGCATCCTGTCCGTTGCGCGCCGCGAGTGGCGCAGCGCGTTCGTCGCGCCCACCGGCTGGATCGTGCTCGCGATCTTCGGCATCGTGTCGGCCTCTGCGTTCTTCAGCGGGACCTTCAGCGAGTCGCACCCTGCGACGCTGCGCAACGTCGTCCTCGCCTGCGGGTGGGCGCTGCTTGCCGCGGCGCCTGCGATCTCGATGCGCACGTTCAGCGAGGAGTTCCGGCTCAAGACGTGGGAGACGATGTTCGCGAGCCCGCTCTCGACCTTCGAGATGGTGGCGGGCAAGGCGCTCGCCTGCGCGGCGATCCTCGCGACCACGCTCGTGCCGCTCGCGTTGCTGGCGATTCCGCTCGAGTTCTATGCCGCGCCCGACTACGGCGAGATCGGCTGCGGACTGCTCGGCCTGTTCCTCGCGGGTTTCGCGGCGAGCGCGATGGGCATCGCGGTCTCGAGCTGCACGTCGAGTCAGGCCGTGGCCTTCCTCGGCGCGTTCTTCCTCTGGCTTGGATTGGTCGCGGGCTCGCGCATCGTCGTGAGCGTGCTGCCCGTCGAGTACGCGCCGCTTGCGGCCGCGTGCGATCCGATCCGTCGTCTCGAGGGCTTTGCGCTCGGACTGTTCGACACCGGCGCAATTGCGTACTTCGTGGCGATTGCGGGCGCGTCGCTTGCATTCGCGATGGTCTCGCTCGAGCGCGTGCGCGAGCGCACTGCGCCGCGGGCGCTTGGTCGCGCAGCGGGACTCGCCGAACGCGGTCTGTTTGTCGTCGGTGCGTGCGCGGTCGCGATCGCGGCCGTCGCGCTCTTCTCGCAGCCGAAGCTCCGCGTAGAGCTCGATGCGACCAAGACGCGCGCCTACAGCCTCGCGCCGTCCACGACGGAGCTCCTTCGCAAGCTCGACGGTCCGTGGCAGGTGCTGCTCTTCGTCGACTCCGCGCAGGCCGACCCCGCGGTGCTTCGTCAGATCGACGAGGTCCTCGAGCGCTTCCGCGACGCGAACCCGAAGGTCGACGCGCGGCGCATCGATCCGTCCGATCCCGCGTCGAGCGGTGCGTTCGAGGAAGCTCTCGCCACGCTCGTCGCCGGACGCGCGGGTGATCTCGCCAAGAGCGAGCAGTGCATCGCGCGCGGCGTGTCGGTCTACGAGAGCTTCCGCGCGGAGAGCGCATCGCAGCCCGCGGGACTCCGCGCCGCGGCGCAGCAGCTTCCCGCCGACAGCCAGGTCCGCCGCACCATCGAGCAGCTCGCCGCGATGTTCGCGCAGATCGCCACCGACGGCGAGCAGTTCAAGCAGCGCGTGGTCGAGCTCTCGAAGACGAGCGCGACGCGCCCGCTCCCCGACTACGAAGGCGCACGCAGCGCGCTCGCGCAGGGTTTCCGCGTGTGGGGCGACCAGCTCGCGTCGGCCGCGTCGCTGTTCACCGAGTGGCGCGGGCAGGCGACGCTTCCGCAGGCGCTCCGCAATGTGCTCGGCTCGCGCATCGCCAAGTACGAGGAGCTCGCGACCGTCATGCAGTCCGCGCGCCAGGAGCTCGAGGCGCTGCCTGCGCTCGAGATCGACTCGCTTGGCCGCGAACTCGTCTCCGGCGAGGCCGCGGTCGTCGCCGGCGGCGGCCGACTCGCGGTGATTCCCGCGTGGCGCATCTTCCCGCGCAATGTCGCGGCTGAGGGCGCGGATCGCGTGAGCTACAGCTGGAGCTTCCGCGGCGAGGAAGTGCTCTCGGGTGCGATCCGCAGCATCGCGTCGGGCACGATGCCCGAGGTCGTGTTCGTGCACTGCGAGCGCGACTCGCTGCTGCGTGCGAAGCAGGATCACAACGATCTCACCGCAGTCGCCGACGCGCTCAAGAGCGCGGGCTTTGGCGTGCGCGAGTGGACGCCCGGTCGCGGCGACAAGCCCGCCAAGGCGCAGGGCAGGCCGCAGGTGTTCATCGTGATTCCCGCGCTGCGCCGCGCGCAGCTCGATCTCTCGCGCGAGGAGAAGCTCCTCGTCGACGAGACCAATCGCCTCGTCTCCGACGGCGAGCCCGTGCTTGTCACCGCGGGTCGCAGCATGTTGTCGGTGCTCGGCCAGCCCGATCCGTGGCAGCAGGTGCTCGCGCCCTTCGGCGTGGAGGCCGACGGCGGCAAGATCGTGCTCGAGCTCATCGCCAAGGACGACGGCACGCCGGAAGTGCGCCCGTGGCAGCTCGTCGAACGCGTGCCCGCCAAGTCGCCGCTCAGCGCGCGCCTCCGTGGCCGCGCGATCCTCATGAACCAGCCGATGCGGATCCGCACCAAGGATCCGATGCCCGAAGGTGCGACCGTCGAGACCGTCGTCGAGATCGAGCCGACGCCCGCGCGCTGGCTCGCCGACGATTGGCGCGGTGACGGCGACGGCGTGCGCGAGGTTCCCGCAGGCAAGTCGCTCGGGTCCGCGCTGCCTGTCGCGGTGATCGCGGAACGCAAGATTCCAGGCGGATCGCAGCGCGCGGCGATGGTCGCGAGCGGACCGTGGCTTCTCACGGGCGTCGCGGATCTCTCCGACAGCCTGGGCGGCGGACGCACCGCGCTCGTCAATCCCGGCAATCGCGAACTGCTCCTCTCGATGGTCGCATGGCTCTCCGGCCGCGGCGACCTGCTCGACGCAGGCCTCAGCGGACGCGAGGTTCCGCGCATCGAGGATCTCACCACCGGCGCCCGTCAGGCGTGGACCGTCGGCATGGGCGGCGCGCTCGCGCTTGGCCCGATGGTGCTCGGCGCCGTGATCGTCGGTCGCAGGAGGCGTCGCGCATGAAGTGGTGGAGAGTCGTCATCGCGTTTGCGATCGCGGGTGCGCTCGGCCTTGTTGCCGTGCGTTTCAGCGACGCGCCCAAGGCCGCGGCCTCGACGCGCGCACCGCTGGTCGCGCGCGACGCGATCGATCCCGAGCGCCTCGCGTCGATCGAGCTCGATCGCGACGGCGTTCACTACAGCTTCGAGCGCCGTGGCACCTCGTGGTGGCAGACCAAGCCCGTGCTCGCGGCCGTCGACGGCTGGAGCATGCGGCAGCTCGCGACGAGGCTCCTGAAGGTCGAGTCCGTGCGCGTGGTCGATGCCGCCGCGCAGCCTGGTGGCGAAGCCAAGTCGCTCTCCGATGCGGGCCTTGTGCCGCCGACCGCGCGCATCGTGCTCAAGGAAGAAGCTTCCGCCGGCGCCTCGCCGCGCGAGCTCACGATCGACCTCGGCCGCCGCACGCTTGCCGGCCGCGCGTATGCGCGCGTGTCCGGCTCGGGTCCGACCGGCAGCTATCACGTGATCGACTCCGCGCTGCACGAGTTCGCGGTCGAGCGCGACCCGAAGGAGTACCGCCGCCGCGAGGTCTTCGTCGATCTCGGTGAGGTCGTCGATCGCATCGCGCTGAGCTCTGGCTCGAACGAGCTCGTCGTCGCGCGGCAGGGGCGCGGGCCGTTCCGCCTCGAGTCGCCCGTCAAGTCCCGCGCCGACCGCGCGCAATGCGAGGAGCTCGTCGACGCGCTGCGCCGCGCGAAGAGCTCTGGCTTCGTCGCCGACAACCCCGTCGAGCTCTCCGCGTACGGCCTCTCACCCGCGATGGCTCGGCTCGAGGTCGAAGCTGGCGGCAAGAAGCAGACGCTGCTCATCGGCGACGCCGTCTCGATCGGCGCGCAGGACCGTTTCGGCATGATCGAAGGCACGAGCACGGTGGTGCGGCTGCCTGCCGCGGTGCTCGCGCCGATCATTCCCCGCGTGGAGCGCCTGATCGACGCCGTCGCCAGCGGCGTGCGCGCGCGCGACATCGGCGGCATCGAGATCGCGGCGGGCACCAAGCGCATCTCGCTCCGCCGCGAGGTCGACCGCTGGACTGCGACGCGATCCGAGCAGGGCGGCACCGCCGAAGCCGTCGCCGGCAGCGTCGAGACCAAGGCCGTCGACGGCCTGCTCACCGCGTTGCTCGAGACCCGCGCGGGCAGCGTCGACATCGCGCCGTTCCCCGCGGATCAGTCGATCGCGACGGTCACGCTGCTCGGATTCGCCAACGAGCCGATCGACACGGTGCGCATCGCGCGCCGCGCGAGCGACTCGAAGCTTCTCCTCGAGAACGGCGACGGCGTGCTCCGCGTGCACGGAGCGATCGAGCTCCCGATCACGGCGGAGGAACTTGGGTTCCTGCCCAAACATTGAGGTCTTGCATTGACGCCTTGCGCAGAGGTCTCGCGCTGAACCGTCGCGTGAAGCCGAGCGTCCACTAGAACCGGTACTGCAGCAGCGCATCCGCGCCACGACGTCGCACGCCGACCAGTCGGGCCCGCGCGACATCCGCCAGCACCTGTCGGTCGAATCCGCGCGCGGCCCGCTGCGCCGCATCGTCCGCGACGAGCAGCGGGGCGACGAACACCCACGCCTCGTCGAGCATGCGCTCGCGCAGCAGCCGTCCGATCAATCCGCCGCCTGATTCGACGAGCACCGTCGCGACGCCCGCGCGCGCGAGCTCGGCAAGCGCGGGCTGGATCGCGTCGTTCCCGCCCAGTTCGATGAAGTGCACGCCCCGCCCCCGCAGTGCCGCCATGCGCCGCTCGGTCGCGGCGTCGCGCGACGCGCGCACGAGGATCGTCGTCGGCGCGCTGCCGTCGCGGATGAGCTTCGCGTCGAGCGGCGTCTGCGCCTCGGGGTCGAACACCACGCGCTGCGGCACGCGCTGCACGCGCACGTCGCGCGGCGTGAGGAGCGGATCGTCCTCGAGCACGGTGCCGATGCCGGTGAGGATCGCGTCGACGCGTCCGCGCTCTCGATGCACCATGCGGCGGCTGCGTCCGCACGAGAGCCACTTGCTGTCGCCGTTGCCGAGCGCGACCGCGCCGTCGATCGACTGCGCCCACTTCGCGCTCACCCACGGGAGCCGCGTCGTCACGCGCTTGATGAACGGCCGCGCGAGTTCATCGGCGCCCGCGTGCGGAACGTGCTCCGCGGGAATCCCCGCCTCGATCAACCGCTGCGCGCCGCCGCAGGCGAGCGGATTCGGATCGCGCACCGCGTAGTACACGCGCGCGACGCCAGCCTCGATCAGCGCGTCGGCGCAGGGCCCCGTCCGTCCTTTGTGCGCGCATGGCTCGAGCGTCACGATCGCGATCGCACCGCGCGCACGCGTTCCCGCGGCACGCAGCGCCTCGATCTCGGCGTGCGGCCCGCCGCAGCGCGCGTGAAAACCCTCGGCGATCTGCGTGCCATCCGCCGCCGCGATCACGCATCCGACCATCGGGTTCGGCTCGGCGCCGCCATGACCTCGCGCCGCGACGCGCACCGCGCGGTCGAGCAGCGCAGCGATGCGCACGCGATCGAGCCCCGCCCGCTGCGCGGTCATGAACCCGATCCCGATCCCGATCCCGCGCCCGCGCCGGCGTAGCGCTGCGCCGGAATCGGCACATCGTCGCCCGTGATCGACGAGACCGATCGGCGGCTGAGGAAGTTGACTTCCGCGATCAGCAGGTCGTCCTCGGCCATGCCCGCCTCGAAGGTCTCGACGAGCCGCATCATGTACTGCGTCCAGCGCGGCGGCGCGGTGGGGCGCTGCATGATCTCGCGGATGCGATCGAGCCCGAGCCGCTCGCCGCGCGGGCTCTGCGCCTCGTATGCGCCGTCGGTAAACAGGACGAGCGTGTCGCCTTCCTCGAGCTTGACGGTGAGTTCTTCCTCGCCAAAGATCGAGTCGTCGGCCGCGCCGAGCAGGAGGGTCGTCGACTCGAGCTCGGTGATCTTGCCTCGCGAGCGCAGGAACATCGGCGGATGGCCCGCGCTGGCGTAGCGCAGTTCGCCGCTGTGCGGATCGATCGTGAGCAGGATGCCGCTCGCGTACAGCTTGTGCCGCGCGAGCAGCCGGTGGAAGTAGCGGTTGAGCCGCGCGAGGATCTTCGCAGGGCCCTCGTTGGGGTACTCGTCGCGCAGACGCTCGATCTCGCCGTGGATGCGCGCGACGCTCATCGCGCTCGCGAGGCCGTGGCCCGTCACGTCGATCAGCGCGAGATGGAACCGCTCCGAATCGTCGGTCCACACGTGGATGAAGTCGCCGCCGATGTCCGCCGCCGGGCGGTAGCTGAACTCAAAGCGCATCCAGTCCGCGTCGATCGGCTTGGGGAAGAGCGACTCGTGCACCGCGCGCGCCTGCACGAACTCGCGGCGCATCTCGAGAAAGCGGCGCCCGACGAAGCCCGTCTTGAAGCGGTTGCGGTGCCAGCGCAGGCGCGTGTAGCAGAGCACCAGCGCCGGCAGGAAGAGCAGCGGAGCAAACGCGATGCTGAGCGCGGTCGAGACCCACGACCCGTCGCCGGCTGCGAGTCCTGCGCGCAGGAGCGCCCAGCAGATGAGGACGGGCACGATCGGCCGCAGCGACTCGCGCCAGCTCCAGGGCAGGAACAGCGACGCCGTCAGATGCCAGCAGAACACCGAGACCAGCGGCAGGACCGGCGCGTTCGGGTCGGCCAGCAGCAGCGCGCTTTCGAACGCAAAGTTGAGCAGGCTCAGCGTCAGCACCATGCGCGACGCCGCTGTGACCAGCTCCTCGCGCGTGTAGAGCTTGGGGCGCACGGCGAGTCCGTACCAGACAACCACGCCGAAGATCGGCAGTGCGGAGAGCACCCACGCCCACCAAGGGAGCACGAGCGGAGCCGTGGCCGTCGACTTTGCCGTCGACGCGGACGACGAAATGGTCTCCGCGTCTGGCTCAGTCGCTGGTTCGTTGCTCGCGTCGCCCTTCATCTCGGCGCCGGCGTCGGCACCGGTACCGGTACCAGCACCAGCGCCAGCCGTCGGTTTCGCAGTTCCATCGACGCGCTCGCCACCATCAGCAGGCGAAGTCCCCGCCGCGTGCGCATCCTCCGGCGTCGCGCGCGTTGAGCCTGGCCCATCGGCCGGCGTCGCCACAGGATGGCCATCCGATGCAGCCGGCGGCTCGTCGAGCCACCAGCGATCCATCAAGCGCGATCCGCTCTGCGGTGGCGGGGGCTTCTGCTGCCCGTCTCGGCGTGTCGGGCGGCGAATGTCCTGCGCGATCTCGCGCGCGAGCATGCCGAGGCATCGATCGTCGAGACGAGGGCCTCGCTGCCGCGCTGGCGTTCCTCGCGGCGCTTCTCGAGCGCGTGCGCGGCTTCGATCGCGCGCGCATCGCCTGGGCGCGGCGGGAGGCCGGCCTCGGCGCGCTTCTCCGCGCGATCGGCGCGGATCTCGACCGGGCTCATCGGCGGAGCGACCTGTGCCGGCTTGGCTTGCTCCGCCATCAGCGTCGACACGATGACCAGCGTCGTCGACAGCGTCCAGAACACGCCGTAGGCGATGCACAGCCACCCGAGGCGCCTGCGCAGCCACTTGCCGAGTTCGCGTTCGTACTCGGCGCGGAACACTCCGCGGTCATTCTGGAGATCGGCTGCGTCGCCCTGCGCGTCGGCCATGGGGCGCCATGGTAGGCACGCCGATGCGCGCCGTCACGCGACTCGTATCGTCTCAAAAGAAACAGCCGCCGGCGCAAGGCCGGCGGCTGGTGGTTTACTCGTGACTTGCGATCACTTCTTGAGGACGGCGTCCTTGAGCTTCTCCGGCATGACGCGGTAGGTCAGCGGCTCCATCGAGCTGGTCGCGCGACCCTGGGTCATCGAGCGCAGCGTCGTGGTGTAGCCGAAGAGCTCCGACAGCGGCACTTCGCAGGTGAGCAGACGCGCGTTGCCGCGCATCTCCTGGTCGGTGATCTGGCCGCGGCGGGACGCGATGTCGCCCGACACGTTGCCGAAGAACTCGTCCGGCGTGGTGACGACGAGCTTCATGATGGGCTCGAGGAGCGCCGGCTTCGCCTTCATGATCGCCTCGCGGAAGGCCAGCATGCCGGCCTGCTCGAATGCGACCTGGCTCGAGTCGACGTCGTGGTACGAACCGAACACGAGCTGGACGCGCACGTTGATGACGGGGTAGCCGCCAAGAACGCCCGACGCCGCAGCCTGACGCACGCCGTACTCGATGGACGGGATGAACTCGCGGGGCACGACGCCGCCGGAGATCTTGTCCTCGAACACGACGCCGTCCTTCATCTTCAGTTCCTCAGCCGCCGCCTCCTCGGGCGTGATCGGCATGACGGTGACGACGGCGTCGCCGAACTGACCGCGACCACCGGTCTGCTTCTTGAACAGGCCGCGGACTTCCTTCGCGGTGCCGGTGATCGTCTCGCGGTACGAGACGCGCGGCTTGCCGACGTTCACGCCGATCTTCATGTCGCGCGTGAGCTTGTTCTTGATGATCTCGAGGTGCAGCTCGCCCATGCCCGCGATGATCGTCTCGCCCGTCTCGTCGTTGTAGTTCGAGCGGAACGAGGGGTCCTCGCGGCGGATGGTGGTGAGCGCATCGCCGAGCTTCTTCTTGTCGTCGCCGGTGATCGGCTCGATCGCCATCGAGATGACCGGCTCGGGGAAGGTCATGCGCTCGAGGATGATCGGGTGGTCCGGATCGCAGATCGTGTCGCCGGTGTACGAGTTCTTGAGGCCGATGACGGCGACGATGTTGCCGGCGTCGACGGCTTCGAGCGCGTTGCGGTCGTTCGCGTGCATCTCGAAGATGCGGCTGACGTTCTCGCGCTTGCCGGTGCCCGGGTTGAGCACGCGCGTGCCCTTGTCCAGGGTGCCCGAGTAGACGCGGATGTAGGTGAGGTCGCCGTGGATGTCCGACACGACCTTGAACACGAGCGCCGAGAAGGGCGCCTTCGGATCATGCGGACGGGTCATCGCCTGGTTCACGTCGTCCGGGTTGACGCCCTTGGTGTCGGGACGCTCGGTCGGATTCGGCAGGTAGTCGACGGCGGCGTCGAGGATCTTCTGCACGCCGATGTTCTTGAGCGCCGCGCCGCAGAGGACGGGGAAGCACTTGATGTCGATCGTGCCCTTGCGGAGCGCGGCCTTGATCATCTCGTTGGTGATCTTGGACGCGTCGGTGAGGAACTGGTCCATGAGGACGTCCTCGACTTCGGCGGCCTTCTCGATGAGCTCGGCGCGGTAGAACTCGGCCTTGTCCTTGAGGTCGGCCGGGATCTCGCCTTCGGTGATGGTCGCGCCCTGGTCCTCGGCGGAGAAGTAGAGGGCCTTCATCTCGACGAGGTCGACGACGCCGATGAAGTCGTTGCCCTTGCCGATCGGGATCTGGATGGCGATGCCGTTGGCGCCGAGGCGCGAGCGGATCGACGCGAAGGAGAAGTCCCAGTCGGCGCCCATCTTGTCCATCTTGTTGATGAAGCAGAGACGCGGAACGCCGTAGCGGTCGGCCTGGCGCCACACGGTCTCGGACTGCGCCTCGACGCCTTCCTTGCCGTCAAACACCGCGCACGCGCCGTCAAGCACGCGCAGCGAGCGCTCGACTTCGATGGTGAAGTCGACGTGGCCCGGGGTGTCGATGAGGTTCACCTTGTAGGCGACCCCGTCCTTGTCCCACGGGCAGGTCGTCGCGGCCGACTGGATGGTGATGCCGCGCTCCTGCTCTTCCTGGAGGAAGTCCATCGTCGCCATGCCTTCGTGCACTTCGCCGATCTTGTAGTTGCGGCCGGTGTAGAAGAGGATGCGTTCGGAGACGGTCGTCTTGCCTGCGTCGATGTGCGCGCAGATGCCGATGTTGCGGACCTTCTTGAGATCGGTAGCCATGTCAGGATCCTGAGTGTTGCCCGCCGACGGGCGGGACGGTGGTTTCGAAACCGGTTGAGAGTCAGAGTCTTCGCCGAGGGCTCGGCGATGGTGAAGCAAGGATGAAGGAACGGGTCGGATTTCCGGAGCAGTGAGCGTCGGCGGTTCAGGCGCTGCGCTCGGTGGCGCCCCTCAACCAGTCGCGCGGCGACGAACCCACGCGCGCGCACGCGCAGGGCTCGGTACCGGTACAGGAGGGGTCGTCGGTGCTGGTCACGGAAGTCTCGCTGCGGCAGGAATTCTGCCGAGTCGGGGAGTGTAGAAGTCTCTTCGGTTGAATGCAATAGGTTGGCCCGAACGGCGGCGTGCGGCTGCGGTCGGTCGGGAGCGGTGCGTGCCGTTGGCCGAGTGGTTGCCGAGCCGCGGCGCGGCGAAAGCGCAATTGGGCTTCAAAAACGCGGATTGCGGGGGGTGCGTCGCGGCAGTCGGCGGCCGGCGCGGGCGTTCAGACGACCCGCGTGAATTCCGACTCGGGAATCGCTTCGCGGACCAGGATCGGCTTGACCTCGGTCAGGAAGCGCCGCCCGTCCTCGACGTAGCCCGCCGTCGGCTCGATCCCAGGCATGCGCTCGGCGAACCACGCATTGAGCCGCCGCATGAAGAGCTCGCGCGTGTACTTCGCTCCCATCGACGCGAGCGCCACGGGCAGGTGCCGCTCCTCGGCCTCGACCTCGAAGGTGATGACGAAGCCGTCGCCGACCTCGTACGCGGAGCGCGTGTCGCTCTCCTCGATCGTGCGCACGCGGCGTCCGCGCGCGACGTGCGCGTCGAGCTCGCGCGTGTAGTCGGATCGTCCGCCCTGGCGGTCGATCGCAAGCAGCGCGGGTTCGTCGCCGCGCAGCATGTCGATGTGGCGCACGGCCTCGAACACGACCGACATGTTCACGTGCGCCTTGTTGGCGAGCGTGCGGTAGAGCGCGTTGAACGCGGGCGCGTCGAGCGCGGTCACGCCGAAGTGCGCGAGCTCGCATTCTCCCCGCGCGAGCGCGCGGCGCACGGTGCTGCGCGCGATGCCGGCTTCGGCGGCGGTCATGCACTCGGGCAGCGGCAGCGAGAGCGCGTGCCACGGCGCGAGCGCCGATGCGCGCGCGCGCACGCCGAGCTGCGCGAAGAGCGCGTCGTCGGTCGCGATGTCGCCGGCGGCGTCGGCGAGCTGCGCGAACGAAAGCACGCCGCGCTCGAGATGCACCAGCGGCTGCTTGCCCGCGCTCTTGAGCTTCTTGCTGTCGGCGACGGCGATGCGGCGCCTGGCGTCCTTCGGCTTGCGGCAGACGCCCGCGTCGAGCAGCTTCCACAGGTCGGGCGGCGACGCAGGCGTCGATCCGATCGCGGGCGCGGCATCGCCAGCGAGGCGGAATGCGCTCGCTCCGATGCAGAGTGGACCGAGCAATGGCCCGTATCCCGCTTCGTCGATGCCTGCGTAGATCACGCGCGGAATGTAGCCGCGATCCACCCGCCGCCGAGGATGCGCTCCTCGGCGTCGTAGCAGACGACAGCTTGTCCGGGCGCGACGCCCGGTTCCGCGCGGTCGAACGCGACCGAGAGGACGCGCGCGCCGTCGCGCTCGAGGACCGTCGCGCGCGCTGGAATCGGCGCGCCGTGCGCGCGAACCTGCGCCGTGCACACGAGTTCGGTCGCGGCGCGCTCGTCGCCGTACCACACGACTTCGCCCGCCTCGACCGCGCGCACGTCGAGCGCCTCGCGCGGACCGACGACGACCGCGTTGCGCTCGGGATCCTTGCGGAGGACATAGAGCGGAATCGTCGCCGGCACGCGGATGCCCTTGCGCTGACCGACCGTGAAGTGCTGGTGCCCGTCGTGCCGGCCAAGCTCGCGGCCCGACTCGTCGACGATCGCGCCCTCGGCAAAGCGCTCGGGCTTGCGCCGCTCGAGGAACGCCGCGTAGTCGTCGGGCACGAAGCAGATCTCCTGCGAATCGGGCTTGTCCGACACGGGCAGCGCATGCTCGCGCGCGAGTCCGCGCACGAACGGCTTCTCCATCTCGCCGATCGGCAGCATCATGCGCGCGAGCGCCTCGCGGCCGATCCCGAACAGCACGTACGACTGGTCCTTCGCACGGTCGAGCCCGCGCTGGATGCGCGGCCCCGCGTCGGTCTGCGCGACGCGCGCGTAGTGGCCCGTCGCGACGGCGTCGCACCCGAGCTGCTCCGCGTACTGCCGCAGCTTGCCGAACTTGAGCCAGTCGTTGCAGCGCACGCACGGGTTCGGCGTGCGCCCCGCGTGGTACTCCTCCTCGAAGTACGAGATGATCCGCCCGAAGTCGTTGCGGAAGTTCACGACATAGAAGGGGATCGCGAGCTTGGCCGCGACGAGCCGCGCGTCGGCGGCGTCGTTGATCGAGCAGCAGCCTTGATGGCCGATGCGCGCCTGCCCGACCTTGCACTCGGCGCCGTCGATCGGCGTCTCGAGTTCCTCGCCAGGGCTGCCGAGCCGCATGAAGCAGCCGACGACCTCATGTCCGTCGCGCTGCAGCAAGGCCGCGGCGACCGAGCTGTCGACGCCGCCGGACATGGCGAGAAGCACTTTCATTTGGGCTGCATCGACGGCCGTGCGTTCGGCACGCTACCCGCGTCACGCGATGCTGACGTCCTTGCAGAGATACACATCCTGGATCGCGTTCAGGATCGCGACGCCTTCGTTCATGGGCTTCTGGAACGCCTTGCGTCCCGAGATCAGGCCCATGCCGCCCGCGCGCTTGTTGATGACCGCGGTCTTGACGGCCTCGGCGAGATCGTTCGCGCCGCTCGCGCCGCCCGAGTTGATCAGGCCGTTGCGTCCCGCGTAGCAGTTGAGCACCTGGTAGCGGCAGAGGTCGATCGGGTGATCGGTCGCGAGATCGGTGTACATGCGCTTGTCGAGCTTGCCGTAGCTCGAGTCGCCCGTGTTGAGCGCGGTGAATCCGCCGTTGATGTCGGGGAGCTTCTGCTTGATGATGTCGGCCTTGATCGTCACGCCGAGGTGGTTCGCCTGGCCCGTGAGGTCGGCGGACGTGTGGTAGTCCTTGCCGCCCGACTTGAACGCGTTGTTGCGGATGTAGCACCACAGCACGGTCGCCATGCCGAGCGAGTGCGCCTCCTCGAATGCGCGCGAGACCTCGACGATCTGCCGCGTCGAGTTGTCGCTGCCGAAGTAGATCGTCGCGCCGACCGCGCAGGCGCCGAGGTTCCACGCGTCGCGCACCGAGCCGAACATGATCTGGTCGAACTTGTTCGGGTAGGTCATCAGCTCGTTGTGGTTGATCTTGACCATCATCGGGATCCTGTGCGCGTACTTGCGCGACACGCTCGAGAGGACGCCGAAGGTCGTCGCCACCGCATTGCAGCCGCCCTCGATCGCGAGCTTGACGATGTTCTCGCCGTCGAAGTAGATCGGGTTCTTGGCAAAGCTCGCGCCCGCGCTGTGCTCGATGCCCTGGTCGACCGGAAGGATCGAGAGGTAGCCCGTGTTGGCGAGGCGGCCGTGGCCGAACATCGCCTGCAGGCTGCGCAGCACCTGCGGGCTGCGGTCGGTCGGGCCGTATGCGCTGTCGACGATCGACGGCGACGGCAGGTGGAGCATGTCCTTCGACACCTTGGCCTTGTAGGTGAGGAGCGAATCGGCTTCGTTGCCGAGGAGCGACTGGATGGTGGCGAGGTTCGACATGGTGGGATCCCGAGGTTTGACCCGCAGCAGAAACAAAGCGGGCGCTCCCGAGAGGAAGCGCCCGCGAAATGTAGCAAGTTCAAACGCGCGATCAGTTCGGCGACGCCAGCATGCGGCGCGTCGGCTTGGCGGCGGCGTCGGCCTCCGCCTGCCTGCGGACTTCTTCGGTGCTCGCGAATTCCTCGCCAAAGCGCACGAGTCGCAGCGAGTTCGCGATCACGAAGATGTAGGCAGCCGCCTGATAGAACGGCGTCACCCAGATGTAGAGCCGGCCGGTCGCCGCGAGCGCGAGGCCCACGATCGCCATGAGGATCGCCACCGTGATGTTGAGCGCGATGACCGACTTGGCCTTGCGCGCGATCTCGAGGAGGAACGGGATGTTCCGCAGGTCGTCGTTCATCAGCGCGACGCCCGCGCTGTTGGTCGCGATGTCGGAGCCCGAGAGACCCATCGCCACGCCGACGTCGGCGGTCGCGAGGATCGGGCCGTCGTTGATGCCGTCGCCGACGACGAGCGTGCGGTGACCCTTGCGCATGAGGTACTTGAGTTCCTCGTGCTTTTCCTCGGGCAGGCACTCGGCCTCGATCGCATCGACGCCGACCGCCTGGCCGACGCGCGTTGCGACCGGAAGACGGTCGCCCGTAAAGATCGACACGCGGCGCACGCCGAGTTCGCGCAGCTTGGCGACGACTTCGCCCGCGTTGCGGCGGAGCTTGTCCTCGAGGCCGACGGCGCCGAGGTAGCGGCCGCCCGCCATGACGTGCACGCCCGACATGCCTTCGATCTTGGCCTCGACGGCCTTGACCTCCGCGGCGGTGGACGGATTGAGCTCGATGATCCACGCACCGCGGCCCGCGAAGATCTCGCCGGCAGCGGTGGTCGCGGCGACGCCGCGACCGTGGATCTCGCGATACGAGACCAGCGACTGCGGCACGATGCGCGCGCGCTCGGCGGTCTCGAGGATCGACTTGGCGAGCGGGTGGTTCGACGACTGCTCCGCGTCGGCCGCAGCCTGCAGCAGCGCGGCGCCGTCGACGCCGTCGGCCGGCGCGAGGCGGCTCACCGCGAACTTGCCCGTGGTGAGCGTGCCCGTCTTGTCCATCACGACCGTGTCGATGTCCGCAGCGCTCTCGAGCGTGCGGGTCTGCTTGATCATCACGCCAAGGCGCGCGGCCGCGGCGAATGCAGCGACCATCGCCGTCGGATACGCGATGAGCAGGGCGCCCGGGCAGGTCACGACCAGCACGGTGATCGCGCGCTCGGCGGCGACGGACTTCGCGTCGGGCGAGCCCGACTTCGCGGTAAAGAACCAGACGATCAGCGCGACCATCAGCACGACGGGCACGTAGTAGCCCGCGATGCGCTCGATGAGTTCCTGCTTGCGGCCCTTCGCGCTCTCGGCCTCGCGGATGAGCTTCTCGACCTTGCCGATGGTGGTCTCGCCCTTGACGGCGGTGACCTCGACCTCGATCTGGCCGGTGAGGTTGGTCGTGCCTGCGTAGACCGCCACGCCCGCCTGCACTTCGATCGGAACGGCTTCGCCGGTGAGCGACGCCTGGTTGATGCTGGATGTACCGCTGCGGACGACGCCGTCGGCCGGCAGGTTCTCGCCGGGACGCACGCGCACGATCGAGCCTTGGCGCAGTTCGGAGAGCGACACCTCGCGCTCGCCGCCGTTGGCGTCGACCAGGCGCGCGATGTCGGGGGTGAGCTCGATCAGCTCGCGGATCGCGCGCTGCGCGCCCCACGCGGTGCGCGAGAGCACGAGCTCGCTGAACCACAGGAAGAACGCCAGGAAGCCCGCCGCGAGGTACAGCTCGTTCGCGATCGCCGCGAACACGGCCAGGCTCGCGAGGCTGTCGCTCGAGGCGCGGCCTTCGCGGAGCTCCTCGAACGCGCCCTTGGCGAGCGGCACCACGAGCACCAGGGCGCCGATGAGCGCCGGGATGTTGCTGACCGTGCCTTCGATGCCGAACAGGTGCGATACCCAGGCCGCCAGGAGCAGCACGCCGCCGAAGAGGGCGACGAAGAGCTGCTTCTCGAGGCGCTCGGCGCCGCCCGCGTCGTCGTTGCCGAGGCGAGCGGTGGAATCCGGAACTGTGGAACCCGTCGGGGTCGAAGTGAGTGTCGACATGGTGTGATCCGAGAGGTCGAAGAGTAGCAGAGCCTCCGCCGCCACGCCCCATCCGACCGCCGCCCATCCGCCATCCGTCGGATGTTCGGCGCCCCTCGCGGACCGCTCCCCTCGGGGCAGTCCTTGACCTCGGTTATCCTGCGCCCGTGCACTCCGCGGCCAACCACCAGAACTCGCAGCAGAACGCGCAGGATCCGCGCGCTCGCGAGCATGTCGCGATCGTCGGCGACGGTCAGATGGCGCTCGTCCTGAGCGACATGCTGGTCGCGCACGGCGCGGCGGTCACGATCGTCTCGCCGTTTGCCGCGGAGGCCGCGCGCCTCGCGTCGGCCCGATCGAGCGAGCGGCTGCCGGGCTTCCAGCTCCCGCCTTCGGTGACCGTGACCGCCGATCCCGCAGCGCTCGCGACCGCGACCCTCGTCGTGTGCGCGATCCCGACGCAGTTCATCCGCCAGACTTTCTCGCGCCTCGCGCCGCATCTGCCGGCGGGCGTTCCGATCGTGAGCGTCGCCAAGGGCATCGAGGTCGAGTCGTTCCGCCTTCCGTGCGACATCCTGCGCGAGACCTGCGGCGCGCAGCATCCCGTGGTCGCGCTCAGCGGCCCGACGATCGCCGCGGAGCTCGCGCGCCGACGGCCCGCGGTGCTGGTCGCGGCGTGTGAGGACCCCGCGCTCGCCGCGCGCGTGGGCGCGGTGTTCACCTCGCCGTGGACCAAGATCTACCAGTCGACCGATCTCGTCGGCGTCGAACTCGCAGGCGCGTGCAAGAACGTGATCGCGATCGCCGCGGGCGTCGCCGACGGCATGGGCCTCGGCACCAACGCCAAGAGCGCGCTGCTGGCGCGCGGACTCGCGGAGATCGCGCGCATCGGCGTCGCGCTCGGCGGGCAGGTCGAGACGTTCTTCGGCGTCGCCGGCGCGGGCGATCTCGCCACGACGTGCTTTGCGCCCGAAGGCCGCAACCGCAGCTTTGGCGAGCGGCTCGCGCGCGGCGCAAAGGTCGACGACGCGCTGTCGTCGACGACGTCCGTCGTGGAAGGCGTGCCCACCGCGCGCGCGCTCGTGCGTCTCGCGCGCGAACGCGGCATCGAGCTGCCGATCTGCGAAGCCGTCGCTGCCATGGTGTTCGACGGCCTCGATCCCAAGGAAGCGCTCGGCCAGCTCATGCGGCGCGCGACCACCACCGAGCGGATCGGCTAGGCGCACTCGGCGCGGGTCACTCGGCGCGTCACTCGGCGCGTCACTCGTCCTCGCCGAACTTGCCTTCGACCAGCCGCACCAGCGCGCCGATCGCATCGGACTCGTCGCTGCCGTCGGCCGTGATCTCGATCACCGTGCCGCAGGTCCCCGCGAGCATCAGCATCTGCAGGATCGACTTGCCGTCGACCGTCTCGCCGTCGGGCATCTTGCGCACGGTGATCGCGGCGATGAACCGCGTCGCTTCCTCGACAAACGTCATCGCCGGCCGCGCATGCAGCCCGAGGCGATTGACGATGGTCGTTTGCGCCGCAAGCATCGGCAGCGTTCAGCGCGCGACCTGTCCGGCGTCGGCTTCATCGAGAAGCGTCAGCACGTCCTTGACCGTGGTGGCCTGGCGAAGGAAGCGACGGAACTGGTCCTTGGAGAGATGCGAGAAGATCGCCTGGATCGCGTCGAGGTGGAGCTCGGGCTTCTCCTCGGGCGAGACCAGCAGGAAGATCGAGTACACCGGCTGCTTGTCGAGCGAGTTGAAGTCCACGCCGCTCTTGCTCACGCCGATCGCCGCCATCGGCGTCTTGACCGCGGTGCTCTTGGTGTGCGGGATCGCCACGCCGTGGTTGAGACCGGTCGAGCCCTTGTTCTCGCGCGCGATGATCGACTTCGCGTAGACGTCGCGCATGTCGGCGGAGACCTTGCCGCTCGCGACGAGCGCGTCGAGGAGCTCCTTGACGGCGTCATCGCGCTTGGTCGCGGCCAGGTTGGGGACGATCGCCTTCTCAACGACGATTTCACGGAGTTTCATGTGATTCGTTCGATCCTGCTGTGGTTCGGGTCTTGGGTTCACTGATGGTGCTTGTGGTCGCGCGTGCGCTGCTTGTGGTCGCTGAGGACGCGCGCCTCGCGGTCGACGGCGAGGTCGATCGCGGCGTAGAGGTCGGCGTCGCGGTAGTTCACGATGAAGTCGTCGTGGTGCTCGACGTCGACGATGAACTCGACGTGGTAGCCATGCGGCTCCTTCTCGATCACGCAGTCGATCGCGAGCACCTTGTCGAAGTAGCGGACGAGCCGCTCGCACTTCTTGCGGACGTACGTGTCGATGGCCTCGGTGATCTCAAGATGCTTGCCCTTGACGTTGATCTGCATGGCACGCCTTCTTTCTGATGCTGCTGTCGCCGTCGCGTTACGGAAGCGACGGCGGGGTTGGGTTCTGGAGAGCCGTCGGCTTGTCCCCCGGGACAACGACGCCTGCCGAGACAAGGTAGCGGAGCGCCTCGTCGATGGTGAGCGGAACTTCGCGCACTTCGCTGCGCGGAACGGTGACGGTCCACCCGGTGAACGGAGTGGGGGAGCTCGGGACGAACACCGTCACGCTGTCGCCGACGGTCGCGCGCAGCTCCTTCGCGGCGTCGCCGGTCACCAGGCCCATCGACCACATGCCGGGGCGCGGATACTCGATCAGCACGACGCGGTTGAAGCTGAGCTTCTTCTTCTCGCCGCCGAAGAGGAACTCGACGACCTGCTTGAGCGCGGGATAGACCTGGCGGATGCCCGGCACCGTCAGCAGCCCCGACTCGAAGAGCGCGAGCAGCTTGCGGCCGAGGTATCCACCTACAAGTCGTCCGAGGATGTAGACCGTCACGATCGCGAGCACGAGCCCTGCGAAGTCGAGGTACCAGCGGGCGTCCCACCAGGCGCGGACCGACTCGCGGGTGAGCCGCCAGCGCGCCGCGTCGACCGAGGCGTCCTGCCGCGCGCGCTGGGCGCGGTCCTGCTCCGCCTGGAGTTCATCGGCCGTGGGGAGGAACTGCGGCAGCGGCGCCGACTCCGCGCTCGCCGAGATCGCGAGCCGGATGCCCGCGTTGATCGGCTCGGCGATGTTGTTGTCGATGAACCGGTACGCCGCGACCAGGATCCACAGCGTGAGGACGCTGGGCAGGATCACGCCGAGTCCGCGCAGGAAAAACCGGCTCGCGCCGGACGATCGGACCTGCTGTTGTGATGTGACCGGCGACGGAGTCGGCATCGTGGGTCGAGTGTAGCAACGCGCGCGGCTACTGGCCGAGCGGTCGCGGCGTGACCGTGGCGACGGACTCCTTGCCGTCGCGCTTGTACTTCACCTCGACCGCTTCGCCGACCTTGAGCCTCGCGACGGCGAGGAGCATTTCTTCGCGGTTTCGCACGGGAATCCCGCCGATCGCGATCACGACGTCGCCCACGCGGAGCCCCGCCGACCTCGCGGCCGCCTTGATCACGAACGACTTGATCCGCACGCCGTCGACGGCGTCCTCGATGGTGATGCCGAGCGACGCATCGCGCGCGCCGATGGAATCGTCGATCGCGCCGCGGTCGATCATCCATTTGCGCCAGCGGTCCTCGACGCGCGCGATCGGCTCGCCGAACGCCTTCTCGATGGCGGCGGTGCCGGTCGGGTCGGTCTTCCATGTCGCGCAGAGCTGCCGGTAGAACTCCTCGAGCTTGCCCTCGCGCGCGAAGAACTCGAACATCGAGCGCACCTGCGGATAGAGCCGCTCCGCGTTCTGCATGAACGCCTCGGGCGAGAGCTTGACGAGGGCGGGCCACTTCTCCGCGGTCTTGGAAACGACCTGCCTGCGCGCGATGTTGAAGCGCACGTTGGGCCGGAACTCGATCGAGCCGTCGGCGTGCAGGTCGTAGTCCTCGTACAGGCTCGCGAGGCCTTCCTGCACCCAGATCGGGTGGCGCTGGCCGATGCGCTCGAGCTGCGCGAAGTGCATCAGGTGCACGAACTCATGCTGCAGGCTCTGCCCCGCGTCGCGCGTGACGAGGCGCCGCTCGCTGTGCAGGTACATGCCGCGCACCTCGGGGCGGTCGAGGTACATCTTGGCATCCTCGGGGCGCACGACCGCGACGAGCACCTTGTCCTGCGGCGGCTTGCCGAAGTACGCGCGGATGAGGTGCTTCTCGAGGTCCGCGAGCAGCGTCTTCATGCGCGCGTGGGAGGCTTCGTCGAGGCAGGTCGCGTAGGCGATGTTGTCGTCGGTCTCGCCGCGCGTGTCGTAGCGGTACTTGTCGCCGTGCGCTTCCTTCCAGCGCGCGACGGGGTCCGGGGCGGGCGCGCGGCGTTGGCGCGGTGCGGGCGAATCGCCTCGCGGCTTGCTCTCGACCCGCTCGCGCGCCTCCATGATCGCCTCGTAGGTGCGCGACGCGCGGATCGGCTCGAGGTCGGTGTCGGCCTCCATCGTGTCGAAGTCGCGGAATCCCGCCTTGACGCATTCGAGCAGGCGCTTCTCCGCCTGCGCGAGCTTGCCGAGCTGCGCCAGCACGCACGCCGAGTTGTAGAGCAGGATCGGGTCGCGGTCGCCGTCGGCGATGCGCGCCTCGATGAGCGTCTCGGCTTCTTCAAAGCGCCGCGCGTCGAGCGCGCGGGTGATGGCGTCGGACTGCTTGGGTTTTTCGGCGGTGGCAGTGGTCGTCGTCGGCGGCGCGGCGTGCGCCTGTTGCGATGCGGCTGCGATCGCGCTGGCAAGCAGGAGCAGTGCAGCGCGGATGCGCCTCACGCGCGGACTCCGTGCAGCGCAGTCGCAGTCGCAGTCGCAGGCGCCGCGCGCCTCGCGAGGAATCGTCTGATCGCCTCGGGATACGCGAGGCACTCCTCGGCGAACACGCGTTCGGCCAGCGTTTCCGCGGTGTCGCCCGCGAGCACCGCGCACTTGCGCACGAGCACCTCGGGACCGCGGTCGTAGACCTCGTCGACCTCGTGCACGGTGCAGCCGCTTTCGCGCGCGCCCGCGTCGATCACCGCGCGATGGACGCGCAGGCCGTACATGCCGTGGCCGCCGAACTCAGGCAGCAGGCCCGGATGGATGTTGAGCGTGCGCCCGCGCCACGCAGCGCCGACGCGGAAGTGCCGCAGATATCCCGCAAGGCACACGAGGTCGACCTGCGCCGCCTCGAGCGCCGCGTCGACGCGGTCGGCGAGCGCATCCGCGAGATGCGCATCGGCGGGAACCACCGCCACGCGGAGTCCCGCCGCGCGGCAGCGCGCGACGCCTTCGATCTCCTCGCGATGTGCGATCACGATCGCCACGCGCGCGTCGATCGCGCCGCTCGCGCAGGCCGCGGCGATGTTGAGCGCCGTCCGCCCGCCACCCGAAATCAGGATGCCGATGCGCGCCGCGCTCACGCCTGCCCCGGCTGCTTGTGCTCGGTCGTCGTCGGACTGCTGAACGGAATCGACTTGCCCGCCGCGTCGACCGACACCATCGTGAGCTGCGCCTCGGTCACGCGCGCCCAGGTGCCGTCGAGACGCTCGGCATCGACCACGACCTGCACCGTCACCGACGAGCGCCCAAGCCGGATCGTGCGCGCGTGGAACTCGACGACTTCGCCGACGTGCACGGGGGCCTTGAAGTCCACGCGATCCACCGACGCCGTCACCCAGCGGTGCAGCCCGTGTCGGCGCGCCTCGACGTATCCCGCCTGGTCGATGTGCGCGAGGACGATGCCGCCGAAGACCGTTCCCTGGTGGTTCGTGTCGCGCGGCATCATGAGCACGCGCAGCGCGAGCCTGGGGGATTCGACCGGGGGGAATTCTGCGGGCATGGTCGGATGGTAGCGCGCGCCGCGAAGGCGCCGCCCGAGTTGCTGCAGGCTCGCGCCGCAGAACGACGATGTTGCGTCGTGCCCCGCGCGACCGTCATCATCCCCAACTACAACAACGGACGCGCGAGCTCGCGCGATGGATCCCGCGATTTCCTCGGCGACCTCCTCGCGAACCTCGAGCAGACGCTCGCGACCGACCCGACCGATCTCGAGATCGTCGTGGCTGACGACGGCTCCACCGACGACAGCCTCGACACCGCCCGAGCCTGGTCGAGGCGCGCGTGGCCCGCGGGCTCTCCGCGCGCTGGGCAGCCGTTCCTGCGGCTGATCGAGCTCCCGCACTCGGGCGTGCTCTCCAAGGTGCTCAATGTCCTCCACGCGCAGACCACTGGCGATTTCATCTGCCGTCTCGACGGCGACATCCTGATCGACACCCCGCACTGGGTCGCGGAGTGCGTGCGGCTCCTCGACTCCGACCCGCGCGTCGGCGTGGTGACCGGTCTGCAGAAACTCCCCGACGGTCGCGTCCATGCCTTTGGCGACGCGATCCTGAGCCCGCTTGGCTACCACCACCTCGGGCAGGGGCTCTCTGAGGACGCGCTCCCCGAAGTCGCCGAGGTCGAGCACGCGATGGGCTGCTTCCACGCCTCGCGCCGCGAGGCGATCGCGCAGGTCGGCGGCTACGACGAAACCGTTCTCCGCGGACAGACCGAAGAGCTCGCGATGCGCCTCAACCTCGCCGACTGGCGCGCGCTCGCGACCAAGCGCGTGGTCTTTCGTCATTTCCACGGCGAGCGCCATTGGCGACCGAACACCGCCGACACGGGCGCGGGCCTGCAGCGAAGCCTCGACCGATTTCGCGAGAAGTGGGGCTGCGATCGGCTCGCGCCCGACCTCGAGGCGGTGTGGGAGCGATGGAAGGACACGCCGCTCGTGTCGCGCGCCCACCTCGGCGGTCCGCGGCGTTGGGACCCGATGCTCACAGGCGATCCCGCACCCGGATCCGAGTGGCGCGACTTTCCCAGCGACATTGCGCTGCAGGCGCGCATCGCCGCTGAACTCGCGTCTCTTCGCACGCTCGAAGGCCCGATCGCCATTCTCGGTGCGCGCGATTGCCTGAGTGCATTCCTGCGCGCGCGGGACGGCGTCGATGTCACCGCTGTTGAA
The DNA here is from genome assembly GCA_903891095.1 of uncultured bacterium. Lineage (GTDB taxonomy): Bacteria > Planctomycetota > Phycisphaerae > Phycisphaerales > SM1A02 > QWPT01. The sequence goes on along the minus strand of CAITDI010000050.1, from coordinate 3,721 downwards.
GAACATGAACCATCGATTGCAGCAGCACAGGGATTCATCCACCGTTCAAACACGAATATGCAGCGCCTACGCTTGGTGGCTGTCTCGGATCTCGCTCGGACAAATCTTCCAACAGGAGCCTTTAAATCTTTGGCGCTTCTTGACAGCGTGGAGCGATATTGGAATCCTGTAGGGATCTTGCGGGAAGTGAGGCGTCTGCTCGTGCCGGAAGGGCACCTCGTCGTGAGGAGCCGAGCGCGGGCAGCGCGGTTTGAGAGCCGCGGGGAAGCGTTGCAGCAGTTTGCAGCGCACGAACTCCTTCAGATTGTGCGACATGTGGGCGGCTTGACACCGCTCCACACACCAACGCTCGACGGCATTGCGCGTTGGAACCTCGTCGCCCGATCTACGGGTTCAGCGGCACATCAGTTGCACTTTGGCGCGTGAACGATCGCCTCGCGCCGCATGGACCAGTGTGTACATGTCTGACTCAACCGCAGAGAGCACGAAGCTTCAGTTGTCGCGCGCTCCAGTTTGGCAAGGCATCCGTCTTCCGCTCCGTCTTCGAATCTTCGAGGCGGCGCGTCGGCTCGGAGAGACCTCGGTCACCGAGCTCGCGCAGGCCGTTGGCCTGAACCGCACCGCGCTCTACTTCCATCTTCGCCATCTCGAGAAGGCCGGTCTGCTCGTTTCGCGCGCCGGCGAGCCGACTCCTGGCCGCCGTGGCAAGCGTCCGCGCTACTACAAGGTCTCGACCGAGGAGCTCGTCGTCCCCGTGGACGGCGATAGCAAGCGCGAGAATCAGCGCGTGGTCGACTTCATGCGCCCATGGCTCAACGAGAGCCGCCTGACCGCGCTCGACGCGCGTTCGCCGGGCGGAGTCGCCGCGAAGAAGCTCTCCATGCACTGGGAGAGCCTCAACGACGACGAAATGAACCGCGTGCGTTCGCTCTGCGGCGAGCTCGACGACATCATGCGTCGCGCCCGCGCGCGTGCCAACAACTCGCGCAAGGCGCCGGTCGCCAACGTGCATGTCGCCATGCTGGTCTGCCCGATCGACGGCCACGTCATGCCGGGCCCGGACATCAAGTTCAAGTTCAGCTGATCGCGAATCAACCGCGAGTCAAATCTGGGGCCCTTGCTCCTGGCGCGTTCATCGCGCCGCGAGCAGGGGCTTCAGCCATTTTCCGGTCCAGCTCGTCTTGTGCTTGGCGATCGCCTCGGGCGTGCCCGTCGCGACGATCGTTCCGCCGCGGTCGCCGCCCTCGGGGCCGAGGTCGACGATCCAGTCGGCGCACTTGACGACATCGAGGTTGTGCTCGATCACGACGAGCGTGTGGCCCTTGTCCGCCAGCCGCTGCAGCACGGTGAGCAGGCGCGCGACATCGGCAAAGTGCAGGCCCGTCGTCGGCTCGTCGAGCACGTAGAGCGTGGCCGCGTCGGTCGCGTTGCCGAGCTCGGTCGCGAGCTTGACGCGCTGCGCCTCGCCGCCCGAGAGCGTCGTCGACGCCTGGCCGAGCTGCACGTAGCCGAGGCCGACGTCGCGCAGGCACTCGAGCATGCGGTTGATCTTGGGATGCGCGTCGAAGAACTGCATCGCGTCCTCGACGGTCGCCTCGAGCACGTCGCTGATCGTCTTGCCGCGGTACTTGATCTCGAGCGTCTCGCGCGAGTAGCGCTTGCCCTTGCAGACCTCGCAGTCGACGAACACATCGGGCAGGAAGTGCATCTCGATGCGCTTGACGCCCTGGCCCTGGCACGCCTCGCAGCGGCCGCCCTTGACGTTGAACGAGAAGCGTCCCGGCTCGTAGCCGCGGATCTTCGATTCGGGCACGAGCGCCCAGATCTTGCGGATCTCGTCGAAGATCCCCGTGTAGGTCGCGGGGTTCGACCGCGGCGTGCGGCCGATCGGCGACTGGTCGACCTCGACCACGCGCGTGATCGAGTCGAGGCCCGTCACCTTCGCGTGCGCGCCGGGCGCGGTCTTCTCGCCGAGCACGTGCTTCTGCGCGGCCTTGAGCAGGATGTCGTTGACGAGCGTCGACTTGCCCGAGCCCGAGACGCCCGTCACGCACACGATGCCGCCGAGCGGGAACGCCGCATCGACCGACTGGAGGTTGTTCTCCTTCGCGCCCTTGACCACGATCGCCTTCTTCTCGCTGAGCGCGCGGCGCTTGGCGGGGATCTCGATCTTGCGGCGGCCCGAGAGGTACTCGCCCGTCAGGCTGGTCGGATGTGCGGCGAGCGTGTTGAGGTTGCCCTCGGCCACGAGCGTGCCGCCGTGACGGCCTGGGCCTGGGCCGATGTCGACGATCCAGTCGGCCGCGCGCATCATGTCCTCGTCGTGCTCGACCACGAGCACGGTGTTGCCGATGTCGCAGAGCCTGCGCAGCGTGGCGATCAGCCGGTCGTTGTCGCGCTGGTGCAGGCCGATCGTCGGCTCGTCGAGCACGTAGCACACGCCGACGAGTCCACTGCCGACCTGCGTCGCGAGGCGAATGCGCTGCGCCTCGCCGCCCGAGAGCGTCGAGCTCGTGCGGTCGAGCGAGAGGTACTCGAGGCCGACCGACGCGAGAAAGCCGAGGCGCGCCTCGATCTCCTTGAGGATCGGCGCGGCGATCTGGCGCTGCTCCTGCGAGAGGTCGAGCGACTTCGCCGCCGCGAGCGCGCGCGACACCGTGAGCGCGGCGATGTCCGCGATCGACAGCGAAAGCGTGCCGCTCCTGACCTTGACCGCGAGCGACTCGGGGCGCAGGCGCCTGCCTTCGCAAACGGGGCAGGGCGCCTGGCTCATGTAGGCCATCAGGCGCTCCTTCACGTTCTCGCTCTCGGTGTCGGTCGTGCGTCGCTTGAGGTGCGGCAGCACGCCTTCCCACTCGAACGCGGCCTTCACGCCCTCGGCCTCGCTGCCGTGCATGAGCAGCGTGCGGATCTTCGCGGGCAGCTCCTCGTACGGCGTGTCGAGGTCGATCTTCGCGGCGGCGCCGAAGGCCCGCATCTGCCGCGCGTAGTAGATGTTCATGCGCCGGCCGTTGCGTCGCCACGGCTCGATCGCCTCGCGCACGGGCTTGCTCATGTCGGGCACGCAGAGTTCCTCGTCGAACTCGTTGACCGTGCCGAGACCCGAGCACGCCGCGCACGCGCCTTGCGGCGAGTTGAAGCTGAAGATGCGCGGCTCGAGCTCGTCGAGCGCGCACTGCGGATGGTCGGGGCACGCGAACTTCTCGCTAAAGCGGTGCTCGGCCCACCCGTCCTTGGCGGCCGCGTCCTCGATCAGCACGACGAGCGAACCCTCTGCGAGCTTGAGCGCGGTCTCGACGCTCTCCGCGATGCGCTGCCGCGCCGAATCCTCGAGCACGATGCGGTCGACCACCGCGTCGATGTCGTTCATCTCGTAGCGGCCGAAGCCCAGCGGATTCTCGCCTGCGTTCTTGAGCAGTTCACGGAGGTCCACGACCTTGCCGTTGGCGCGCGCGCGCACGAGGCCCTGCTTCTGCAGGCCCTCGAGCACCTCGCGGTGGAAGCCCTTCTTCGCGCGCACGACCGGCGCGCACAGCATCGCGCGCTTGCCGGCGAACTTGGTCAGCAGCGTCTCGACGATCTGGCTCGGGTTCGACGCGCTGATCTCCTTGCCGCACACGTGCAGCGTCTTCGCCTTGCCCTTGCCGCGTTCTTCCGTGTGCCAGCAGGTCGGCGTGCCGCAGCGCGCGTAGAGAAGGCGCAGGTAATCCCAGATCTCCGT